>JBGAPI010000026.1:0-70769 GCA_044221335.1 Ahniellaceae bacterium
AGCGCCAACGCCAGCAAACACTGGCTGTAGGTGTTCCTGCGCTGTCGCTGGGCTTCGTTCATCGTCCGCCTTGGACTGTTGCCTGTCCGGCAAGTTCCGGTTGCCGGACTTGGTTTCTACGACACTTATCCTAGTCGATTAACCCTGGATTAACCAGCCATGCGGATCACGCTTCCGATGACCGGTCGTCAATGCAGGCTGCGCGGACGGGCCTCCTCGCCGGCCGGTGCGAACAGGGCGGCGATGTCAGCTGCATCGAAGTCGTAGCGCTGGTTGCAGAATTCGCATTTCACCTCGACCTGGCCGCTGTCGGTGCGGGCCGCATACACCTCGACCTCCCCCAGCGAGCGCAGCATCGCCTCGACCCGTTCGCGGGAACAGGAACATCCGAACGCCAGCTTGACCGGCGGCTGCAGCTGAACGTCGTCCTCTGCGAACAGGCGCCGCAACAGCGTCTCGACCGGCAGGTCGGCCAGCTCCGGCGGCGTCAGCGTCCGGAACAGGGCGGCCACCCGTTCGAACTCCAGGGTTTCGCCGCGGATCGCGTGGCCGCCTTCGCTCGGGACCTGCTGGACCAGCATTCCCGACAGGCGCCCCGCGTCGACCACCATCCGAAGGGCCGTCGGCAATTGCTCGGATCGCAGGAAATAGCCTTCGAACGCGCGCTCGAAGCTCTCACCCTCCAGCGGCACCAGGCCCTGGTAGCGGGGCTCGTCGCGGGAGCGCTCGATGGTGATCGCGAGCGCCCCGGCCTGTCCCAGCGCCCGCGGAGTCAGGGCGGACTCGATCGCGCCCTGCCATTGCGCCAGCCCGCGCAGCCGACCCTGCGCGCTGCATTCGGCGAACAGCAGCGACAGCGCCGTATCGCCGCGCCATTGCACCGAGACCGAGCCGGCGAAGCGCAGGTCGGCAGCGAACAAGGCGGCGGCAAGCACGTACTGGCCGAGCGCGTCGCGCACGGGCGCGGGATAGTCCGCGCGCGCCGCGATCTCTCTCCAGCTGTCGGAGAGCCGCACGATCACGCCGCGCACTCCGGCATCCGGGAGATGGAAGCGTCGCGCCCAGTCGCTGTCCTTGGTCATAATCTGTCCTTTGACTACGGATCGCAGTATGCCGCGAATTCGCAACCGCGCTCCCGCCGCGCCCCGTCCCGGCTGGCGCCGCTGGCTCCGGCGCGGGGCGTTCGCCGTGCTGCTGCTGGTCGCCGCGAGCGTGCTGCTGGTGCTGGTGTTGCGCTTCGTCCCGCCGCCGACCAGCGCATTCATGCTGGAACGCCGGCTGCACTACCGCGCGGAAGGCCAGACCGGAATGCGGGTCGACTACCGCTGGCGGCCGCTGTCCGAGATCTCGCCCAACCTGCCGATCGCCTGTGTCGCGGCCGAGGACCAGAAGTTCCCGAAGCACCACGGATTCGACTTCGACTCGATGCGCCAGGCCTGGCAGGCCAATCAGGACGGCAAGTCGATCCGCGGAGCCAGCACGATCAGCCAGCAGGTCGCGAAGAACCTGTTCCTGTGGCCGGGCCGGAACCTCGTGCGCAAGGGCGTCGAAGCCTGGTTCACCGTGCTGATCGAGGCCTTGTGGCCGAAGCGACGGATCCTCGAGGTGTACGTCAACATCGCCGAGTTCGGCGACGGCATCTACGGCGCCGAGGCGGCGGCGCAACGGCTGTTCCACAAGCCGGCCGCCGCGTTGTCCGCCCGCGAGAGCGCGCTGCTCGCGTCGACGCTGCCCAGCCCGCGCAAGCTGTCCGCGGCACAGCCCTCGCCCTACGTGCAGCAGAACGCCGCGTGGGTCGAACAGCAAGTGCGGCAACTCGGCGGTGCCGGCTACCTCGAACCGCGCTGATCCCGCACCGAGGCGCCCGCGACCGCTGCGCATCCGCGATGCCGCGGAGTAGAATCCCGACCTCGGATCGATTCGGAGGCAGCCATGGCCACCGTCAGTCAGCTCCTCGCGCACAAGCCGCACGAGGTCTACAGCATCCATCCTGACGAGCCGGTCCTGGCGGCCATCCAGTTGATGGCCGACAAGTCGGTCGGCGCCCTGCTGGTGATCAAGGACGGCAAGCTCTCCGGAATCATTTCCGAGCGCGACTACGCCCGCAAGGTGATCCTGCACGGCCGCTCCTCGGCGGAGACGCCGGTGTGGCAGATCATGAGCTCACCGGTCACCACGGTATCCCCGAACGAGATGATCAAGCGCTGCATGGTGCTGATGACCGAGCACAAGTTCCGCCACCTGCCGGTGGTCGACAACGGCACCGTGGTCGGCATGCTGTCGATCGGCGACCTGCTGAAGCAGGCGATCGCCGATCTCGAGGCCGAGAACCAGCAGCTGCAGCAGTACATCGCGAGCTGAGCCGGTGGCCGCGGACGATCCCTATCGTCCGCCGGAGACGACGTCGAGCGATGCCGCCTCGATCGGGATCGAGCGCAATCGAAGGGCTCGATTCGCTGCAGGGCTGGTCTGCGCGATCGCCGCCGCCGCGTTTTCGACCTTGTCGGTGCCGATTTTCCGCGACATCTACGGCGGACTCGCATTCGAGCTGCCGTTCGCCACCCGACTGCTGACCGCCGGATATCCGCTGACCTGGCTGCTGCCGGTGATCGTCGTCGCCTGCTGGTGGGCTCGGCCGCAGGCGGGCAATCGCGGGATGGTGGTGTTCGCGATCGGGGTCGGCGGGGGTGTGGCGCTGATCGCGGCGGTGGCGTTCGCGCTGTACCTGCCGTTGTTCACGTTGTCGCGAAGTCTGTAGCGCGCCTTCGCGCTGCGCGAGTTCCCGGGGAGTCGAGTCGCATCGGTCGGGGCTTGCGCCCCTCGGACATCGCGGCTTGCGACGCTCCCACACGGACTCAGAACGGACCCAGGGCGTGGACCTTCGCGACCAGTGCGCGCTGCACGACCGGATGCAGCGGCTTGTGCCAGTTCACGATCACGTGTTCGGGACCGGCGTCGACGAAGCCGGCGGCGAACGCGACCTCGCGGGCGCGCGGGTCGCCGCAGTGGCCGAAGAAGGCATCGCAGCAGTCGGCGAAGCGGGCGAAGGCGTACTTCAGCACCAGGAACCAGATCCCGCCAGCGGCATACAGCGCCTCCCGTTCGTCGGGTCGCATGCGCTTGATGGTGGCGCCGTCGCTGCAGGAGCCGCCGGACAGATAGACATCGCCGAAGGGCCGCATGTGCGAATAGCCGGCGAGGTGCAGCGCGCCGTCGCCGTCGCGGTACAGCGCCACCAGATGCCGGCCGACGTCCGGCGGCGGGTCGCCGAACTTGCGGCGGAACAGGGCGCCGACCAGCACGTCGGCGTGGTCGACCTCGGTGATGACGAGGAATGGCCGCAGCGCCTCGGGCACGACCAGGTGGGCATTCGGATCCATCGATTCGCGACCTCGCGGAACGGCGCGCCACGCGCCCGACCCGTATCATACGCAGCGCCGATCGACGACGAAGCAGAGTGGGCGTGGACACCGCGGGACCGCAACACCAGCAACCGACCTCGCCCGCCTGGACCCGCCTCGCCTTCCTCCTCGGCGTCGCGCTGCTGATCGTCCATCTCGCGGCCGCGTGGCGTTCCTGCGGCGTCCCGGATTCCTGGCGCGACGTCTATTTCGCGACCCGCATCGTCCAGGGCCAGGAATACCCGTTGGCCGGGCCTCCCATCTACGGCATCTTCCAGCTCGGCCCCTGGTGGTATTACCTGCTCGCGATTCCCATCGCGCTCGGCGGCAAGGCCGTCGGCGCCGCGCTCGCGACCCAGCTGCTGGCCTTCCTGAAGTACCCGCTGGCGTTCCGCGTCGGCCAGCGTCTCCGCGACGCCCGACTCGGCTTCTTCCTGGTCGCGGCGCTGGCGCTGTCCGGTTGGTCCTTCGTGCCGATGATGTTCCCGACCCACACCGCGGTGGTCGAGGCCGCCGTGTTCGCGCTGGCGCTGGTGGTGATGCGTGGTCGGGAGCACTTCGATCTCCGCGCGGCACTCGCCTACGGCCTCGCCTCGGCGGTCTGCGTGCATGCGCATCCGACCACCCTGCCCTACCTCATCGCCGGGGGTCTGGTACTGATCCACGCGCAGCGCGGGCGCGGGATTGCCGGCGTCGCCCTGGCGGTCGCGATCGTGATGGCGAGTCTCGCTCCCTCCTGGTTCGCCGGCGCGGCCGAACGCAGCGCGCAACTCGGCAGCATCCAGGGCTACGCCCAGCACGGCTGGCAGGGCATCCCGCCGAGCCGGGTCCTGCGTCTCGCCGGCGGCTTCATCGGCGGCGGCGTCGACTACGGCTACCGCTACATGACCCGCTGGCGGGCCTCTGCCGCCGATCTCGCCGTCGTCCTGCACGCGCTGGTGCTGCTGGCCGCGCTCGTCGGCTATGTCCGGGCCGCGCTCGCCCGCAGGAGCCTCCCGCTGCGCGTGGCGCCCGCGCTGCTGGGGCTGATCGCCCTCGATCTCGCGTTCCTGGTCGCCCTGCGCGCCGAAACGCCGATCTGGATGGCCTCGAGCGCCCTGCCGCTGTTCGCGCTGCTCTACGCCACCGGCTGGGATGAACTGGCGAACGCCGGACCTCGCACGGCGGCCGCGCTGGCGGGCGTCGTGCTCGCCGGCGCCCTGCTCGCGCTGACCCCGGCCTCGTTCTTCGTGCGCCGGCTGGAGTCGGTGCGAGTCCCGTCGACCGCCAATCCGCTGATGGATGTCGCGGCCTTCCCGAGTTCCGGCAGCACCGAGGTCGAGATCAGCCGGATCTCGGTCCGCGAACTCGAGGCTCTCGCCCCGGGCTATTGCGACGGCGCGGACCTGCACGGCGAACTCGCCGCCGCGTTCGAGCGCGCGCTGGCGCAGCCGGTCGCGCTGGCCTGTGGTGACGATCGCGGGCTCCGCTATGCCGGTACCGACCGCGCGGCACTGCACGAGGTCGGCCTCACCCGCACGGTGTGGACGCGTCTCGGACTGGCACCGGAACGCTATGTCGACGACCTCGGGGTCAGTCGCCAGCTGCGGCCGATCGCGCCGGCCGACGGATTGTCGCCGGTGCGACTGACGAGCCGCGACATCCATCGCGACTACGGGCTGGGCTCGGCGCAGACGATCGCGCTCGACGTCGTGCTCGCGCCGGGCGAAGTGCTTGCGGTGGGCAATCATGCGGCCCCCTACGCACCGCTGACGATCCGGCGTGTCGGCGCTGCCGGCGGCGGCGACTGGCCCGCGCTGTTCGAGCACAGCGGCTATCGCTACTACCGTGGCAGCGGTTCGCCCACCGCGCTCACGCTGTCACTCGAGGTCGACCCGGCCAATCTCGACGTGTTCGTGCTGACGCCACCCGGCGGGGCGCCTGCACGTCGGAACTGATCGTGGCGGCGCGCCCGCGGCAGAGCCGAGTCCGCCGCCCAGGCGCCTACGCCCCGCAGGCATCGGCCAGCAGGGCCGCGAGCGCGTCCGGCGAGCGCCAGTGGTGGCCGCAGACGTAGCGCGGCAGGTCCCAGCGCTTCGCCCCCCGCTCCACCGGCACCGGCGCGGTCCCGAACGCGGCGCGCAGTCCCAGGCGGCGGTGCTCGCGCGGGAGGTAGTCGTCGACCAGGAAGGCGTTGCTCTCGCCGTAGGGATAGGCGAACAGGCTGGCGCGGTACGGCGCGCAGTGCGCGTGCAGATACCGCTGCGCTGCGCCGAACTCGATCTCGGCCTCGGCGTCGGTCTCGATGACCTTGAAGTTGCCGCGGACGCCGTCGCGCTGGGCGCTGTGGTCGAGCGTTGCGTGGTTGTGGTCCCAGCTGTGGTTCTCGATCGTGATCACGCCTTCCGCGCAGGCGGCGGGCCACCAGTCGTCGCCCCACCAGTCGCAGCCGATCATGCAAGTGCGATCGAGTACCGCGCGCGCGTCCGGCGCGACGATCACGAACGAGCTCATCGTCGCCGCAGCCACCGTCCCGCCGTGCCGCACCCGCGCCTGCCGGAGCAGATTGGCGAAGGACGGCACCGGCCCGACCAGCGGATGAACAAGGTCGTACCAGTCGAACCAGGACCCGTCGTCGCAGGACAGCGCCACGGCTCGCTCGGGCAGGGCTACGGAAGGGTCGTCCAGGGCATCGACCACGCGCGACAGCGGCAGCACGGTCACGCCGAGCCGCGCGAACAAGGCCAGATCCTCCGCCAGCGCGACATGGTCGTTCTCGGCGTAGCCGGCGCCGGAGATGTTCATCGCGTGGTAGGTGAGGACGGGGATGCGCATGACGGAGTCCGGACGGCCGCGCAGCATATCCGCCCGATTGAGTTCGCGCCCGCCGGCCGCGACAATGTCGGACTCGCGACACGTGCTCACCTCCGGACACGCGAAGACGCCGGCTGCATGACCGGGCGAAGGACTCGCCCCCTGCGTCAACCCCTGGGCCCTGTGCCCTGTGCCCTGGGCCCTACCTCCGCAACAGACACCACCCCGAGACCCTCACCCCCATGAAAGTCCTCGTCATCGGCAACGGCGGCCGCGAGCACGCGCTGGCCTGGAAACTGAAGCAGTCGCCGCGGGTCTCGGAGGTGCTGGTCGCGCCCGGCAACGCCGGCACCGCCCGCGAGCGCGGCATGCGCAACGTGCCGATCGGTCCGACCGAAGTCGAGCACCTGCGCGCGCTGGCCGTGAAGGAGAAGATCGAGCTGACCGTGGTCGGCCCCGAGGTCGCGCTGGCGGCCGGCGTGGTCGACAGCTTCCGCGACCACGGCCTGCGCATCTTCGGGCCACGCCGCGCGGCGGCGGAGCTCGAGAGCTCCAAGGCCTACGCCAAGGACTTCATGGCGCGCCACCGGATCCCGACCGCGCGCTACGCGGTGTTCACCGAGCTGGAGCCGGCACTGGCCTACGTGCGAAAGCACGGCGCGCCGATCGTGATCAAGGCCGACGGTCTCGCCGCCGGCAAGGGCGTGGTGGTCGCGAACCTGCTCGGCGACGCGGAACAGGCGCTGCGCGACATGCTCGGCGGCGGCGCGCTCGGTGGTGCCGGCAAGCGGGTCGTGATCGAGGAATTCCTCGGCGGCGAGGAGGCCAGCTACATCGTGATGTGCGACGGCAGCCACTATCTGCCGCTGGCGACGAGCCAGGACCACAAGCGCCGCGACGACGCCGACATGGGCCCGAACACCGGCGGCATGGGGGCCTACTCGCCGGCGCCGGTGGTGACGGCCGAGGTCGACGCCCGCGTGCGCCGCGAGGTGATCGAGCCGACGCTGGCCGGGATGGCGAAGGACGGCCGGCCATTCATCGGGTTCCTGTACGCGGGCCTGATGGTGCAGCCGGACGGCTCGATCAAGGTGCTGGAGTTCAACGTGCGCTTCGGCGACCCGGAGACCCAGCCGATCATGATGCGCCTGCAGACCGACCTCGTGGACCTGATCGACGCCGCACTCGAAGGCCGGCTCGACCGCACCGAGGTGGCCTGGGACCCGCGCCCCGCGATCGGCGTGGTGATGGCGGCCGCGGGCTACCCCGAGCAGCCGCGCGCCGGTGACGTCATCGACGGGCTCGACGCGACGATGCTCGCCGGCAGCAAGATCTTCCACGCCGGCACCAAGCTCGACGCGGACGGCCAGGTCGTGACGGCCGGTGGGCGCGTGCTCACCGTCTGCGCCCTCGGCGAGACCGTGCTGAAGGCGCAGCAGCTGGCTTATGCGGCGCTGAAGGCGGTGCGCTTCAAGGGCGCGTTCTGGCGCCGTGATATCGCCCAGAGGGCGATCGCTCGCGGGTAGGGCGGGCCCTGCCGCCATCGCCAAACGTTCGGGCAACGGCGCGCAATGCGCGCCCTACCGCGACGGCAGTCCCATCAAGCGCTTCACGAACGGCACCGTCACCCGCCGCTGCGCCGCCAGGCTCTCGCGGTCGATCGCCTCCAGCGTCGCCAGCATCGCGCCGAAGTCGCGCGGGTGACGGCGGAACAGGAAGTCGATGACCTCGTCGGAGAGCTCGATGCCGCGCGCACCGGCCTCCCGGCCGAGCAGCACGCGGCGTTCGTCCTCGGCCAGCGGCCGGAGCGCGAACAGCGTCAGCGCCGACAGCCGCGAGACCAGGTCGGGCAGTTCCAGCGGCAGCTGCGCGGGCGGGCGGCGCGCGGCGTAGACGATCACGCCGTCGGCCGCCTTGACCCGGTTGTAGAGGTCGAACAGCGCGATTTCGGCGTCGCGGTTGCCGGCCATCGCGTCGAGGTCGTCGAGCGCGACGATGCTGTGGCCATCGACGGCGACCAGCGCGCTGGCCGCGTCGGCGCCGAGCCGCGCGAACGACAGGAACTGCGCCGGCCGCGGGTGCGGCACCTGGCAGATCCCCATCAGCAGGTGCGTCTTGCCGACCGCACTCGGCCCGACCAGACCGAACGAAGAGGCGAAGCCGCCGTCGCCTGCCCGATAGGCCGCGTCGAGCGCGAGCCGGTTGTCGGAGCTCGCGCCCGGCTCGAAGCGCGAAAGGCCGCGATGCACCGGAAGGCGCAGGCCGAGGGGCAGCTGCGGGGAGTTCACTGCTTGGGCGCGGGCGCGGGCGCGGGCGTGGGCGCCGTCGCCGGCGACCCGGCGGCGGTGCCAGCGGACGGCCCCGGGGGCACGCCGCGTTCCAGCGTCTCGGTGACCTCTTGGAGGATCTCTTCGGTCTGCTCCTCCGAAGGCTCGGCCGCATTGACCTCGTAGAGCGAACTCGCGAGGTAGCGCTCGTGGGCGTGGCGCAGCAGCACCATCGCGACCGCGGCCACCGGCAGCGCCAGCAGGATGCCGAGGAAGCCGTAGAGGTGACCGCCGCAGAGCACCGCGAAGATCACCGCGACCGGATGCAGGCCGATGCGGTCGCCGACCAGGTTCGGCGCCAGCACCCAGGCCTCGAGCATGTGGCCGATCCAGAACACGCCCAGCACCAGCGCGACATGCATCAGGTCGTGGTACTGGACGAAGGCCGCGATCACGCCGGCCGCGACGCCGCCGATCGCCCCGAGGTAGGGAATGAAGCTGATCACCCCGGCGCTCATGCCGATCAGCACCGCGAGGTCGATGCCGACCACCCACAGGCCGAGGCTGTAGAACACGCCCAGCACCAGCATCATCGCCAGTTGCCCGCGCAGGAATGCGCCGAGCACGTCGTCGGCCTCGCGCGCGAGCCGCTCGATGGTCGGCGCGACCGATCGCGGCAGCAGCTCGTGCGAGCGGCCGAGCAGCTCCGGCCAGTCGCGCATCAGGTAGAAGGCGACCACCGGAATCACCAGCAGTTCCGCGGCATGGGCGACGAAGGTGAAGCCCGAGCGCGACACCGTCGCGATCAGCCCGGCCGCGAAGCCGCCGGCCTCCTTCCAGTGCGAGCGGGCCATCTCGACCAGGGCGTTGGAATCGAGGACCTCGTTCGGATCCATGCCGAGCTTGGCGGCGATCCACGGCACCGCGACGTCGCGGATCCAGGCGATGTAGTCGGGCAGCCGCTCGAAGAAGTGGCTGATCTGGTGATGCAGCACCGGCACCAGCACCAGCAGCACCAGGGCCGCGAGCAGCACGATGCTCGCGAACACCACGGCGACGCCCGCCGTGCGCGACAGCTTCCAGCGCACCAGCCGGTCGACGATCGGATCGCCCATGTAGGCGATCAGGGCCGCCGCCGCGAACGGCGTCAGCACGGGCCTCAGCCAGTAGATCAGGCCTAGGACGAGGACGCCGAGCGCCGCCAGCTGCCAATCGCGTGTCTTCATCGAGGACTCCCTGTCGTGCGCCGCTCCGCCGCGCGGCGCGACCATACCCGAACGTAATCGGCTCCGCTGATCACGGTGACCAGCGCGGTGAGCCACTGCAGGCCGTCGCGCAGCGCATCGAGGGTCACCGCGGGCGCCAGCAGGTCGCCCAGGATCACCAGCACCAGCATGATCTGCAGGAAGGTCGTCGCTTTCGACCACGTGCTGGGAGCCGCCGTCAGACGCGCGATCCGGTAGTGATAGATCAGCGCGCCGGAGACGATCAGGAGATCGCGGGCGACGATCAGCACGAACAGCCACCACGCGACATGATCGGTCAGCGCCAGCGACAGGTAGGCCGCGAGCAGCATCAGCTTGTCGGCCAGCGGATCGATGATGCCGCCGAGCCAGCTTTCCCAGGAGTAGCGCTTGGCGAGGAAGCCGTCGAGGGCATCGGAACCGCCGGCAATCGTCGCCAGGATCAGTGCGAGCCCGGGCCGCTGCTCAAGGATCGCCCACGCCAGCGGAGGTGCCAGCAGCATCCGCGCGAAGGTGATCAGGTTGGGCAGGAACGACCAGCGCATGGCATCGGACCCTAGGAAATGTCGACACACGTCCGGGGACGAGGGCGCTTCACGCCCGGATGCATCTGCCGGCCCCTGCGAAGCACGGGCCCGGCCTGGAATTCGCGCCCGCCTGACTCCGGGGGGCCGGCAGCGCGCTTTCTCTCCCGACTGGATGCGTCTTCGGCACTCCGATGTTGGGTCAACTCCCGGCGCTCCGATGGTGGGTCAATGCTCGGCGTCGGGCCTGGCCATCCGCAACACCGCATCGGCCCCGCCGGCGGTATTGTCGTCCGGCAGCAGCACGGCGTCGTAGGCCAACATGCGGACGAAGCGATCCAGACTCAAGTCCAGGGTCAGCTTCAGTTCCAGCGCGTTGCCGCTGGCACCGACCGGCGCGACCTGGCGCACGTAGCCCTGGCGACCGAGGTAGTCGAGCACCCGTCCATAGTCCTCGGCGCTGCCGACGGAATTGACGATGACCCGATACTCGGCGGTCTTGCGTTCGCTGGCGGGGATCGCGAAGCGTTCCGCCAGTCGGTCGGCCAGTCCGTTCACGGTCGCCAGCAGCACCCCGGCGGAGTCGACCGCGTTGGCGCTCCATTCGACCGGCGGCGCGCCGCTGCCGAGCCAGGTATTGCGTGCGCTCCAGCCGGTGGAGCCGCGCGACAGCCGGGCGATCAGTGCGGTGGAAGCCCGATAGCGCGGCAGCACCGGCAGCACGCCCGTCGGCGGCCCGCCCCACAGCAGGTTCGGATCGAGCTGCGCCTGGTCGTCGGCATCGCCGTAGGGCAGCACCAGCGGCAGGCCACGGTCGCGGGCGGCGTGGGTCAGCGCCCCTAGTGCGGCGATCTGGCCCGCGTTGGCGAGGCGCTTGTTGACGCCGTCGTCGATCAGGATCAGCACCAGCGTCTGCGGACGGGCGCCGCTCCAGACCGCCCGGCCGAGACCGAACAACAGCTTCTCCAGGCCTTCCGGCTTGAACACGGCGACCAGGTAGGTGCGGTTCAGCGTGGTAGTCCCGACGCCCGGCTCGAGCTCGTCGCGGAAGCTCGTCGACACCACCAGACCCTCCGCCTGATCACGCAGCTTCAGCGCATTGGCGTCGCTCGCGAGACTGCTGTCGCCGGAGAGCTTGACCAGGGCGTTGATCAGCGCGGGGCCCAGGGCCTTGGCCTTCTCCACGTCGTCCTGGGACGCGACCGGAGCCTCGCCGCTGTACAGGCCGAGATCCTGGGAAACGACCGGTCCGACCAGCCCGAACCCGCACAGCAACAGCATCCACACCCATCGAAGCACGGCGACACTCCCAAGCAAGACCCCAAATACTGCCAGAAAAGAAAACGCCCGCTGACGCGGGCGCTTTCTCAGACAAGAGATTCCTGCTCTCTAGCGGGGAATTCCGCGCAGCGGAATTCCTATCTCCAACGACGCTCCACGCGGAATTCCGCCGCGCAGCCGCCGTCGACCCACACGCCGCCCCGGTTCCAGCCCCAGTTGCGGCCTTCGACGCAGCGGGTGTCGGAGATCTGGCGAGAGATGTAGACGCCACCGCCGCGACCGACGTCGACCTGGCACATCTGGTAGCCGTAGTTGTAGCTCTTGCAGGTGAACACGATGTCGGTGTCCCAGTCGCGGCCCGGGCGCCAGTCGCCACCGCCGTAACCGTTGCCGTAGCCGTCGCCGCGACCACGACGACCCGCCTCGACGAAGATGCCGCCGCAGCCGCGGTCGACCCAGATGCCGCGACGATCGAAGCCCCAGGTGCGGCCACGGACGCAGGACGAATCGGAGGTCTGCTGCACCAGTTCCGCGTCGCGCCAGTCGACCCAGCAGGCATTCGGGCCGTAGTTCTGGCTCTTGCACTCGATCTCCTCGCGATAGCGGTCGGCATGCGCCTTGGAGGACCAGGCGAGCGACAGCAGCAGTCCGGCGATCAACATCAGAAAGGTGCGCATGGCGGTAAGTCCGATGGCTCGTGTTGGGGACTCAAAGTTACCGCAATTGCCCCCGTTTTGGGTCGATCCGGTCACCGATCGGACACCGCGGATTCAACTTGCTGTCGCCCCCCTGAAACGATCGCGCCGGAAGGTGTCGGCGCGGCGGCGGTTCAGCCACGGATCAGCGCCCGGATGGCATGGGCATCGAACGGCCAGTCGAGTTCGGCGCCGCTGTCCTCGCGGCGCAGCACCGGGATGCGCTCGCCGTAGCGCTCGGCCAGCGCACCCTCCCAGTCGAGCTCGACCTCGTCGACCGCGGTCACCCCCGCCTGCAGCAGGCTTACGGACGCCAGCTCGCACAGGTGGCAGCCGTTCCGGCGGTACAGGGTCAGGCGGACGGCGGAAATGTCATGGTCGGCGGTCACCCGATCAAACCCTCGTTTGGCGAAGCGCGCCTAGACTAGCGGACCCCCACCCTCCGGAGCCGGCGATGTCCGTCAGCGTGTTCGACCTGTTCAAGATCGGCATCGGCCCCTCGTCCTCGCACACCGTCGGCCCGATGCGCGCCGGCGCGCGCTTCGTCGAGCGCTGGATCGGCGAGCGCGGCAACCTCGACGCGGTGCGCCGCATCCGGGTCGAGCTCTACGGCTCGCTCGCCCACACCGGGCGTGGCCACGGCACCGACAAGGCGGTGATCCTCGGACTCGAGGGCGAGGCGCCCGACACCGTCGACGTCGACGCCATCGAGCCTCGCCTCGCGGCGATCCGGGCGAACAAGCGCATCCGCCTGCTCGGCCGCCGCGAGATCGCCTTCGACGAAAAGTACGACCTCGCCTTCAACAAGCGGCAGAAGCTGCCCTACCACTCCAACGGCATGCGCTTCACGGCCTACGGCGACGGCGACGGCGTGATCGCCACCCGCGACTACTACTCGGTCGGCGGCGGCTTCGTCGTCAACCAGGACGAGGCGGCGGAAGACCGCATCGTCGCCGACACCACCACGGTCGCGCATCCGTTCACCACCGGCGAGCAGCTGCTGCACCACGCCGCCGACAACCGCTGCTCGATCGCGCAGGTCATGCTGGAGAACGAGCAGGCCTGGCGTTCGGAAAGCGAGATCCGCGCCGGCCTGATGAAGATCTGGAAGGCGATGCAGGACTGCTGCGCCCGCGGCATCCGCGAGGCCGGCGTGCTGCCGGGAGGGCTGAAGGTGCAGCGACGCGCGCCCAGCATGGCGAACGAGCTGACCAGCCGGCCCGAGGCCGCGCTGCGCGATCCGCTGACCATCCTCGACTGGGTGAACCTCTACGCGCTGGCGGTCAACGAGGAGAATGCCGCCGGCGGCCGCGTCGTCACCGCGCCGACCAACGGCGCCGCCGGCATCGTGCCCGCGGTGCTGCACTACTACGACCGCTTCATTCCCGGCGCCAGCGAGCAGGGTGTGATCGATTTCCTGCTGACCGCCGGCGCGATCGGCATCCTCTACAAGGAAAACGCCTCGATCTCCGGCGCCGAGGTCGGCTGCCAGGGCGAAGTCGGCGTCGCCTGCTCGATGGCGGCCGGCGGCCTCACCGCGGCGCTGGGTGGCAGCATCTATCAGGTCGAGAACGCCGCCGAGATCGGGATGGAGCACAACCTCGGCCTGACCTGCGACCCGATCGGCGGCCTGGTCCAGATCCCCTGCATCGAACGCAACGCGATGGGCGCGGTGAAGGCGATCAACGCGAGCCGGATGGCGCTGCGCGGCGACGGCAAGCACCGGGTCTCGCTCGACAAGGTGATCAAGACCATGCGCGACACCGGCCGCGACATGGCCGACAAGTACAAGGAGACCAGTCGCGGCGGCCTGGCCGTCAACGTCATCGAATGCTGAAGCCACGCACACCCGTGTCACGGGAAGCGCGTTCGCCCCACCCGTTCGCCGGCGTTTCCCCTCGACGAGCAAGCCACCCATGCACCGTCGAATTCCAACCACTCCCCTGCGCACCGCCGCCTCGGTCCTGCTCGCCGTTCTCGCGCTGCAGGGCTGCCGCGGCACCGTATTCAACCCGGTGACGAAGGTCGAGCGCGTCGTCAGCGCCGACGGCATCGAGTTCGACCTGGCGGTCCGCGGGCCGCTCGGATGGGTCGACCCGCTCGACGCGTCCGACGTGATCGGGCTCGACCTCGACTACTTCGTGCTGCATGGCGAAACCTGGCGGCGCGTGCCGGGCGCCGGCTGGCTGATCGAACCGGGCGTCACCGCCACCGCACCGGTGATCGTGCGGCGGGAACCCCTGAAAGATCTTCTGGCGACCGGAGGCAACAGCCTGCTGGCCGTCGTCGAACGCAGCAGCGGACAGGTCACGGCCCACCTGGTCGTCGGCAGCCTGGCGGTCGAGACCGCCGACGTGCTGCGGCAGGCGATCACCGGAACCGCGTCGGTCACGCCTGCGCCGGAACACGAGAAGATCACGGTCGTTCCGGAACGCACGCCGGTCGCCGTGGCGGAATTCGACGCCCGCGGCCGCGAGGATACGGTGCCGCTCCGGCAGATCGATCGGTTCGGCTGCGAAGGCGTCGCGAGCATCGTCGACAGCGATCCGATCCGCCTGCACACCGCGCATTGGGACTACGCGCCGCTCGCCTACGGAGACACCGTGTCCTGCTCGCAGGGCCGGGTGATCGTGCTGTCCTCGACCTTCGATGCCGTCACGGCCGCCGTGCTCGGCAAGGACGGCCGCCTGGTCGCCCGTCGCGAGATCGCGGTCGCCGCGGCCGACCGCTTCCTCGGCACGCTCCATCGCCCGCAGCGGGCGACGATCGTCGACGGCGCACTGGCCTTCGACGCCTACGAGACGAGCTTCGGTGACGGCGGCGCGGAGCAGCACTTCCGCAGCCGGGTGACCGTCCCGCTCGAACCGGCACCACCGCCGCTGAACGAATGAGCGGTCGATGTCCGGATCGACCGCGATCCGCCGTTCCAAAGACCACCCACCCTCGGAGAATCGCCATGCGTCTTGCCGCCCTGCCGCTCGTCCTCGCCCTGCTGTCGTCCGCCCCGATCGCCTCGATCGCCCGTGCCGAGGAGGCGCCGGCTGCCGCGATGGCGCAGGTGTTCGATTCCGAGGCCAACAAGGTGTTCCGGGCCAGCGCCGAGAAGAAGAAGGGCATCGAGCTGGTCGTGCAGGGCCAGCGGATCGGCGGCTATGTCGTCGCGATCGGCTCGGACTCGGTGATCCTGGCGAGCCGCGAGCACGGGACGATGGTAATCCGGCGCGCGAGCATCGACGCGGTCGTCGCCGATTGACGCAGGGCGGGCATTGCCCGCCGGTGCCGAAACGCCTCGCGATGGCGGGCAGTGCCCGCCGGTGCCGAAACGCCTCGCGATGGCGGGCAGTGCCCGCCCTACGCCGGGAATAGCTGGTATCGCCGCACCCCGAGCCGCACCGCGGAGCCCACCGCCGGCGGCTCGCCGTGCGGGTCGTCGCCGTCGACCAGCAGGCGCGCGCCGCTGACCGCGGCGTCGAGCTCGATCCGCGTGCGGCCACCCCAGCGGCGGACGCTTCGCACCGTCGCCGGCAGGCCGCGGCCGTCGCGTTCGAGCTTGAGGTCATGGGGGCGGATGCAGATCTGTGCGGGCCCCTCGAAGTCCGGAGTGGCCGCCGGCCATGGCCACGGCGCACCGTCGAGCTCGATGTGGCCGTCGATCACCCGGGCCGGAAGACGGTTGGTCTCGCCGAGGAACTCGCAGACGAAAGGTGTCGCCGGATCGGCGTAGATCTGCTCGGCGCTGCCGACCTGGACGATGCGGCCGCGGTCGATCACGACGATGCGATCGGCGACGTCGAGCGCCTCCTCCTGGTCGTGGGTCACGAACACCGAGGTGACGCCGAGCTCGAGGTGCAACTGCCGCAGCCAGCGGCGCAGTTCGCGCCGGACCTGGGCGTCCAGTGCGCCGAAGGGCTCGTCGAGCAGCAGCACCCGGGGCTCGACCACCAGCGCACGCGCCAGCGCCACGCGCTGGCGCTGACCACCGGAGAGCTGGTCGGGATAGCGCTGCGCGAGTCCGCCGAGGTGTACCAGATCCAGCAGCGTCTGGACCTTGGCCTTGAGTGCGCTCTCCGGCAATCGCTCGCGTCGCGGGCGTACGCGCAGGCCGAAGGCGACGTTCTCGAACACCGACAGATGGCGGAACAGCGCATAGTGCTGGAACACGAAGCCGACGCCGCGGGACCGCACCGGCAACTGCCCGACGTCGGCGCCGCCGAAGCGGATCGTGCCGTGATCGGGCTGCTCCAGTC
Organism: Ahniellaceae bacterium; assembly: GCA_044221335.1. Taxonomy (GTDB): domain Bacteria; phylum Pseudomonadota; class Gammaproteobacteria; order Xanthomonadales; family Ahniellaceae; genus JBGAPI01. The sequence continues at coordinate 16,453 of JBGAPI010000026.1, forward strand.
CGGCGATCAGCCTGAGCAGCGTGGTCTTGCCGCAGCCCGAGGGACCGAGCAGCGCGACCAGCTCGCCGTCGGCGATGTCGAGGTCGATGCCGTCGAGGGCGGTGAAATCGCCGAAACGCTTCGACAGGTCGCGCAGTTCGATCTTCATTGCGGCAGCTCCGGCAGCGGGCGCCGCGCCAGGGCAGCGCGGCGCTCCACCACGGTCTTGACGACAAGGGTCACCAGCGCGAGCAGCGCCAGCAGGGAAGCCACCGCGAACGCGGCGGCGTAGTTGTATTCGTTGTAGAGGATCTCGACGTGCAGGGGCAGGGTGTTGGTGCGGCCACGGATGTGGCCCGACACCACCGACACCGCGCCGAACTCGCCCATGGCCCGGGCATTGCACAGGATCACGCCGTAGACGAGGCCCCAGCGGATGTTCGGCAGCGTGACCCGGAAGAAGGTCTGCCAGCCGCTGGCACCCAGCGCCAGTGCCGCCTCCTCCTGCTCGCGCCCCTGCTCGCGCATCAGCGGGATCAGCTCGCGGGCGACGAACGGGAAGGTCACGAACACGGTCGCGAGCACCAGGCCCGGCACCGCGAAGATCAGCCGGATGTCGTGCTCGGCGAGGAAGGGCCCGAGCCAGCCCTGGGCGCCGAACAGCAGCACGTAGATCAGGCCGGAGATCACCGGGCTGACGGCGAACGGCAGGTCGATCAGCGTGATCAGCGCACTGCGGCCCGGAAACTCGAACTTCGCGATCGCCCAGGCGGCGACCACGCCGAACACGAGGTTCAACGGCACCGCGATCGCCGCAACGGTCAGCGTGAGCCGCAGCGCCGCCAGCGCGTCACGCTCGGTCAGCGCCGCGACATAGACACCGACCCCCTTCGACAGCGCGCCGGCGAACACGGCGACGAGCGGCAGCCCGACGAACAGCAGCAGGAAGGACAGTGCGACGGCGCGCAGCGCGTAGGCACCGATCGTCGGGCGGGAGACGCGGGCGGCGCTCATCGGGCGCGGCTCGCGGCGAGCCTGCCCTGCAGCAGGTTGATCGCCAGCAGCAGCACGAAGGACACCGACAGCATCACCACCGCGATCGCGGTCGCACCGGCGTAGTCGTACTGCTCGAGCTTGGTGACGATCAGCAGCGGCGCGATCTCGGACACCATCGGCATGTTGCCGGCGATGAAGATCACCGAACCGTACTCGCCGATCGCGCGGGCGAAGGCGAGCGTGAAGCCGGTCAGCAGCGCCGGCGCCAGGGTCGGCAGACTGACCCGGAGGAAGATCTGCGCGGGCGTCGCGCCGAGCGCGACGGCGGCTTCCTCCTGCTCGCGCTCGAGCTCCTCCAGCACCGGCTGCACGGTGCGCACCACGAAGGGCAGCCCGACGAACACCAGGGCGATGCCGATGCCGACCGGGGTGAACGCGACGGAGATGCCGAGCGCCGCCAGCGGCGCGCCGAGCCAGCCGTTCGGCGCATACAGCGCGGTCAGCGCGATGCCGGCGACGGCGGTCGGCAGCGCGATCGGCAGGTCGACCAGCGCGTCGAGCAGCCTCCGCCCGAAGAACCGTTGCCTGACGAGCACCCACGCGATCGCGAGGCCGAACACCGCGTTGACCGCCGCCGCGGCCGCCGCGGCGCCGAACGACAGCCGATACGCGGCGAGCGTGCGCGGCGACAGCACGGCGTGGGCGAAGGCCTCCCAACCGAGCGACGAGGACTTCAGGAAGGTCGCGGACAACGGGATCAGGACGATGAGCAGCAAGTAGGCGATCGTGTACGTCAGCGTCCAGCGGAATCCCGGCAGCACGTCCTGACGGGATCCCATGCGTCGTGGCGGCCGGGATTCCCCACGGGGGCTTTTCGCACCATGGCGCCTCGAGGAAGCCGATCGCGGCTTTTCGAGAACATCGCGCTTCAATGGGCGATGTGGCGCAGCCAAATCCCCAAGCGGTCGACGAAGCGGTGTAGCGGAAGAAGCCATCGTCGTCAGTGCAGGTAGATCTGATCAAACGCAGCGCCGTCGGCGAAGTGTGCCGCCTGCGCCTTCTTCCAGCCGCCGAAAGCCGCATCGATCGTGACCAGCTCGAGCTTCGGGAACTCTGCGGCATGGCGGGCGGCGACCGCGGCGTCGCGCGGCCGATAGTGGTGCTTCGCGATCAGCTCCTGCGCCTCCGGCGTGTACAAATAGTTCAGGTAAGCCTCGGCCACTGCGCGGGTGCCATGGCGCAGGACGACCTTGTCGACCAGCGCGACCGGCGGCTCGGCGAGGATCGACAGCGAGGGCACCACGATCTCGACCTTGCCGGCGCCGAGCTGGTCGACCGCGAGGAAGGCCTCGTTCTCCCATGCGATCAGCACGTCGCCGATGCCACGCTCGACGAAGGTCGTGGTCGCCCCGCGCGCACCGGAGTCGAGCACCGGGACGTTCTTGTAGACCGCCCGCACGAACTCACGAGCCTTCTCGTCGGTGCCACCGGGTTGGCGCTGCGCGTAGGCCCAGGCCGCGAGGTAGTTCCAGCGCGCGCCACCGGAGGTCTTGGGATTGGGCGTGATCACGCCGACGCCGGCCCTCGCCAGATCGCTCCAGTCGCGGATGTTCTTCGGATTGCCCTTGCGCACCAGGAAAACGATCGTCGAGGCATAGGGCGCGCTGTTGTTCGGCAGCCGCTTCTGCCAGTCGGCCGGCAGCTGGCGGCCGTTCTCGGCGATCGCGTCGATGTCGTAGGCGAGCGCGAGGGTGACGACGTCGGCCTCGAGGCCGTCGATCACCGAACGCGCCTGCTTGCCCGAACCCCCGTGCGACTGCCGGACCGTCACGCTGTCGCCGGTCTTGGCCTGCCAGTACGCCGCGAACTTCGCGTTGATGTCCTCGTAGAGCTCGCGGGTCGGGTCGTAGGAGACGTTCAGCAGCTCGACGCTGCCGGCCTTGGCGGTGGTGGAGACGCAGAGCCCGGCGTAGACGAGGAAGGCCAGGACGCGGAGGGAGATGAAACGAAGGTATCGGTTCATGGCGATGCTCAGAAGGCGACCTGCAGGCGGCTGGTGATGATGGTCTCGTCGGGCCGGTCGTGCCCGCCCGCCGCGCCGCCGTCGAAGCGGGTCTTCTCGTAGTCGAGCACCCACTTCAGGTTCCGGTTCCAGTACCAGTTGACGCCGACCGCATAGGCCTTCGCCTCGCGAACCGCGACCGCCGGATCGGCAAACGAGGCGGCGCCGCCAGTGAACGCATCGCGGTCGAGCTCGAGCGCGCTGGCACGGGCGACGAGTTCGACCGCGCCCCAGCCGTCGCCGTCGATCTTGAACGGTGCCGCGGGCTTCAGCTCCTTGAAGCTTTCCTCTTCGCCGGTCAGCGCGTAGCTCGCGGAGAGCTGCCAGGCGTCGTGGTCAAGACGGTCACTGCGTCGGCCGCCGGCCAGATTGCGCGAGACTTCCTGCGACACCCGGACATACTCGCCGAGCAGGCCGAAGGACCCGGCATACCAGTTGGCCTGCGGCGAGAAGCGCAGCCGCTCGCCGTCGCCGAAGGTCGCCGTGGTGCCGCCGCGGTAGGAGAACACAGTGAGCTGACCCGGCGACTTGTAGGTCGGCAGCAGCGTGGTGGTCGCACTGCCGGTCTGGTCGACGTAGGTCGCTGCGACGCCGAAGCCGAGGCCACGCAGCAGGAAATGATCGCTGTCGAGGAAGGGCTGGACGAACACCCGGGCCGCGAGGTCCTTGTCGCCGTTGTTGTCGGTGTCGCCGATCGCGTCGCTGCTGCCGCCGTCGGCGACGCCGTTCTGAGCCGCCACGGCATAGGACAGCTTGCCGCCGAACAGGTCGCCGGACAGCTGCACGCCGATGTCACGGTTCGTCCCCAGGTTGGCGGTGAACGAACGCTCGGCGAAGCGGATGTCGCTCGCCGACTGCAGTCGTTCCAGGCCGAACGGGGTCTTGAACTTGCCGACCCGGAGTTTCGCCGCCGGATCGAGGCGGGCGTCCACGTAGGCGTCCTGGATGATCACCTTGCCGCCGGCGAAGTCGGGGACGAAGCGGTAGTCGTAGTTGCCGAAGACGGTGCCTTCGATGATCGGCCGCACGCGGCGAAACAGGAAGGTGTCGGTGGTGCCGCCGACGCTGCCGTCATCGCCGAAGTCGCGCGAGTCGACCTGGATCAGGCCTTTCAGGCGCAGCGTGAAGTTGCCGTCGCGCGAGGCCAGGGCGAAGCCCTTCTCGCCGGCGCTCACCACCGGCGTGTTGGCGGCGGCGGTCGCGGCCTCCTCGTCCTTGATCTCGAGCTTGCGCTCGACGACCTTCAGGTCCTGGCTCAGGGCATTGACCCGAGCGTCGGCCGCGGCCGGCGTCGGCGCCGGTGCGTGTTCGAGAGCGGCGAGCCGCGCCTCCAGGGCCTTGATTCTTGCCTCCAGCGCGGCCACGTCGGCCGTCCCGCCCGCTGCCGCCGCGTCGCGACTCGCGACGCAACAGGCCAGCACCGCCAGAACGACCGCGCGCTGCCGACGCGCGGTGTGGCTCGCCGGTGGAGGGCGGCGAGTCTGGACGGTGGGCCGGGCCTGCTGTGCGCGGGCAGCGAACGGTGACATCGGGCGGGACTCCTCTCGGGGATGTGCAACCAGCCTAAAGAGACCCCGCCGGCCTTCCCAATGAGGACCGTCGCTATGCTTATGCCCGTCCGGCGGTCGGTGTTCCGCCGCCGGTCGGAGCGCGCCCTCCCGGGGCTGCTGCGTGCACCGCTGGGCGGTCCTACACTGCGCGTCGCCCTCCCCTCTGGACCGCCCGGTGCGCGCTACCCGTTTCCACCTCTGCCTCGCCAGCCTGCTCGCCGTCGCCGCGACCGGAACGGCCGTCGCCAAGCAGATCTACCAGTACCGCGATTCCAACGGCCAGCTGCACTACACCGACAAGCCGCCGGAGCAGGGCGAGGCCAAGGGCGAGATCCGGCGGCCGCTGGTCAAGGGCGAGGCGCCGCCGATCGTCGACCTGACCAGCACCGAAGAGAGCGACGGCCGGCACTACAGCCTCGCCAACCGCCTGGCCGGCCCGGTCGGCGTGCGGCTGACGCTGGAGAACGCCGACGGACTGATCAGCGATCCGCCGTCGCCGTTCGAGACCGTGCTGTCGGCGCAGAAGACCGAGGCGGTGATGATCGTCGGGCGCGGCGATCCCGACAATCCGCAACGCTACGAGGCGAAGCTGGTCGCGATTCCGGGCAACCCCGGGGCGACGCCGGTCGAAGACTTCGAGTACCAGTCGCCGATCCCGGCGGGCACGGTCTATTCGGTGTCGCAGGGCTTCGGCGGGCCCGTGAGCCACGGCGAACTCGCCACCTACCACGCGGTCGACTTCGCCGTCGACGCCGGCACCCCGGTGCTGGCCGCACGCCCGGGCACGGTGATGCAGCTGGAGAGCGACTTCCTCGGCGCCGGCCTCAACAAGGAGCGCTTCGGCAGCCGCCCCTGCCTCGTCCGCGTCCTGCACTCCGACGGCAGCATGGCGGTCTATGCGCACCTGCAGCCGGAGAGCGTGACGGTGGTGCTGGGTCAGCAGGTCAAGGCCGGACAGCAGATCGCCCGGTCCGGCGACGACGGCTTCAACGCCGCTCCGCACCTGCATTTCGCGATCCAGGCCAACCGCCACATGACGCTGCAGACGATCGCGTACCGCATCCATGGCGTGAAGATTCCGGGAGCGTGACCTTGGGGCTGAGGGCTGGGGACTGAGGGAAGATCGGTTCCCGCAATTGCCAGCGCAGCGAAGCAAGTCAGCGCCATTGTCCTTCCAGGCGGCGGTTCAAGAGCAAAGGCGAGGCTTGCCTTGTCGTCGTTGCACTCCTTCTCGCGATGACGGGACTCGCGGAAGTGCGGAAGGCTGCTCTTCGGGGCCATGGCAATGTACGAAGCGGCAGAGCTGGACCCCGACACTCCGCCGCGAGTTTCAGCCCTCAGCCGTCACCCGCCCCCCAATTCATCACGGCCAGCCGCGCTCCAGATCCCCGATCGTCTCGATGAAGCGCCCCAGTGCCACGCGCTCCGCCGGCGCCAGCTCCGGATGCCAGGTGTCCATCAGCAGGATGACCCGGGTACGGTCGGAACGGTTCCAGGCCTCGTGCTCGAAGCTGTCGTCGAACACGACGACCTCGCCCTCGCGCCACGCGTGATCCTCGCCGCCGACCCGGATCGCGCAGTCGGGCGGCACCAGCAGCGGCAGGTGGACGACCAGGCGGCTGTTGGTGACGCCGGTGTGGGCCAGGATGTGCGAACCCGCGGTCAGCACCGAGAAGCAGATCTCCGGCGCATGCTCGCGGATCCGCACCAGGGGCAGCGATTCCAGCAGCGCCGAGGACAGCGGACTGCGTGCGTGATTGGTGTCGTAGCGGACGCCGTTGCGGTAGAAGAAGAACGCGTCCCAGTGCGGCGCGGCGTCGGCGCCACCGAGATAGCGCGAAGGGTCGTCGCCGGGCTTGAACTCGAGGAAGGGCGTCAGCACCTCGGGTTGGGCCAGGAGCCCCAGGGCCTCGCCGCGAAGATCGGCGAACGCCGCCTCCAGGCGATCGCTGAAGCCGATCGAGGCCTTGTCGTAATAGGTGCGGCTCGGCAGGTCCGGCACGTAGAGGAAGCGCGGCGCCTGGCGCCGGTCCGGCGGCGCGATCGCTTCGTCCTTCAGGTAGCCGGCAATGGTGCGGCGGATCCGCGGCAGCGGCGCGCCGTGCTGCGCCTCGGCCTCTTCCAGCTGTCCGTAGAACAGGTCGCGGCGGCCGTGCTCGATCACGTCCATCGCGTGCAGCACGACAGCGTGCCAGGCCGGCGGCGTGGTCTCGCGGCTGCGCCAGCGGCCCTTCGCCTGCGCCTTGGTGATCGCGCGGTAGTAGGCGGTCAGCGCCGCCGTCGCGTCGCCACGCGCCTCCCGCAGCTGGCCGAGGTTGAGCCAGGCCATCGGAAAGTCGTTGCGCAACCGCACCGCCTCGGCCAGCTCGCGCTCGGCGCCCTCGTGGTCGCCCAGCGCGACGCGGGCGAGCCCCAGCTCCTTGCGCGATTCGGCGTTTTCCGGTGCCAGCGCCACGGCACGCTGCCACCAGTCCGCGGCCTCCTCGGCTCGACCGCCGCCGCCGGCATAGTGCGCGAGCCCGACGCAGGCCTCGACACAGCCGGGATCCCGCTCGACGACCCGCCGCAGGCTCGCCTCGGCCGCGGCGTGATCGCCGCCCTCGGCCTGACGGCGCGCCTGCTGCAACAGTTGTTCCGCACTCATCGCGTCGCCTCCATGAACAGGGAGTAGTAGCGGCCGTCGCCGTAGGTCGCCTTGGCGACCGCGCTGATGTCGTCGACCCGAAGCTCCGGATGGGCACTGCCCTGGTAGCTGGACACCGTCGGCGCCGAGAGGCCGTGGTCGGTCATCAGCCTGGACAGCGTTTCCGCGTCGTAGCCGAACTTGTGGGCCTCGAACAGCCAGCCCGGCTCGGGACCGGCGCCGGCGTAGGCGAGGAAGTCCTCCAGCCGGGTCGGATTCTCCGGCCACCACGGCCAGGTCTCGCGGCGCGACGCGAAGAAGGCCGCGTCGTTGCTCCGGTAGGCCTCGATGCAGGCGGCCACGTCCGGCACCACGATTCGCACCACGCCGCCCGGCGCCAGCACCCGCGCGACCTCCGCGACGAACTCGCCGGCATCGACCGGGAAGAACAGGTGCTCCAGAAGGTGCGAGACGAACACGAAGCGGACGCTGCCGTCGGCGAAGGGCAGTCCCCAGCGCACGTTGAGCGACAGCGGTGCCGGCGCGATGTCGATGTTGATCCAGCCCGGCAGATGCCCGGGGCCGCAGCCGACGTGCAGATTCAGGTCCCGCGCGCCGGCTGCGACGCCGAGCCTCGCCAGCTGGCCGCCGACGTAGCCGTCGCGCAGCGCTGCCAGTTCGCCGCGCAGCCCGTCGACCGCGGTGGCGAGCGCGAGCAGCCGGCGCTCGACGCCGATGCCGGTGCGGGCGGAAAGTTCGGTCTCCGCGACCGTGCCGAAGGCGTTGATGTCGGCCGACAGCTCGTAGGCGCTGCGGGCGAGATAGCGCAGGTGCTGGCGGCTGCGCTCGAGCGCGACGGCCGCGTCGCCGCCATCGGCGACGGTCTCGGCCGCGACCAGCGTGCCGGCGGCGGTCAGGTGCTCCAGCACCGGCACGATCGCCGCGCGATCGTTCGGCGACAGCCGCGCCAGCGCCGCGTCGACATCGAACGGCTGCGCGAACTGGCAGAGCCAGCCGACCATCATCGGCTGCTCGCCGACGAAGGCGGGCGCCGGACTCGCCGTGGTGTGGATGACGATGCGCCCGCCGCGGAAGCGGATCAGTGCGTCGGGCGCGAAGACCAGGAGACGAGCCATGGACTGGGACCTCAGTACGGCGTGGTTGCGTGAGCGGATCCGGCGCGCCCGGAGCCGGGAGGCGCGAATCCCGGGCCGGACCGGGACTCGTGCGGTTGCGGACGAGCTTCAGGGTGAACGGAGCGACGCGGCGAGCCCACGGCCGGGCCCACTCAAAACAGGAGGTAGGTGGACAGGATGTACTTGTCGCCCGAGATCGGTGGCCGCCCCTCGTGCTGGTACATCCAGTAGGGCGGGAACATCAGCAGTCGCCCGGCCTTCGGCGCGACCGAGCGGTCGATCCTGAGGAACGCGGTCTCGCCGCCCGCGGCGACGTCGTTGAGATACCACAGGAAGACCAGATAGCGGTTGCTGACCTCGCCCAGCGAATCGAAGTGGGGCTGGAAATTCTCGTCCATCCCGGCGCGGTAGCGCTTCAGGATGAACTCGCTGGTGTTCGTCGTGAACGGCAGTTCCACCGGCAGCTGCAGGCGATCGACGTAGCGGCGCCAGTGGCGCTGCATGGTGTCGTGAAGCATCGCGCGGAAGCCGGCGTCGGTCAGCGGGGTGATGTCGAGCTCGGTCCAGGCGCTCTCCTCCAGGCCGGCGCGGCGGCCGCGGCCGTTCGGGCGGTGGAAGCGCGACAGCGCATGGTAGGACGCGATCATCCCGGCGCAGGTCGCGGGATCGAGCGCGTCGTCGTAAACCTGGATGCAGTCGTCGAGGGAGAGCATGGTCGCTGGCGGAGGGCGGCGTGGTGTCGGCGGCCGAGCCGCGCATCGTACGGCTCCGGTAGGATGCCCGGTCCGCAACCGATCCATGCTAGCAAAGCTGCCGATGATGAAGCCATTCCGGAGCGCGCAGCCCTCGGGCTCGACACCTGAAGCCTCCCCGCACCGTCGCCGGACCCGGGGGGATTGAGTGGCGCACGTCGACCCCCAACGCGAGAACCAGGCCCTGCAGGCCGCCTTCGACGCCCTCGGCACCGGCGCCCCCGAACGCACCGAACAGCTCGCACGCCAGTTCCTCGGCAGCGGCCCGCTGCGCAGCGCGTGGCTGACCGCGCTGGCACTCGCCCTGTCGCAGCAGCGCCGCGCCGCCGAGGCGCTGCCGCACTACCGCGAGCTCGTGGCGCTCGAGCGCGACGTCCCCGAGCACTGGAGCAATCTCGGCAACTGCCTGTGCGAACTGGGCGAGTTCAAGGACGCACTGCCGGCCCTGGCGACGGCGCGCCGCCTCGGCGCCGACGACGCCGGCACCCACTTCGGGCTCGCCAATGCGCTGCTCGCGACGGGAGCGTCGAACGATGCCGCGGCGCACATCGCCACCGCGCGCAGGCTCGATCCCGACGACGCCGAGTTCCGCGTGCTGGAAGCGCGGATCGAACTCGCCCGGGACGAGCTCGACGCGGCGCTGCGCAGCCTGCGCGCGGTCATCCCGCTGGACCTGACGCCGACGCTGCGCACCGAACTCGGCTACGCGCTGCTGCAGGCCGGCCAGTTCGCGCCGGCCGAGCAGGCCTTCCGGGCGGTGCTGGCCGGCGACGCCGCGGCCGCCGACGCCGGCATCGGCCTGGCGCTGACGAAGGAGCGCTGCAACGACGTCGAATCCGCTCGCGCCGTGCGCGGACGGATCGATGACGCACAGGCGCTCGCCGGCGACAAGCGGCTGGCGGTCAAGCTCCACGAGCTGGACGCGCGGCTGGCGACGCGGGCGAACGACCACGTCGCGGCCCAGGCCCACCTGACCGCGATGCTCGCCGGCGAGTCGAACGATCCGTCCTACAGCGCCAACCTGTGGTTCGAGCTGGGCCGCTCCTACGACGCGACCCGGCGCGTCGACGACGCGATGGCCGCGTTCGCCCGCGCGCATGCCGAACGGCGCCGCCAGGTGCAGCTGTCGCAGCCGCAGATCGGCTCGGCCGAGGACATCCTCGCGATCCTCGACGACCCGCTGCCGCCGCGCCCGTGGCCGCGCTTCGTGCCGCACTCCGGATTCGACGGCCGGCGCGATCCGGTATTCCTGGTCGGCTTCCCGCGGTCCGGCACCACCCTGCTCGAGCAGCTGCTGGACGCACACGAGGAGCTCGCGTCGTTCGACGAACAGCCCTTCCTGCAGCGTCTGGTGAAGTCCGCCGTCGACGCCGCCGGCGACTACCGGTCGGCGCTGACGACGATGGACGCAGCGCGGGTCGCGACCCTGCGCCGCCAGTACTTCGCCGACATCGCCGGCGCGGTACCCGACCTCGGCGCGCGCCGCGCGGTCGACAAGAATCCGCTGAACCTCATCCGCCTGCCGCTGGTCGAGGCGGTGCTGCCGGCCTCCTTCGTGCTGTTCGCGCTGCGCCATCCCTGCGACGTGGTGCTCTCCTGCTACATGCAGAGCTTCCGTGCGCCGGCCTTCGCCTACACCTTCGAGACGCTGGCGAGCACGGCGCAAATGTACGACCGGGTGATGTCGTTCTGGGCGCGCCTCACCGCGGATCTCGAGCTGCCGGTGCACACCGTGCGCTACGAAAGCCTCGTGGACGACGTCGAGGGCACCGGCCGCGCCTTGTTCGAGTTCCTCGACCTGCCCTGGAACGATCGGCTGCTCGCGTTCACCGAACGCGCGAAGGCCAAGGGTGCGATCAGCACGCCGAGCTATGCGCAGGTCGTGCAGCCGGTGAACAAGAAGGCGGTCGGGCGCTGGCAACGCTATCTGCCGTGGTTCGAGCAGGGGGCCTTGCAGACGCTGCAGCCCTGGATCGAGCGCTTCGGCTACGCGACCTGATCGGACCTCCTCTCCCCCGCGAGCGGAGGAGAGGGAGCCGAAGCGCGGTCGAATTCACGGCGTTTCGCGGGCAACGGTCGCTTCGGTACTGGCCGGCCGGACCCGCATGGAACAATGCTCGCGTGACCGCACACGCCGCCGACACCGCCTCCCTGATCGCCGCCTTCCGCGCGTGGCGCCGCCGCTGGACGTGGCGCGACTGGCTCCTGGTCGGGACGCTGCTGCTGGTCGCGCTGATCGGGATCCGCTACTGGCCGCGGGCAGCGCTGGCGGAACGGTTCTCCTCGGGCCAGGCCTACACCGACGAGCGCGGGCGACTGCTGCGCCTGACGCTCGCGCGAGACGATCGCTATCGCCTGTGGCTGCCGCTGGAGCGGATGCCGCCGACCCTGGTCGAGGCGGTGCGTCTGCAGGAGGACCAGTGGTTCGCCTGGCATCCCGGCGTGAACCCGTTCAGCCTCGTGCGGGGCGCCTTCGTGACCTACGTCGGCGGCGGCAACCGCCAAGGCGGCTCGACGCTGACCATGCAGCTCGCGCGGCTGATGTACCGGCTCAACACCCGCTCGCCACTCGGCAAGGCGCGACAGATCGCTGCCGCCCTGTGGCTGGAGGCGCGCTACTCGAAGCACGACCTGCTCGAGGCCTACCTCAACGCCGCGCCCTACGGCGGCAACATCGAGGGGGTGGGCGCCGCGAGCCTGATCTATTTCCAGAAACCCGTCGATGCCCTGACGCTGCCGGAGATGCTGACGCTCGCGGTGCTGCCGCAGGACCCGAGCCGCAGGCTCGCCGAAACCTCCGGCGCCGGCACCGCTGCCGTCGCCGATCCCGCCGTCGCGACCCTCGGGCCCTCGCTGATCGCCGCCCGCGACCGGCTGTTCGTTCGCTGGAAGGAGCGCCACCCCGAGGCCGCCGAGCAGGACGCGCTGTTCCGCCTGCCGATGAGCCTGCGACCGCCGACGGCCCTGCCCTTCCTCGCGCCGCACGCTGTCGAGCAACTGGTCGCCGAGCAGCGCTTCGCGCCGCGCCGCGGCAACGAGGTGCGCTCGACCATCGACCTGCGCCTGCAGAAGACGCTGGAGCGGCAGATCGCGGCGACGCTGAAAGTCAGCCGGACACGCGGCGTCGACAATGCCGCCGCACTGCTGGTCGACACCCGCGACCTGTCGGTGAAGGCGCTGGTCGGCTCGGCCGACTACTTCGATCCGAAGATTTCCGGCCAGGTCAACGGCAGCACCGCGAAGCGCTCGCCGGGCTCGACGCTGAAACCCTTCATCTACGCGCTCGGCATCGACCAGGGCCTGCTGCACGAACGCACCGTGCTGCGCGACGTGCCCTCGGCCTTCGGCCCGTTCACGCCGGAGAACTTCGACGGCCGCTTCCTGGGGCCGGTGACCGCCACCGAGGCGCTGATCCGCAGCCGCAACATCCCGGCGGTCTACGTCGCCTCGCGGCTGACCAATCCCACGCTGTACGACTTCCTGCGCGCGGCCGGGGTGTCGCGGATGCAGAGCGAACAGCACTACGGCCTCGCCCTGGTGCTGGGCGGCGGCGAGGTCACGCCGCAGGAACTGGCGACGCTGTACGCGATGCTCGGCAACCGCGGCGTGCTGCGGCCGCTCCGGCTGCGTGCCGACGACCCGATCGTCGATGGCACCCGGCTGCTCAGCCCGGAGGCGAGCTTCATGGTGATGGACATGCTGCGCCAGAACCCGCGCCCGGACGACGCCGCCGAGGGCCAGGCGCAACGCCTGCCGGTGTACTGGAAGACCGGGACTTCCTGGGGTTTCCGCGATGCCTGGACCGCGGGGATCTTCGGTCCCTACGTGCTGGTGGTGTGGTTGGGTCATTTCGACGGCAGCGGCAACCCGGCGCTGATCGGCGTCGAGGCGGCCGCGCCACTGTTCTTCCGCATCGCCGACGCGATCCGCGCGCAGGATCCGACACTCGCCGAGCCGCCGCAGCCACCGCCATCGCACCTGAAGCAGGTCGAGGTCTGCCTCGCCAGCGGCGACCTGCCGAACAGCTGGTGCCGCGAACGCGGCCGCACCTGGTTCATTCCCGGCAAGTCGCCGATCGCGCTGTCGACGGTGCATCGGCCGGTGACGATCGACATCGCCTCGGGCAAGCCCGCCTGTCCGCCCTACGACCCGAAGACGACGCGGGTCGAAGTCTACGAGTACTGGCGCTCGGACCTCGCGAAGGTGTTCGCGGACGCCGGCATCCCGCGCCGCAAGCCGCCGCCGCTGCCGGACTGCGCCGGCACGGACGTCGGCGGCGGCGAGCCGCCGCACCTCACCTCCCCCTTGCGCGGCGCGGTCTACACGCTGCGCCAGGCGAAGCTCGGCGAGGAGAAGATCGCCTTCGCCGCCAGCGTCGACGCCGGCGTGTCCGACGTGTTCTGGTTCGTCGACGACGCCTTCGTCGGCCGCGCGTCCGCCGGCGAATCGCTGTTCTGGACCGCCGAGCACGCGGGCCGGCACCGGGTCCGGGTCATCGACGATCGCGGTCGCGCGGACGAGCGCGAACTCGAGATCGCCGTCGTCGAATGACATGCAGGAGCGGCGCGAGCCGCGAGGCCGCGGACAAGGATTCGCGTCCCCGGGACGTCGCGAAGACATCGCTCGGATACCGGGTCAGGCCGCCACCGTCCTCAGGATCGGATCGATGCTGACGAAGCCCAGCACCCCGTCGTCGAGCAGCGCGTCGGGCGCCGCGCGGAAGCGCGCCTCGAAGTCGGCCGGAAGCGCGGCGACGGCGCGCAGGCCGCAGACCCGGTTGCGGCCGCTGCGCTTGGCGGCATACAGCGCATAGTCGGCGAGGTCGAGGACGCGCTGCCAGGAGGCCATCGTGACCGCGCTGTCGGCATGTTCGGACAACGGCGACAGCGCGAAGCCGATGCACAGCCCGACCGACAGCTCGCGCCCACCGGGCAGCGCGAGGCAGCGCGCCGTCAGCGCCTTGCGCAGCCGCTCGGCGAATGCCAGTGCAGCGTCGACGTCGGCGACCGGGGCGACCAGCAGGAACTCCTCGCCACCCCAGCGCACCGCCAGCGCATCGGGACCGGCGTGCGCCGCGAGCTCGCGGCCGATCAGCGCCAGCAGTTCGTCGCCGACGCCGTGGCCGTAGTCGTCGTTGATCGACTTGAAGCGGTCGACGTCGAGCAGGAAGAAGCCGAGGCGGCCCAGGCGGTGGCGCTCCTGCAGGTCCGGCAGAGCGCCCTGCAGCGAACGGCGGTTGCCGAGCCCGGTCAGCTCGTCGGTGCGCGACAGCAGCTCGATCCGGTGGTAGGCGTCTTCCAGCTGGCGATGCGCCTCGCGGATGTCGGCGGTGCGGTCCGCGACCTCGGCGGCGAGGCGGGTGCGCTGCCGTTCCAGCAGGCGCAGGCGGGCGCTGAAGAACAGCGCGACCACGCCCACCAGCGCGATCAGACCCAGCGCGCGCAGCCAGGTCGACTGCCACCAGAGCGGCTCGATGGTCAGCGCGAGCCGCGCCTCCGCCGGCGCCCAGCCGCCGTCCGCATTCCGGACCCGCACCCGGAAGGCATAGCTGCCCGGCGCGAGGTTGGTGTAGGTCGCGCTGCGCCGATGGGCATCGGTCTCGATCCACTCGTCGTTGAAGCCGTCGAGGCGGTAGGCGTAGGACAGCTGCTCGGGCGCGACGAAGGAAGGCGAGGCGAACGAGAAGGCCAGGTTGCGGGCGCGGTTCGACGGCAGCTTCAGCGCGGACGTCCGCAGGATCGGCGCCCGCAGCAGACCTTCGGCCTCGCTGCTGCCGTAGCGCAGGTTCCGGTGGTCGACCTCGAGCGCGGTGATCAGCGGTGTCGCCGGCACCGGCAGCGCGCCGATCTCCGCCGGGTTGAACACGGTGAAGCCGCTGGCGCCACCGAACAGGATGCGGCCGGAGGCGGTGCGGGTCGCGACGAAGGCGTAGTAGCCGCGGTCGATCGCGCCGTCGGCACCGCCGAAGTTGATGAACTCGTGGCGCTCCGGATCGAAGCGGGCGATGCCGGCGTTGGACGACATCCAGAGCTTGCCGCTGGCGTCCTCGAAGATGCTCTTCAGGGCGTTGGCATTGGCGCTGCTGCCGCGCGGGTACTGCACGAAGCTGGCCTCGCCGGGACGCTCGGAGTCGGCCAGCTGCATCAGGTGCAGTCCGCCCGCGGTGGCGAGCCACAGCCGGCTCTTCGAGTCGCGCAGGAAGCCGTGGCATGTGTCCGACTGCAGCCCGCGCGGGTCGTCCGGCTGAGCCTGCAGCCGTGCCACCGGGCCGTTGCCGTCGTTGGCGAACCAGTACAGACCCTTGTCGGTCCCGAAGATCTTCCGGCGGCCGTCGAAGTCCGCGATGAAATGCGCCCGGGTGTCGAGCCGGTGCGCGACCAAGAGGCGATCGAGCGCGCGATCCAGCACGAACAGCTGGGCGTCGCGGGTGGCGATCCAGATCCGATCGCGGTCGACCGAGATGAAGTCGACGTAGGGCCGACCCAGGGTCTCCGGCAGCGCGACCGGGGTGACCCGCTGCGCCACCGGATCGAAGCGGAACACGCCCTGGTCGGTGCCGAGCAGCAGGTTGGCGTCGTCCGCCGCGAGCGCGTACACGCGCATGCCGCGGGTCGCCTCCTCGGCGGCGATCGTCGCGCGGTCGGCGTCGAAGCGGAACAGGCCGCGCCGGGTCCCGAGCCAGACGCGTTCGCCGCCCGCGGACGCGAGCGTCACCACCTCGGCGGCGTCGGTGGCGTTCGGGTCGATCGTGCCGACGTCGAACGAGAGGAAGCGGCTGCGCTCGCCGGCGAGCAGGCTGGCGCCGCCCGACCAGGTGCCGAACCAGAAGTCGCCGGCCTGATCCTCGAACAGGCTGACCACGCGTCCCGCCCCGATGCCGTTGACGAACTGCGAGCGGTGCTGGAAGTGGCGGAAGGCGACCCGCCCGTCGTGCTCGTCGACGAGGTCGGCGCCGGCCTCGGTGCCGAGCCAGACCGTGCCGCTGCGATCGCTGCGGATGGCGTAGACGCGGTCGTGCGCGAGGCTGTCGGGATCCTCGTTGCGGTGGCGCCAGCGGGTGAGCGTGCCCTCGGTCTCCAGTCGCCACAGTCCCTGGTCGCGCGTGCCGACCAGCAGCCGGCCGGCGGTATCGCGCGCCAGCGCCTGCACGGCCACCCGGGTGTCGCTGCGCAGGGCCTCGGGCAACGGTTGCAACGTGCCGCTGCGGCGGTCGAACTTCACCAGGCCGGCCGCGGTGCCGACCCACAGCATGCCGTCGTCACCCTCGACCAGGGCGAGAACGTTGATGTCGGGCAGGCCCTCGATCCAGGAATCGAAGCCGTCGTCGTTCCGGCGGTAGCGCGACAGACCGCCGTCGGAGCCGATCCAGACCACGCCGTCGGCGTCGACCAGGATCGCGTTGATGTGCGGATGCGGCAGCGCATGCGCGCGGCCGGCGTCGGCGCGCCAGGAATGGAACTGTTCGGTGGCCGGATCGAAACGGTCGAGGCCGTTCAGCGTGCCGATCCACAGGAGGCCGTCGTGGTCGACCGCGAGCTGGTTGATGTACTGGTCCGACAGGCCCTCGCCGTTCGCCTGGCCCGGGCGGCGCGTGAACACCTCGATCGCCGAGCCGTCATAGCGGTTCAGTCCGATCTGGGTGCCGATCCACAGCATGCCGAGTCGATCCTGGGTGATCGCCAGCGCGCTCATCTGCGACAGGCCATCCACGTCGGTCAGGCTGCGGAAGCGGCTGGTGGCGGGATTCGGCGCGGCGGTCGCCGGCGGCGGCGCCGCCAGCACGCCGACGGCAGCGACCAGGACGGCGCCGAACAGCGCCCTCATGCGCTGCAGGAAATCACCGCCCCGGGCCGATGCGTCGAGCATTCCGGCATTCTTGCGCAAAGCCGGAGCGGCCGTCAGCGACCGCGGACGGCGGCAGCGCAATCAATGATGGCCGCGAGGCTCGCCTCGACGTCGGCGTCGGTCGTGGCCCAGGACGACACGCTGATCCGCATCGCCGCGCGCCCGGCCCAGACGGTCGGCCCGCACCAGCAGGTGCCGTCGCGCTGCACCGCGTCGATGACCGCGGCCGTGGTCGTCGCGTCGCCGAACGCGACCACCACCTGATTCAGCGCGATCTCGTTCAGCACGGCATGGCCGGCCGCGGCCAGGCCCTCGGCGAAACGCCGTGCCTGCCGGCAGTTGCGCTCGACGAGGTCGGCGACCCCGGCGCGCCCGAGCGTGCGCAGCGCCGCCCAGACCTCGACGCCGCGCGCCCGGCGCGACAGCTCCGGGGTGTAATCGCAGGGATTGCGCTGCTCGGTCAGCGTCGGAAGGTAGTCCGCGGTGATCGCCATCGCTGCGCGCAAGGCCTCGGGATCACGGACGAAGGCGATGCCGCAGTCGTAGGGCACGTTCAGCCACTTGTGCGCGTCGGTCGCCCAGGAGTCGCAGCGCGCGAGACCGGCGACCAGCGGCCGGCGCGACGGCGCGGCCGCGGCCCACAGCCCGAAGGCGCCGTCGACATGGACGAAGGCGCGGCCGTCGACCCGGTCGACGATCGCGTCCAGCGGATCGCAGGCACCGGAATTGACGTTGCCGACCTGCGCGCAGACCAGCGTCGGACCGCTGATCGGCGGCATCGCGTCGGCGCGCATCCGGCCCTGCCCGTCGGCCGGTACGCGGACGACGCGCTTCCGTCCCAGGCCCAGCATGCCGAGCGACTTGATCAGGCTCGGATGCGCCTCGTCGCCGACGACCACGGTGATCGGCGGTGCGCCGAACAGGCCGTCGGCCTCGACGTTCCAGCCGGCTTGCGCCAGCACCGCGTGGCGGCCGGCCGCGAGCGCGCTGAAGTTGGCGACGGTCGCCCCGGAGACGAAGGCGGCGCCGCTGCCGACCGGCAATCCGAGCAGGTCGACCAGCCAGCGCAGCGCCACCTGCTCGAGGTGCGCCGCGCTCGGCGTCGGCCGGTACATCGCGGCGTTCTGGTCCCACGCGCCGGCCAGCCAGTTCGCCGCCAGCGACACCGGCAGCGCGCCGCCGATCACGAAGCCGAAGAAGCGCCGCCCGGCCATCGCCATCGTCGCCGGCGAGCCGACCTCGTCCAGCAGGGCCAGCGTCGCCTCGGGCGAATGGCCGGACTCGGCGAGCGCTTCGTCGAAGCGCGACAGCGCGGCGATCGCCCCGTCGGAGGGCGCGACCGCGCGACGATCGAGGCCGTCGAGATAGGACTGGGCACGGCGTGCGGCATCGTCGAGCAAGGGGTTCATGCGCGGCATCCGTCTGGAATTCCGGGGAGGCTATGGAACCACAGCGTCTCGGAGTTTGAGACATCCGGTCGCTAGTCTGGCGCCCTTCCCTCGTTCCCCGATCCGCCCCTCCGGAGTCGTCATGCCGAGCGCCAATGTCGCGACCTTGCAGCGTCCGTCCCGCCCCGCTAAGGTGCATGGCAAGCACATGCACATGTCGGAGCCGGCCATGGCCGCGAGCGAACGCATCGTCGTCCTTGCCACCAAGTCCGAGAAGGCGCGGATCGCCCGGCGCGCGAAGGCGCTCGACGTCAGCGTCGGCGAATACCTGCGACTCGCCGAACAGTCGTTCGACCCCGACCAGATCGAGGCGATTCGCGTGCTCGCGCATCAGGCCAGCGCCGGCGCCGATGCGCTGGTCGCCTTCGCGGCCGAAAATTTCGCGACGATCGACGCCAGCCAGCGCCGCACCCGCGACCTGCTCGCCGCACCCTCGCCGCTGGAGGCCTTCCTGTGAGCCTGTGGTCCGATGTGTGGGCAGCATTGACCAAGGTCATCAAGCTAGAGGACAGCCTGCAACACAACATCACCCGGGTGAACGAACTCTCCGCCCAGGTGCAGCAACTGTCGGAACGGCTGATCCGGGTCGAGACGATCCTCGCGATGACCCTGCGCGAACGGCGCGACATGCCGCGCTTGCCGTCGTCGTAGCGCACCCTGGCCCGGAGGCAGCGGAATCCGGGGCCATACGACGCTGTCGATCGCCACGGCGAACATCGGGGCGCCTCGCGCCCCGGTTTCCGCAGCTGCTGCCTCCGGACTAGGGCGGGGGCGTCAGCGCGTCCACCATCCACGACACCTCGTCCGCGCGGTAGTCGATGCCGTGCTCGAACTCCTGCCCCGCCAGCGGCTCGCTGGTCGGGGTGTCGGTACTGAAGTGCGTGTGGATGCCGTAGTTGAAGGCGTCGACGTGGACGTCGGCCGCGGTCGGCCAGGCGTCGAAGGCCGCGTGATACACCGCCACCGCCTGCAGCAGGACGAGCAGCCGACCGGGATGCATGCCGTCGGCGGCGTACCAGTCGGGTGCGGGATGGCGCGCCAGCGCGCGGCGCAGCGGCTCGGAAACCGCGGCGTGCGGCACGTGCAGGTCGTGCGCGAGGCCGGATTCGACCTGTTCGAGGCGTTGCGAGGACTCGGCGCGCGGCTGCCAGGTGCCGAGCAGCAGCAGCCGGGCCTTGGTCGCGCGCGCCGCCGCGGCAAGCCCCGCGGCCGCACGGCGCGCCGACGGCTCGGCGTCCGCACCGAACGCGCCGAGCAGGTCACCGCCACGCTCCTGGCCCACCACCAGCTCGAAGTAGCGACGAGACAGCGCTGCCTTGAGCCGAGGATCGGCCAGGTGCTCCGTCAAGGTCTCGCCGCCGCGCGCCAGCATCGCCGCGTCGAGCGGATGGCCGTTGGCCCGCGCCAGCGCAGCGAACACCGCCGGAAGATTGCCGACGTAGGTCTGGCTATTGCCGACGAACAGCACGTGACGAACCTCGGTCGGCGCCGGCGAGGCGGCGACCGCCGGCGGCGTGACCACACCGCCGCCGGGAATCGCGAGGTTCGCCAGCACGAGCAGTACCAGCATGAGCACGCCGATCAGCGGGATCCACAGGGAATCGCGCGCAGTGCGGCCACGGACAGCCGTCCGCGGTGCCGCCTCCTCCGTCACCACCGGCTCGTGATCGTCCATCGTCAGCCACCGAGCCCCACCCGGACAGAGGCCCAAGTGATGCGGCCAATCGTCACCGACTCAAGCATTACTTCCGGACTACCCGACCTCGCGAACCCCGACCGACGAAGCGAAAGCCTCGAAGGAGGGGAGGCGCAGCAGCAGCCCCCCCCGATCTTTGCCATCATCGGCGGCGGGTGCGCCTCGGCGCCGATTCCATCCACACCTCGGACAACGCCATGAACAAGAACCTGCTCGACCTCACCGGCAAGACCGCCCTCGTCACCGGCGCCAGCCGCGGCATCGGCGCCGCCACCGCGCGGCTGCTGGCGGCCTTCGGCGCGCACGTGGTGGTGTCGAGCCGGCGCCAGGAAGCCTGCGACGAAGTCGTCGCCGAGATCCGCGCCGCCGGCGGCGTCGCCAGCGCCTTCGCCGCGCACATCGGCGACGAGGCCGCGATCCGCGCGCTGTTCCAGAAGATCGCCGACCGCGGCTTCAAGGTCGACGTGCTGGTCAACAACGCCGCGACCAATCCCTATTTCGGCCCGATGATCGACATGGAGCTCGGGGCCTTCGACAAGACCGTCGAGGTCAACATCCGCGGCTACTTCCTCGCCACCGTACTCGCGGCGCGGCAGATGAAGGAGCAGGGCGGCGGCGCGATCGTCAACGTCGCCTCGGTCAACGGCCGCCGCGCGGCACCGCTGCAGGGCGTCTACTCGATGACCAAGGCGGCGATCCTGTCGATGACCGAAGGCTTCGCCAAGGAGCTCGGACGCTCCAACATCCGGGTCAACGCCGTGCTGCCCGGTCTCACCGACACCAAGTTCGCGAGTGCGCTGACTCAGAACGAGGGCATCCTGAAGAACTTCCTGCAGCTGGTGCCGATGGGCCGCGTCGCCCAGCCGGACGAAATCGCGCCGACCATCGCCTTCCTCTGCACCCCGGCCGCGAGCTACATCACCGGCGCCAGCTTCGCCGTCGACGGCGGTTACCTGGCGTGAGCGCGCCATGAAGAACCTCCTCGCCGCCGCCGCCCTGATCGCCACCTCGAGCGCCCTGTCTCCCATGAGCCACGCTGCATCGCCCGGACCGTTGTCGATCGCCCGCCTGTTCGCCGATCCGGCGTTGTCCGGGACGGCGCCGACGAACCTGAAGATCGCTCCCGATGGGGCACGCGTGACCTTCCTGCGCGGCCGACCCGACGCGCAGAACGACCTCGACCTGTGGTCCTACGACATCGCCAGCGGAAAGACCGGCGTCCTCGTCACGGCGCGCGCGCTGCTGTCCGGTCCGGAGGCGCTGTCGGACGAGGAGAAGGCGCGGCGCGAGCGATTGCGGATCTCGTCGTCGACCGGCATCGTCGACTACCAGTTCGCTCCGGACGGAAAGAAGCTGCTGTTCCCGCTCGGCGGCCAGCTTTACCTGTACGACCTCGCCAGGGAGGGCGCCGAGGCGGTCACCCGACTCACCCATGGCGACGGTTTCATCACCGATCCGCGCCTGTCGCCGCGCGGCCGCTATGCGACCTTCGTGCGCGATCGCAAGCTGATCCTGCTCGAGATCGAGACGCTGGAGGAGACCGTGCTCGGGCACGGCGACGACCCGCTGGTGAGCTGGGGGACCGCGGAGTTCGTCGCGCAGGAGGAAATGGACCGCTTCACCGGCTACTGGTGGGCACCGGACGAATCGGCGATCGCGCTGACCCGGGTCGACGAGTCCGCCGTGCCGGTGCAGAAGCGCTTCGAGGTCTATGCCGACCGCAGCGACATCATCGAGCAGCGCTATCCGGCCGCCGGGCAGGACAATGCCAAGGTCGCCCTGTACGTGGTGCGGCTCGCCGAACTGGCGCATGGCGTCGAGTCGCCGTCGAACGAATCGCTGCGCCCCGGCGACTTCGCCGATGCCAGCTTCGATCATCACCGCACCGTGGTCTACCGCAAGGTCGACCTCGGCCCGAACGAGGACCAGTACCTCGCGCGCGTGCAGTGGCTGCCGGACGCGAAGTCGATCAGCTTCCAGCGCCAGAGCCGCGACCAGCGCAAGCTCGAACTGGTGGCCCAGGACCTGGCGACCGGACAGCAGCGCGTGCTGGTCACCGAGACCGCGAAGACCTGGGTACCGCTGACCGACGACCTGCGATTTCTTTCCGGCAGGAACGGCCTGATCTGGGGCAGCCAGCGCAACGGCTCGGCACAGCTGCTGTGGATCGACGAGACCGGCAAGTCCGTCCGCGAGCTGACCCCGCGCGGCTGGCAGGTCGATCGGCTGCTGGCGCTCGACGAGAAGAAGAAGCTCGTCTACTTCTCCGGCCATGACGGGCACGATCCGCTGGTCAAGCACGTCTTCGCCGCCGCCCTCGAGGGCAAGGCCACGCCGAAGCGGATCAGTTCCGACCTCGCCTGGCACGAGGCCAGTTTCGCCGGCGACGCCTCGGTGTTCGTCGACACCGCCTCCGACACCCGGACGCCACCGTCGGTGGCGCTGTTCGCGGCGGACGGCAAGCGCCTCGCGGTGCTGGAAGCCAACACGCTCGACGGCGACCATCCCTACGCACCTTTCCGCGCGGCCCACCAGAGCCCGCACTACGGCACCCTGTCGGCACTCGACGGCCAGACCCTGTGGTACGGCTACGTCACGCCGCCGGACTTCGACCCGACGAAGCGCTACCCGGTGATCGTGCGCTACTACGGCGGCCCGGGGCGGCAGTTCGTCAACCGCTCGTGGACCACCGGCGTCAACACCGGCTTCACCGACCTGCTCTCGCAGTACTGGGCGCAGCAGGGCTATATCGTGTTCTCGCTCGACAACCGCGGCACCCCGCGGCGCGGCAAGGCCTTCGAGGATGCGATCTTCCGGCGACTTGGCTACGCCGAGATCGAGGACCAGCTGACCGGCATCGACTGGCTGACCCGGCAACCCTGGGTCGACGCGCAGCGGATCGGCTGCTTCGGCTGGAGCTACGGCGGTTTCCAGACCCTGATGCTGCTGGCCAAGGGCGGCACGCGCGTCGCCGCCGGCGCGGCGGTCGCGCCGGTGACCGACTGGGCGCTCTATGACACCCACTACACCGAGCGCTACATGGACCACCCGGCGGCGAACGCCCGTGGCTACAAGAACTCGAGCCCGATCACCCACGCCGCGGCGATCAAGTCACCGCTGCTCCTGATGCACGGCATGGCCGACGACAACGTGCTGTTCTCCAACACCACGCAGATGATGTCGGCGCTGGTCGACGCCGGCGTGCCGTTCGAGCTGATGACCTACCCGGGCGCGAAGCACGGGATCACCGGACAGAAGAACCGGACGCACGTTTACTCGACGATCGACTCGTTCTTCTCCAGGCGGCTGCTGACGCAGCCGGCTGCGCCGCCGATTGAAGCGAAACCTTCGAGCGCTGCCGCGGCGAAGCCGGTCGCCGAGCCAGCCGCTTCGGCGCCTGCTGCAGAGGCGAAGCCCGACCTCATCATCGAGACCGAATCGAAGTCCGAGGCCGCGACGGAGCCGGCGACCGAGGCAAGACCAGACGTCATCAGCAAGACAGAAGGCGACACCGAATCGGCGTCCGACGATCCTTCCGATTCCGACGGCAAGCGATGACGGCCGCAAGACGCGCTCGACTCGCCGGAAGCGATCGAGCGACGTAGTCAGCTCACGGCGGGCCGCGCTGCAGCGGCAATGGACTGGCCATTCCTGCTCCCTCCCCGATGCTCGGGGAGGGGCGCGGTGGGTTGGGAAGTGCTTCAGATCGATCGAGGTCGATTCGGCTGGATCGCCGCTCTGGAGACGAAGTCGACGAGCGCGGGCAGCGCCCGTGCTCGCCGATTTCTTCTACAGTATCGCCACGGAAAGACGCAGGAAGACTCCATGAACAAGATCTATCCCGACGCCAATGCCGCTCTCGCCGGCCTGGTCGAAGACGGCCACACCATCGCCGTCGGCGGCTTCGGCCTCTGCGGCATTCCCGAGGCGCTGATCGCCGCGCTGCGCGACACCGGCAAGAAGAACCTGACCGCGATCAGCAACAACGCCGGCGTCGACGGCTTCGGGCTCGGCCAGCTGCTGACGACACGGCAGATCAGGAAGATGGTCTCGTCCTACGTCGGCGAGAACAAGGAATTCGAGCGACAGTTCCTGTCCGGCGAACTCGAGCTCGAGTTCACCCCGCAGGGCACGCTGGCCGAGAAGCTGCGTGCCGGCGGCGCCGGCATCCCGGCGTTCTTCACCAAGACCGGCTACGGCACCATCGTCGCCGACGGCAAGGAGACCCGCCAGTTCGACGGCGAGTGGTACGTGCTGGAGCGCGCGCTGCGCGCCGACGTCTCGCTGGTGAAGGCGTGGAAGGCCGACAAGGCCGGCAACCTGGTGTTCCGCAAGACGGCACGGAATTTCAATCCGATGGTCGCCGCCGCCGGCAAGGTCTGCGTCGCCGAAGCCGAGATCATCGTCGAGATCGGCGAGCTGGATCCGGATCAGATTCATACTCCCGGCATCTATGTGAAGCGGCTTTTGCACAATCCGAATCCGGAAAAGCGCATCGAACAAAGAACGATCACGCCAGGTTGATCGACGTGATCCCTACGGGTGATTCGTCCGATCGTCTCGCGCTGATTCAACGGGCGCAAAGCGTTTCGCTTCGGCCTGCCCTGAAGCACTTCCTAACCCCACCCCGCCCCTCCCCGAACATCGGGGAGGGAGCAAGAATCGCAAGCTCAAGGGTTGTACCGCCGAGCGCGAATTTGAACTGAGGACATCGACATGGCCTGGAACCGCGATCAGATGGCGCAGCGCGCCGCCGCCGAACTGCAGGACGGCTTCTACGTGAACCTCGGCATCGGTTTGCCGACGCTGGTGGCGAACTTCATTCCGGAAGGGATGGACGTGTGGCTGCAGAGCGAGAACGGGCTGCTCGGGATCGGTCCCTTCCCGAAGGAAGCCGAGATCGACGCCGACCTGATCAACGCCGGCAAGCAGACGATCACCACGATCCCGGGCAGCGCGTTCTTCTCCAGCGCCGACTCCTTCGCGATGATCCGCGGCGGCCACATCAACCTGTCGATCCTCGGCGCGATGCAGGTCTCCGAGCACGGCGACCTCGCCAACTGGATGATCCCGGGCAAGATGGTCAAGGGCATGGGCGGCGCGATGGATCTGGTCGCCGGCGTGAAGCGGGTGATCGTGCTGATGGAGCACACCGCGAAGGGCAACGAGCACAAGATCCTGCCGAAATGCACGCTGCCGCTGACCGGCGTCGGCGTGGTGTCCCGGATCATCACCGAGCTCGGCGTGCTCGATATCGATGCCGAGGGATTGAAGCTGGTCGAGCTCGCGCCGGACGTGACGCTGGACGAGCTCAAGGCGAAGACCGGCGCACCCATTCGGGCGAACTGATGCGGGTCTTCCTCTCCCCCGCCGGCGGGGGAGGGGATCCAGGCGAGCGGGGGTGAAGATGTTCGCCTCTGCGCCCGCCCCTCACCCTGCCCTCTCCCCCGCGAGCGGGCGGGAGGGACAAGAACCGAGCCGCTGATTCCATCCATGTCCAGCGCTCACTCTCTGCACTCGAGCGACGACTACCAGGCCCTTTCCCACGGCCTCTACATCGTCCGAGCCTCCCGCCTCGAGGCCCTGCTCGACCCGCTCGAACTGTTGCTCGCGGCCACTGCGCCGCGCGACCCGCTGGTCCCGCAGCGGGTCGTCGTCGCGCATCCCGGCATGCGCCACTGGCTGCTGCAGCAGCTGGCGCTCCGCCGCGGCGGGCGCCGCGTGGTGGCGCATCTCCACGTCGTGCTGCCGAGCGAATTCCTCGACGAGCTCGCGCAGGCCGAACTCGGCGCGCAGGCCCTGTCGAGCCCGGTCGAACGTCGGTCGGTGCTGCGCTGGCGGATCTGGCGGCGCTTCGCCCGCTTCGAAGCGCTGCCGCAGATCGCCCGGCTGTCGCCGGCGCAGCGCTTCCGCTACGCCGACCAGCTCGCCGGCCTCTACGCCCGCTACGCCGTGTACCGGTCCGACTGGCTGGCGGCGTGGAAGCAGGGTCGCTACGGCGACGAGGACGATGGCCTGCAGGGCGCGCTGTGGCGCGCGCTCGACATCGAGCCGACGCGCGCCGCCGTGCTGCAGCGACTGGCGGCGCTGCCGGAGTCCGACGCGGCCGACCGCGCCGACGTGCACGTGTTCGGCCTCGCGCACCTCGCGCCGGTCGAATCCGCGGCGCTGCTCGGCCTCGCGCGCTCGCGCCGCGTCGCGGTCTACCTGCCCGATCCCTGCGTCGAGTCCTGGGCCGGGCTGCCCGCCGATCGCGCCGCGCTCGCGCGGCTCGACGCCGTCGGCGAGTGGTCGGCGCTCGACCGCACGCTGCTCGCGCAGGAGCACCCGCTGCTGGCGCGCTGGGGACGACTCGGCCAGCACTTCGCGCTGACGCTGGACGAGGCGCCCGAGCGCGGCGTCGCGATCCGCTTCCACCAGCGCCATGCCAGCGACGAGATGACCCGCGACGCGGCCAGCACCAGCCTGCTGGGCGCGCTGCAGGACGGCCTCCGAACGCTCGATGCCTCGCGCGTGCGCGACCATCTCGCGACGCATCCGCAGCGGCGCACCGACGCCTCGCTCCGCATCCATTCCTGCCACACCCGCCTGCGCGAGCTCGAGGTGCTGCGCGACGCCCTGCTCGCCGCGCGCTCCGAGCTGCCCGGCCTCGATCCCGCCGGGATCGTCGTCATGGCCCCGGACCTCAGGCCCTACCTGCCGCTGCTGCCCGCCGTGTTCGGCCGCGCCGGCGACCCGACGGTGCCGCTGCCCTACCACCTCGCCGACGCCGCGCTCGCCACCGACGACCCGCGAATCGCCTTCCTCGCGACGCTGGTCGACCTGCCGCAGCAGCGCCTCGACCGCACGCAGCTCACCGCGTGGCTGCAGCTACCCGAGATCGCCGGCGCGCTCGGCCTCGCGCCCGACGAGGCCGAGGCACTCGCCGCGCGGCTGACGGCCGCGCGTGGCGTCTGGGCGCTGGACGCCGCGCACAAGGCTGAGTTCGGCGTGCCCGGCGACACCCGCTTCAGCCTGTCCTGGGCCATGGATCGGCTGCTCGCCGGACGGGTGTTTGGCACCGCCGGCGACAGCGATGCCGACCTCTTCGACGGCATCGCCGCGATCGGCGGCAGCAGCGACGCCGGCCTGTCGGCACTGGAGCAGCTGCTCTCCGGCGTCGCCGACTGGCTCCGCTACACCCGCCGCGATCGCCGCGCCGAGGCCTTCGGCGAGCGCCTGATCGCGCTCGCGCAGCGCTGGCTCCGGATCGATCGCGACGACAGCCGCGCCCGCGCCGCGCTGACCGACGCCTTCGACGCGCTGAAGGAAATCGGCAAGGCCGCCGGGACGGCCGGCGACGACGCGCCGATCCCGTACGCGGTCTGGCGCGAGGCGGCGCACGGCGCACTGACCGCCGTGCGCGAGTCCGGCGCCTTCCTGTTCGGCGCGATCACCGTCTGCGGCATGGTGCCTCAGCGCGCGATCCCGTACCGCGTGGTCGCCGTGCTGGGCCTGTCCGAGGGCGACTTCCCGCGCGGCGGCGCCGGCGTGCTCGATCGCAGTGCGGCACTGCCACGACGCGGCGACCGCGGCAGCGTCGACGACGATCGCTATCTTTTTCTCGAGACGGTGATGTCGGCGCGCGACCGTCTGCACCTGTCCTTCCTCGGCGAGGGCGTGGTCGATGGCAAGCCGCGCAATCCCGGCGCGCCGCTCGCCGAGCTGATCGACTACCTCCGGCTTTCCGATCCCGACGCCGCATCGAAGCCCGGCCCGGCGTGGCGCGTGACGCATCCGCTGAAGGCCAGCGACCGTCGCTACGTCGACGGCAGCGACCCGCGGCTGGCGAGCTTCGACGCCGCGCAACTGGCGTTGGCACGACAGCTCGCGGCGCCGCCGGCGGCGCGACCCTTCCTCGTCGACGCCGAGCCCGCGAGCGACGACGCCGCACGGCCGGAGGCGCTGCTGCGCCGCGTGCGCGACTTCTTGTTGAAGCCGGCGAAGACCCTGCTCGAGTCCGAGCTCGGCGCGCACCTGCCCGACGACGAGTCCCAGCGCAACGTCGAGCCGCTGGCCCTGCGGGCCGAGCGCGTCGAGCGGCTGGAGCGGCGGCTGCTGCTGGAGGCACTTGCCCAGGGCCTGCGCTCGCTGCCGGCGGAGGCGCCGGCCTGGCTCGGCGCACAGGGTCTGCTGCCGGGCGGCGCGCTCGGCGAGGATGCCTGGGATCGGCTGGTCGGCGAGCTGCAGCCGGTGCTCGATCGTGCCGCATGCCATCCGCTCTATGCCGGCGCGGACGGACCGGAACTGCCGGCGGGTGCCGGCTTCGAGGTGGACGTGACGGTCCCGCTGCCCGACGGCGGCAGTGCGCGCCTCGCCGGGCCGCTCGGGGACGTCGCGGTTCGCGACGGTGCGACCTGGTGGCAGTGGCTCGAACCCGGCCGCGAGCCGAAGAACGTCGACTTCAAGGGCCGCCTCGACCTGTTCTGGCATTACGCGCTGCTGCGCCTGTCCGACCCCGCGATCCGTCGGCCGGTGCGGCTCGCGCTGCTGCTGAAGTCCGACGCCGGCCTGCTGAGTGCGGACTACGAGGCCCTCGAGCGGCGCTTCGCCACGGCGCGCGACGGCGGCGACGCGCGCACGCTCGCTGCGATGATCGTCGACCTCGGCGCGCGCCTCGGCCAGCTGGTCGACCTGTACCGCCGTGCTCGCCGCGAAGCCGTGCCCTACTGGCCGAAGACCAGCTGGGCCGCGGCGACCGACGGCGACGTCGACCGCGCGTGGCACGGCGACGACAACGACAGCGCCGGCCCGGGCGAGCGCGACCATGCACCGGGTCACGCGCGGCTCATCGCGCGCGGCCACGAGCCGACCCGCGACCCGCGCTTGCTCACCGAGGCGCGTCGCCTCGCCGCGCTGCTCGAGCTCGCCACGGTGGGAGTCGCGCGATGAGGACCGCGACCGGGCCGCGCGACGTCGCCACGCTCGATGCGCTGGCGCTGGATGCCGGCGAGCGCGTCCTGATCGAAGCCAGTGCCGGCACCGGCA
Organism: Ahniellaceae bacterium; assembly: GCA_044221335.1. Lineage (GTDB taxonomy): Bacteria > Pseudomonadota > Gammaproteobacteria > Xanthomonadales > Ahniellaceae > JBGAPI01. Next base: position 45,567 of record JBGAPI010000026.1, read on the forward strand.
AGACCTGGACGATCGCCGCGCTGTATCTCCGCCTTGTGCTGGGCCACGGCCGACGCCCGACCGGCATCGTGGTCACGACCTTCACCGACGCCGCGGCGAGCGAGCTGTCGGAGCGCATCCGCAGTCGTCTCGGCGCCGCACTCACCGCCGCCGAGGCCGACGACGCCACGCGCGCGTCGGACGATGCCGACTGGCTCGCCACGCGCTGGAGCGACGAGAGTCGGCGCGCCGCCGATCGACTGGCGCTGATGACCGCGCTGGCGGACCTGCCGGCGGCACCGATCGGCACGCTGCATTCGCTCGCCCGGCGGATCCTGATCGACTTCGCGATCGAACCCGGCGCCTTCGACCTGATCGACGACGCCGAATTCCTCGCCGAGGCGGTCGACGACGCGCTGCGCCTGCTCGCGGCCGATCCCGCGCCCGGCGCGCGCTGGTGGCGGCGCGACCGGCGGCGCCTGGAGAATGCACTGCGCACCCTGCTCGGCGGCAGCCGCGCGGTCGATCACACCGCCCCCGACGCGATCGCCGACTGGCTCTCCGAAGAGCACCGCGCCGCGCTGCGCGACCTCGCCGCGTCGCCGGGCCTGTTCCTGCCGAAGAAGAAGGCGGTCGCGAATGCGCTCGAACGCCTCGCCGCCTTCCTCGACGCCGGCGACCTCTCGGCGACGCTGTCCGGTGGCAAGGCCCTGGCCGCGCTCGACCTCGACGATCAGGTGTCGCCGGCCCGGATCGCCGAGCTCGCCGGCGCAACACTGTTCCGCGACGCGTTGCGGATCGACCGCTGGCTCCGGATGGAACCGGAGCGGCGCGACGCCGGCCGTGTGCTCGCCGCGCTGGTCGAGCGGGTACGCGGCTGGCGCACGCAGCGGCTCGCCGAGCGCGGCGCGCACAGCTTCGACAGCCTGATCGCGACGGCGCACGCAGCGCTGACCGCCAGCGACCGCTCCCTCGCCGATCGCGTGCACCAGCGCTGGCCGGTCGTACTGGTCGACGAGTGCCAGGACACCGACGCCCGCCAGTTCGCGATGATCGACGCGATCGGGCGCGACGTCGACGGCACGCCGCGCGGCCTCACGGTGCTGATCGGCGATCCCAAGCAGGCGATCTACCGCTTCCGTGGCGGCGACCTCGACGCCTATCTCGCCGCCATCGCCAGCGCGACCCAGCGACTGACGCTCGCCACCAACTATCGCTCCAGTCGCGCCTGCGTCGCCGCCGTGAACCGCTTCTACGCGCTGACCGCGCCGGGCTTTCACTCGTCCATGCCGGGAAGGCCGCTCGCGCCACCGCCGATCGACCACCACCCGGTCGCCGCCAGCGGCAAGCCCGATGCCACACCGTTGACGATCGCCGGCGCGGTGCCGACGGCCGCCCTCACGCTGCACTACCTCGCCGATCCGCCGACGGCGACCGGCCCGCGCCGGGAGCGGGCGCTCGCCGCCAGCGCGGCGCAGATCGCCGCGCTGCTCGGCGGCGGACAGGCGCGGATCGGCGACCGCCCGCTCGCCGCCGGCGACCTCGCGGTGCTGCTGCCGCGCAACGCCGATGTCGCGCGGCTGCGCGAGCTCCTGGCCGACGTCGGCGTCGCTGCGGTCGGCAGCGGTCGCGACAGCGTGTTCGAGACCGACGCCGCCGCGGACCTCGCGATCGTGCTGGCGGCACTGGTCGATGCCGACGGCGACCTGCCGAGCCTCGCGGCCGCGCTGGCGACGCCACTGCTCGGCCGGAACCGCGCCGACCTGATCACGCTCCGTACCGACCCGGCGACGCAGGCGCATGCGTGGACGCAGCGCCAGGCCTGGCGCGCCGCGTGGCTCGCGCGCGGCGTTCTGGCGCTGGTGCTCGCGCTGATCGACAGCGCGGTCGCTGCCGGCGTCGCGCTCGACGAGCGCACGCTGACCGACCTCGTCCACCTCGGCGAACTACTGGCGACGCCCGAGGCCGGCGGCACGCCGGCCGCCCAGCTGTCCTGGCTCCGCCGGCAGCTCGCCGAGCCGCACGACCCCCGTGCCGGCCGCGAGCGCCAGCTGCGGCTGCCCTCCGATGCCGGGCGGGTGCGGCTGATGACCCTGCACGCGGCCAAGGGCCTCGAGTTCGGGATCGTGTTCCTGCCGCTGATGTGGATGCATGCCTGGCAGGAGCGCAACACCACGGCCGAGTACACCGCCGCCGACGGCCGCCGCGGCTACGACGTCGGCAGCCTCGACTACGCGGACCATCTCGAGCACACCCGGGTCGAAGACCAGGACGAGCGCTTCCGCACGCTCTACGTCGCGCTGACCCGCGCGATCCACGCCTGCCACGTCCAGGTCCTGCCGCCGTCGCGGCCGCGCGACGGCCGAGCGAATGCGAGACCGCCGGCCGACCCCGAGCGCAGCGCGCTCGACGTGCTGATCGAGCGGCTGCTGCCGCGACGGGCGGAGATCGAGCCCGTCCGTGACGGGCTCCTCTGGTGCGACGACGTCGGGCAGGTCGAATCGCCCGCGCCGCTCGCCGCCGCCGACATCGACACCTCGTCCTGGTCGGTGCGGCCGCTGCCGCCGCCGCGTCGCCTCCGCCGCTCGGCCAGCTTCTCCAGCCTCGTCGGGCCACACGCCGCGGCCGTCGATCACGCGGTCGGCGCGGAGGACGAATTCGTCGCCGCGCGCGATGACGACGACGGTCGCGACGCCGGGAGCAACGACTCCGCACATGCCGAGATTCTCGCCCTCGCCGACCATCGCGGCCCCGAGTTCGGCAACGCGCTGCATCAGGTCTTCGAGGAACGCGCGCCGGGTCCGGCGCGCGATGCGGACGCGGCGCTGATCGACGAGGCACTGCAGCGCCACCTGCCCGCGCTGATCGCCGCGGAGCGCCAGCGCCTGGCCGCGCAGCTCGGCCAGCGGATCGGCGCCTGCCTCGATGCCGACCTCGGCGGTGGCCTGACCCTGGCGGGACTGCCGTCGGCCGACCAGGTCGTCGAACCCGGCTTCCACTTCGCCGCCGAGGGCATCGACGTCGGCGCCCTGCTCGCGCTGCTGGTCGGGCGCGGCCTGCTCGATCCCGACACCCACGCGACCCCGCGTGCGCCGCTCGACGGACTGGTCAGCGGTCGCATCGACCTCGTGCTGCGCCACGACGGCCGCTATCACCTGCTCGACTACAAGAGCAACTGGCTCGGCACCCGTGTCGACGACTACCGCGGCGACGCGCTGGCCGCCGCGATGCGCGCGCAGAACTATCCGCTGCAGGCCCTGCTGTACATGGTCGCGCTGGAGCGCTGGCTGCGGGAGCGGCTCGCCGGCTACGAGCGCGAGCGCCACCTCGGCGACGCGATCTACCTGTTCGTGCGCGCCGCCGGACTCGCCCCCGGCGCCGGAGTCTGGCGGCAGCATTTCGACGACGCGCTGCTTGATGCCGCGCAGGCGATCCTGTCCGGCGGTGCGCCGGAGATGCCGGCATGAGCGGCTACCGCTACGACAACGGGGAGCTGCCGTTCGACGTGCCGGCCTGGCGCCCGGTCGATCGTGCGCTGGCCCGGTGGACGCTCGCGCACGGCGGCGGCGCGCTGGCCGCGCGGCTGGCCGGCTGGGCGCTGTGGGCGGAGTCGCAGGGTCACGTCGCGCTGCCGCTGGCGGACGACGATCGTCCCGGGCAGCCATGGCCGCGCCTCGATGCCGGGGCGATCGCCGCGCTGCGCGCCGATCCGCTGGTCGGCGACGGCCGCGCGCGCACGCCCTTCGTGCTCGACGCCGCCGAGCGCTTCTACCTGTGGCGCCATCACGACGACGAGCGCGCGCTGGCGGCGGCGCTGCGCGCGCGCCTCGATACGCCGCGGTTCGCCTTCGACGAGGCGGCCGCCGATGCCGCGGTCGCGGCCCTGTTCGACGGCGACGACGCGCGCGCCGACGGCCAGCGCGCCGCGGTGCGGGCCGCGCTCGGCCGGGCGCTCTTCGTGCTGACCGGCGGCCCCGGCAGCGGCAAGACCCGCACCGTGCTGCGCCTCGCGGCGGCGTCGGCACGCGTCGCGGATCGCCCGCTGCGTGTCGCGCTCGCCGCGCCGACCGGCAAGGCCGCACAGCGCCTGGAACAGTCGTGGACGGCCGGCCTCGCCGCGCTGGCCCCGCTGTCCGCCGACCCATCCTGGTCGCCGGTGCTCGAGGCCTTGGCGGCTGCGCGCGCACAGACCCTGCACCGCCTGCTCGGCTGGTCGCCGCGGCGCGGGATGTTCGCCGAGCGGGCGCTGCCGTTCGACCTGCTCGTGATCGACGAGGCGTCGATGCTGGATCCGCCGCTGTTGCGCGCCGCCCTGGACCACTGCGGTCGCGACACCGCGTTGATCCTGGTCGGCGACGCGGAACAGCTGGCCTCGGTCGCGGCCGGCGCAGTGCTCGCGGGAATCGTCGCCGGACTGCGGCGCGTCGCGCCGCAGTTCCACGGCGAGCTGCGCTCCGATTTCCGCGCATCGGCGGCGTTGTCCGTCGTCGTCGGCGCGATTCGACGCGGATCGATCGAGGCGCTGGAAAGCGCGATCGTCGCGGCGCCGGACGCGGCGCAGTGGCGCGTCGTCGAGTCGACCTCCGCGCTTCCGGCCATGGCGGCACGCTGCGCCGCGCGCTGGGACGAGCTGCTCGGTGCCCAGCGCACGCAGCGCCACGACGCCGCCACCGCCGCCGCCGCACTCGCCGCCCTCGGCAGCTTCCAACTGCTGACAGCACTGCGCGAGGGGCCGTTCGGTGCGCCGGCGCTGGCGCTGCGGGTCGAACAGTCCTTGCGCCAGCGGTGGAGTGTCCCCGCCGACAGCGCCTGGTATCCGGGCCGCGCCGTCCTGGTCACCCGCAACGACGCCGCGACCGGTCTCGCGAACGGCGACGTCGGGCTGTGCCTGTTCGATCACGACGGCCATCTCGCGGTATGGTTTCTCGGCAGCGTTGGAGCGACTGCGATCGCGGCATCGGATGCCGATCCTCCGGATGAACAGGATTGCGATCGCGTCACCGTCCCGGTCGGCGCGAATCCCCCCTGGGCCATCGCGCGCAGCGCGATGCCCGGCTCGCTACCGCCGACCGAGTCGGCCTTTGCGTTGACGATCCACAAGGCCCAGGGCTCGGAGTACGACGAGGTCGTGGTGCTGTTGCCGCCGGCCCCGGAGCAGCCGATCCTCTCCCACCAGCTCCTCTACACGGCCGCCTCTCGCGCCCGCCACCACCTCGAGATCGCCGCCAGCCGCGCTAGCCTCGAAGCCGCGCTCGCCGCTCGCGCGGAACGCAGCAGCGGCCTCGCCGGGCGCCTGTAGCGCGGCCCCTGGCCGCCGTTGCCTCGGTCTCATCGGCGAGGGGTGAGGCCGGAGCACCCCGCACGTGCGCAGCGGCGCGAGCGCCGCTCTACTCGTAGCTGTCGCGGAACAGTTCGTCCTGCTGGCGCGCGATCAGCAGGTCGTCGCGATAGTTCGGGTCCACCGTCGTCGCGTCGAGGGCGCCGGAGTTGGTCGTGAACAGCACACGCGCACCGTCCGCCGAGATCGCGAGGGTGCGGTAGGAGGAATAGCTCGGGGTCGGGCCCTGCACGGTCGGCACGGGTTCGGTGATCCGGCTGAGCGGGCGATCACGGCACCAGCGATAGAGATCCGCGCCGATCAGTCCGTCGCCGGGGAGCAGGTCGCTCGAAACGGATTGGATCACGGCGCAGCGCCCATCGCGACTCAGCACCTCCGAGACGCCGCCACCGATGGCCGGTGCACCGGGCGCCGCCCCGTGGGTGAGCAGCGTCCGTTGTCCCGTCGACCGATCGGCGAGATAGGCCTGAATCACGCCGGCGACATTCGGGGTCGGCGGGAGATCGGCGGCCGCGCTGTTGAACAGCACGAAGCGCCCGTCGTCGGTGATCGCGGTCGGAAAGGAGAACCGGCTGCCGCTGTGGCTGTCCGCGCCCGGCGTGCGCGAGACCAGTTCGGTGCGGTCGCTGTCGCGATCCCAGACGAACACGTCGTTGGCGTTGTTGTCGTCCGGCGTCGTGGTGAGCGCCGGGTCGGTGCCGTAGAACAGGACGAAGCGGCCGTCGCTGGTCATTGCCGTGGCGTAGGCCGAGAAGCCCGGCGAGTTCGGCTCGCCGACGCGATGCGAGACCAGGCGCGTCGTGTTCGTCTGGCGATCCCGCAGGTAGAGGGCGTAGGCGTTTTCCACGGTCGGCTGGGTCCCCTCGACAAGGTCGGTGGCGCTGGACTCGAACAGCACGTAGCGGCCGTCGGCGCTGACCGCCGCCGGCACGCTGTCGCCGAAGCCGGCGACGCTGCCGGAGCCCGCCGCGCCGCTCAGCAGGAACGACTCATCGGCGACGCGGTCGTAGAGGTAGGCCTGCCGGAATCCCCGCGTGACCTCGCCGGCCACCAGGTCGGGAGCGTCACTGGCGTAGGCGAGATAGCGGCCTTCGGGGGTGAAGGCGATCGCTGACGGGACCATCAGGGTCGCGGCGCTCATGTTCGGCTGTCCCGGGAGATGGGTCACCAGGCGGTTGCTGCCCTGCGCGCGATCGAACAGGTACAGGCCATTGGTGCTGCCGGCGCTGGTCAGCTGGTCGGTGAGGTAGCCGGCGTAGGCCGCAAAGGCGCCGTCGTCGCTGATCGCACCTCCGTAGTAGACATCGGCCGCCGCCGGCTGCTCCGGCTGGCCGGCGCGGTGGCTGACCAGCCGACGTTGGCCGCTGTCGGTGTCGGCGAGGTAGACGGCGTCGATCGGGGTGTGGGTCAGGGTCGTCGCGCCGGCGGCGGGCGCGCCGTAGAGCACCCAGCGACCGTCGGGGCTGGTGGCCATGCTGTTGGCCCCGACGGCGGCCGGTCGGTCGACGACGGCGCGCGCCAGCGGCTCGCGGGTGCCTTGCACGAGGTCGACCGCGAACGCATCGACCGCCTCGTTGAGATCGGTCTCCGCCAGCAGGTCGGCCGCTGCGCTGGTGAATACGACGACGTTGCCCGCTGCCGAGAGGCGCGCCAGCTGTACGGAGCGCGACGACGTCAGGGTGGCGCTGCCGGCGACCCCGGTGACGAGCACGTTGCGCCCGACGACCTGGTCGTAGACGAACAGGTCGTCGCCCGCGCCATCGTCCTGCTGACCCTGGACGAGGTCGGTCGCCACGCTGCGGAACAGCACGCGGCGACCGTCGGCGCCGATCGCGAGCGGCACGCTCGTCGAATTCGCCGCCGTCTGCGGGTCGCCGGCGATGTGCGACAGCAGGGTGACCGCGCCGCTGCTGCGGTCGAGCAGATAGGCGTCGCTCGCCGGCGACGGGTCGGTCACTCCCGCCGGCGGCTGGGTCGAACCGTAGGCGACGAATCGTCCGTTCGCGCTCATCGCGGCCACCCCCGCCGGCAGCGCCTCGACCGCGCCGGTGCCGCGGTCGAACAGGCCGCCGCCGTCATCGCGATCGAACAGCACGCGAGTCCCCGCGGGATCGGTCGCCACCAGTTTCGCCGGACGCGTCGACGATTGCAGCGGATCGCCGGGCACGTGCGAGACCAGGGTCGTGGTGTCGGCATCGGCGTCGTAGAGGAACACGTCGGAGGTGCCATTGAAATCCTGCATCCCTGCGACCTGGCCGCTGGCATTGGCGCTGTAGACGACCGTGCGGCCATCGGCACTGAGCAGGGCCTTGCCGATCAAGCCCAGCGCGGGGCGGGTGGCATCGCCGGCGACGTGGTTGACCAGCCGCACGCTGCCGGTCGAGCGCCGCCGGAGGTAAAGGCCGGGAGTGAAATCGGTGGTGCCTTGGACCCCCGGCACCAGATTGTTCGACCAGTTGAGGAACAGCACCACGTCGCCGTCGTCGCTGATCGCCAGCGCACGCGAACTGCCGATCAGGACGCCAGGGGAACCCGGGGCGACCGTCACGGGATCGACGGCACCGCTGACACCGTCCGCCACGTAGAGGTCGACACCCTTGCTCGCCACGAGACCATCGACCAGATCGGTCGCGAGGCTGGCGAGCAGCAGCCAACGGCCATCGGCACTCAGCGCGATCGCGGCCGATTGCCCGTTGGCAGGCCGATCCGGCGCGCCGGCCGCATGCGAGACCAGGGTCAGGGCGCCGGTCGCACGGTCACGACGGTAGGCGTTGCGGACGTTCGAGTAGATCGTCGGCAGCCCCGGGATCAGGTTGGAGGCGCCGCTGTCGAAGGCGATCACGCGACCGTCGGTCGACATCACCGCGGCGTCCGAGGCGAGGTTCATCCCCGACGGGCCGTTGCCCGTCGCTCCGGTGCCGTCCCAGCGCGAGACGATCCGACTTTGCCAGTCAGCCGCCTGCGTACACGACATGGCGGACAGCAGCGCTGCCGTGATCAGGAGATGAAACCTGGACATGATGGCGACCTGGGTGGGGAGCCTGCCGACGAGCGAGTACGCGTCAGGCGAACGAGGACTTGATCACGCCGGCCTAGCGTGAGCCAAGGCACACCGGTTTCACAAGCTTCGAACCCTGGTCGACCCCATTCCTGCCTCGAAATCAGGAGATGTCCGGAATGGCCGACCCATGCTTCCCAGGCTGGCACAGGTTGGCCGACGGCGGCGGCAGCCAATGGATCGGTGGCTGTCGCATCCCCCTGTGGTGCACCAGCCGCGGGCCCGCTCCGACCGCTTGTACAACGCCTGCGCCGAGGCGCACCCTAGGGCGGGAATGCGATTCCCAGCCCTCGGACACCCGCTGCGACATCGGGTTGCCGCGCGAGGAACCGCGTTGCTCTGATGCACCCACCAGAATCGAACTTCGGCACCGATGACGACCCTCCGATTTCGCCTTCTCAACGTGTTCGCCGAGTCGACCTTCGGCGGCAACCCGCTTGCCGTGATCGAGAACGGCGAGGGCCTGGACGACGCCGAGATGCAGCGCATCGCGCGGCAGTTCAACCTGTCGGAGACGACCTTCATCCTGCCCTCCGATCGCGCCACGGCGCGGATCCGGATCTTCACCCCGAGCTACGAGATGCCGTTCGCCGGACATCCGACGCTGGGCTCGGCCGAGGTCGTACGCGCGCTGTTCGGCGCTGGCGACGACTTCCTGCTCGAGATGGGTGCGGGGCTGATCCCGGTGCGCTACGGCGAGGGTCGTTGGACCCTGACGGCGAATCCGCCGAAGAGCCGGGTGCTGTCGTCCACTCGCGCCGAACTCGCGGCCATGCTCGGCCTGCCGGAGTACGCGATCGGCGGGTCGCCGCTGTGGCTCGATTGCGGGACCGAGCAGCCGATGATCCCGCTGATCGCGACGGCGCACGTCGACGCGGTCGAGCCCGACCCCGCCCTGCTCGCGCGGCACTGCCGCAACCGCAACGGCAACCCGAAGTGCTACGTGTTCGCGCAGACCCCGGAGGGCTTCGTCGCCCGCTACTTCTGGATGAGCGACGAGTTCAGCCTGCACGAAGACCCCGGCACCGGCTCCGCCGCCGCCAACCTCGGCGGCTGGTGGCAGATCACCCGCCCCGGAGAGCCACTGTCCGCGCGCATCGACCAGGCGCGGCACAGCGACCGGCCGAGCGTGCTGCAGCTCGATGTGGCCGAGGGGAAGATCCATGTCGGCGGCCGTGTGGTGGCGATCGGCGCGGGGGAGTTGCAGCTGCCGTGAGCGGCTGCGGCAGGAGCGACACAAGCCCCGATCGAGGCGCTTCGAATCGCTGCTGCGGCCGGAGCTTGCATCCCTCCGTCATTGCGAGGAGGAGCGCCGCGACGACGAAGCAATCCAGCGCCATTGCTCTTGCTGTGCGCGTTGCAAGGCAGGGGCGCTGGATTGCTTCGCTGCGCTCGCGATGACGAAAGGTCGGACTGGTGTCGGTGGGGGACAGCCAGAGCGCCGCGGCGCTCCCCGCGATCACGGTTGCCGGCCAGGACTACCCGCATGGATCCACGGTCGCTTGCGCGTCGCCGCGCTGCGGATGTTCGCTGTCCAGTCCGCGGAGCTCGTGCCGAAGGCGGATCCCGATCTCCTCCCCGCTCCCCCGCCAGCGCGGCCCCGGCCGCCCGTTGAGCGCGAGCGTCGACGCCGCGGCGTGCTCGCCGCCGCCCGGTGTGCCCGGAGGATCCGGTTGCCGTTGCGATGATCGCGTGGCGGCGGCGTGTCGGATCGGAAAACGAAACGCCCTCGCGTTGGCGAGGGCGTTTCCGGGTTCATGCAGGCCCTGGCAGTGCGGCTTGCGCCGCCGCCGGGTCACTTGATCTTGGCGTCCGCCCGCAGCGCCGCGGCCTTGTCGGTCTTCTCCCACGAGAACGCGGTGAAGGTCTTGCCGTCGGCGGTCTTCATCTCGGTGGGCTTGCGGCCGAAGTGGCCGTAGGACGCGGTCGCCTGGTACATCGGGTGGATCAGGTCGAGCATCTGGATGATGCCGTACGGACGCAGGTCGAAGTGGGCGCGGATCAGCTTCTCGATCTTGTCGTCGCCGATCTTGCCGGTGCCGAAGGTGGTGACCGAGATCGAGGTCGGCTCGGCGACGCCGATCGCGTAGGAGACCTGCACTTCGCACTTGTCGGCGAGGCCGGCGGCGACGATGTTCTTCGCCACGTAGCGCGCGGCGTAGGCGGCCGAGCGGTCGACCTTCGACGGGTCCTTGCCGGAGAACGCGCCGCCGCCGTGGCGGGCCATGCCGCCGTAGCTGTCGACGATGATCTTGCGGCCGGTCAGGCCGCAGTCGCCCACCGGGCCACCGATCACGAACTTGCCGGTCGGATTGATGTGGATCTTCTTCTTCGAGATCGCGGCGAGCCAGGCCTTCGGCAGCACCGGCTTCAGGATGTGCTCGTAGACGCCCTCGAACAGGTCCTTGTGCTTGACCGAGGGGTCATGCTGGGTCGACAGCACGACAGCGTCGAGGCCTTCCACGCGGTTGCCGTTGTAGCGCAGGGTGACCTGCGACTTGGCGTCCGGGCGCAACCACGGCAGCGGCGACTTCTTCTGCTTGCGGACCTTGGCCTGCTGCTCGACCAGGCGGTGCGAGTAGTAGATCGGGGCCGGCATGTACTCCGGCGCCTCGGTGCAGGCGTAGCCGAACATCAGGCCCTGGTCGCCGGCGCCCTGCTCTTCCGGCTTCTTGCGGTCGACGCCCTGGTTGATGTCCGGGGACTGCTTGCCGATCATGTTGACGATCGCGCAGGTGTGGCCGTCGAAGCCGACGTTGGAGTTGTTGTAGCCGATCTCGTTGATCACGTTGCGCGCCAGCGACTCGATGTCGACCCAGGCGTTGGTGGTGATCTCGCCGGCGACGATCGCGGCGCCGGTCTTGCACAGCGTCTCGCAGGCGACGCGCGCGCGCTTGTCCTGCGCCAGGATCGCGTCCAGGACCGCATCCGAGATCTGGTCGCAGATCTTGTCCGGATGACCTTCGGACACGGATTCGGAGGTGAAGAGATAGCTGGTCATGGCGTCGCGTTCCTGCTCTGTATGGACGTATGGATGGAAAAACCGGGCGCGGAGGATAGCGGATCGCGGCGGGGGGTGCATTGGGCAAGGCGGGAGCCCCCCGCCGAGCGCCCGGCCATGGATGGCCGGGCCGGCGCCACGCGCCAGGGATGGCTGGTTCCGAGGTGCCGAACGAAGACCGATGTACAAGCTTTTTCGCATCGTTCGGGCCTCTTCTGCGGCATCCCTCTCGACGATGAGCTGCCATCAATCCGCAGTTTCTACGGCATCGGCGCGGTCCAGTTGTTGTGCCCAGGCAACCCCTAGTATTCGGCCTGCGCCACGAGCGCATCTCCTGTTGAATCTGATCCCGGAGGACTACACGTACCTCGATGCGCTCTGGCCGTCCGGCGCTCCGACAGGCTGGCTGTTCCTGCAACGCAGGGAATTCGTCGAGATGTTCAATGTTCCCTGGAACGGTCTCGATGCCGTGAGATGCGGCAATCGGATCGGGATGCTCCTGCAAGCGAAAATCCTCTCGCTACAGGCGAACCCTTGTCTCGACCGCGTCGACATTCATCTGACCGCCAAGGGTGGAAGGATTTGGGAGGAACGGTTCAAGGTCGTGCGCGCGAGGCACATCTCGGATTCGTACTTCTTCCCCGACGAGGGCGGAACCCGGGTCACCTATTCCGGAGTATCACGCTCTCACATCGACCGATTTCGCCGCCAAGTCGTCGCTGCGCTCGGAACCGATGCCGCGGTCGGCGCCGTGACGTGGAATCCCGGCGACGACATGCTCTATTGGCGCAGACGGATCGGCGCATACGAGTTCGCCCTGTCGTCAGACCTCGGCGACTTTTGTGAGTCCGACGCCGGGCAATGCCTCCACGAACTGAAGCTGCGTGCGATCCAGGGATGGCGCGCTCCGTCATTACGATTTGTTGCTGCGTCCTGAAACGACCCGTCGAGCGCTGCGCGATGGCGGGCAGTGCCCGCCTCATGTAGCTGCACTCCGCGTCGCAACGAATTGGAATTGTTGCGGGGAGAAGCGCGGTAACGCCGACGCGCCAAGGCGCCCCCTACGACGGCTGGATCAAGTCCCACTTGTTCCCCCACGGATCGAGGAACACGACGACGGTGCCGAACTCCTCATGGCGCGGCTTCTCGGTGAACCGAACACCGTGCGCGGCGAGGCGATCGTAGTCGCGCTGGAAGTCGTCGGTGTGGAGGAACAGGAAGACGCGGCCGCCGGTCTGGTTGCCGATGGCGGCACGCTGCTCCTCGGTGACGGCGCGAGCGAGCAGCAGCGCGAACTCGCTGTCGGCGCTCGGGGCGACGCGGACCCAGCGTTTGCCGCCGCCGCGGTCGTCGTCCTCGAGCAGCACGAAACCCATCGCGTCGGTGAAGAAGCGGATCGCCTCGTCGTAGTCGGGGACCACCAGGGCGATGGCGGCCATGTAGCGCTTCTGGGTCATGGGAACTCCGGGAGGACGCGATGGCGGGCCACGGTACACGGCCGCCGCCCGCTCACCAAGGGACGTGGCCGTAGCGCTGCTTCATCCGCTCGTACTCGGCGTCGCTCTCCTTCTTCAGCTCCTCGCTGTCGCGGATCTTCGCCATGCCCGAGCCCGGATGTCGGGTGCGGAATACCTTCGGCCAGGGCGAGTCGTGACGTTCGATCGTCACGTTGTTCGAGCGTTCCAGCATCCACATCAGCATCTGCCGCGAATGGGTGATTTCAGCGGCGGCCACCGGCGCGGTCGCCTCGACCAGATGGACGCGCGGCGCGCGGATCTCGCCGAGCCGACCCAGCCACTCGCTGTCGAGGTGCCAGCGGTAGCTCGCGTCGAAGCCGCCGACCCGGTCGAGGATCGCGCGCTTCATCACCCAGGAGGACGGCGTCGGATAGTCGAGGATTCCGACGACGTCGTCGTCGCCGACCATCCGCTCCAGCTGGGTCGAGGACACGAAGTCGACGCGCTCGAAGCGGTCGACCGCCAGCGCGAGGTAGTCGGGCGCCCACAGGTCATCGTCCTCGAGCAGGGCGACGACGTCGCCGTCGACGCGGGCGAGCGCCGCGTTGAGCGCTTCGGCCTGCAGCCGCAGCGGCGCCTCGGCGATGTCGATCGCGGCGTCGAGGCGCTGTCGTCCCGCCGCTGCCATTCCCGGATCGACGCCGATGACGATCTGCACGCTCCAGCCCGGACGGGCGAGCAGGGTCTGTCCGCGCACGCAGGCGATCGCGCGTTCGACGAACCAGCGGCTCGCCGGATCCGCCGGGCGCTCCGCTGCCAGCCGGCTCGGGATGACGACGGACAGCCTCATGCCGGCACCCAGCCGTAGAGCGCGGCGAGCCGCTCGCACTCGCCGCGGCTGGCGACCGCGAGCGCGGTATCGCTGCGGATGCGCGACATTCCCGAATCCGGATGGCGGGTGCGCTGCACCAGCGGCCAGGGCGAGGAGTGGCGCAGGAGCGCCAGGCCCTCGTGGCTGTCGTAGATCACGTCGGCGAGGCGCGAGCGCCAGGTGCGCATCTCGAACAGCTCCAGTGGCGCGGTCGCCTCGACCAGGTGGATGCGCGGGATCGCGCGCTGATTCAAGCGACCCAGCCAGTCGCTGTCGAGGTGCCAGCGGAAGGTCGGATCGAATTCGCCGACCGCGTCGAGGGTGGCGCGCGGCATCACCCAGGTCGACGGGATCGGGTAGTCGTTGATCCGGACGATCTCGCCGGCGACGGTGACCTCGAGCTGCGTCGAGGACACGAAGCCGCACTGCTGGAACAGACCGATCGCGAGTTCGAGGTAGTTGTCGGCCCAGGTGTCGTCGTCCTCGAGGAACGCGACCACCCCGCCGCCGACCCGTCGGATCGCGGCGTTGAGCGCCTCCGCCTGCGAGGGCGCCCGGCCTTCCGCGACGTGGACGTCGTTCGGCAACCGGGTCGCGGCGACGGCCGCCATCCCCGGATCGACGCCGACCAGGATCTCCGGCACGACGCCCGGGCGGCGGAAGATCGTCTGCCGGCGGATCGCGGCGATCGCGCGCTCGACGAACCACGCCCCGTCCGGCTGTTCACGGTCGAGCGGCGCGAGGCGCGAGGGAATGATTAAAGAAACCTTCATCGGCGGCGGAGGATACGCGGTCACGGCAGCGGAGACACGACGCGGAGCGGCGATCGCAGAGCGGACCCCGGTCCGCTCTGCGGTCAGGACGGGATCCTGCCGTAGCGCTCCCGCAAGCGGATGAATTCGGCGTCGGAAGCGGCACGCCTTCCGCTCTCGCTGCGGATCATCGCCATCCCGGAGCCCGGATGCACGGTGCGCAGCACCAGCGGCCAGGGCGAGTCGTGGCGCACGAACGCGATGGACGGCGCACCGTTGCGCAACACGTTGGCGAGCAGCGGCCGCCAGGACATGATCTCGTGCAGCCGCACCGGCGCGGTGGCCTCGATCAGGTGGCAGCGGTCGACCGCGGCCTCGCCGAGGCGACCGAGCCAGTCGCTGTCGAGGTGCCAGCGGAACGACGGGTCGAAGTCGCCGACCGCGGACAGGGTCGCGCGCGTCATCAGCCAGCCCGACGGCGTCGGATAGTCGAGCACGCCGATCACTCCGCCATCGGTCCCGATCTCGAGCTGGGTCGACGAGACGAAACCGAAGCGTTCGAACTGCGCCAGCGACCGCTCCAGGTACTGCTCGGACCAGGCGTCGTCATCCTCCAGCATCGCGACGACGTCGCCGTCGCAGCACGCCAGGCCGGCGTTGAGCGCGTGCGCCTGGGTGGCTGCGGTGCCGGCGACGACGGTCACGTCGCCGCCGAGCCGCCGCTCGGCGACCTCCACCATGCCCGGATCGACACCGACGACCAGTTGCAACAGCAGGCCGGAGCGCGCAAACACGCTCTGGCGGCGCACCGCGGCGATGGCGCGCTCGACGAACCACGGACCGCCGGAAGCAGCCGGGGCGATCGCGGCCAGGCGCGAGGGGATCACGACGGAGAGCTTCATGGGCGCGGAGCCTACGCGGATGCGGCGCGCGACGCGCGATCCGTGCAGGGTTCAACCTCGGGCCGCATCGCGCAAGCCGGCACGCTCCGAACTGTGAGCGCCGACACGCGGACGGGCAGAATCACTCGTCGCGGGTGACCCGCAGCACTTCGTCGACCGAGGTGATGCCCGCGACGCACTTGTCCCAGCCGTCGCCGCCGATCGACGCCGTGCGGGTGCGCGCCATCCGCTCCAGCTCGGCCTCGGCCGCGTTGGCGTGGATCAGCCGGCGCATCTCGTCGTCGACCAGCACCAGCTCGTAGATGCCGGTGCGGCCCTTGTAGCCGGCGTTGCGGCCGCGCGCGTTCGGGCCGGGTCGGTACAGCGTGACGACCTCGTCGGTCGGACGGCCGAACGCCGCGAGTTCCTCCGCGGTGGCCTGGTAGGGCTCGCGGGTGGCCGGATCGAGCACCCGCACCAGCCGCTGCGCCAGCACGCCGATCAGCGAGGACGACAGCAGGAAGGGCTCGACGCCCATGTCGCGGAGGCGCGTCACGGCGCCGACGGCGGAGTTGGTGTGCAGGGTCGACAGCACCAGGTGGCCGGTGAGCGAGGCCTGGACTGCGACCTCGGCGGTCTCGAGGTCGCGGATTTCGCCGACCATCACCACGTCCGGGTCCTGGCGCAGGATCGCGCGGAGGCCACGGGCGAAGGTCATGTCGACCTTGGTGTTGACCTGGGTCTGGCCGATGCCGTCCAGGTAGTACTCGATCGGATCCTCGACCGTCAGGATGTTGCGGGTCGCGTCGTTGAGGCGCGTGAGTCCCGCATACAGCGTGGTGGTCTTGCCGGAGCCGGTGGGGCCGGTGACCAGCAGGATGCCGTGCGGGCGCTTGATCAGCTCGTTGAGCTGGCCCAGCTGCTGGCTGCCCATGCCCAGGGCCTCGAGGTCGAGGCGGCCGGCCTGCTTGTCGAGCAGGCGCAGCACCACACGCTCGCCGTAGCCGGCCGGGATGGTGGAGACGCGCACGTCGACCGGGCGGCCGGCGATCTTGAGGCCGATGCGGCCGTCCTGCGGCAGGCGCTTCTCGGCGATGTCGAGCTTCGCCATCACCTTGATGCGACTGACCACCGGTGCGGCGATCGCCTTCGCCGGCGCCAGCACCTCCCGCAGGACGCCGTCGACGCGGAAGCGCACGACCAGGCGGTTCTCGTAGGGCTCGATGTGGATGTCGGACGCGTTTTCCTTCACCGCCTCGGTCAGCAGGGCATTGATCAGCTTGACGATCACAGCGTCGTCGTCGGCCTCGAGCAGGTCCTCGGGCTCCGGCAGCTCGTCCATCAGCGCGCCGAGATCGGAGCGCTCGTCCATGCTGTCGGCCACCGACTGCGAGTTGGCGCCGCCGGTGCCGTAGATGTCGCGCAGCAGCTGGTCGTAGCGCTCCGCCGTCATCGCCTCGAACGACAGCGCCACGCCGAGGTAGCGGCGCAGCTCGGCCACCGTCTCGACCTTCAGGCCCGGCCGGTGCGCGATCAGCGCACGGCCGTCCTCGGCCCAGTCCGACAGGGTCGCGCCGTGGCGCTTGGCGAAGGCGTAGTTCGGCCGCACGGGACGGGCCGGTGCGACGGTGGCGGCGATCTGGCTCACGAGGCGAATCCGGGAGGAATCAGCGCTTCGGCTCCGCCACCGGCGGCGGCGCGCCGTCGCGCGGCGGCAGCACCGGCTGGGCGTCGGACGGCAGCAGGTTCTGCTTGTTCTGCGTGGCCTTCAGCTGCTCGGCGCGCATGAAGTTGTACTTCTCGCTGCTGATCGAGGCTTCGGTGGCGGCGTCGCGAAGAATGGTCGGCTGCAGGAACACCATGAGGTTCCGCTTCAGCGTCGAGGCGCTGCGGTAGCGGAACAGGTTCCCGAGGATCGGGATGTCGCCCAGCGCCGGCACCTTCGACACGCTCTCCTTGGTCTCGGTCGAGATCAGGCCGCCCAGCACCAGGGTCTGGCGATCGGCGACGAGGACGCTGGTCGCGATCTCTCGGTTGTTGGTGATCAGGTCGGATGCGCCCGGCACCGCGTTGGCGATCGACGAGATTTCCTGCTTGAGATCGAGTCGGACCGAGTCGCCCTCGTTGATGTGCGGGGTGACGGTGAGCTTCAGGCCCACATCCTTGCGCTGCACGGTGCGGAACGGGTTGCCGAGCACGCCGCCGCTGCTGCCGCTGCCGCTGTTGCCCTGCACGTTGGTGGTGAACTCGCCCTGGATGAAGGGCACTTCCTGGCCGACCTTGATCAGCGCCTCCTGGTGGTCGAGGGTGACGATCGACGGCGTCG
Source organism: Ahniellaceae bacterium (assembly GCA_044221335.1). GTDB lineage: Bacteria > Pseudomonadota > Gammaproteobacteria > Xanthomonadales > Ahniellaceae > JBGAPI01. The sequence goes on from JBGAPI010000026.1 coordinate 63,230, forward strand.
ACAGGATGTTGGAACGGCCGTCGCCGTCGAGCGCGCGCACCAGGCCGCCCAGCTGCAGGATCGGCGTATCGCTGCCCGGCAGCGTGAGGGTGCCGCCGACGAAGCCGATGTTGAGTCCGCCGCCGGCCTGCAGCGGGTTCAGCGCGGCGCCGAGGATGTTGCCGCCGCCGCTGGAGTTGCCGAAGTTGGTGCCGCCGAAAATGCCGCGGGTGAGGTCGATGACGTTGCCGTCGGCGTCCTTCACCGGCTTGATCGAGGTGTTCTGCATCTGCACGCCGAGCTCGTTGGCGCGGTCGTTGCTGACCTCGGCGATCACGCCCTCGATCATCACCTGGGCGCGACGGATGTCGAGCTGGCGGATCACCGACTGCAGCTCGCGGAACACCGCTGCCGCCCCCCTTGTCGCCTTCCTTCGCCGCCTGCTCGCGGTTCAGGGTCTTCGCGGTGGTCTCGAGGATCGGCACCAGGTCTTCGGCCTTGGCGTAGCGCAGGTAGACGACCTGGGTCGCGTCGCCCGAGGTCAGCGGCTCGTCCAGATGCCCGATCAGCGCGCGCATCTTCAGGCGCGCCGACGGGTCGCCGGACAGCAGCAGCGAGTTGGTGCGCGCGTCGGCGAACACCTTCGCCGGCGCGGTGCCGTTCAGCTGGTCGGCGGCGTCGCCGGCCAGCAGGGTCAGCGTGCGCGCCATTTCGGCGGCGTTGGCGTGGTTGAGCGACACCACCTCGATGCTCGCGTCCGAGGCCTGGTCGATGCGGGCGACCAGGGCCTCGATGCGCGCGATGTTGCCGGCGCGGTCGACCACGATCAGGGCGTTCGACGACTTGTGCGCGGCGATCTGCGCCTGCTGCGGCAGCAGCGGACGCAGGATCGGGATCATCTCGGCCGCCGAGACGTGCTTCAGCGGGATCACCTCGGTGGTCAGCGTGTCCGGTCCGCGCGGACCGGAACTCGTCGCGCTGCCGTCCTGGTTGGCGATGATGTCCGGAACGATCTTGACCATGCTGCCGGACCGCACCGCCGCGTAGCCGTGCACCCGCAGCACCGACTCGAACACCTCGTAGACCTCGTCGGCGCTCATCGGCCGGGTCGAGACGATGTTGACCTTGCCCTCGACCTTGGGGTCGACGATGAAGTTCTTGCCGGTGATCTCGGAGACCGTCGCGATCAGCACCCGGATGTCCGCGTCCTTCAGGTTCAGCGTGTGTTCGCCGGGCTGGGCCAGTGCGGCGGACGCGCCGAGGGCGGCGGAAACCAGGAGTGCCAGCAGACGTCGCGTCATAAGTCGAGCCCTTCGGAAGCGTTCAGAGAGTGACGGTGAGTTTTTCATCTTTGCCGTTGCGGCGCACGGTGATCGCGGCACTGCGCGCGGTCTCCAGCGATTTCGCCACCTCGGTGGCGCGGTTCGGCGAGTCGAGCGGGATGCCGTTGATCGAGGTGACGACGTCGTCCGGACGCAGGCCCAGCTTGGCGATCAGCGGCTGGTCGCGGCCGCCGGACAGGCGCACGCCGACGAACCTGCCGTTCTCCAGCACCGGCATCACGCTGACCTGGCGCGCCAGCTGGGTGAGGTCGATGCCGGCGGCCTTGTTGCCGTCGATGGTCGGGCTGCCGACGAGGATGTTGGGATTGACGAAGGCCGGTGCCTGGCCCTGCGGCGGCGTGGCGTTCGGCGCCAGCATCGCGCCGTTGATCGGCTGGCCGCGGGCGCCGTTGGCGGCACGCTCCGGCTGCGGGCTCAGCGCCGACGCGGCGACGCCGCGCTTGTCTTCGGGCAGTCGGAGCGCCTCCAGCACGCCGGCGCGGTTCAGCATCACCCGGTCGGGATAGACCGAGTCGACCTGCGCGCCGCCGGGGACGGCCATGCCGGCGCGGTAGACCTGGTCCGCGCCGTTGCCGTCCGCGATGATCGCATAGCCGGTCTTCGGGTCGTCGCTCGCGAAGATGCCGCGCAGCTTCAGCGCGAGGCTGGTGTCCGGCGCGGCGGAGGCCAGCGCGCGCGAATCGGTGACCAGCGCGGCATTGCCGAACAGGTGCCAGCGCGACAGCGCGCCCGGCTGCGGCGCGGCCGCGGTCAGCGGCTTGCCGATCACCGCCGCCGCCGTCGACATCGGCGTGGCCGCGTCGGCGACCACCCAGATCAGCCGCGCAACCGACAACGCGAACAGTCCCCCGGCCACCGCGGTCGCCCCGAAGGCGATCATCTGCGCATGGCGATGGCGCGTCAGCAGTTCCGGCAGGGCATCGAGCATGACGACGGGAATGGAGAACCGAAGGCGAATGACCGCGCGAAGCGTAACAAAGTTCGCTCCGTGAAGGGCTTAAAGTGCCGTCGGAGTCGCCGCGGGGTGAATTCAACGAAGTGCGCTCTACAGCACGGTTCGAAGCCTGCCGTACAACGCGGTTCGGACCGTGTCGTACGACGAAGGCCCAAAGCGCGGAGCTCGGGTAGGCTGCGTAGAGCCCAAAGAGCGGAACCCAGCAGCGGTGTAGCCGCTGTCCGACCGACGAAGCGCCGAAAGCCCCCCGATCGCGAAGGACGAACGTCGACGCGCGCTGTACCTCCGCCGCCACGGAGCGGCTACTCCGGTGCCGGGTTTCGCCCTGCGGGCTCCACCTCGCCTACCGAGCGCCGCCTTACCTGCGACGCCCCGGCATCGGCAGCCGCTGCACGAGGCCCTTGATCCGCTGCTTGATCCGGCTCAGCAGCGAGGCCGGCTCCGGCGCGGCCGAAGCGGCGGCGGGCGGGGTGACCGCCGACGTCAGCGGGATGGCCTCCTGGCCGGCGACCGCGTTGGCGGCGCCCTCTTCGTGGCGACGACGTCCGCGGCCACCGCGGCGGCGGCGCTTCTTGAATTCCGCACCTTCGGCACCGGCGACCGCCGTGCCCGGCGCGATTCCGTCCTGCGCGATCGCAGCCTCACCCGAAGCGCCCGGGCGCGGCCCGTGGCGATGGCCCTGGCCCTGACCGTGACGACCATCGCCACCCTGTCCGCGCTGGCCGTCGCGACCGCCGCCGTGCCCCCCGCGGCCATGGCCACCGCCGGAGCGGCCGTCGCGACCGCCGCCGCCATGGCGCGGGCCGCCGTGGCGACGCACGAACTCGCGGTCCTTCTCCTTCGGTGGGCCCTTGGTGGCGCGCGCCGCGTCGGCGGCATCGGCCGCCGCCTCGGCGGCAGCCTGCTCGGCACTGATCTCGGTCCGCTCCAGCGGCTTGCGCGCGACCGGCAGCAGCAGCTCCGGGTCCATCACTGCGCGCGGCAGCGACATCCCGATGTAGGCCTCGATGTCGGGCAGCGCCATCGCGTAGTTGTCGCAGGCGAAGCTGATCGCGTCGCCTTCCGCGCCCAGGCGCGCCGTACGGCCGATGCGGTGAACATAGTCCTCGGCATCGCCCGGCAGGTCGTAGTTGAACACGTGGCTGACGCCGGGGATGTGCAGGCCGCGGGCGGCGACGTCGGTCGCGACCAGGATCTCCAGCTCGCCGCGGGTGAACTTCCCGAGCAGCTTCTCGCGCTTCGGCTGCGGCACGTCGCCGGACAGCGCGCCGACCCGGAAGTGGGCGCGCTCGAGGTTGCGGGTGACCCGCTCGACGCCCGCGCGGGTGTTGACGAACACCATGGTGCGCGCGCAGTCCATCCGCGACAGCAGGCCGATCAGGAGCGGCAGTTTCTCTTCGGTTGCCGGGAAGAACACCTGCTGGCGGACCCGGTCGGCGGTGACGCTGTCGGCCTCGACGGTCAGCTTGGTCGGGTCGTTCATGTGCTCGTAGGCGAGCTCGAGCACGCGATGCGACAGCGTCGCCGAGAACAGGCAGGACTGCCGCTCCTCGCGCGGCGGCATCCGCCGGAGGATGAAGCGGATGTCCTTGATGAAGCCGAGGTCAAACATGCGGTCGGCCTCGTCCAGCACCACCGCGTCGACCGCGTTGAAGGTGAACACGTGCTGCTTGTAGTAGTCGAGCAGGCGTCCGGGAGTCGCGATCACGATGTCGCAGCCGGCGCGCAGGGTCTCGCGCTGGCGCTCGTAGTCGACGCCGCCGTAGATCAGCGCCAGCTTGAGATCGAGATGACGGCAGAGCACCCGCGCGTCCTTCTCGATCTGGATCGCTAGCTCGCGCGTCGGCGCCAGCACCACGGCGCGCGGATCGGTGTGCTTGCGATCGGCGTGCGCGGGCTTGGTCAGCAGCCGGTGGAACAGCGCGACCAGGAACGCCAGGGTCTTGCCGGTGCCGGTCTGCGCCTGGCCGGCGACGTCCTTGCCTTCCAGGGTCAACGGCAGCGTCAGCGCCTGGATCGGCGTGCAGCGCACGAAGCCGGCGGCCTCGAGGCCGCGCAGCAGGTCCGGGTGAAGGTCAAAGTTGGCAAAACAGACATCCGTCAGAGGACGGTGATCGCCGGCCTCGGAAGGCGTGGCGGCGGGTGCAGCGGTCGCGGCGGAAGTCGCGACGGAATCGGGAAGTTCGCTCATTGATATTGTCTTTGTGGCCCCAAACTCGGGCGATCAGGAACGCGATGGCGTCGGCTTGCATGCGGTCCAAGTCCGGCCGACAATCCCGACGCCAACAGCGCCGTACGGCACGGAAGCCGACCACGGCGACACGCGAGTGTAGCGAAAGCCCCGCCCAGCCGCCCGGTCGTCAGTTTCCCCGAAGCGACGCCGGCACCAGGAGAACCCCGTGAGCACAGCGATTTCCCACATCAACGACGACGAGTTCGACAGCAAGGTCCTGCAGTCGAGCGAGCCCGTCCTGGTCGACTTCTGGGCCGAATGGTGCGGCCCGTGCAAGGCCATCGCGCCGCTGCTCGACGAAGTCGCGAACAGCTACGCCGGCCGCCTCCGGGTCGCCAAGGTCAACATCGACCACAACCAGAAGACTCCGCGCAGCTACAACGTCCGCGGCATCCCGACCCTGATGATCTTCAAGGACGGCAAGGTGCAGGCGACGCAGATCGGCGCGGTGTCGAAGAGCCAGCTGGCGCAGTTCATCGACAAGGCCATCTGATCCGTGCGCCCGGAATTCGCTGCGCGCATTCCGTAGGTGCCGCTCCGCGGCACGAGAGCAGGGTTTCAATAAGGCACTGTTCCGTCGCCGCCGCAGGCGGCGAATCGGGGATTCCGCGGCGAAGCCGCGGCATCCCGCCCCACCCGTCTAGCTTTCAATGGGCCTCGGTGCTACCGTGCGTCCATCGGTTGGAGGCCAGACGTTTTCTCCTCCCCCGACGGCCCGCCTGCTGTCCCTTCCTTGGTTCCCGCAGGCCGAGCTGCCCGATCCCCCGCGATTCGACAGGTGCCCTAGGGAGGGCTCCGAGGTCGTAGCGATGGGATCGTCGCCGACGCGACACCCCTCTGCTGCAAATCCACCTGCTGCAAATCCATCGGCTCCATCTCCATTTCGATTCATTCCACTTCCTTGGAACAGCACACCATGCGCAAACCGCGCACGCCCGCGGCCACCGGCCCGGACAGCTCGATCGATTCCTCCCCGGCCGCCGAAACGGCCGAGCACCCCGCACCCCGCAGTCGCCGCAGTTCCGCTGCCGCTGCAGCGGCCGCCGACGCGACCGAGCGCCCGGCCGGCCCGACGGACAGCCCGGCGCCGCCGGCACGCCGCGAAGCACCCGCCAGCGAGGCGCCACGCGCCGCCGAGGCCGCAGCCCATGCCGAGCCCGCCGCGCGGCGCGAGGCAGTGCGCGACGAAGCGCCCCGCCATGAAGCCCCCCGCCTGGATGCGCCCCGCGCCGAGCCGGCGGAACGCCACGACTCCGCGCCACGCAGCGACGCCCCGCGCAACGACCCCCCGCGCAATGACGCCCCGCGCGACAGCGCTCCCGCGCCCTCGAGCGATGCCGGCAACTCCGGCAATGGCGGCGGCGGCAGCGGCGGACAGGAACATGGCGGCTCCGGCGGCCAGCCCCCGGCCCAGCACGGCGGTGGCCAGCACCACCCGCAACATCAAGGCGGCCAGGGCGGCCAGGGCGGCCAGGGCAATCAAGGCGGCCAGGGCGGCGAGTCCGGCGGACAGCAGCGCGATCGCTTCCGCGACCGCCGCAACCGTCATCGCGACCGCCATCGCGACCGCGACCGCTTCGGCGACCGCGGCGAGCGCTTCCCCGACTACGACAACGACAGCCAGCCCGGCCAGCAGGATCAGCAGTCCAACGTGCTGCGTGATGGCCGGCCGATGCCGGTGATCCCGCCCGGCTGCCCGACCTCGCTGACCCAGCTGAAGCGGATGCCGGCCTTCGCGCTGGTCGAGCTGGCCGAGGCGCTGGGCATCCAGGAAGGCGTCGCCCGTGCGCGCAAGCAGGACGTCATCTTCAACATCCTGAAGGTGCTGACCCGCACCGCGGAAGGCGTCGACGGCGAGGGCGTGCTGGAGATCCTGCCGGACGGCTTCGGCTTCCTGCGCGCCGCCGAAGAGTCCTACCTCGCGGGCCCGGACGACGTCTACGTCTCGCCGAGCCAGATCCGCCGCTTCAACCTGCGGACCGGCGACTACATCGCCGGCAAGATCCGCTCGCCGAAGGACGGCGAGCGCTACGTCGCGCTGTTCAAGGTCGACACCATCAACGACGAGCCGCCCGAGGCGTCGAAGAACAAGGTGCTGTTCGAGAACCTGACGGCCCTGTTCCCGCGCGAGGCCTTTCACCTGGAGCGCGGCAACGGCTCCTCGGAAGACATCACCGGCCGCATCATGGACCTGGTGTCGCCGGTCGGCAAAGGCCAGCGCGGCCTGATCGTCTCGCCGCCGAAGGCCGGCAAGACCGTGATGCTGCAGAACGTCGCGCAGGCGATCGTGCACAACCACCCGGAAGTGCACCTGATCATCCTGCTGATCGACGAACGTCCCGAGGAAGTCACCGAGATGCAGCGCTCGGTGCGCGCTGAGGTGATCTCGTCCACCTTCGACGAGCCCGCCGTGCGCCACGTGCAGGTCGCCGAGATGGTGATCGAGCGCGCCAAGCGCCTGGTCGAACACAAGCGCGACGTCGTGATCCTGCTCGACTCGATCACCCGCCTCGCCCGCGCCTACAACACCGTGGTGCCGGCGTCCGGCAAGGTGCTGACCGGCGGTGTCGATGCCAACGCGCTGCAGCGCCCGAAGCGCTTCTTCGGCGCGGCGCGCAAGGCCGAGGAGGGCGGCTCGCTGACCATCCTTGCCACCGCGCTGATCGAAACCGGCTCGAAGATGGACGAGGTGATCTACGAGGAGTTCAAGGGCACCGGCAACATGGAAGTGCACCTCGACCGCCGGATCACCGAGAAGCGTGTCTACCCGGCGATCCACATCAACCGCTCCGGCACCCGTCGCGAGGAGCTGCTGATCGACCCGGACCACCTGCAGAAGATCTGGATCCTGCGCAAGCTGCTGCACCCGATGGACGAGCTCGCAGCGATGGAGTTCCTTCTCGACAAGATGAAGAACACGAAGACCAACGACGAGTTCTTCGGCTTCATGAAGCGCGGCGGCTAGGGCAGCGGCCTGCGGTCGCTGCCCCCATCGACGGTCGGTGAAATGAAAACGGCGAGCGCAAGCTC
>JBGAPI010000027.1:0-68567 GCA_044221335.1 Ahniellaceae bacterium
CACGGCCCGCCGATGCGACACGGAAATGGCGGGCCGTGCCCGCCCTACGAGATCAATCGCCGACGACGCCATGCACCGGCTTCACCGTGCCCCAGCTCTTGCAGCTGGGACATTGCCAATGATGGCTGCGCGCGCCGAAGCCGCAGCGGTTGCAGCGGAACGCGGCCTGTCCCTCGAGCAACTTGCGGGTCAGTTCCTTCAGCGTCAGCAGGCTGTCGCGTGCCCCACCCTCGACCGTCTTGAGATTGAGGTCGATCAGCGCGGCGAGGCCCCGAACGGACGGCCGCGTGCGCAGCTTCTCGCCGAGGAAATCGGCCGCGGCCTGTTCGCCGTGGCGCGCCTCCATCCAGCGGGTCATCGCGAGGATCGGCGAGATCCCGCCGTAGCGCTGCATCAGGTGCCCGAGGAAGTCTTCCATCGCCTGCGGCGTGCTGCGACGGCCAAGCACGTTCAGCGCCGGCTCCAGCAGCAGCGGCACGAAGTCGGGATCCTCGTCGATCACCTGCTGGATCGACGCCACCGCCTTGTCGAAGTCGCCGGCATCGGCGGCGGCACGCGCCTCGATCAGCGTGGCCCGGGCGCAGCGCGGATCGGCGCTGCGCGCTTCGGCGATCAGGCGGGTGGCGCCGTCGAAGTCGCGCCGCACGCGGGCGTGTTCGGCGAGCTCGCAGTAGAACTGCGCGATCAGCCCGCCCTGCGAGTCGCCGGTCGCGCGTTCCAGCCGGCGGGCATGGTCGATCGCCTTGTGCCAGTCGCGCTCCTGCTGGTAGATCGAGACCAGGTGGCGCAGTGCCGAAGGCGCGCCGACGTCGTTCGCGACGAGGTCGGAGAACAGCGTCTCGGCGCGGTCGAGCAGGCCGGCGCGCATGTAGTCCTCGCCGAGCTCCAGTTGCGCCGCGGTCTTCAGCTCCGGCGACAACGTGGGGCGCTGGATCAGGGTCTGATGCACCCGGATCGCGCGATCGACCTCGCCACGACGGCGGAACAGGTTGCCGAGCGCGAGATGGGTCTCGATGGTGCCGTCGTCGACCTGCGCGATCTGCTGGAAAACCTCGATCGCCTTGTCGGACTGCTCGTTCAGGAGGTAGTTGAGGCCGCGGAAGTAGGTGCGGCGCAGGCGCGCGACCTCGCGGTCCGACAGCTTGGCACTGCCGCGACGGGCGAAGTAGAACGAGGCCGCGGCACTGATCGGCAACAGCAGCCAGAACAGGCCGACCTCGCCGATCATCGGCGGGCCTCGTCGCCGGCCGTGTCCTCGCGGGCGCGAGTGGCGCGTGCTAGCCGGATCCGGAGCGGCAGGATCACCGCGGCATACAGCAGCGCACCGGCCAGGACCGCACCGAACAGCACGCAGGCCAGCACCATCACGCCGAGCGGCAGGCTGGGCTGGACGACGAACAGGTCGAGCGTGGCGTACTGGGTATTGACCGCCCCCAGGAAAATGCCCAGCAGGGCACCGAGCACGGCGATCAGCAGCGCGAACAGGCGGCGCATGGCGGACCGTCAGTCGTCGTTGTCGTCGGAGGCGTCGCCGCCGGCGTCGGACACCGGCACGCCGTTGACGCGCTCACGCAGTTCCTTGCCCGCCTTGAAGTGCGGGACGTACTTGCCGGGCAGCGCCACCGACGCGCCGGTCTTGGGGTTTCGTCCGATCCGCGGCGGCCGGAAGTGCAGCGCGAAGCTGCCGAAACCGCGAATCTCGATGCGCTGGCCGTGGGCCAGCTCATCGCTGATCTGCTCGAGCAATTCCTTCACCGACAGCTCCACGTCGTGGAATGCCAGGTGGGTCTGACGTCGCGCCAGCGCCAGGATCAGCTCGGATTTCGTCATGGGGCTCGGACTCGCCGGGCGGCGCCCGGAACAACCGGGCGCCGCCAGCATGCCATTTCTTCGAAAGATATCAACAAGTTTCCGCGTATCGCTCACAACGCATCGAATTGGCGCCCGACCTCGCGGCCTCCGGGCCATGCCCGGAGGCCGTGCCCCCGGGAAGCCGGGGGCGGATCGATCGACCGAAGCCGCCCGACGATGCGGTCGCGCTTACTCGGACTTGTTCAGCTGTTCCTTCAGCAGAGCGCCCAGCTTGCTCATGCCGGTGGACTGGCTCTGGTACTCGGCCAGCGTCTCGGCGAGCTCCTGCTCGTCCTTGGCGCGGATCGACAGCTGCAGCGTGCGGCCCTTGCGGTCCATGCCGGTGAACTTGGCTTCGACCTCGTCACCCACCTTGAGATGCAGGGTGGCGTCTTCGATGCGCTCCTTGGCGATGTCCGAGGCGCGGACGTAGCCCTCGATGCCTTCGGCGATCTCGACGGTGGCACCACGCGGGTCCACGGCGGTCACCTTGCCCTTCAGGATGGAGCCCTTCGGGTGGTTGGCCATGAAGGTGCCGAACGGATCCTGCTCCAGCTGCTTCACGCCGAGCGAGATGCGCTCGCGCTCCGGGTCGACCGCGAGGACGACGGCCTCGACGGTGTCGCCCTTCTTGAAGTTGCGCACCAGGTCCTCGCCCGTGCCCTGCCAGGAGATGTCCGACAGGTGGACCAGGCCGTCGATGCCGCCTTCCAGGCCGACGAAGATGCCGAAGTCGGTGATCGACTTGATCTGACCCGCGACGCGGTCGCCCTTCTTGTGGTTGGCGGCGAACGCTTCCCACGGATTCGGCAGGCACTGCTTGATGCCGAGCGAGATGCGGCGACGCTCCTCGTCCACATCCAGCACCATGACCTCGACCTCGTCGCCGACCTGGACCATCTTGGTCGGGTTGACGTTCTTGTTGGTCCAGTCGAGCTCGGACACGTGCACCAGGCCCTCGACGCCCGGCTCGATCTCGACGAAGCAGCCGTAGTCGGTGACGTTGGAGACCTTGCCGAACAGGCGGTGGCCGGACGGGTAGCGACGGGCGATGTTGACCCACGGATCCTCGCCGAGCTGCTTCAGGCCGAGCGAGACGCGGTTGCGCTCGCGGTCGTACTTCAGCACGCGGACGTCGAGCTCGTCGCCGACGTTGACCACTTCGGACGGATGACGGACGCGCTTCCACGCCATGTCGGTGATGTGCAGCAGGCCGTCGATGCCGCCGAGGTCCACGAACGCGCCGTAGTCGGTGAGGTTCTTGACCACACCCTTGATGACGGCACCTTCCTTCAGGCGTTCCAGCAGCTGCTCGCGCTCGGCGGAGAATTCGCTCTCGACGACGGCGCGGCGCGACACCACCACGTTGTTGCGCTTGCGGTCCAGCTTGATGATCTTGAACTCGAGTTCCTTGCCCTCGAGGTAGGACGAGTCGCGCACCGGACGGACGTCGACCAGCGAACCCGGCAGGAACGCGCGGACGTCCTTGATGTCGACGGTGAAGCCGCCCTTGACCTTGCCGCTGATGCGGCCGGTGACGGTGGCGTTGGCCTTCTGCGCCTCTTCCAGCTCGTCCCACACCAGCGAGCGCTTGGCCTTCTCGCGCGACAGCACGGTCTCGCCGAAGCCGTTCTCGAGGGAGTCGAGCGCGACCTTGACCTCGTCGCCGACCGCGATGTGGATGTCGCCGTTGTCGTCCTTGAACTGTTCGATCGGCACGATGCCTTCGGACTTCAGGCCGGCATGGATCACGACGACGTCGTTGCGCACTTCCACGACGACGCCGGTGACGATGCTGCCCGGCTTCAGACGCGCCAGGCTGGTCTGGCTCTGTTCGAACAATTCAGCAAAACTTTCGGTCATGTTGATTTCCAGTGATGGATTCGGGCACCGACGACGCGGCCGGGCCCACCGGTGATGGATGCGAGCATCCGTGGTTGATTTTCCGGCGCTACCGCCGGTCCGTTCCCTTCGCGCGAGACTTCCGCGTGCTTCGTTCGCCGCCCCGCAGGCCGGCGCGCGGCCGACCTCAGGAACGCAGTCGCGATGCGACTTCCGCCAGTACCCGGGCGATGACGTCGTCGACGGCGGTGCCGGTGGTATCGATCACCACGGCATCCTCCGCCGGCCTCAAAGGCGCCACCGCACGATTGGCATCGCGAGCGTCGCGCGCTTCGATCTCATGCAAAAGGGTTGCAAGTGTAACCTCGAATCCCTTTTGTCTCAACTGCTTATAGCGGCGCTCCGCGCGCTCGGCGGCGCTGGCGGTCAGGAACACCTTGCACACGGCGTCGGTGAAGATCACCGTGCCCATGTCGCGGCCGTCGGCAACCAGGCCCGGCGGCTCGCGCAGCGAGCGCTGCTTGTCGACCAGGGCGGCCCGCACGGCGGGAATCGCCGCGATCGCCGAAGCGGCGGCGCCACAGGTCTCGGTGCGCAGTTCTGCGCTGGCCTCGACGCCGTTGACGTAGACCAGCGGGTCGTTGCCGGGCTGGTCGACGAAGCGCACCCTGGTCTCCAGGGCGCAGCGCGCGAGCGCGTCGGCGTCGGAAAGATCGAGTCCCTCCCAGCTCGCCGCCAGGCCGACCGCGCGGTAGAGCGCACCGGAATCGAGGAAGTGCCAGCCCAGGCGCTCGGCCACGCCGCGGCTGACGGTGCCCTTCCCTGAGCCACTCGGCCCGTCGATGCTGACGACGGGAACATCGGTCCTGTAGGTCATGCGGCAATGATAATGGAGCGCGACGGTCCGCCGCTCGTCACGAGCGGTCCGAAGCGGGCGAAGCGATGGCGAATCGCTCCGGGTAGCGAGGTCCCTCGAACACCAGCCCGGTCGGCGGGGCGGTCGGGCCGGCGGCGTCGCGATCGCGGCCCGCCAGCAGCTCGGCGATCCAGCCGACCGGCCGCTCGCCGCGCCCGATCGGCAGCAGGCTGCCGACGATGTTGCGCACCATGTGGTGAAGGAAGGCGTTGGCCTCGATCACGAGGTCGACGACGTCGCCGTCGCGCACCAGCTCGGCGCGGTCGACCCGCCGCATCGCGGTGTTGGCCTGGCAGGCGATCGCGCGGAACGCGGAGAAATCGTTCTCGCCGAGCAGCGCCTGCGCCGCTGAGGCCATCCGGGCGACATCCAGCGGCTGGCGCTCCCAGGTGACGTAGCGGGCCTCCAGCGCGGCGCGCACGGGGCGATTCAGGATCCGGTAGCGGTAGCGCCGCGCGACCGCGGAGAAGCGCGCGTGGAAGTCGTCGGGCATCTCCTTCGCCCAGCGGACGCACACCGTCGAGGGCAGCCGCGAATTGACCCCGAGCACCCAGGCCCGCAACGAGCGCGTGGCCGGGCTGTCGAAGTGGACGACCTGGCAGCGTGCATGGACCCCGCTGTCGGTGCGCCCGGCACAAGTGACTTCGACGGGGTGGTCGGCGACGAAGGACAGCGCCGCCTCCACCGCCGCCTGCACGCTGACGCCGTGCGACAGCCGCTGCCAGCCGAGGAAGTCGGTGCCGTCGTATTCGATGCCGAGGGCGTAGCGCATGGGGGGATCGAGGGCTGAGGGCTGAGGGCTGAGGGCTGGAAAAACTGGGGCGCGGCTAGAGTCGAAGGGTGCGCCCTGGCGCACCGGCCCTTCAAGCCCGGAGGCCCGCGATGCGACCTCCGTGGCCGCAAGCGCAGCGCGGGGGACGCACCAAAAGCGAAAGGCCGGCAGTGCCGGCCTTTCGATCACTGCGGAAGCGGGTCGGCTCAGCCGACCTCGGCGAGCATCCGACGCGCCTCTTCCTGCTGGTGGGACGATCCTTCGCCGAGGACTTCCTGCAGCATGCTGCGCGCGCCTTCGGCGTCGCCCATGTCGAGGTAGGCCCGGGCGAGGTCGAGCTTCGTGCGCACGGCGTCCTCGCCGACCAGGAAGTTCTCCGGCGGAGAATTCGCCTCGGCGTAGTCGTGACGCGGGGCCGGAGCGGGCGCGCTGCGGACCGGCGGCGGCAACGACTCCGGCTCCCACATCGGCTCCGGCAGCGCCGTGTCGGTCAGCTCCAGCGACGGCAGGTCCGGCTCCGTGACGTGGGTCGCGTGCACCTTCGGCTCATCGACCAGGTTGAAGTCGAAGCCTTCCGGCTCGGCCATCGGCGCGGGTTCGGCGTACCGCGGGGGCGCCGGTGGAGCGGCGAACTCGAGAGTCGGCTCGTAGGCCGGTGCCGGGGCCGGCGCCGGGCTGCGCGCCGCCATGTCGAAATCCCACTCCTGCCGCACGGGCGGAGCGACGTAGGGTTCCGGCGTCGTCTCGGTCGGATACGGCTCGAACAGGTTGTTGTGCGGCGCCAGTTCGCGGCCCATCTCCGAGGCCCGCTGCCAGGCCGGGACGGCCGGGTTGCTGACCTGGGTGAACATCGCCTCGGCTGCCGCCTCGAACTTGTCGACGTCGCTGTGCGAGTAGTAGTGGCGCAGCAGGTCGAGGTGCGAATCGAGGTCGGTCGGGTCGCCGGCGAGCTGCTGCAGCAGCTGGTGCTCCGCGTCGTTGCCGGTCACCTGGTGCTCGTCCATCGCCGCGTCGGCGGACGCGAACACCTGGCCGGCGTACGGCGCCGGAGCGGCCGGCGCCAGCGGTGCGCCAGCCGAAGGCTTCTTCTTGCGCAGCAGGCCGACGGCCATCACGCCACCGAGCAGCGCGATGCCGAGACCGACGACGGCCACCCAGGGACTCTTCCAGATCGGCACTTCTTCCTGCACGGGCTCGATCGGGCTGGTGGTCGCGGCCTCCGGCGAGGGCGCCGGCGCGGTCGTCGAGCTGCTGCTCGACGACGACGGCGTCGTGCTGCTGCTGGACGCCGGAGCGGTCGCGCTGGAACTCGGCGGCGTCGTGCTGCTGGTCGGGGAACTGCTGGAACCGTCCGGCGGGGTCGAGCTGCTCGACGATTCCGGCGTCGTGGACGACGACGGGGCGGTCGTGCTGGAGCTCGTCGGGGTCGAAGCCGACGACGATGGCACGTTCGGCGAGGTGGTCGACGACGGCAGCACCGTACTGCTGTTCGGAGACGGCGGAGTCAGCGGCGAGCTGGTCGAACTGGTCGACGTGGCGCTGCTCGACGGCGCAGCGCTGCTCGACGGCGTGGCGCTGCTGGCACTCGGCGACGCGCTGGCGCCGTTCGCCTTGGCCTTGTCGAGTTCCTTCTTCTGCTGCTCCGCCTGCTCGCGCATCTGCTTCAGCTGGCGGTTGAGCTCGGCGATCTCGCTGTTCTTCGCGTCGATCAGCGCCTCGCTCTTGGTCTTGATGCTTTCGAGGGCGGTCAGTCGCGACTTGAGGTCGGTGATCTGGCTGTCGCGCGACTTCAGTTCCTCTTCCTTGCGCTTCAGCTCGGCCTGCGCGGCGGCGCTGGTGTCGGTTCCGCCGGCGACGCCGGACTTCGACGAGCTCGACTTCGCGCTGCCGTCGGACGGCGGCAACACCGACAGGTGCGCGTCGCTCGGCGTCGACGAGCTCGACTTCGTCGAGCTGCTCTTCGTCGACGTCGGGCTGGCGGTCTCCGCGACCGTCGGCCGGGTGGTCGGGGTCGGAACCGGTGCCGGCGCGTTCGACTGCGCCGCGATCTCGGCGCGCGCGGCGGACGGGCTGGTGGCGCGGATCTCGTCGACGCCGGGGATGCGCAGGATGGCGCCGCGCTTCAGCTGGTTGACGTTGTTGTTGGAGAAGGCGTTCGGATTGGCCTTCTGGATCGCCACCATCATCTGGTTGACGTCGACGCTGGCGTCCGGCTTGGTCGCGTTGGCGATTTCCCACAGGGTCTCGCCGGTCGCGACCGGCCCGTACTCGCCGGGGGCCGCGTTGCTGCCGCCGGGAATCTTCGGCGGCTCGGACGACGACGGAGCGCTGGAGGACGACGACGTCGACGGCGCGGCCGCGACCGCTACCGGTGCGCTGGTGCTCTGCGGCATCGGCTCCGTCCGGGCCGGGACCGGTTCCGGCGCAGCCGTGGCGATCGGCGTCGCCGGCGCGTTGACGATGGCCGGCGCGACCACCGGCGGATCGAGCAGCACGCTGTATTCGCGCAGCATGCGGCCCTTGCTCCAGTCGGCGGAGATCAGGAATCCGAGCACCGGTTCCTTGATCGGCTCCTCGCTGGTCACGTGGATGACGCTGCGGCCGCGGGCATCCTTCAGCAGCTGGAAGTCCAGCGGAGCGTGCAGGGCCGACAGGTCGGCGCCCACGCGGTTGAACTCCTCCGCGGTCGCAAGCTGGACCTTCAGCGCGGCGGCCTCGTCCGGCGTCGACTCGGTGATCGGAATGTCGGCGACCAGGGGTTGGTTGAGGCCCGAGTGAACCTCGATCGGGCCGAGGCCGAGCGCCCAGGCATTCGTGGTTCCCAGCGCCAGCGCGATGGCGAGCGGTAAGGAAAGACGCTGATTCATCGTGTTGCCCCCACAGGCAATTTCGAACAGCAAATCGATGGTTCGGTCGGTCGTTTCGGCCCCTGCAACCTAGAAACGTCCTTATGACTCCGACCTAACTATAGATCACATCTCATTTTTAACCAAGATCTCACCAATCTGAACGGCATTCAATGCCGCGCCCTTGCGGATATTGTCCGAGACCACCCACAGATCCAGCCCGTTCGGGTGGGAAATGTCCTGGCGGATGCGGCCGACGAACACCGGATCCTTGCCGGCGGCGTGGGTGACCGGCGTGGGGTAGCCGCCCGGACGCCGCTCGTCGACGACCACGACGCCCGGCGCCGATTCCAGCAGGCGACGGGCCTCGTCGGCGCTGATCGGGGAACGGGTCTCGAGGTGCACCGCCTCGCTGTGGCCGAAGAACACCGGCACCCGCACCGCCGTCGGGTTCACCTGGATGCGGTCGTCGCCCAGGATCTTGCGGGTCTCCCAGACCATCTTCATCTCTTCCTTGGTGTAGCCGTTGTCCTGGAAGTCGTCGATGTGCGGGATCAGGTTGAAGGCGATCTGCGCCGGGAACTTCTTCGGGTCGATGTCCTTGAAGTTGAGCAGTTGCGCGGTCTGCCGGGCCAGCTCGTCCATGCCCGAGCGCCCCGCTCCCGAGACCGACTGGTAGGTGGCGACGTTGATCCGGGTGATCCCGACGGCGCGATGGATCGGCGCCAGCGCGACCAGCATCTGCATGGTCGAGCAGTTGGGATTCGCGATGATGCCGCGCGGACGGTCCTTCATCGCCTCCGGATTGACTTCGCTGACCACCAGCGGCACGTCGGCGTCGTAGCGGAACTGCGAGGTGTTGTCGATCACGACGCAGCCGGCCGCCGCGGCCCGCGGGGCATGCACCGCCGAGACCTTGGCCCCCGCCGAGAAGAAGCCGACGCGGGTGCCGGAGAAGTCGTAGGTCGCGAGATCCTGCACCGTCAGCTTGCGGTTGCCGTAGTCGACCTCCTTGCCGACCGAGTTGCTGCTGGCGAGCGCCACGACCTCGCTGGCCGGGAACTTGCGCTCCGCCAGGACGGCCAGCATCGCCTCGCCCACGGCGCCGGTCGCACCGACCACCGCCACCTTCACCTTCTTCTTGTCCGACATGTGCCTTTCCGTCTCGGGAGTCGTGATGTCGACCGCGGCAGCGCGCCTGTGTGGGCAGGCGCGATCCGCGGGCGAACGGCGATCACAGCAAACGCCGTCCGGGAAAGGTAATGACTTTGCGGGATGAACGAACGCAAGCGTGGGCCGCGCCCGCGTTCGTTCACAAATCGACCCGACGGAGCGCCGACGGTGCCGCGGTCCGTCCTACGCAGCGCCTACGAGCCTCCGCGCCCTGGAGACACGTTGTCCGCCAGGCCCTGATGCGCGTCGTGCAACGCGCTTCGTCGACTCACCGCTCGTCGTGATGACGATCGAAACCGGCGGGTACGCGGGGACCGGGGTCTGCGACATCGCCGCATTGGGCACGATGGCGAAGCATCTGGTCCATCAGCACCAGCGCCAACATCGCCTCGGCGATCGGGGTGGCGCGGATGCCGACCACGGGGTCGTGGCGGCCGTGGGTCACGACTTCGACCTCGGTGCCGGACGTGTCGACGCCTCGCCCCGGCAGGCGGATGCTGGCCGCGGGCTTGATCGCGATCGTCGCACGGACGACCTGGCCGGTGGAGATGCCGCCGAGGATGCCGCCCGCATGGTTCGACAGGAAACCGTCCGGCGTCATTTCGTCCCGATGCTCGGTGCCGCGCTGGGTGACGCAGCCGTAGCCGTCGCCGATCTCGACGCCGCGCACCGCGTTGATGCTCATCAGTGCGGCGGCCAGTTCACCGTCGAGCTTGCCGTAGATCGGCTCGCCGAGGCCCACCGGCACGCCGTGCGCCTCGACCGTGACCTTGGCGCCGATCGAGTCGCCAGACTTCCGCAGGGAATCGACGAACGCTTCGAGTTCGCCGATTCCGTCCGGGTCGGGCCAGAAGAACGGGGTGGCTTCGACGAAGGACCAGTCCCAGCGCGTGGGAACCAGGGGGCCCAGCTGCGAAAGGCAGCCGCGCACCGTGATCCCGCGTTCACCCAGCCATTTCTTGGCGATGACGCCTGCAGCCACCCTCATCGTGGTCTCGCGCGCCGACGAACGCCCGCCGCCGCGCGGATCGCGGATGCCGTACTTGCGCCAGTAGGTGTAGTCCGCATGGCTGGGGCGGAAGCGGTCCTCGATGTTCGAATAGTCCTTGCTGCGCTGGTCGGTGTTGCGGATGAGCAGCGCGATCGGGGTGCCGGTGGTCCTGCCCCGGTAGACGCCGGACAGGATCTCGACCCGATCCTCCTCGCGCCGCTGCGAGGTGTGGCGCGAGCGGCCGGTGGCGCGGCGTTCCAGGTCCGGCGCGAACTCGGCCTCGTCGATCGGCAGTCCCGGCGGGCAGCCGTCGATCACGCAGCCGATCGCCGGACCGTGGCTCTCGCCGAAGGTGGTGACGGTGAACAGCTTGCCGAAGGAATTGCTGCTCATCGGCGGCGCGGACCGCGCTGGCGCGAGGCGGCGCGGCGGCGCGCGGTGCGACGCGAGGGCTTGAGGCCCACCCGCTTTGCGCACTCGGCGCGGATCGCCTCGGCATGCGCGACGAGGTCCGCCCGCTCGGCGACGAACACGCCCATCTGCCCGACCTTGAACTCGACCCACGCCAGCGGCAGCTGCGGCAGCAGCTCGACCAGGGCGCGCTCGGACTCGCCGACCTCGCAGACCAGCAGGCCGTTGTCGGTCAGGTGATCCGGGCTGTCGGCGAGGATGCGCAGCGCCAGATCGAGGCCGTCGTCGCCGGCGATCAGGCCGAGCTCGGGTTCGTGGCGATATTCCCGCGGCAGGGCCGCGACCTCGTCGACCGTCACGTAGGGCGGATTCGTCACGATCAGGTCGTAGCGTTCGTCCTTCAGCGCGCCGAACAGGTCGGAGCGCAGCGTGCGGACGCGGTCGCCGACGTCGAAGTCGGCGATGTTCTCGGCCGCCAGCGCGAGGGCGGCCTCGGACAGATCGACCAGATCGACCTGCCAGTCCGGGTTGTGGATGGCCGTGGCGATGCCGATCGAGCCGCCGCCGCAGCACAGGTCCAGTACCCGCGCGACCGGCCGGCCGGCGAGCCAGGGCTCGAAGCCTTCGACGGTCAGCTCGGCGATCGGCGAGCGCGGCACCAAAGCGCGCTCGTCGGTCTTGAACTTGAGGCCCGCGAACCAGGCCTCGCCGGTGAGATAGCAGGCCGGCGTGCGGGTCCGCACGCGGCGCTCGAACAGCGCCAGCACCCGCTTCTTCTCCGCCGCCGTCAGCCGCGCCGCACCGTAGACGGGACTGAGATCGTGCGGCAGCGACAGCGCCCACAGCGTGAGCTGGGTCGCCTCGTCCAGCGCGTTGTCGTAGCTGTGCCCGAAGCACAGCCCCGCGGAGGCGAACTGGGTGGCGCCGTAGCGGATGAGGTCGATGATGGTCTGCAGTTCTTTCATTGCTCGCGGGATCTTGGGATGTTCGGCGATCACGGAGTATAGGGCCCAGGGCCCTGGGCCCAGTCCGACTGCGCGGGGTTGCGATCCGTCGCTCCGGAAGATCCGAGACCGCGACCGCAGCGCGATGCGCCGGGAGGGTGGGCAGGGCAACGCCCGAAACCCTCGCCCGAAACCCACCGGGCCCTGGGCGCGTTCCGGCGACGGATCATCGAAACGCGACCCACAAGGCCGCCCCGGGCGCTGCTCCAAGGCTTCCCCACCCCTGCCTTCCGGCCGTAGCGCCCCCTCCCCCGCCCCGCTACGATCGCCCACCTTTTGCCCGCGGTTCGCCGCGGCCCGCACTTTCCTACCGACCCAGCCCTCGCCATGACCCGACCGCTCGTCCTCGCCATCGCCAGCGCGCTAGCCCTGGCCGCATGCGCCCACACCGCCAAGAACGAATCGACCATGACTCCGACCGCGACCGCGCAGCCGGCGCCGGCACCCGCGCCGGTAGCCGTCAACCCGTTCTTCGTCGCCTCGACCCTGCAGTTCCAGGCGCCGCCGTTCGACAAGATCAAGGACGAGCACTATCTCCCGGCCTTCGAGAAGGGCATGGCGGAGCAGAAGGACGAGATCGCCGCGATCGCCAACAACCCGCAGCCGGCGAGCTTCGCCAACACCATCGAGGCGATGGAGCGCTCGGGCGTGCTGCTGACCCGTGTCTCCAAGGTGTTCTTCAACCTGACCGAGTCGACCACCAGCGACGCGATCCAGAAGGTCCAGGCCGATGTCGCGCCGAAGCTCGCGGCCCACCAGGACGCGATCGTGCTCGACGCCAAGCTCTTCGCCCGCGTGAAGTCGCTGTACGACCATCGCGACTCGCTCGGCCTCGATCCCGAGAGCCGCCGCGTCCTGGAGCGCTACTACGCCAACTTCGTCCGCAACGGCGCGCTGCTGTCGGAAGCCGACAAGACCCGCCTGCGCGCACTGAACGAGGAGCAGTCGAACCTGGTGACCCGGTTCCAGGAACGCGCGCTGAAGGACGTCAACGATTCCGCCCTGGTGATCGACCGCGTCGAGGACCTGAAAGGCCTGACCGAGGGCGACATCGCCTCGGCCGCCGAGGCCGCCAAGGCCCGCAAGCTCGATGGCAAGTGGGTGCTGCCGCTGCAGAACACCACCGGTCAGCCGATGATGGTCAAGCTGCAGAATCGCGCCGTGCGCGAGCGCCTGTTCCACGCCTCGACCTCGCGCGGCATCCGCGGCAACGACTACGACGAGAAGGCGATCATCGCCCGCCTCGCCAACCTGCGCGCCGAGCGCGCCAAGCTGCTCGGTTTCCCGGACCACGCGACCTACACGCTCGACGACCAGATGGCCAAGACCCCGGCCGCGGTGTCGAAGCTGCTCGACCAGATGACCAAGGCGGCGGTCACCGCGGCCAATGCCCAGGCCAAGGAGATGCAGGAGCTGATCGACGCCGAGAAGGGCGGCTTCAAGCTCGCCGCCTGGGACTGGGAGTACTACGCAGAGAAGCTGCGCGCCAAGAAGTACGCGCTCGACGAGGAGCAGATCCGCCCCTACCTCGAGATGGACCGGGTGCTGAAGGACGGCGTGTTCTTCGCGGCCCATGAGCTCTACGGCCTCACCATCAAGGAGCGCAAGGATCTGCCGGTCTACCATCCGGACGTGCGCGTGTTCGAGGTGTTCGACGCCGACGGCTCCTCGCTGGCGATCTTCTATGCCGACTACTACGCCCGCGAGTCCAAGCGCGGCGGCGCCTGGATGGATTCCTTCGTCGACCAGAGCGGCCTGTTCGGCACGCATCCGGTCATCGTGAACGTGCTCAACATCCCGAAGCCGGCCGCCGGCCAGCCGACGCTGTTGACCTTCGACGAGACCACCACCCTGTTCCACGAGTTCGGCCACGCGCTGCACGGACTGCTGTCGAACGTGAAGTACCCGTCGATCGCCGGCACCAACACGCCGCGCGACTTCGTCGAGTACCCGTCGCAGTTCAACGAGAACTGGGCCACCGAGTCGCGGGTGTTCGCCAACTACGCCCGCCACTACCAGACCGGCGCGCCGATGCCCGCCGAGCTGCTCGAGAAGATCAAGAAGGCCGACAAGTTCAACCAGGGCTACACCACCGGCGAATACCTCGCCGCGGCACTGCTCGACATGGACTGGCACTCGATCAAGCCGGGCCAGCCGGAGCAGGACGTGATCAAGTTCGAGGCGGCCTCGCTGAAGAAGCATGGCATCGACATGCCGGCGATCCCGCCGCGCTACCGCACCGGCTACTTCAACCACGTCTGGCCGGGCGGCTACTCGGCAGGCTACTACGCCTACATCTGGACCGCGGTGCTGGCGTCCGACTCCTACGAGTGGTTCAAGGAGCACGGCGGCATGACCCGCGAGAACGGCCAGTTCTTCCGCGACCATATCCTGTCGCGCGGCTACACCCAGGACTGCATGCCGATGTACGTCGCGTTCCGCGGCCACGAGCCGTCGGTCAACGCGCTGCTGCAGAAGCGCGGCCTGAAGGCGGAAGGCAAGAAGTAGTCGGGTTCTCCCGTGTCGCAACGAGGCCGCCTTCGGGCGGCCTCGTTTTTTTTCGGAACGGACAATGAGCCCGGAGCCCTGCGCGCCACCCGGGGCCCATAGGGGGCAGCCCGCGCCCCCTACACTCGCGCCATGCCCTCGTCCTCCCTCGCCCACCTGGTCCTCGTCCTGTTCGCCATCGCCTACCTGCTGGTGATCCTCGAACACAGGCTGGCCCTTCGGAAATCCGTGCCGGTGACCCTCGCCGCCGCCTTGATCTGGGGCCTGCTGGCGCTCGGCAGTCACGACGATCCGATCGCGCTGGCGAAGATCAGGGCCGCGTTCGACCACGTGTTCGGCGACTTCGCGCAGCTGTTCTTCTTCCTGATCGCCGCCATGACCTATGTCAGCGCGATGAGCGAGCGCAACGTGTTCGAGGCGCTGCGCGCCGAGCTGACCCGGCGCGACCTCGGCTTCCGGCAGCTGTTCTGGATCACCGGTGTCGCCGCGTTCTTCCTTTCGGCCGTGCTCGACAACCTGACCACGGCGCTGATCATGTCCGGCGTGATCCTCGCGGTCGGACACGGCAACGCGCGCTTCGTCTCGCTGGCCTTCGTCAACCTGGTGGTCGCGGCGAACGCCGGCGGCGCGTTCAGCGCGTTCGGCGACATCACCACCCTGATGGCCTGGCAGGCCGGCAAGGGCGGCTTCTTCGACTTCTTCGCGTTGTTCCTGCCGGCGGCGGTGAATTTCCTGGTACCGGCGATGCTGCTGCACTTCGCCGTGCCGGATCTCCGTCCGCCGCGTGGCCGCGACGATGCCGACCTGAAGACCGGCGCGCTCGGGATCTGCCTGCTGTTCGGCATCACCATCGCCATCACCGTGATCTGCCAGCACCGTTTCGGATTGCCGGCCGTCTTCGGGATGATGACCGGACTCGCACTGCTCAAGGTCTATGCGCGGCTCATCGTCCACCGCGAACGGCGCCGCCAGGCGGAAGGCGAGCTGTTCGACGTGTTCCGGCTGATCGCGAACGCGGAGTGGGACACGCTGCTGTTCTTCTTCGGCGTTCTGCTCTGCGTCGGCGGACTCGCCGCGGTCGGCTGGCTCGAGTTCGCGACCCAGGCGCTGTTCGGCACGCATGGCGTGACGGCAGGCAACGTGGTGCTGGGCGTGCTGTCGGCCGTCGTCGACAACATCCCGATCATGTACGCGGTGCTGAAGATGGATCCCCCGATGAGCCCAGGCGACTGGCTGACCATCACGCTCACCACCGGCGTCGGTGGCAGCCTGCTGTCGATCGGCTCGGCCGCCGGCGTCGCGCTGATGGGGGCCTCGCGCGGCCAGTACACCTTCGTCTCGCATCTGCGCTGGTCCTGGGCGGTCGCGCTCGGCTACGCCGCGAGCATCGCCTGCCATTTGTGGTGGAATGCACACCTGTTCCGAACGCACTGACCGGGTCCATCCGACCGCATGACCTCCAAGATCGCCCTCGTCCTCGGGCTCATCCTGCTGAACGGCTTCTTCGTGCTCGCCGAGATGGCGGTGATCACCGCCCGCCGCTCGCGCCTGCGCCAGGCCGCCGCCACGTCGCGGCGCGCCGCGACCGCGCTGGAACTGGCCGAGCGGCCGGAGCACTTCCTGTCGTCCGTGCAGTTCTGGATCACGCTGCTGTCGATCCTGACCGGCTTCCTCGGCGGCGAGTCGATCGCCGACGAGGTGCAGGAGTGGCTCGGCCCGAATGCCGCGCTCGGCCACTACATCAAGCCGCTCAGCATCGTCGCCTCGGTCGGATCGATCACGCTGCTGCAGGTGATCCTGGGCGAACTGGTACCGAAGCGGATCGCGATCGTCCACGCGGAGAAGATCGCGATCGCGGTGGCGGTGCCGATGAAGCTGCTGACCGTCTCGGCCAAGCCCTTCGTCATGTTCCTGTCGGGCTGCACCAATGTGCTCCTGAAACTGACCGGTCTCACGACCGACCGCAAGGACGAAGTCTCGGAGGAAGAGATCCGGCACCTGGTGGCGGAAGGCGCCGAGCAGGGCGTGATCGACCGCCAGGAGCACAACATGCTGAACCGGGTGCTGGCGCTCGGCGACCGCACCGCGGCCAGCCTGATGACGCCGCGCACCCGCATCACCTGGCTCGACGCGGCGACCTCGGTCGAGGAGAACCTCGCGCTGATGCGTACGACGCCGCACTCGCGCTACCCGGTCTGCCGCGGGAGCGACAAGGACGTGCTCGGCATCTTCGACCTCAAGCACGTCGTGGCGAATTTCCAGCCGGGCGCGCTGCCGGAGCTGTTCAACCACCTCGCGCCGGCGGTCTACGTGCCGGAGACCGCGCGTGCAGCCCACCTGCTCGAGACCCTGCGCGACGAGGAGGCCACCATGGCGCTGGTGGTCGACGAGTACGGCGACATCGTCGGCATGGTCACCCTGAACGACCTGATGCTGGCGATCTACGGCAAGCTCGGCTCCGCGACCGGCGAACTCACCAGTTCGGCCGTGGTGCAGCGGGCCGACGGCAGCTGGCTGGTCGACGGCGCCCTCGGCGTCGACGACCTGCGTCAGCTGCTCGGCATCGACAAGCTGCCGCTGGAGACAGAGCAGGAGTTCCATACCGCCGCCGGGCTGATGTTTGCCCGCTTCGGGCGCATCCCCGAGGTTGGCGAGGCCTTCGAGGCCGCCGGCTTCCGCTTCGAGGTGATCGACCTCGACGGCGCACGTATCGACAAGCTGCTGGTCGCGCCGCTGGCACCGGCGGCGGCCGAGCAGGACGCGTGAGCGAGCTCGACCCGGAGCCGACGCCTGGCGCGCCGGCCCCGAATAGCGGCGCCGCCGGCGACGACGAGCTCGCGTTCGAACGGGTGTCGCTGCTGCTGCATCGCCTCGCCGATCGCGCCGGCGACTCCACCATCGCTCTCGGCACCCTCGCCGACGACTTCGGTCGCCGCGCGTTCGGCCTGCTGACGTTCTTCGCCGCCCTGCCCTGCTTCATCCCATCGCCGGCTCTGGTCGGACTCGTGTCCGGCGCGGTCCTGATCCTGCTCGGCCTGCAGATGCTGATCGGCCGCGCGCAACCCTGGCTGCCGCAGCGCTGGCGTCGCCAGGGCGTCTCCGGCACGACGCTGAAGCGCTGGCTGGTCCGCGCCGAGCGCTGGTTCACCCGCCTGGAACGGATCACCCGCCCGCGCTGGCCCCGGCTGCACACCCGCGGCGCGCTGCGCTTCAGCGGCCTGCTGCTGGTCGGCCTCGCGGTCGCGATCGCACTGCCGATCCCGCTCACCAACTACCCCTTCGGCCTGGTCGCGGTGATCTACGCGATCGCCCTGATCGAGGAGGACGGTCTGCTGCTGGTCGGCGCCTGGCTGCTGGCGGCGGTGGTCATCGCCGTGTCGAGCGAGGCGCTGCAGAAGTTCGTCCAAGTCGTGGTGGGGTGGTTGGCGTAGGGCGGGCACTGCCCGCCGACGCGATGCGCCGCGTCGGCCGGCTTCGGAATAGCCGCTCTCGTAGGGCGGGCACTGCCCGCCGGCGCGATACGCCTCGTCGACCCGTTCTTGAACAGGACACAGGGTCCTGCTGCTTCGAGGCGCGCATCCAGCGCGCGATCCTGCCGGAACGCCAAGGCACTGGGTTGCTTCGCTGCGCTCGCAATGACCGGATTGCGCCCTTGCCGAGCCTTGGGCCCTGCGCGTGATTCCTCCGCCGGCCGACGAAGCGCCCCGCGCCGGCGGCCAATGGCCGCCCTACGAAGCTCGGATGGCCAGCGCGTGGATGTCCGTCTGCATCAGGTCCCCGACCGCCTCGTAGACCTTGCGGTGCTTCGCCAGCGGCGACAGGCCGGCAAACGCCGGACTCGCGATCACCACGGTGAAGTGCCCGCGGCCGTCGCGCGCGCCCTCATGGCCGGCATGCTTGTGGCTGTCGTCGAAGATCTCGAGGGACGTCGGCGCCAGCGCCACTTCGAGTCGCTGGCGGATGCGGTGGATGCGGTCGGAGTGGCTCATCGACGTCGTCTCGGCGGTTGCGCGGTGGCGCGCCGGGTCGGGCGCCGTGATGCCGAAGTCTAGGACAACTCCCGCGTGCCACCGCGGTCCGTGCACGGCGTAGCTGCGCCGGTTCATTCGAGAATCGCCGCCACGATGCCGGCCGCGCGAGCCACATCCTCGAAGCCGTCCTTGAACAGACCGGAGCCGACGATCGCGTCGCTGTCGGTGGCGCCGTTGTCGGACGGCGTGGTCTCGATGACTCCCGCCGGCGCGGTGATGCCGACGGTGTTGTCCACGAAGCCGCTGCTGCCGGGAGCGAGCGTCGCCATCAGCTCGTAGCGCAGGTACGTGAAGCCGCGAAAGCTGACGCCGAGATCGATGTCGCCGGTTCCCGTCGTCGGCTCCGGACAGGTCATGGTCGACTGCGCCTGGTTGCACATCCACGTCGCACCGGTCAGCGCCGCCGGCAGCGCATCGGTCAGCCGCGCGCCGACGATCTCGAAGCTTCCGGTGTTGCTCACCACGATCGAATACACCGTCGAAATG
Organism: Ahniellaceae bacterium; assembly: GCA_044221335.1. Classification (GTDB taxonomy): domain Bacteria; phylum Pseudomonadota; class Gammaproteobacteria; order Xanthomonadales; family Ahniellaceae; genus JBGAPI01. The sequence goes on from JBGAPI010000027.1 coordinate 18,832, forward strand.
CCGACGACCTGGCGATCGGTGTGGTTGTCGATCGCGATCGCGAGGTCCACGCCGGGCAGCGTGCGCAAGGTCGCCTGCTTCGGTGTCGACGTGTCGATGCCGCCGTGGTCGGTGCCGCCGCTGTCGCGCGCCGTCACTTCGAGGATGACATTGCCGAGCGCGCCGCCGGTGACGAAGTGCAGCGCGCCGGCGCTGTCGATGGTCGGCGGGCTGATCAGTACATTGCGCGGGTCGCTGACGACGCGGACCGACCACGCCACCAGGCTCTGGCGGGCGTCCTCGTCCGGCGGCCCGAAATCGGCCACGGCGAAGTGATCGACGGTCTGCGCGCCGGAGGACGTGGCACGGTCGGGAATCGGCGCCAGCGTGACCGTCGGCGCGTCGTTGACCGGGTTCACCACGATGGTGAGCGTGTCCATGCTGGTGCAGTTCTGGTTCGGCGGGGTCGACGGACCGTCGTCGCACGCGCGGAAACTGACCATGGCGCTGCCGTTGGCGTCCGCGGCGGGCTGGAAGTCGAGCGTGCCGTCGGCGGCGAGCGTCGGCGCGATCGCGAACAGCGCCGGCAGGTCGATGCCGGTGATCTCGAAATGCACGGTCTGTCCCTGCTCGTCGGACTCGCCCGGCGGACCGGCGGAGATGGCCGTCGCCCAGGAGAGCGTCGTGCGACCGCTGTCCTCGTCGACCGTGACGACGTCGCCGCCTTCGTAGCGCGGCGGATCGTTGACGGGCGTCACGAGGACCCCGAGTTCCGCGATCGCGCTGGCGCCCGGCGGGTCGGTCACCCGGACGCGGGTGGTGATGCTGCCCGGCGCGTTGTAGCGGCAGGTGTAGGAGGCCGACGACGACGGTCCCGATTCGTAGTTGCCGTCGCCGTTGCAGTCGAACTCGAAGGTGAGGAAGGCCGACGACTCGGCGTCGTCGGCCTCGACCTGGATGACGAGATCGTGCCCCTCGGCGAGCGCCGCACCCGGCGGAACGACGAAATTGATCACTGGCGTGTCGTTCGCGAACTGCGCCGCCACGGCGAGGTCGGCGCGGACGCTGGTGTCGGTGCGGACGCTGCTCGGCAGGCCGTCGCTCCAGCCGGCGAAGTGCCAGTGGTCGTCGGCGACGGCGGTCACCGGCTGGCCATTGGCGCCCGGCGCAAGGGTCTGCGGCGAGGGTCCTTCCACCCGGCCGTGCGCGCCCGCCGTGTAGGTGAGCACGAAGCCCAGCAGCGGCGTGTCGGTGACATCGACCGGCGTCGTCGCAGTGCCTGGTACGGCTCGACCGAGCTGCCCGACCACGTTCCAGCCCCAGCACTTCGCGGCGCCGCCCGGCTGCATCGCGCAGCTGTGTCCGCCGGCGCTGGCGAACGTCGCCGAGTCCATGCCGGCAACCTGCACCGGCGATGCGCGCAGGACGTAGGTCCCGTCGCCGTCCTGCCCGAGATAGTTGTTGCCCCAGCACCATCCCTTCCCGGCACCGTCGGTCGCGCAGCTGTGCTGGAAGCCGGCGGCGATCGACGAGATCCCGAGGAGGCCCGGAACGCCCTGCGGCGTGGCGACGCTGCCGAAATTGCCGGCACCCAGCTGGCCGAGACTGCCGTTGCCCCAGCAGCGCGCCGTGCCGTCCGCCACCACGGCGCAGGTGTGCAGGTCGCCGGTCGACAGAGCGACCGCGTTGGTGATGCCGACGACGTCGGCCGGAACGGGCTGCGACAGGCTGGTGCCGCCACGGCCGAGCTGACCGAAGCTGTTGCGCCCCCAGCACTTGATCGTGCCGTTGCCGATCAATGCGCAGGTATGGCCGTAGCCGGCATGCACGTCGATCGCGCCGCTCACGCCGCCGACGACGACCGGTGTCGCTCGCGTGGTGGTGGTGCCGTCGCCGAGCTGGCCGAAGGCGTTGCTTCCCCAGCAGCGCACGCCGCCGTCGGCGAGGACCGCACAGGCGTGGCCGTCGCCGGTGCCGACCGCGACGGCATTGCTGATCCCGAGCACGTTGACCGGTGTGCCGCTGTGGGAGAAGCCACCGTTGCCGAGGTTGGCGAAATCGCCCTTCCCCCAGCACTGCACGGAGCCGCCACTGAGGACGGCGCAGGAGAACTGGTGTCCGGCGGAAAGCGCGGCGACGGCGCCGCCGAGGCCGGCCGTCGGACGCAGGATCGGGCCGCTGTCGCTGGCCGCGGTGGTGCCGATGCCGAGTGCGCCGAAGCTGTTGTTGCCCCAGCAGGACACGCCGCTGCCGATGATCGCGCAGCTGTGGTTGTAGCCCGCCGCGATCTTCGTCGCGCCGGACAGGCCGACGACGTCGAGCGCCGTCGGGCTGGTCCCCGGCGCGCCGTTGCCGAGCGCGCCGTCGACGCTCGTGCCCCAGCAGTGCAGCTTCGCGTCGGACGTCGCGGCGCAGGTATAGCCGTTGCCGGTCGCGATCGCGGTCGCCTGGGTCAGTCCGCTGACCGCCACCGGCATCGAGCTCGACGCGGTGCCGCCGGTGCCGAGCTGGCCACCGCCGTTGTAGCCCCAGCACGACACCGTGCCGTTGCTGACGATCGCGCAGGTGTGCGCCCCGATACCGGCCGACGAGCCGCCGCCGGCGAGTGCCAGGGCGGGTCCGAGAAAGCCGACGCCGACCGGAACGTTGCTGGACGTCGTGCTGCCGTTGCCCAGCTGCCCCTGGCCATTGCTCCCCCAGCACTTCACGGCTCCGCCCGCGAGCAGTGCGCAGGCGTGTTCGCTGCCCGAAGCCAGCGCGCTGGCACCACTGATCCCGACGACATCGACGGGCGTCGGACTCGAGGTGTTCGTCCCATCGCCGAGCTGGCCGAGCTGATTGCGTCCCCAGCACTTCATCGCGCCGGTCGACAGCAGCGCGCAGGCGTGCTGGAAGCCGATCGCGACCCGCACCGCGTTGCCGATGCCGACGACGTCCACCGGCGACGACCGGTTCGTCGTGCTGCCGTCGCCCAACTGGCCCTGGTCGTTCCGTCCCCAGCATTTCACGCCACCGCTGCCGAGCACCGCGCAGGTCGTGCCGGCGCCGGCGGCGATCCAGGTCGCTCCCGCAAGACTGGCGACATCCGCCGGCGCATTGGTGATGGTGAAGCCGCCACCGCCAAGCTGCCCGTCCATGCCGTAGCCCCAGCACTTCGCGGCGCCATTCGCGAGCAGCGCGCAGGAATGGCTGGCGCCCGCCGCGAGCATCGTCGCTCCGGTCAGGTTCACGACCGCCTGCGGCGCGAACGCCGGCAGCTGCAGGCCGGTGCCGAGCTGGCCGAGGTTGCCATTGCCCCAGCAGGCCGCGCCGCCGCCGGCGGTCAGCGCGCAGGCGTGCATCCAGCCGGTGGCGATGCTGCCGGTGCCGGTCGGTGGCAGAGCGACATCGGGTCGGGCCGGAGTCGCCGAGCCGGGGTTCCACCCGGCCAGCAGGGCGACGAACGCCAGCGTCTTCCAGGGTGGCGGGATGCGGATGACCATCGGGCAGCTCCATCGAACGGCGGGCCCCAGCGACCCGGTCGAAGCAAGCAATCGGACGATCGGATCCGCATCCGACATTTTTCTGCAACCGATATGATCCGCCCTTCCGCCGCGACGTCGGCGACCAGGCGCAGTCCGTGACCGGCAAGGGAGAAGGCTCCGTGCCGCTGACCCAGTGGCTGTCGCGCTGGCGCGACGGCGACGGCAAGGCGTTCGCGGCAGTGATCGAAGCGACCTACGACGAGTTGCGCCAGATGGCCGCCCAGCGAATCGCGCGCGCGCCCGACGCTCGCGGCTCGCCGACGTTCTCGTCGTGCGACCTGCTGAACGAGGCGGTCGCGCGGGTCCTGAAGTCCCAGCCCGATCTCGGCAACCGCGCGCACTATTTCGCCGTCGTGTCGCTGACCATGCGCGCGATCCTGGTCGATCATGCGCGCGCCCGATCCGCCGACAAGCGCGGCGGCGGCCTCCGGGTGACCCTGACCGACGGTGCGGCGATCGAGGCCGACGCCTTCGATCTGCTGGCACTGGACCAGGCGCTGGCGCGCCTCGCGGCGATCGACGCGCGTGGCAGCGAGATCCTCCACCTGAAGTACTTCGCGGGACTGCAGCAGGACGAGATCGCGGCCGTGCTCAGGGTGTCGACGAAGACCGTCGAACGCGACCTGCGCTTCGCGCGGGCGTGGCTGCAGGAAGTCCTGTCCGGGGCGCGCTGAGAGCGATTCCGAGGGCGACGGTGCCATGCGGATCCGTCCCGCCGTCACTTCCGACCGGCCCGCGCGGTGACCGATTCCCGACGCAGGGCGGGCCTTGCCCGCCATCGCCGCAACGCCTCGAAATGGAGGGCAAGGCCCGCCCTGCTCCGCCATCGGTCCGCCTCCTTCGGCGAGATGGCCGAGCGGTTCAAGGCGCCGATCTTGAAAACCGGCGACGAGCGATCGTCCGTGGGTTGGAATCCTGGAATTCCGCTGCGCGAGCGCCGGGAATTCCCGAAGTGCTTCCTACCCCCTCCCCGAACATCGGGGAGGGAGCGAGCGCGCACGGTCCGCTTCGCCGCTATGATTCCGCCCCCTTCGGAGAGATGGCCGAGCGGTTTAAGGCACCGGTCTTGAAAACCGGCGACGAGCAATCGTCCGTGGGTTCGAATCCCACTCTCTCCGCCAACTTCAGTCTCCTTGCGAGGGAGTCCGTGGCGGAACTCTGCGATGTCCTCGAGCGCATTCGAACCGACCTTCGGGACCGCGGTTCTCTCGAGGCGTCCGACATGTATGACTCGTTCGGATTCATCCTGGAAGACGCTGTCGGATTCGGCTGCAAGTTGGGCGACTTCGGCCTGCCCGACGCCGAAAGCCTGTCCGCTGAATTGAAGGATTTTCTTCGAGCACTCGTCTACGCGGAGTCCGTTTGTGACCTGCTTTCCGCGCTGGCCTATGACGGCCTGGCGTCGGTGTTCTACAACTGGACCAGTCCGTCGATCGATCGCCTCAGAAATGCGTTGCGAGAGGAACAGGACCCCGCAAGCTCGCTGGTCGATCGCGCGTATCAACTCGCCGCGCCGAAACTGCAGCTCGGCGAGGAGGGCAACTGGGTCACCCGCAATAGGGACGAGTCACCCTTCGATGCTCTCGGACCGGAGTGCACGGCGGCGATCGAAGAGATTGAAGGCGAGATCGAGGCGCAGCGACATGCGACGTTCGAACGCGCCGCAGCGGCCATCAACCGCCGAATCGGCAGGGAATGACAGGTCCATGCTGCGCAAGGACTGGTCCGGAGCTCACTTGACGATGGAGTGGCCGCATCGGTGCTAATCACCAGATCCACGGAATCGACCTGTTCGGATGTAGGGCGGAATCGGGCTCCACCCACTCGACCCGTCGTCGGCTCGAGAGCGTGCCGATGAATCCCCTGCTGACGCCCGCCGGTGCGCTGGCCATCGCCTTCGCGGCGTTCTTCTACGAGGCTGGACGGCGCGAGGCGGATCAGGGATTCATCTGGGGCGCCGCGTCGCTGACCTGGTCCATCCTTCTGATCGTCGTCTTCCACGCCGGGATCTTGGCGATCCTGATAGCGCAGCTGTTTGTGTTCGTCGGAATCGCCGTGTTCCGCGTCTGGCGCGAGGACAAGTAGGGCGGCGACCGGCCGCCGTCGCCTCGACGATGATTCGGGCGTTCGAACGACGGCGCGATCGATCGCGGGAGCCCCCCTGAAGCGGCCGTGCTGAAGCACGTTGCCGCCCCGCGCCTGCCATGCCGCGATGACCTGCTGGCGTTCCGGATCGATCTTCTCCGGGACGATCAGCATCAGGCCAGACACGTCCATTCCGTGTCGAACCGGTGGGCTCGTCGCGAACCTGCCCGAACGGGTTGGATCGCGGTGGCGGGCAGTGCCCGCCCTACGCGATGCGGTCGATGCCGCCCATGTAGCCGCGCAGCACCTCGGGCACCGTGATCGAGCCGTCGGCGTTCTGGTAGTTGTCCATCACCGCGATCAGCGCGCGGCCGACCGCGACGCCGGAGCCGTTCAGCGTGTGGACGAGTTCGGGCTTGCCGGTCGCCGGGTTGCGGAAGCGGGCCTGCATGCGGCGGGACTGGAAGTCGCCGCAGTTGGAGCACGACGAGATCTCGCGATAGGTGTTCTGCGACGGCAGCCAGACCTCGAGGTCGAAGGTCTTCACCGCCGAGAAGCCCATGTCGCCGTCGCACAGCAGCATCCGGCGGTACGGCAGGCCGAGCTTTTCCAGCACGACCTCGGCCGAGCGGGTCATCCGCTCGTGTTCGGCCATGCTCTCGGCCGGACGCGCGATGCTGACCAGTTCGACCTTCTCGAACTGGTGCTGGCGGATCATGCCCCTGACGTCCTTGCCGCCGCTGCCGGCCTCGGCCCGGAAGCACATCGAGTGGGCGGTCATCCGCATCGGCAGCGCCTCGTCGGCGACGATCTCGTCGCGGACGATGTTGGTCAGCGATACCTCGGAGGTCGGGATCAGATACCGCCTGGTCTCGCCGACGACGGTCGAGAACAGGTCCTCCTCGAACTTCGGCAGCTGTCCGGTGCCGCGCATGCTGTCCGCGTTGACCAGCAGCGGCACGTTGACCTCGAGATAGCCGTGCTCGCCGGTGTGCAGGTCCAGCATGAACTGCGCCAGCGCGCGGTGCAGTCGAGCCAGGCCGCCACGCAGCACGGTGAAGCGCGAACCCGACAGCTTGGCCGCGGTCTCGCCGTCGAGCCAGCCGTTGCGGGCGCCGAGCTCGACGTGGTCCTTGACCGCGAAATCGAAGGAGCGCGGCGTGCCCCAGCGGTGCTGCTCGACGTTGCCGGTCTCGTCGCCGCCGTGGGGCACCGAGGCGTCGGGGAGGTTCGGGACATGCAGCGCGATGGCCTCGAGTTCGGCCTGCAGCGCGACCAGGCGCTCCTCGGAACGCTTCAGCTCGTCGGCGAAACCGGCGACTTCGGCCATCAGTGCGGCGGTGTCCTCGCCCTTGGCCTTGGCCATGCCGATCGCCTTGGAGCGGGTGTTGCGCAGGTTCTGCAGCTCCTGCGTGCGGGTCTGGATCTGCTTGCGCTCGGCCTCGAGCGCGGCCAGCGACTCGACCGGCAGCGCATAGCCGCGGGTGGCGGCGAGACGCTCGGCGGTCTCGTGCAATTTCCCGCGCAGCAGGGCGACATCCAGCATGACGGCGAATCCGATGGGCAAAAAGGGCGCGGATTATCGCCGTGGCGGAGTCGAGCGATCAACCTCGCGCGGGCCTGGGCGGACCCCGGTCCGCCCGCCTCTGCGCTTCGTTGAGGCACGTCGACGGCGGCGCGAACGCCGCCCCACGTGCTCGTCGAGCGAACCTCGGTCCGCCGGCCTCAACGCTTTGTCGAGGCGCGCCGGAGGCGGAGCCGGAGCCGCTCTACCGCTCGCCGCGTCCCAACCACCACGCCGCGACGATGCCACCCAGCAGAGCCGCAACCATCACCTCGATCAAGGCTCCGACGGTGAAGTCGGCTGGGAATCGGTACCAGTTCCAGTAGGGCACGTTGGTCGACAGGAACGAGAAAGCTCCCATGCCGAGTGCCGCGCCGACGCGGCGGCCGAAGCCGGTGACCAGGCCAAGCACGAACGCGATCGCGAGCCCGCAGGCGATGTCGCTGGCGAACTGGCGGCCGAGGTAGGGACCCATCGCGTTGACGCTGTCGTCCGCCTGCGCATGGAATACCACGAGGGCGTAGGGCGACTTCGCCGCTCGCTCGCCGAACTCCTTTTTCGCGGCCTCGTCGTTCATCTTCGCCGGGTCCATGCCCGGGATGGGGTAGATGCCGTCCTCGGTGAGACCCGGCCGCACCGCGGCAACGATCGCCGCCTCCTGCGCCGGGGTCGCCACCTTGAATCCCATCTCTCCGATCGGCAGCAGCACATGAGCCACGAAGCCCCAGAAGAAGATCACCACGCCGCACAGCACGCCCGCAATCACGGTCTTCATCGTCATCCCTCCCCGGATGGTTGGAGCGTCGATCGTACGCCAGGGATCGTCTCCGGAAACGACAAGGGCGGCCGAAGCCGCCCTTGCCTTTCACCCACCGAAGCGATGGACGATCAGGCCAGCATCGACGACACGCCGGCGCGCTCTTCCTCGAGCTCCTTCAGCGTGAAGTTCATCCGCTCGCGGGAGAACTCGTCGATCTCCAGGCCCTGGACGATCTGGTAGTCGCCGTTGGCGCAGGTCACCGGATAGCCGTAGAGCACGTCGTTCGGGATGCCGTAGCTGCCGTCCGACGGGATGCCCATCGTCGTCCATTCGCCATTCGTGCCGAGCGCCCAGTCACGCATGTGATCGATCGCCGCGTTGGCTGCCGAGGCCGCCGACGACAGGCCGCGCGCCTCGATGATCGCCGCGCCACGCTTGCCGACCTTCGGGATGAAGGTGTCACGGTTCCAGGCGTCGTCGTTGACCAGCGCCTTCACCGACTGGCCGTCGACGGTCGCGAAGCGGTAGTCCGGATACATCGTCGGCGAGTGGTTGCCCCACACGATCAGCTTGCGGAAATCCTTCACGGCCTTGCCGGTCTTGGCGGCGAGCTGCGACAGCGCGCGGTTGTGGTCGAGGCGCAGCATCGCAGTGAAGTTGCGCTTGTTCAGCGACGGCGCCGACTTCATCGCGATGTACGCATTGGTGTTGGCCGGGTTGCCGACCACCAGGACCTTGACGTGGCGCGCGGCGGCAGCGTCGAGGGCCTTGCCCTGCTCGATGAAGATCTTGGCGTTCTCCATCAGCAGGTCCTTGCGCTCCATGCCCGGACCGCGCGGGCGGGCGCCGACCAGCAGCGCGTAGTCGATGTCCTTGAACGCTTCCTTCGGATCGGCCGTGCCGACCATGCCGGCGAGCAGCGGGAACGCGCAGTCCTCGAGCTCCATCATGCAGCCCTTCAGAGCGGCCTGCGCCTTCTCCATCGGCAGCTCCAGCATCTGCAGGATCACCGGCTGATCCTTGCCCAGCATCTCGCCGGAGGCGATGCGATAGATCAGGCTGTAACCGATCTGGCCGGCGGCGCCGGTCACTGCGACTCGAACGGGGGCTTTCATCTTGTGCTCCGAGTAGGTTGAGGAGTTCGATGGCGAGGGCCCAGGGCCCAGGGCACAGGGCCCAGTGCGCGGCATGTGTCGTTCGGAGATCCGAATGACGCCGTTGACTGAGCCCTATCCCCTGCCCCGAACCCGGCTTACGTGAGCTCGCCGAAAAACTCGGCGAACCGCGCCAGCCCGGTCGGCAACTGCGCGGTCGGGCAAGTGTAGGAGATGCGCAGCGCCTTGGGTTCGCCGAAGGCGGAGCCGGGAACGCAGGCGACGCCCTTGGCTTCCAGCAGCGCGCTGCAGAAGTCGACGTCGTTGTTGATCTTCGTGCCCTTGTGCGACTTGCCGAAGGCCACGGAGATGTCCGGGAACACGTAGAACGCGCCCTGCGGCCGCGGGCACTTGACGCCCGGGATCGCGTTCATCGTCGCCAGCACCTGGTCGCGCTTGGCCTGGAACTCCTGGTTCTTCGTCGTCGGTACGTCCTGCGGACCGGTCAGCGCGGCGACCGCGGCGGCGGTGACCATCTCCGGGATGTTGGTGATGTGGTTCGAATTCATCGTCGCCATCGCCTGCGCGACCGCCTCCGGACCGGCGACGAAGCCGACGCGCCAGCCCGGCATGCCGTAGGTCTTCGAGATCGAATCGACGTGGATCACCCGGTCGCGCAACTCCGGCCGCGCGTTGATGAAATTGTGGTAGCCGACGCCGTCGAACACCATCCGGTTGTAGATGTCGTCGCAGATGATCCAGCAGTCCGGATGGCGCACCAGCACGTCGGCCAGCGCGGCGATCTCGTCCCTGGTGTAGACCATGCCGGTCGGGTTCGACGGGTTGTTGAACAGGAACACCTTGACGCCCGGCAGCGCGGCGTCGAGCTGCGCCGGGGTCATCTTGTAGTTCTGCTCGGCCGGGCACGGCAGCAGGCGAGTCTTGGCATCGACGATGTCGGCGATGTCGACGTAGGTCGTCCAGTACGGCACCGCGAAGGCGATGGTGTCGCCCGGATCGAGCAGCGCCTCGGCCAGGTTGTACAGCACGTGCTTGGCGCCGATTCCGGTGGCGACGTTCTTCCGGGTGTAGCCGGTGAGACCCGCCGCTTCCATGTGCTTGAGGTAGGCGTCGAGCAGCGCATCGGCGCCGCGGTTGGAGCCGTACTGTCCGGAGTCTTTCGCCAGCGCCTCGCGCACTGCGGCGTAGACGTGCTCGCCGGGCAGGAAGTTCGGCACGCCGATCGAGAAGCTCACGATGTCGCGACCTTCGGCCTTCAGCTTCTTGGCCTTCTCGGCGACCATCATGATCGCGGAGGGCTTGGCACGACTCATCCTTTGGGCAAGCGCGGGCATGGCGATTCCTGGGCTCAATTGCGGGGTCGGGAAAGCCCCGCATGGTAGCACAGGCCGTCTCCCGGACCGGGCTGGAATCGGGGCGGCGATATGCCGTTTTCGCCAGCATTTCGGCCGCTCCCGGCACAGTTGCAGATGAAACCGTGCGGCGCCGAGCTTTACCCGCGGCCGGCTTGTTCGTATGGTTCGGCGAGGCCCGGATCGGAGTCGCGATGAAGCCCTGGATGCCGCTGATGACGATGCTGCTCGCGCTCGCCGCGAGTGATGCCGCCGTGGCGGGTGCCCGCACGCTGCACGCCGACTGGGCCAAGGTGGCCAAGCCTGCGGCCGGCGCGCGGATCGTTCTGATCGAGCCCGACATGGAACTGTCCGAGGTCACCGCCGGCGGCCGCAACGAGCCGCGCGCCGACTGGAGCCTGACGGCGAAGCGGCTCTATCCGGCGGAAGTGCGGCGCGTGCTCGTCGAACGCGGCTACGCGATCGCCGACGACTACCAGGTGCCGACGGAGCTGCCGCCCGACGCCCGCGTCCGCCAGCTGGTCGAGCTGCACCAGGCGGTCGGGATCAGCATCTGGCAGCACCACTTCACCGCGATGAAGCTCGCGACCAAAGGCAAGGATCTCGACTTCACGCTGGGTGACGGCGTGCGCGAGCTGCGCGACGCCACCGGGGCCGACTACGCCCTGTTCACCTACGTCCGCGACAGCTACACCAGCGGCGGACGCGCGGCGATGATGGTGTTCGGCGCGCTGCTCGGCGTCGCGATGAACGGCGGCGTGCAGGTCGGCTTCACCTCGCTCGTCGACCTCAACAGCGGCCAGGTGCTGTGGTTCGACTTCCTGGTCGACCAGACCGGCGACCTGCGCGATGCCAAGGGCGTGCGCGACACCGTCGCCGACCTGACCCGGGACTTCCCGAAGTGAATCGCCGGCGTCGCTTCGCTCCCGCGCTGGCGACGGCGCTGCTGGTCGCCTGCGCCGCCACGCCGCCACGCGCTCCCACCGCCGCGGGAACCGCCGCCGAGGCACCCGCGCCCCGCCCGGCCGCCGACAGCGACGAGGGCGGGCTGTGGTACGCGATGGACCAGATCGAGCGGCAGGTGCAGTCCTCGCCGCGGCGGATCACCGATCCGGCGCTGAACGCCTACCTGCGCGAACTCGTCTGCCGCCTCGCGGCCGAGGACTGCCGGCAGGTGCGGGTCTATCCGCTTGACGTCCCCGCGTTCAACGCCAGCATGGCGCCGAACGGCATGACCCAGGTCTGGTCGGGGCTGCTGTTGCGCTGCGAGGACGAGGCGCAGCTGGCCTTCGTGCTCGGCCACGAGATCGGACACTTCCGCAATCGCGACACGCTGGCGCAGTGGCGCCGGCTGAAGGCGACCGACGGCTGGGCCAGCGTCGTCGGCATGCTCTCGCTCGGCCTCGGCGCCGGTCTCGTCGGCGAACTGGCGGCGCTCGCCGGCTACGCCAACGTGATGGCGTTCTCGCGCGACCAGGAACGCGCCGCCGATCGCTCCGGCTACGACACGGCCGTCGCCGGAGGCTACGACCCGAGTGCCGGTGCCGAGCTGTTCGAGGCGCTGCTGGCCGAGGAGCAGGCGCGCGAGAAGAACAAGCCTTCGTCGGTCTTCGCTTCGCACCCGGCCACGAAGGAGCGCGTCGCCCGCCTGCGCGAGTTCGCTTCGAAGGCCGGCGAACACGGCAGCGAGCGCGGTCGCGCGCACTTTCTCGCAGCCACCCGCGGACTCCGGATGACCTGGCTGCGCAGCGAACTCGCCCGCCGCCACGATGCGCAGACGCTGGTGCTGCTCGACCGCCTCGCCGCCCGCAGCGACGAAACCGCGCCGGGCGAGCTCACCTACGCCCGCGCCGAGGTGCTGCGCCGGCGCAACCGCGACGGCGACCGCGCCTCGGCGATCGCGTTGTATCGCCGTGCGGAGTCCGAACCCGGCGCACCGCCGGAAGCCGCACGCGATCTCGGTCTGGCGCTGCGCGCAGCGGGTGAACCGCGGGAGGCGTCTGCCGCCTTCGGCCGCTATCTCGAGCGCGCGCCGGATGCCGGCGATCGCGCAATGATCGAGCACTACCAGAATGAACTCGCGACGCCGCCGACCCCACGATGAGACTCGACACTCTTCCATTGAGGAAATCGGCAGTGCGACATGTCGCACTCGCCCTGCCCCTCCTGCTGGTTTCCTGCGGGAGCCCGCTGGTGAAGCCCGGCCCCGCCGTCGCCGCCGGTCGGATCGCGCTCGACACGCCGATCGCCTGGACCCGGGTCGAGGGCCTGCACGGCGAGATGTGGACGGTCGACGGCGCGCTGCTCGACCGCATCGAGTTCTACTCCGGCGTGCGCGACGGCGAGCACGTGTTCAAGTCCCGCCGCGCGACCCAGGCCAGACCCGACGGGCCGTTCTTCCATCCCGGCATGGATGGCCCGGCACTGGCACAGCTGGTCGCCGATGCGCTCGCCGGCCTCGGCGCCGTGAAGCCGGAGCTCTCGGGCCTGCGGCCCGCGAAGTTCGGCCGCCATGACGCGGTGCGCTTCGAGCTGCGGCTGTCCAACGACTTCGGCCTCAACTACCAGGGCAGCGCGCTGCTCGCCGAGGTCGACGGCAAGCTCGACGTGATCCTGTTCCTGGCGCCGACGGAGCACTACTACGACGCCTACTTCCCGACCGTCGACGCGATGCTGAACTCCGCGCACCCGAAGAACTGACGATTCCCTCTCCCCGCGAGCGGGGAGAGGGAGGCCAGCCTTCCAACCATCGACATCGACCATGCCCAACCGCACCCACGTCACCCACCTCGAATGCAGCCTCACCGGCGAGCGCTACGACGCGACCCGGCGCCACGCCGTCTCCGCGGCCGGCAAGCCCCTGCTGGTCCGCTACGACCTCGACGCCGTCGGTCGCGCACTGCCGCGCGCCGCGTTGAAGGATCGCGCGCCGGACCTCTGGCGCTATCGCGAGCTGCTGCCGCTGCCGCTCGGCCTCGAACCGATCTCGCTCGGCGAGACGATGACGCCGCTGCTCGCCGCGCCGATGCTCGCGCACGATGCTGGCGTCGCCGAGGTGCTGGTCAAGGACGAGGGGCGCCTTCCCACCGGTTCGTTCAAGGCGCGCGGCCTGGTGATGGCCGTCAATCTCGCCAGGCGCTACGGCGTCACCACGATGGCGATCCCGACCAACGGCAACGCGGGCGCCGCGATGGCCGCGTACTGTCGTCGTGCCGGGATCGCTGCGCACTGCTTCTGCCCGTCCGACACGCCGGTCGCCAATCTGCGCGAGATCGAGCTGCTCGGCGCCGAACTCACGGTGGTCGACGGCATGATCGACGACTGCGGCAAGCTCGTCGCGGCCGGCGAAAAGGAAGGCCGCTGGACCAGCTGCGCGACCTTGCGCGAGCCCTACCGGATCGAGGGCAAGAAGACGATGGGACTCGAGCTCGCCGAGCAGCTCGGATGGACGCTGCCCGACGCGATCTTCTACCCCACCGGTGGCGGCACCGGCCTCATCGGCATGTGGAAGGCCTTCGACGAGATGCAGCGCCTGGGCTGGATCGACCAGCGTCGGCCGCGGATGTACGCCGTGCAGTCGGAGGGCTGCGCCCCGATCGTGCGCGCCTACGATGCGGGCGAGCGCTTCGCGACCCGCTTCGAGAATTCGGCGACCATCGCCCACGGCATTCGCGTTCCGGCGGCACTCGGCGACTTCCTGATCCTCGATGCGGTGCGCGCCTCGGGCGGCGCGGCGCTGGCCGTGTCGGAGGCGGCGATCGTGCAGGCCTGGCGGGACGCCGGTCGCGGCGACGGCCTGCTGCTGTGTCCCGAGGGCGCGGCGACGCTCGCCGGGCTGCGCCTGGCGCGCGAGCGCGGCCTCGTCACCGGCCGCGAGCGGGTGGTGCTGTTCAACTGCGCCACGGCCTACAAGTATCCGCTGCCATCGGCGTAGGGCGCGCCCTGCGCGCCAGTTCCCGAACGCCCCGCCAGCGGTCAGCCGGAGATCGCATAGGCCTCCGCGAGCCAGCGCGACACCTCGGCATCGACCTGCTCCGGCGAGGTCAGGCTGAGTTCGAGATGCCAGCGATTGGCCGACACCTGCTCGTGCTTGCGGATGCGTGGGCTGTCGATGTCGTGCGCCGACTTCAGCGTGAGCAGGAGCATGTCCTTGCGGGTCGCCACCCCGGCGAATGCGCTGCGGCGGTTCAGGTGGATCGACGTCTTCTTCGGATCCTCGGCGAAGTCCCCCAGGGCCGCGGCGACCCGCAACAGCCGGTCGTAGGTCGCCTTGACCGCGGGACTCCTGCCGACGAAGTGCTGGGCGACGGATGGAATTGCAGCGCTCATCGTTGGCCTCGGTCGGATCCGCGAGAGAGCCGACAGGCTACTCGCGCGGACGACTTCCCGGCAGGGGTGGATAGGGTCGCCGTCGGCATGCCTGCCTCTGCGGTCGAGCCTGGGCGCGGACTGCCCGCCCTCGCCCCGACGCCTCGCTACGCACCGCGCCGGCGAGGTGCCCGGCGATGGCGGCCGGTAGCCGCCCTACGCCTCTTCGCCGTCCCAGTAGTCGAGCGTGTCGCCCTCGCGGCCGATGAAGCGCAGCCCGCTCGGCGAGCCATCCGCGTTCGCGCGCTTCTCGCGCACCAGGAACTTGCCGGAATCCGGGTAGGTCGCGACTTCGGGGAACATCATGGTGCTGACGGCGAGAAAGCGCAGCGCTTCGCTGTCGGAGGTGTTCCGGATCTGATGAGCGGTGTCCGCGTCGCCGGCCGGGCATGCGACGAAATCCCCCGCTCGCAACGGATGGCGATCGGCGCCGATCCGGATCTCTCCGACGCCGGAGAGCACGAAGAACATCTCCTCGTTGACCCGGTGGCTGTGGAACGGGAACGCGGCCTTGCCCGGCGGCAGTTCGGTCACGTTGTAGCCGAGTTGCACGGCGCCGATGTGCGACGCCACCTGCCCCAGCCGCGCCTCGAAGCGCTCGCCGTGCTTCCAGGGGAGGTAGGGGATGTCGTCGAGGTTCAGGATGGGTCTGGTCACCGTGCGGCTCCGTTTCGGGTCGAGGCAGTGAGATCGGCAGTCGAGCAGGTCGACCGAGGGTGGGGGCCCAGGGTACAGGGACCAGGGCCGAGGTCGAGCGAGTCGGCTCCGTCGTTCTCGCTCCTCGTCATTGCGAGCGCAGCGAGGCGATCCAGCGCCATTGCTTTTGGCTCGTTGGGGCGACAGGCACTGGATTGCTTCGCTGCGCTCGCAATGACGTGGATCTTCGGGGCCCCGGGCCCTTCGCTCTCGCCCTTAACGCTGCCCAACGGCGCCGCCCCAGTTCAGAAACGATTCACCCCGAAAATCGCAAATTGGATCCACACGCGGCGGGCCGGAGGCGGCCCCGCGAAGGAGACAGCTATGAAATTCCTGGCGACTGCCCTGTTGATCTCGACGACCCTGATCGGCGCCAGCGGCGCCTCGGCCGGTGGCCGCAGCGACGAATGGGCGCGCGTGGTGTCGGTCGATCCGATCATCGAGAACTACTCGGTCCCGCAGGGCCGTGACGTCTGCTACACCGAGCCGCGCACGGTCTACGAGCCGGGCTATTACCGCGAGCCGCGCTACCACCGCAACAGCGGCGGCACGCTGGCCGGCGCGATCGTCGGCGGCGCGCTCGGCAATCTGGTCGGCAAGGGCGACGGCCGCAAGGCGGCCACCATCGCCGGCGCGGTGATCGGCGGCACGATCGGCCACAATTCCGATCGCGGCTACTACGAGGGCGGCCGCTACTACGGCGGACGCAGCTACACCAGCTACGAGCGCGTCTGCGATCGTCGCACCGACTATCGCGAGGAGCGCGAAGTGGTCGGCTACGACGTGACCTACGAGTACCACGGCCGCACCTACCACACCCGCACCGACCACCATCCGGGCGACCGGATCCGGGTCGAGGTGTCGGTGAACGCGATCGAGTAGGAACTCTCCCACCAGTCGCCGGATCGGCGGCGGTCGGAAGCAAGACGGGCGCCTCGCGGCGCCCGTTGTCTTTTGCAGGGCGGGCACTGCCCGCCATTGCCATGACGTGTCGCGATGGCGGGCAGCGCCCGCCCCGCGTCAGCGCCGAGCGTCGAGCACCTTGTTCCACTCGGCGACCTGGGTCGCCATCTTGGCGAGCAGCGCCGAGGCGTCGCCGCCGATGCGGATCGAGGCCATCTTGTCGCCACCGCGGATCTGGTTGACGATGGCCTGGTCGGCCGCGCCGACGACCGCGCCAAACACGGTGTGCTTGCCGTCGAGCCACGCGGTCGGCACGTGGGTGATGAAGAACTGCGAGCCGTTGGTGCCAGGACCGGCGTTGGCCATCGACAGGATGCCGGGCTTGTCGTGCTTCAGCGCCGGCGTGCACTCGTCGCCGAAACGATAGCCGGGACCGCCGCGACCGCTGCCTTCCGGGCAACCGCCCTGGATCATGAAGTCCGGGATCACGCGGTGGAAGACGAGATTGTCGTAATAGCCGCGCTGCGCCAGATTGACGAAGTTCGCCACCGTCAGCGGGCACTGGTCGGCGAACAGGTTGAGGTGGATCACGCCGCGAGCGGTGGTGATTTCGGCGGTCAACTGGGTCATGGCTAGCTCCTGATTTCGGGGGCCGCATGGTAGCCGATCGTGGGGCGGGCACTGCCCGCCCAGGCCGAAACGCCTCGCGATGGCGGGCGGTGCCCGCCCTGCGGGATGCCGAAATGTCTGGCGATGGCGGGCAGTGCCCGCCCTGCGGGCGGCCGAAACGTCTGGCGATGGCGGGCAGTGCCCGCCCTGCGGGCGGCCGAAACGTCTGGCGATGGCGGGCAGTGCTCGCCTTACGCAGCGAACAGCTTCTCGTACAAGCCGTTGGTGAACCCGAGCACCACCTCGTCCCCGCGCACCAGCACCGGCCGCTTCACCAGCTGCGGGTGATCGCGCACCAGGACGACGAACTCCGGATCACTGGCGGCCTGCTTCCGCGGTTCCGGCAGTTGCCGCCAGGTCGTGCTCTGCCGGTTGATCAGCGCGGTCCAGCCGAGCTTCGCGGCCCAGGCCTTCAGCAGGTCGGCGGCGATCGGCTTCGCGCGGTAATCGACGAACTCGACGGCGACACCGCGGCGCTCCAGCCATTTCAGCGCCTTCTTGGTCGTGTCGCAGTTCGCGAGGCCGTAGATCGTGACGGCGGACATCAGTCGACCCCGCGCAGCAGTTCGTTGATCCCGACCTTGGCGCGGGTCTTGGCGTCGACCTGCTTGACGATCACCGCGCAGGCCAGCGCGTACCTGCCGTCCGGACTCGGCAGCGAACCCGGCACGACGACGCTGCCGGCCGGCACGCGCCCGTAGCCGATCTCGCCGGTGGCGCGGTTGTAGACGCGGGTCGACTGTCCGAGGAACACGCCCATGCCGATCACCGAGCCGCGCTCGACCACGAAGCCCTCGACGACCTCGGAACGCGCGCCGATGAAGCAGTCGTCCTCGATGATCGTCGGACTCGCCTGCAGCGGTTCCAGCACGCCGCCGATGCCGACGCCGCCGGACAGGTGCACGTTGCGGCCGATCTGCGCACAGGAACCGACGGTGGCCCAGGTGTCGACCATGGTGCCCGCGCCGACATGGGCGCCGATGTTGACGAAGGACGGCATCAGCACCACGTCCTTCGCGAGATGCGCGCCGCGGCGCACGACCGCACCCGGCACCACCCGCGCGCCGACCGCGCGGAAGGCCGCGTCATCGGCACCCTCGAAACGCAGCGGCACCTTGTCGAAGTACGGCGCCGGCGCGCCGCCCATCACCTTGTTGCCGTTGAAGCGGAACGACAGCAGCACGGCCTTCTTGAGCCATTCGTGGACCACCCAACCGGATCCGGTCGGCTCGGCGACCCGGCGTTCGCCGGACTCGAGGGCATCGAGGCAACGCTCGACGGCGGGCGACAGCGTGTCGCGGATCTCCTCGGCGCCGAGCTCGGCGCGCCGATCCCAGGCCCCCTCGATCAGGTTGCGCAGCGGGGTTTCGTCCAGGCTCATGTCGTCTTCCTGCGGGTGGGGCCACCGTCGATCTCGTGGCGGATCTGCGCGGCGAGCGCGTCGCAGACTTCGGGACGCAGCGCGCTGCCGTCGGCCTCGGACAGCACGAAGAAGTCCTCCACGCGCTCGCCGAAGGTGGCGATCCGCGCATCGTGCACGCGCAGCGCACAGGCGCGAAATGCCTGCGCGACATGAGCGAGGATGCCGGGGCGGTCGGAGCAGACCAGCGCGAGCTGGGTGCGGCCGGCGGCGGTCGAGAACTCGGTGCGGGTGGGAATGCGGAAGTGCTGCTGCCGGCGCGACAGCGCGCGCCGCGCAGGCGGAAGGTCGAGCTCGGCCTTCGACAGCTCGGACGACAGCCGCGCCACCAGCTCGGCCGCGCGTTCGCGGTCGGTCAGGCGCTCGCCGTCGGCATCGAGCACCAGGAAGGTGTCGAGCGAATAGCCGTCGCGCGAGGTCGCGATGCGGGCGTCGAGCACCGACAGGTGGAAGCGGTCGAGCACCGCCGTCAGCGTGGCGAACAGGCCGTCGCGGTCCGGCGAGTACACGAACACCTCGGTGGCACCGCGCTCGCCGGCATCGCGCAGCGCGATCAGCGGCAGTTCGTCGGCGCCGACCGCGAGGATCTCGCTGCTCTGCCACGCGATCTGCTCCGGCGTGTAGCGCAGGAAGGACTCCTCGGGATACGCCGCCCACAGCGCCTCGACGCGGGCCTCCGCGATGCCCTGCCGCAGCAGCAGCGCGAGCGCGAGCGCGCGGGTCTCGGCGCGGCGCTCGCTGGCATGGACCGGGTGCTCGAGGCCGCGACGCAGCACGTAGCGGGTCGCGGCATGGAGATCGGCGAGCAGCCGGTCCTTCCAGGAATTCCACAGCTTCGGGCTGGTGCCGCGGATGTCGGCGACGGTCAGCAGGTACAGCAGGTCGAGGCGCTCGTGTTCCGACACCGTGGTCGCGAAGCGGTGCACGACCTCGGGATCGCCGATGTCGTTCTTCTGCGCGGTGACCGACATCAGCAGATGCTGGCGCACCAGCCAGGCGACCCGCTCGGCGTCGCCGACCGACAGGCCGAGACGGCGGCAGAAGGTCAGTGCATCGATCTCGCCGAGCTCGGAATGGTCGCCGCCCCGCCCCTTGGCGATGTCGTGGAAGAGCCCGGCCAGCAGCAGCAGCTCGGGCTTGCGCAGGCGGAGATAGAGGCTGTGCGCCAGCGGGAAGTCGATCGCCGCCCGCGCGGCCGCGTAGTTCCGGATGTTGGCGATCACCGCCAGCGTATGGCGATCGACGGTGTACACGTGGAACAGGTCGTACTGCATCCGCCCGCTGACCTGGGCGAAGGCCGGGATCAGCGCCGACAGCACCCCTAGGCTCGCCATCCGGCCGAAGGCCGAGGCGACGTCGCCGTGGTGGCGGCAGATCGCGAGGAACTCTGCGAGCGCGCCGTCGTCTCCGGCGAGGCGGCTGCCGGCGAGACGGAGGCCGCGGTCGAGTCCCGCCAGCAGGCTGGAGCGCGGACCGGCGAGCTCGGGATGGTCGAGCAGCACCCGGAACATCCGAACCATCGCCGCCGGCTGCTCGACCAGCAGAACGTCGTCGCGCGCCGCCAGCCAGCGGCCGATGGCGACGAAGTCGCGGTCGATCTCGGTCGGCGTCTCGGCCGGCTCGTCGGCCTCGACGAAACGCTGCAGGAGGCGTTCGTTGCAGGCCGCGATGGCGTGGGCGGCGCGGAAGTAGGCCTGCATCAGCTGCTCGACGGCGAGGCGGTCGGAGCGTTCGTCGCGATGGCCGAAGCGTTCGGCGAGACTGCGCTGGTGTTCGAACAGCAGGCGCTCCTCCGGTCGCCCGGCGAGCGCGTGAAGTCCGAAGCGATAGCGCCACAGGAGGCGCCGCGCGCGGACGAGGTCTTCGTACTCCTCGACCGAGAGCCAGCCCAGCTCGACCAGTCCCTCGGCGCGGCCGACGCCGTAGCGCTGTCGCGCGATCCACAAGGGCACGTGCAGGTCGCGCAGCCCGCCGGGCCCTTCCTTCAGGTTCGGCTCGAGATTGGACGCCGTGTCGTGGAAGCGCGCATGCCGCGCGGCCTGCTCGGCGCGCTTCGCGGCCTCGAAGTCGGCCGGCGCCCAGACGTCGCGCAGCGCGACGCTCATCGCCGTGAACAGCTTCGCGCTGCCGCCGAGCAGCCGCGCCTCCGACAACGTGGTGACCACGGTGAGGTCCGCGGCGGCGCCGACGCACTCGGCGACCGTGCGCACGGCATGGCCGAGCTTGAAGCCGCAGTCCCACAGCGCGGCGAAGAAGGCCTCGACCTGCGCGGCGCGCTCGGCCACCGGGGTCGCCTCGACCAGGACCAGCAGGTCGAGGTCGGACTGCGGGAACAGTTCGCCACGGCCGAAACCACCGGTGGCGATCAGCGCCGCGGCGTCGTTCGGCAGGCCCGTCGCCTTCCAGCAGTCGACGCAGACGCGATCGATCGTCGCGGTGCGTTCGCGCACCAGTTCCTCGACTTCGCCGCCGTCGAACAGGCGCTGCGCGAGTCCCTCGTCGTAGGCCTTGAGGCGGGCGCGGCGCGCGGCCGGCTTGTCGCTGCTCGACGTCCAGTCGAAGGACAGCGGCTCGGCGGTAGCCGCAGACGCCGCAACCGCATTCATCAGGGGATGACTTCCCCGGCGCCCAGCGTCAATACGTCGAAGCCGTCCTCGGTGACGGCGATCGTGTGTTCCCACTGCGCCGACAGCTTCTGATCGCGGGTCACGACGGTCCAGCCGTCCGGCAGCAGCCGCGTGTGGCGCGTGCCCTCGTTGACCATCGGCTCGATCGTGAAGGTCATGCCGGGCACCAGGCGCACGCCCTCGCCGGGGCGGCCGTAGTGCACGACCTGCGGATCCTCGTGGTAGATCCGGCCGATGCCGTGGCCGCAGTATTCGCGCACCACCGAGAAGCGGTTGGCCTCGACGAAGCTCTGGATCGCGTGGCCGATGTCGCCCAACGTCGCGCCCGGGCGGACGACCTTGATGCCGCGCCACATCGCCTCGTGGGTGGTATCGACCAGGCGCTTGCCCATCACCGTCGGCTTGCCGACGAAGTACATGCGGCTGGTGTCGCCGTGCCAGCCGTCGCGGATCACGGTGACGTCGATGTTGATGATGTCGCCGTCCTTGAGGAGCTTGCCGGGGTTCGGGATACCGTGGCAGATCACGTTGTTGACGGAGCTGCAGATGGTCTTCGGGAAGCCGCGGTAGCCGAGGTTGGCCGGGATCGCGCGCTGCACATCGACGATGTGGCGATGGCAGATCGCGTCGAGTTCCTCGGTGCTGACGCCGGGCTTCACGTGCTCGCCGATCACGTCGAGCACCTCGGCCGCCAGGCGACCGGCCGCGCGCATCTGCTCGATCTCGGCGCGGCTCTTGACGGAAATGTTCATGCGGCGGGTGTAGTCGTCCATCCGCCCATTGTAGCGGGCGGCCTGGAACGCCGCCCGCCACGATCGCCCGCGTTCAGGCTATGTTTGCAACTCTTCTATCCGTCGTGCCGGCCCAGGCCGCGTCGCGGCGAACGAAGCAGCGCCGGCGCGCACCGCGAAGTCCTTGCTGCGCCTTGAATTTTCAGGAACGGGACGCATTGTCGCCGGAACGGCGCAGCGCCCGCGCGGGATCGAACCACCACAGAGCCGAGGCCCATGACCGAAGAGACGAAGCCCTGTCCGTATTGCGCCGAAACGATCAAGGCCGCCGCGATCAAGTGCCGCTTCTGCGGCTCCGATCTCACCCGCCCGCCGCCGGTCGATCCCCGGATCCCGGTCGAGGAGACCGACCTGTTCGTCGGACATCCGGCGCCGCTGTATTCGGTCGGACGCTGGGTTCTCGCGATCGTGACGCTCGGCATCGCCGGCCTGGTGTTCTGGGTACAGTCGAAGTCGATCCGCTTCCGCATCACCAGCCAGCGGGTGCGGATCGAGCGCGGCCTGCTCGACAAGGACCAGGACAACGTCGAACTGTTCCGCATCGACCATTTCGACCTCCACAAGCCGCTCGGCATGCGCCTGCTCGGCTACTGCGAGCTGCACCTGCGCTCGTCCGACCCGTCGACGGTGAACGTGCTGCTGTACGGCATCCCCGATCTCGAGGCGCTGGCCGATCGGATGCGCGAGGCCTCGCTGACCGAGCGTCGCCGCCGCGGAGTGACCTCGATCATCGACGCATGAGCGGCGCGAGCGACGCCGGCGCGCTCGCCCGCGCGCGCTGGCAGATCCACCTGTGCGTGGTGCTGTGGGGCTTCACGGCGATCCTCGGCAAGCTGATCAGCCTGCCGGCCGCCGCGCTGGTGTGGTGGCGGATGCTGCTGGTCACCGCGAGCCTCGCGCTGCTGCCGCGGGTCTGGCACGGCGTCGCCGCGCTGGCGCCACGGCGGCGCTGGGCGCTGGCCGGCGTCGGCGTGGTGATCGCGCTGCACTGGCTCACCTTCTATGGCGCGATCAAGCTCGCCAATGCCTCGGTCGCGGCGACCTCGATCGCGCTCGGTCCGGTGTTTCTCGCCGTGCTCGAGCCCTTCCTGTCGCACCAGCGTTTCCGCCCTTCCAACCTGGTCGTCGCGCTGGCGGCCGTCGTCGGCGTGGCGCTGGTGGTCGGCGGCATCCCGGCGGGGATGCGGCTCGGCCTCGCGGTCGGCGCGCTGTCGGCGCTGCTGGTCGCCGTGTTCGGCGCGCTCAACAAGCGCCTCGTCGAGGGCAGCGACGCGCTGGCGATGACCTTTCTCGAACTCGGCGCCGGAGCCGCGGCGTTGACGCTGATCGGCCCGGCGCTCTCAGTCGCCCTCCCCGGCGACGCGGCCGCCTCGCCGTTCGCGATGTTCCAGCCGCCCGGCCTGCGCGACGCCGCGCTGCTGCTCCTGCTCGCCCTCGCCTGCACGCTGTTGCCGTTCGCGCTGTCGCTGGTCGCGCTGCGCCGCCTCTCGGCCTTCGAGGCGCAGCTCGCGGTCAACCTCGAGCCGGTCTACGCGGTGATCCTCGCGGTGCTGCTGCTCGACGAGCAGCGCGATCTCGGCGCGCTGTTCTTCGCCGGCATGGCATTGATCATCGGGGCCGTCGTCGTGCCCTGGTGGACCGGCCGAACAGCCGGCTAGAGGGGCGCTCGCGCCACCGCGAGGCGCTTTTCTGAAGGGGCGCGGGGAGCAGCGGACCGGGGCCCGCCCGACAGGGAGGAACGTTCGGTCGTCATCTTGCCCTCCAACAAGGCCAGTCCCCCGTCGATCGGCGAACCCCCTGAGCCACGAACCGCGCGACTTCACGTCGCGATCGATTGCTGGCGCCATTCTCCCCAAAACGCATCGGGCCCGCGCATGGCGGGCCCGATCGTTCGTTCCTGGCGGAGCGAAATGACTTACGGACGACGCTCGAGCTCGGAAGTGTCCTTGGCCTTCGGCATCAGGTCGCGCTTCGACACGCCGAGCCAGAGCAGGATCGGGTTGGCGAAGAAGATCGACGACAGCGTGCCGATCACGATGCCGACCAGCATGGTCAGGCCGAAGCCGGCGACCGCCGGGCCGCCCACCACGTACAGCGGGACCAGCGCGAGGCTGGTGGTGAAGGCGGTGATGATCGTTCGCGACAGCGTACTGTTGACGGCCTTGTTCATCACTTCGGCCGGTTCCAGCTTGCGGCCGGAACGGAAGATCTCGCGGACGCGGTCGAACACGACGACCTTGTCGTTGATCGAATAGCCCACCACCGACAGCACCGCGGCCAGCACCGTGAGGTCGAACTCGTGGCCGATCAGCGCGAGGAAGCCGACAGTCAGCAGGGTGTCGTGGAACTCCGCCGCCACCGCCGCCACCGCGAAGCGCCACTCGAAGCGCACCATGATGTACAGCATGATGCCGAGGATCACGAACAGCACCGCGATGATGCCCTGCTCGCGCAGTTCGGCGCCGACCTGCGGACCGGCGAAGTCGGACCGCTTCAGCTTGACGTCGGGATTCTTCGCCTTCAGCGCCTTCAGCACGCTGTCGGCCAGCTGCTTGCGCTGCTGGTCGTCGGACGTCGCGACCGCGTCGCCCGCCGCCGGAGCCTTGGCATCGGTCGCAGGCGCCTTGGCGTCGCCCGTGTCGTGCGACGGACGCAGGCGGATCGCGACTTCCTTCGAGCCGCCGATCGCCTGCACCTGGGCGTCGGCATAGCCGCCGGCCGCCAGCGCCTCGCGCACCTGGCCCGCGTCGACCGGCTGCTCGTAGCTGACCTCGATCAGCATGCCGCCGGTGAAGTCGAGCGCGTAGTTGAGGCCGCGCGTCATCAGCAGGCCGACCGACGCGAGGATCAGGATCAGCGACACCACGAGGCTGGCGCGGCGCCAGCCGATGAAGTCGATGTTGCTGTTTGGATTGAAGATTTCCATGGAGAGTCCTTGATGCCTTACACCGGCAGCGACTTCAGGTTGCGGCGGCTGCCGAAGATCACGTCGGAGATCGCATGGGTGATGGTCACCGAGGTGAACACCGAGGTCAGGATTCCGCAGAACAGGGTGACGGCGAAGCCCTTGATCGCGCCGGAGCCGAAGGTCATCAGGCCGAGCGCCGCGATCACGTGGGTGACGTTGGCGTCGAGAATCGTCGCCCAGGCCTTCTCGTAGCCCGCGCGCAAACTGGCGAGCGGCGTCGAGCCGTTGCGCAGCTCCTCGCGGACGCGCTCGCAGATCAGCACGTTGGCGTCGATCGCCATGCCTAGCGTCAGCACGATGCCGGCGATGCCGGGCATGGTCAGGGTCGCGCCCACCACCAGCGACAGCACCGCGAGCAGCAGGATCAGGTTGAGCGTCAGCGCGAAGTCCGCGATCAGGCCCATCGCCTTGTAGTAGATGGCGACGAAGACGACGACCAGCAGCAGGCCGAGCAGCGTGGCCTGGAAGCCCTTGACGATGTTGTCCTTGCCGAGGCTCGGGCCGACGACCCGCTCCTCCACGATCACCACCGGCGCGGCCAGCGAGCCGGCCTTCAGCATCAGCGCGAGTTCGCTCGCCTCGGCACTGGACGCGAGGCCGCTGGTCTGGAACTTGCGGCCGAACACGCCCTGCACGACGGCCGCGCTGATCACTTCTTCCTTGACGTCGATCTTGAAGGTCTCGTGGCCCTCGGCGTCGAGCACCGGCTTGCCGTCGGCGTCGAGGACGACCTTCGGGTTGCGCTCGATGAACACGACCGCCATCCGGTTGCCGACGTTGTCGGTGGTGAAGTCCTGCATGCGCTTGCCGGCGACCGAATTCAGCGTCACCGACACCATCGGCGAGCCGCCCTGCGGATCGAAGCCCGGCTCGGCGCCGACCAGTTCGTCGCCGGAGGCGATCGTCTTCTTCGACAGCAGGATCGGCATGTCGGACTTGCGCATCCGGTAGAGGCGCGACTCCGGCGGAACACGGCCGGTCAGCGCCTCCATCACGTTGTTCTTCTCGTCGACCGCGCGGTATTCCAGGGTCGCGGTGCCGCCGAGGATCTTCTTCGCGAAGGCCGTGTCCTGCACGCCCGGCAGCTGCACCACGATGCGGCGGTCGCCCTGCTGCTGGATGATCGGCTCGGCCACGCCCAGGCTGTTGATGCGGTTGCGCAGGGTGGCTACGTTCTGGGTCAGCGCGCCGCGGGTCGCGTTGCGGATCTCGGTGTCGCGCACCGTCACTTCCAGCTGGAACGAGTCGGCGGTATCGGTGCCGTCGGCGACGCTGACCTGCAGGAGGTCGACCGCGAGGCGGTTGGCCGCGGCGGCGCGATCGTCGTTGCTGGCGAACACGGCGATGATCTTGTCGCCGCGCTTGGCCACCTCGCGGTACTTCAGCTTCTTGTCGCGCAGGATCTGCTGCACGTCGTCGGCGTAGCGAATCCGGAGCTTGTCGACCGCGGCGGACTGGTCGACCTCGAGCAGGAAGCTGACGCCGCCCTGCAGGTCGAGGCCGAGCGTCATCGGCTTGCCGCCGATCGCATGCAGCCAGGCCGGCACGGTGGAGGCCAGGTTCAGCG
This sequence comes from Ahniellaceae bacterium, assembly GCA_044221335.1. Lineage (GTDB taxonomy): Bacteria > Pseudomonadota > Gammaproteobacteria > Xanthomonadales > Ahniellaceae > JBGAPI01. The sequence continues at coordinate 45,220 of JBGAPI010000027.1, forward strand.
CGACGTTGTAGTCGTCGCCGAGCTCGGTGCGGATCAGGTCCGACGCCACCAGCTGGGTGTTGGCGTCACCGAGACGGACCAGCAGCTGCTTGTCGGTGCGCTCGCTCGCCTTCGGGCTGATCTTGTTCTTCTCCAGCACCGCCTGCACGCGCTTCTCGAGGGCCTCGTCGACCGTGGCGGAACGGCTGGCCGAGATCTGCACCGCAGGATCCTGCGGGAAGATGTTCGGCAGCGCGTAGATCGTGCCGAACAGCACGACCACCAGGATCAACAGGTACTTCCAACGGTTGTTTTCCATCTCACCCCACTCCAGACAGCCACCCCACGTGCGAGGCGGCATCGATGGGGCCATGCGGCCCCAGATTCAAGCCGTGTGACGGCCTACAGCGACTTCAGCGTGCCCTTCGGCAGCACCGAGGCGATCGCGCGCTTGCTGACCTTGATCGAGACGCCGTCGGCGATGCCGACCGTGAGCACGGTCTCGCCGATGCTCTCGATGCGGCCATAGATGCCGGCGTGGGTCAGCACTTCGTCGCCCTTCTCCAGGGCGGAAAGCAGCGCGCGCTGTTCCTTGTCGCGCTTCATCTGCGGACGGATCATGATGAAGTACATCACCACGATCACCAGCGGCATCAGCCAGAACGTGCCGAACGGGCTCGGCGCATCAGCCGGTGCCGCCGCCTGCGCCCAGGCGGACGAGATCAGAAAATCCATCGCGGGAATCCCTCGAATGTCGGGGCGACCGGGAAACGGCCGCCAAAAAAGGCCGCGGATTATGCCACGCACCCCGCGGCGACGCATCCGGCAGCTTGCGCGTCTTCCGGTTCGAAGCCGACGCGCCTCCCGGGCGCGGTTTCCAACCCCGAGAATCGACCCTGGAGCCCCGCCATGACTGCCCCCCGCACCTTGTCCGCGCTCGCCCTCGCCGTCGTCGTCGTCGTCCACGCCGCGCTGTCCCTGCCCGCCTGCGCCGCGGAAGCGCCGGCGACGCTCGCCAGCGCGGCCCGCCCGGCCGAACGCCAGGTGATGAACCGCGCATCCAACGAATACCGAGACCTCCGGCGGATGTCGTCCGACCATCCGAACGAGGTCGCGCGGCTGGACGCGGTCGAGGCCTACGGCCAGGGCAGGATGCCGCAGGCGCTGGCGCGGTTTCGCGCCGCCGCGTCCTACGGCGACAAGTATTCGCAGCATCGGCTGGCGCTGATGTACTGGTACGGCGACGGCACGGCACCGGATCCGGTACTGGCCTACATCTGGGCCGACCTCGCGGCCGAACGCGACTATCCCGCGCTGCTCGCGGTGCGCGACGAGATCTGGGGCAGGCTCGACAGCGACGAGCGCGCCCGGGCGCTCCGCGACGGCGCCGAGTACTACGCGCGCTACGGCGACGACGTCGCCCGGCCGCGGATGGCACGGCAGCTCCGGATCGGCCGCAGCCACATCACCGGCTCGCACGCCGGCATCGACTACGGCGTCGAAGTCACCGTCCCCGCCGACGGCCCGATGATCGACGATGCCCTCCGGGTCGGCCGTGGGATGAACACCTACTGGGCCGACTATCGCTGGAAGCCGTCGCTGTACTGGGCGAACGAGGACGCGGTGTTCGGCAAGGGCAGCGTTCGCGCGCTGCCGCTGACGCCGATCCACGAGCCGACGCCCGATCCGTCGCGCAATCTCTGAGGGCGGTCCCGCCCCGAGCGGCAGCGAACATCGTCGACCCCGCCGCACCGCCCTGCCCGCGGATCCCCGTCGCAGCGGGGGTTCGCGCTCACGGGCAGAGGAAGCAGTCCCGAGGCAGAGGCCCGGAGCCCGGTCCGCGACGATCCAGGCGTCGGCGCCGCTCACCGGTTCGGCACGCTCGGAACCACGGCACGAGGGGAAATCGGTGACAGCTGTCACCGACAATCGACGACAACGTCACCTGCAACCCGCGGACGTCGTCTTGCATCCTGTACCCATGTCGGAAGTCAGACAACTTCCGGCAGATGGAGACCGCGTCACGCGCCCCCATGATGTTCACCACCGTCGGCACACGCCGAACACGGAGACGAAGATGAAACGCAGCTTGTCCGGACTGACGCTCGCCACCGCCATCGCCGCCGCCCTGGTCCTGGGGGCGCCCGGCGCCGCCCGCGCCTCGGCTACGGTGCCGACGCTGGAGACGGCGCCTCGGCCGGCCCAGTCCTTCCCGATGAACCGCCAGTCCCCCGAGTACAAGGACCTGCGCCACATGGTCGAAGGCCACCCGAACGAGATCGCGCGGATGGACGCGCTCGAGGCCTACGGCCAGGGCCGCTTCGAGTACGCGCTGTCGCGCTTCGAGACCGCCGCGAAGTTCGGCGACAAGTATTCGATGCACCGCCTGTCGCTGATGTACTGGTACGGCGACGGCGCCTCGGTCGATCCGGTGCAGGCCTACATCTGGGCCGACCTCGCCGCCGAACGCGACTACCCCGCGCTGCTGGTCGTGCGCGACGACATCTGGGCGCACCTCGACGAGAAGCAGCGCGCGGACGCGGTCAAGCGCGGTCAGGCCTACTACTCGCGCTTCGGCGACGAAGTGGCGAAGCCGCGGATGGAAGCGGCGCTGAAGAAGAACCGCTCGTCGATGACGGGCTCCCGCGCGGGCTTCGACACCGGCGCGCAGGTCACCTTCGTCGGCGACGACGCCTTCAACATCGGCACGGCGCTGTCCAGCGGCCACGGCGGCGGCGAGTACTGGGCGGACTACCGCTGGGAGCCGAAGCTCTACTGGAAGATCGAGGACGGCTTCTTCGGCAAGGGCACGGTCAAGATCGGCGAGCTGAAGAAGATCGACGAGTCGACCCCGAAGCCGGAGGAGTAGGACGGACCTCGGTCCGCTGCTTCAAGCGCATCGCCGGAGCGGCCCAAGGGCCGCTCTACCGGCGAATCGAGTCCAAGGAAGATCGCGTCGGGCCCTCCCCTCTCGACCCTGATCGACCTGACACCGGCGGCCGCCTTCGGGCGGCCGCTTTTTTTCGAGGCCCTCGGCACGGAGGAGCACTCCGACTTCATGTGCCTCGCAACGGCGCGGGGCGCGCCCTACGCCCGCTCCGCGCCGCTTGCGGACGGGCGTGTCGTGCTTCAGGTCAGCGGCCCGGGTGCCGCTCGACGGTCCGCCGCGAGCAGGTCCGCGATCGCCGGCACCACGTCCTGCGCCCGGGCGCACAGCCGCGCCGCACCCGCTTCGACGAGCTCGGCGCTCGCGCCGTAGCCCCACAGGACACCGACCGTCGGCACGCCATGGGCCGCGGCCCCCAGCACATCGAATTTCCGATCGCCGACCATCACCCGATGCCTGTGCCCATCGCCAGTTGCGGCGATCGCGCGTCCGACCACCTCGGACTTGTCCGAACCGCTGCCATCGGGTCCCGCGCCGTGCACGGCGGCGAGCCAGCGATCGAGGCCGAAGTGCGCGATGATCCGTTCGGCGAAGACCTGTCCCTTCGAGGTCGCCACGGCGAGCTGCCAGCCGTTCGCCGCGACCTCGGCCAGCAGTTCGGGGATCCCCGGGTAGACGGAGTTTTCGCGCCAGCCGATCGCGTCATAGCGACGGCGGTAGCTGGCCGCGGCCGCAGCGATGCGGCCGCGGTCGTCCGTCGCGAGGAGCCGCGCGAAGGTCTGCTCCAGCGGCGGTCCGATGCAGGCGGCGAGTTCCTCCTCCGCCGGCACCGCGACGCCCACCTCGTCCAGCGCCTGGTGCATGCATGCGAGGAAGCCCGGGCGCGGGTCGCACAGCGTCCCGTCGAGATCGAACAGCACCAGGGCCATCAGGGTTCCTCCGCGGCGCGGCGGCGCTCGTAGAACGCCGCGACGAAGTCGTCGAGCCGCTCGGCTTCGATCGCGCCGCGCAGGCCGCGCATCAGGTCCTGGTAGTAGTGCACGTTGTGGATGGTGCCGAGCACCGCGCCGAGGATCTCGCGGCAGCGGTCGAGGTGGCGCAGATAGGAGCGCGAGAAGCCGCTCGCGCAGGTGTAGCAGCCGCACTCCGGATCGATCGGCAGCGGGTCGCGCTCGTACTTCGCGTTGCGCACCCGGAGCACGCCACTGCGGGTGAAATAGTGGCCATTGCGCGCGTTGCGGGTCGGCATCACGCAATCGAACATGTCGATGCCGCGGCGGACCGCCTCGACGATGTCCTCGGGCTTGCCGACACCCATCAGGTAGCGCGGCCGGTCCTCCGGCAGCTGCGGAACGATGAACTCGAGCATGTGCTCGCGTTCGGCCGCCGGCTCGCCGACCGCCAGGCCGCCGACCGCGTAGCCGTCGAAGCCGATCCCGATCAGCTCGGCCGCCGAGCGGGTGCGCAGCACCTCGTACATCCCGCCCTGCACGATGCCGAACAGCGCATTGCGGTTGCCTTCGTGGGCGCGCCGACTGCGGGCCGCCCAGCGCAGCGACAGCTCCATCGACTCGCGCGCTTCCTTCTCGGTCGCGGGATAGGGCGTGCACTCGTCGAAGATCATCACGATGTCGGAGTCCAGCACGCGCTGGATCCGCATCGACACTTCCGGCGACAGGAACACCTTGGAGCCGTCGACCGGCGACGCGAAGGTCACGCCCTCCTCGGTGATCTTGCGACGCTTGGCCAGCGAGAACACCTGGAAGCCGCCGGAGTCGGTCAGGATCGGCTTGTCCCATCCGATGAAGCGGTGCAGCCCCCCGAAACGCTCGACCGTCTCGAGCCCGGGCCGCAGGTACAGGTGGAACGTGTTGCCGAGGATGATCTCGGCCCCGGTCGCCGCGATGTCGCGCGGCATCATCGCCTTGACCGAGCCATAGGTGCCGACCGGCATGAAGGCCGGAGTCTCGATCGTTCCGCGGGGAAAAGTCAGGCGTGCGCGGCGAGCGGCGCCCGAGCGCTTCAGGAGTTCAAAGTTCATCGCGCCATTGTAGGGCGGCCACTGGCCGGCGTCGCGCGGGGCTGAGGATTGAGGGCTGGGGCTGAGGGCTGAGGGTTGAGGGCTGATAGTTGAGGAAAACCTCCGTCATTGCGAGGAGGAGCGCAGCGACGACGAAGCAATCCAGCGACTTTGCTCTGCACCGCGAGAAAGCGAAGGCGCTGGATCGCTTCGCTGAGCTCGCAATGACGGTCTTCCGATTCGAAGTCGATCCAAACGCCGCTCTTGGACGAGCCGATCGAAGCAGCGGCACTCGGCCCCCGGCAGCGAAAGTCGCTTCGGCCCTCAGCGCTCAGTTCCCAGATCCAAGCGCTCCGCCCTCATCCGACAATGGAAACACCAGCATCGCGTCGCCATACGAGAAGAACCGGTACCGAGAGCCCACGGCATGCCGATACGCCGCCAGCACCCGCTCGCGACCGGCGAACGCCGACACCAGCATCAGCAGGGTCGACTGCGGCAGATGGAAGTTGGTCACCATGGCGTCGACGCTGCGAATGTGGTGGCCCGGGAAGATGAAGATGCGGGTCTCTCCGGCGAACGGCTGCAGGCGGCCGTCGACGGTGGCCGCCTCCAGCGCGCGCACGACCGTGGTGCCGACGGCGATGACGCGCCCGCCGCGCTGGCGGGTACGCTCGACCTGCGCGACGACATCGGCGCCGACGTTGAGCCATTCGCTGTGCATCGCATGCTGGCGCGGGTCGTCCACCCGCATGTTCTGGAAGGTGCCGGCACCGACATGCAGGGTCACATGGCCGAACTCGACCCCGAGCGCGGCAATCCGGTCGAGCAAGGCCTCATCGAAGTGCAGACCCGCCGTCGGCGCCGCGACCGCCCCGGGGCGTCGCGCGAAGACCGTCTGGTAGCGGCTCTTGTCGTCGGCCCGGTCGCTGCGGGCGATGTAGGGCGGCAGCGGAACGTGGCCGATCCGCTCCAGCACCTGCTCGACGGCCTCGCTCGCGTGGAAGCGCAGCCGGTAGAACTCGCCCTCGCGGCCCAGCACCTCGGCTTCGACGTCGTCGCCGAGGATGACCCGCCGCCCGGTGATCAACGCCTTCGACGCCCGCACCTGCGCGAGCACCTCGTCGCCCCCGAGCAGACGCTCCACCATCACCTCGACTTCGCCGCCGCTGTCCTTGCGGCCGAACAGACGCGCATTGACTACCCGGGTGTCATTGAACACCAGCAGGTCGCCGGCGCGCAGATACTCCGGCAGGTCGCGAAAGCCGCGATCGGCGAGCGCCCCGTCGGCGGCGAGCACCAGCAGCCGACTGGCGGCGCGATCGGCCAGCGGTTCCTGGGCGATCAGTTCGGGAGGAAGTTCGTAGTCGAAATCTTGCTTGCGCATGGCGAGCGGACCTTGGTCCGCTGGGCGAGGAAATGGTTCGTTCGAATCAATAGTGGCGGACCAGGGTCCGCTCTACAGCCAGCCCTTCTGGCGTGCGAGCCGATACGCCTCGATCCGGTTGCTGACGCCGAGCTTGCCGATCGCCTCCGACAGGTAGTTGCGAACCGTGCCGTGCGAGAGATGCAGCTGCTCGGCAATGTCGGACGCCGACGCACCCTCGCCCGCGAGCCGCAGGACCTGGCGCTCGCGGTCGGTCAGCGGGTCCGCCTCCGACCATGCCTCGACGGCGAGCTCCGGATCGATCGCGCGGCCGCCGCGGTGCACCTTGCGCAGCGCCTCGGCCAGACGTTCCGACGGAGCGTCCTTCAGCAGGTAGCCGCTGGCACCGGCATCGAGCGCTCTGCGCAGGTAGCCGGGCCGGGCGAAGGTGGTGAGGATGACCACCTTCGTCGGCAACTCGGCATCGCGGATCTTCTGCGCCAGCTCGAGGCCGGTGAGCTTCGGCATCTCGATGTCGGTCACCACCACGTCGGGTCGCAGGCGCTGCGCCTCCTTCCAGGCGGCCTCGCCGTCGGCGACGCTGCCGACGACGTCGAGGTCGGACTCCAGCTTCAGGAGCGCGGCGAGCGCGCCGCGCACCATCGCCTGGTCTTCCGCCAGCAGCACCGAGATCATCGCCGCGCTCAGCCGCCCGCGGGCTTCGGCGCGTCGTCCGGCTTCGCCGCGGCCGGAGTGGCCGCAGCCTCGTGCGCCTTGACCGCCGCCTCGAGCCCGTCGAGCAGCGCCGCGCCCTCCGGCACCTGCAGGCTGGAGCCGTCGAAGTCCGCACCGATCGGCTCGACCCGGCCGCCCAGGCATTTGCCGAGGAAGCCCTCGGTGATCGCGTTGAAGGCGATGTTGTTGGCCGGGCGGGCGAAGCCGTGGCCCTCGTCCGGGAACAGCACGTAGGTCACCGGGATGTTCTTCGCCTTCATCGCCGCGACGATCTGCTCGGACTCGGCCACGTTGACGCGCGGATCGTTCTTGCCCTGCCCGATCAGCAGCGGCCGCTCGATCTTGTCCGCATAGGACAGCGGCGAGCGCTCCTTCAGCAGCGCCTTTCCGGCATCGGTGTCGGGGTCGCCCATCCGGGTGTAGAACTGCTTCCGGAAGCTCGCCCAGTACGGCGGGATCGAGTTCAGCAGGGTCATCAGGTTGGACGGGCCGACGATGTCCACGCCGCAGGCGAATTCCTTCGGCGTCATCGTGACGCCGGCGAGGGTCGCGTAGCCGCCGTAGCTGCCGCCCATGATCGCGACCTTGTCCTTCACGGTGACGCCGGACTTGACCGCCCAGTCGACCGCGTCGAGCAGGTCGTCGTGCATCTTCTTGCCCCACTCGAGGTTGCCGGCGTTGAGGAACTTCTTGCCGAAGCCGGTCGAGGCGCGGAAGTTGACCGAGAGCACCGCGTAACCGCGGTTGGCGAGCCACTGATGGGTGCGATTGAGGCCGTAGGTGTCGCGACCCCAGGGACCGCCGTGCACCAGGAGCACCATCGGCACCGGCGCCGTCGGCTTGCCGTCGCCGTCCGGGTCGGCGGCCTTCGGCAGCGAAAGGTAGCTGACCAGCGTGAGGCCGTCGCGCGCCTTGATCTCCAGCGGATGCATGGTCACCAGCGGCGCGTCGGCCAGCTTCGGACGGGTGTCGATCCACTGGGTGGTGGCGCCGGTCGCTCGGTTGTACAGGTAGTACTTCGCCGAAGCGTTCGAGGCCGAGAACAGCACCACCCAGGAGCTGTCGTCGAGGGTGCGCGACTCGACGACGAATTCGCCGTCGCCGATCTTCTTCAGCGCGTCGAGGTCCTTCTGGATCGCCGGATCGAGCGCGACCCATTCGGTGCGCAGGTAGTTCACCGCGACCGCCTGCGGCACGCCGGTCTTCGGATCGACGATCGCGCCGCCGACATCCGCCCGCGGGTCTTCCTTCAGGAGCCGGGTGTCGTGGCTTTCGGTGTCGAACGCGAACAGCCCGGAGGTATCGCGACCTCGGCTGTCCGTGTAGTACAGCGTCTTGCCGTCGGCGGACATGCCGGCGAACTGGGTCGTCAGCGCGTCTTCCTGCGGCACCATCGCCCAGGACTTCCAGTTCGCGCCCTCGCGCTGGAACCACTCGTAGCCGCCGTCGGCGGTCGGCTTGGTGGCGAAGCGCAGCTTGAAGTCGTCGTCGGCCAGGAAGGCCTCGTAGCCGTCGTTCTCGACCAGTCGTTCGCTCTTGCCGGTGTCGAGGTCGTAGCGGACCACGTCGAAGAACTGCTTGTTGCGGTCGTTGACCTGGAGCAGAACCGCCCCCGGCTGCCTGCTGGACAGGGACAGGACGTCGGCGCGCGCGCCGGCCGGCGTCAGTGCCCGGTCGCTGGCGTCTTCCAGGCCGACAACGTGCATCCGGAAGTTCTCGTCACCGCCCTCGTCCTGCGGGTAGATCAGGTGCTTGCCGTCGTAGGCGAAGCGGAATTCGCGGATCGGGCGCTTGCTGTCGTGGGTGACCGGTTTGGCCTCGCTCGGTCGGTCGATCGGCGCGACGAAGACGTTCATCACCCCGTCCAGCGGCGCGATGTAGCCCAGCCACTTGCCGTCCGGACTGATGCTGCCACCGGTGCGTTCGGGATTGCCGTAGAGGACCTGGCGCGCCACCAGGGCGACTGCTGCCGGCGGCGGCGGAGCCTTGGCGGCCTCGGCCGGCGGTGCGGCGGGCGGCGCATCGGAGCCGCAGGCCGCGAGCAGGACGGCGGCGGTGGATAGGGCGATCACGCGCGGTGAAGGCGAGGACATGGCGATACTCCCGGACGGTGGGCCGCCGAGTGTATCGAAGGTGCATTTCCGCGGCAGTGCCGGAGGGCATCGTCGCCCGGCGACGCTTCGCCAGGGCCGGCTTCTACCGCGCCCCGTTCCGGTTCAGCGCACCACGCGCAGCCGGCGCGGGGACTCGGTCGAGGTGCTTTCGCTGGCCGGCTCCGGCGGTGCCCGCCAGGGCAGGCGAAGAACCAGCTCGGTGCCCTGCCCGGGTTCGCTCCGGATCGCGAACTCGCCACCGAGCTCGGCCACCCGCTCGCGCATGCCGGCGAGGCCGCTGCCACCGCCCCGCCCGTCCGCGGCGCCGCCGAGTCCGTCGTCGCGGATGGTGAGGACGACGCGGGCGTCGTCGCGGTCCAGGTCGGCACGACAGCGCCGTGCCTGGGCATGGCGGATCACGTTGGTCGTGGCCTCGCGCAGTGCCAGCGCCAGGACCGTCTCCAGTTCCGGATGCAGCGCATCGTCGGTGGCGCGATAGTCGAAGTCGACCTGCACGGCCGCCAGCGCCAGCCGCGCGTTGGCAAGCTCGGCGCGGATGCCGAGCGCGCGCATGCCGGCAACGGCGCGGCGCACCTGGCCCAGCGCCTCGCGCGCGACCCGCGCGACGTCGCCCATCTCGCGCACGGAGGCCTCGTCGTCGCGGCCGGCGAGCTTCACCGCCAGCTCCGCCTTCAACGCGACGACCGACAGCGTGTGGCCGAGCAGGTCGTGCAGGTCGCGGCCGATGCGCTCGCGCTCCGCCACCCGCGCCAGCCGCTGCACTTCGTCCTGCGACAGCCGCAGCGCCTCGTTCTGCCGCGCGCGCGCCAGCCAGGCGCGATTGCAGATCGACGCGAACATCGTCGTGACGAGATTCAGGCCGATGAAGAACTGGGTGTCGGGGCCGGGATCGATCGAGAACATCGCGCCGGCGAACGCACCCTGGGTCAGGGCGACGATCAGCAGCATCTGCCGCAATGGCAGGAAGGCCGACAGCACGTTGGAATAGATCAGGTAGGAGTTCGAGAAAAAATTCGCCGGCAGCAGCGCGACACCGAGCGCGGCCATCGTCAGCAGCAGGAAGATCCGGCGGGCACCCCGATACCAGTAGAACGCGAAGTACACCGGCAGGAACACGACCAGCGACAGCAGGGTCAACCACGGATCGGCGCCGAGGTTCTTCGGGACGAGGAAGGGAATGACCAGGAAGCTCACGTACAAAAGCGACATCCACGGCATCGCCCCGCACTCGACCACCGGCGGGAGCAGGAACGCGTTGAGCCGGCGCCAGACGGACTGCAGCCGGTCGCGGAGGCGGAGGAATGCGAAGCTCATGGGATGCATGCTAGCGCCGGCCCAAGCGGCAGGACGCGGACAATGCTGATCGGATGAAGGTGACAACTGTCATGCGGGCCGGGTCCCCGGAGTCTCCGCATCGTCGCGGCGCATCCGGCGATGCGCGCGCCGCGCGTCGCGCCGGCGTCCGGCCTGCGGCTGGAAGGTCGTCCGGCCCGGTGCTAGGCTGCCGTGAGTGTTCAGCAGCTTGCCGAGCGTCGCATGGCGGATGAACGTGGCCATGGCGAGCTCCCTCCCCCGCAAGCGGACGATGCCGCGACCGCGCGCATCGTGATGCGGGAGTGCATCAGCCGGATCGCGCAGGCGAACATCCGGGGACTGTGGCTCAGCGTCGCGCTGGTGCCTCTGGCGGCCTGGCGCATCTCCATGCACGCCCCCATTCGGCAGGTTGCCCTGTGGAGCGCCCTGATGGCAATGGTCGTGGCGGCGCGAGCGACCGTGGGACTGCTGTGGTCGCGGCGCGCCGAAGCGGCCCCGACCCTGGAGCAGTGGCGGACGGCGCATGCGCTGCTCGCGATCGCGGTCGGTCTGGGATGGGCCGCGTTGTCGTCGCCTCTGATCGAGATTCCCTCCGACGCCCGCCTCCTCGTCTTCGTGCTGCAGATGGCCATCGTCTGCGTGGGGCTGCTGTCGTTTCATGCCGACCACCTCGTCGTCTGGTCGCTCGCCGCACCGATCCTCGTCGCGATGGAATGGACCGCGCTCAGCGGACGCGTCCCGCTCGGCATGGAGGCCGCCATCATGGTTCCGCTGTTCGGGGGAATCATGCTGTCCGGCGCGTCGACGGTCAGCCGCCAGCACCGGGCCGTCATCCGGTCGCGACTCGAGGCGATTCGGCTGAGCGAGGAGGCGCGATTCGCCAACCAGGCGAAATCCCGCTTCCTCGCCAACATGAGCCATGAGATCCGCACGCCGATCAACGGCATGCTGGGCATGTCCGAGCTTCTGGCCGATGCGAATCTTCCGGCTCCGCATGGCCGGCGGGCGGAAGCACTGGTCGGCGCGGGACGCGCCCTTCTCGGAGTGGTCAACGACGTACTCGACATCGCGTCGGTGGAGTCCGGCCGCTACCGCGTCACGCCGGAGCCGACCCAGCTGCGGGCCCTGGTGAGGACGATTCTCGAACCCCACCGCGAGCTGGCGCAGCGCAAGGGGCTGCAGGTGCTCTGCGCCGTCGACCCGCGACTGCCGGACTGGATCGAGATCGACGGCCAGCGGCTGGGGCAGATCTTCGGGAATCTCGTGGGCAACGCCGTGAAGTTCAGCGAGCATGGCACGGTCCGGATCGAATGGTCCGAGCGGGACGGCGCGCTGCACTGCTCCGTCAGCGACGAAGGACCGGGGATGACCCCGGAGCAGCTTGCGCGGGTCTTCGAGCCGTTCGTCCAGGTGGAGAATTCGTCGTCGCGCGTGCATCGCGGCACCGGCCTCGGCCTCGCGATCGCCCGCGAATTCGCGCGCCTGCTCGGCGGCGAAGTCCGGGGCGCGAGCACTCACGGGGTCGGCAGCACGTTCGAGCTCCGGGTGCGACTCGTTCCGGTCAACGGCCCGGCGCGCTCCGCGTCGTCGGCCGTGGGCCGCCTCGAGGGACGCGTGCTGCTGATCGAGGACAATCCACTCAATCGGGAAGTCGGCGTCGGCCTGCTCGAGAGTCTCGGACTGGAGGCCGACGCGGTGTCGTCCGGGGAAGAGGCCCTGCTCCGCTTCGACCGGGCGAAGCACGACCTGGTGCTCGTCGATTGCGAAATGCCGGTCATGGATGGGTTCGAGACCACCCGCCGGCTGCGGGCACAGCTGGCGGGCGTCCCCTTTCCCATCGTGGCGCTGACGGCGCTGGCGCTCCCTGAAGACAAGAAGCGCTGCCTGGAAGCGGGAATGGACGGCTACGTGCCCAAGCCCGTGCTTCGCGAAGTACTCGCCAGCGAACTCGCTGCGTGGCTGCCCGCCGAACCGGTGAAATCCGGGACCGCCAGCGCGCAGGACGCCCCTACTTGAAGGCGTCTGCGAAGAAGTTGCGCATCATCGTGAAGCCGCGCTTCGCCGAACGTTCGTTGTAGACGCAGCCCGGCGGCGACTGCTGGTCAGGCTCCGCGAAGCAGTGCACGGTGCCGCTGAAGTTGACGAACTGCCAGTCGACCTTGGCGTCGGTCATCTCCTTCTGGAAGGCAGCGATCTGCTCGGCCGGCACGTAGCTGTCGTCGGCACCGTTCATCGACAGCACCTTCGCCTTGATGTTCTTCGCCTGGCTCGGGTCGTCGGTCGCGAGGTTGCCGTGGAAGGTCGCCACCGCGGCGATGTCGGCTCCGCTGCGGGCGAGATCCAGCACCGCGGCGCCTCCGAAGCAGAAGCCGACCGCGGCGATATGCTTGCCGTCGATCGGCGCGTTGCCGATCTCGCCACGCAGCGCGGCGAGCGCGGCGTTGACGCGCTCGGACAGCACCTTGCGGTCCTTGTAGATCGCGCCGATCGTCTTGCCGGCTTCGTCCGCATTCTTCGGACGCACGTCCTTGCCGAACAGGTCGGCGACCAGGATCACGTAGTCGCTTCCGGCGATGGTCTTGGCCTTGGCGACCGCCGCATCGTTGGCGCCGTACCAGTTCGGCGCCAGCAGGACGCCGGGCCGCGGGGTCTTCACCGCGTCGTCGTAGACCAGCACCGAGCGGTACTCCGAGGTGCCGACCTTGTAGCTGACCGCACGTTCCACCATCGCCGCCTGCGCACCGCCGGCGCCGGCCAGGGCGAGCACCACTCCGATCATCCACTGCATCCGCTTCATCGCACTGCTCCCTTGCGTTGGATTGTGGGCTTCGAACCCGGGCCGGGCCGCGTGGCCGACGGCGATTCAAGCCGGCGTCATGTAGCGGCCGGCGTAATACGCTATGTTGGCGAAAGCGCGGGCCGCATCCAAGGGCCACGCGGACTCGTAGCGAACCCATTCCTGTCGAAGCGGACAATTCATGAAACTGAACCAGCTCGTGCTCGCCTCCAGTCTCGCCCTGATCGCCAGTGCGACCACCGTGTTTGCCGCCGAGGGTGGCAAGCGCGACCAGATCGACGCGGCGATCTCCTATCGGCAGTCGGTCTATCACGTGATCATCTGGAACTACGCACAGATGGGCGCGATGGTGAAGGGCAAGACCCCTTACGACGCCGCGGACTACGCCAAGCGCGCCGAGCGCGTCGCCGCGCTGTCGACCCAGCTCGAGGAAGGCTTCATCCCGAACAGTGCGGGACGCGACAGCACCGAAGCCAAGGCCGAGATCTGGAGCAACTGGGACGACTTCAAGGCCAAGCTCGGCGACTTCGAGCGCGAGTCCAAGGCGCTCGCCGAGGTCGCGAAGACCGGCAAGCTCGACGACGTGAAGGCCCAGCACGCCAAGGTCGGCGGGACCTGCAAGGCCTGCCATGACAAGTACAAGGCGGACTGATTTCCGCTGCGCGGAAATCAGCAGCGAGTCTGCGGCGGTGATGGAACAGCCGAGGCAAGATTCCTGCTGTGCATCCCGGGCGAAAATCTCGATCTAGCCAGCTTCAATCCATTCATGCGCTCTTGTCACGCGGAGCGTGACTTGGGGAATTTGCGCGGCGCAGCCGCGCAAATTCCCCGACGGAGCGCGACAACTCAGTCCTCGCAATCCGGCTCGAAGAAGCACCACTTGATGTCCGGAAAACGGGACTTCAGCTCGGCTTCGACCCGATTGATCTCGTCGACCAGGCCGCGGGTGGCGAGATCGCGGCTCATCTCGGCCTTGATCGCGACCATCACGTCCGGCCCCAGCTGCAACGTGATCAGGTTCAGCACCCGCGCGATCTCCGGGCGGCCGTCGAGGAAGTCGTAGATCGCCTTCTTCATCTGCGGCTCGACGCTCTGGCCGATCAGCAGCGCGTGCACCTCGACCGAGATGAAGATCGCCACGACCACCAGCAGGACGCCGATCACGATCGAGCCGACGGCGTCGAACAGCGGGTTGCCGGTGACCAGCGTGAGCACCACCGCGAGCAGCGCGAAGGCGAGGCCCAGCAGCGCGGCGAGGTCCTCGCCGAAGATCACGATCAGCTCGCTCTGGCGGCTGTCCCGGAACCAGCGCCACAGCGAGGCATTGCCGCGCGCCGCCTTGACCTCGCGCAGGCAGCCCCACATCGAGATCGACTCCATCACCAGGCCGAAGGCGAGCACGCCGATCGCGAGCCAGGGCCACTTCAGCGGCTCCGGCTCGTGCAGCTTGTGCCACCCCTCGTAGATCGAAAAGATGCCGCCGACCGAAAACAGCAGCAGCGCCACCAGGAACGACCAGAAGTAGATCTCGGCGCCGTAGCCGAGCGGGAAGTCCGGCGATGGCGGTCGCTTGGCCCGCTTCATGCCGACCAGCAGCAGCGCCTGGTTGCCGCAGTCCGCCAGCGAATGCACGGCTTCGGCGACCATCGAGCCCGACCCGGTCAGGAAGGCCGCGAACGCTTTTGACACGAAAATCGCGAAATTTGCACCCAACGCAAAGAAAATTGCGCGTAACGAGTCACCCTTGGCCGCCATGTCCGATCCCCGTCCTGATTCGCGAAACAGCGCAGTCTAACATTTTGTTCACGTCAACTTGACCGCAAGACATATTGCAGGCAGGCTCGGCCGCTGAAGAGGTGAACCATGGCTGCCAAAAAAGCGAAAACCGCGCCGAAGAAGCCAGCGAAGCCCGTGAAACCGGTGAAGAAGATCTCACCGAAGGGCGCCAAGGCACCAGCAGCCAAGACAAAACCCGACAGGAAGCCTCCCCCGAAAGCTGTGAAACCAAGCCCGGCGAAAAAGCCGGCGCCGGTCACCGCGAAGCCGACGAAACCGGTCACGCTGGCGAAACCGTCCAAACCGGTAGCGGCCCCCATGCCCGTCGCGGCCAAGCCGGCCGCGAAGCCGGTTGCCGCACCCGCCAAGCCGGCGCCGGCCCCGGCGAAGCCCGCTGCCTCCGAGAAACCGGCGCCGGTCCAGACCTCCCGCCCGGCCCCCCGAGTCAGCGCCAACACGCTGGCCACCAAGGTCACTCCCGTCCTGCTGGTCGAACTGATCGAGCCGGTACTGGCATTCTGGGCCCGGATCGGATTCCGCGCGACCGTGGAGGTTCCGGGAGCGTCCGGGCTCGATTTCGTGATTCTGTCGAATGGCATCACCGAGATCATGTACCAGACCTGGTCCGCGTTGCGAGCCGACCTGCCCGACATGGCAGCACGGCAGGCGCAGCCGGACAAGACCTATCTGTTCCTCGAGGTCACCGACCTCGACGCCGTGATCAAGGCGATGGAGTCGCGCTACTCGGTGTTCATGCAGCGCCGGGAGACCTTCTACGGCTCGATGGAGATCGGCTACCGCGAGCCCGCGGGTCACTACGTCACCTTCGCGCAGTTCAAGGACCGGTAGGGATTCGCGGCTGCGCCGCGAGTCCTTCACGCCCACCGGGGCCGGGTGGGTGGCGTCGAGTCGAAGCGATTTTCTTTCGCCGACTGCCTGTGCTGGAGCGCGTGCTCGACGGGTTGCCGGTACGCTCCGTCGATGACTATCGACCGCGCCCCACCCAGCCGGCATCACCGCGGCTTCCGGGTCCGCCGGGGCGATCGACCCTGGACGGAAGCGCTGACGATGAACGACGGCCGCGAGTTCGTCGTCCGGCCGATCGAGCCCGCCGATGCACCCGTGCTGGCGGCGGTGTTCCACCTGCTGACGCCGGAGGAAGTTCGCTACCGCTTCCTGCATCCGATCAAGGAACTGACCCCGGCGATGCTTCGCCAGCTCACCGAGATCGATCGCCGCCGGGCGATCGCGCTGGTGGTCGCGGAGCCCGGCGAGCCCGGCACGGCACTGATCGTCGCGGTCGGCAGAGCTGCGATCGAACCGGATCGGCGCGACGCCGAATTCGGGATCATTGTCGGCGGCCCGCTGTCCGGGCGCGGACTCGGACGTCACCTGCTGAAGCGCCTGCTGCACTGGGCCCGGCTGAAGCGACTCGACACCCTGGGCGGCACCGTGCTCGCCGACAACGCGCCGATGCTCGAACTTGCGGCGCACCTCGGGTTCAGCCGCGAGCATGTCAGTGGCGAGCCGGGACTGGTCCTTGTCGCAAAGACGCTGAGCCCCCGCGCGCCAGTGCCGGCAGGGACCGGCGCGCACTGACCCGATCCCGCGACCTCCGGCACGCCGAGACCACCCCCGCGCCGGGCTAAACTCCGCGCCCCTCGCGCGACCCTGTGCTCCGATGTCGACCGCCGCCGTCCTCACCCCTCCCCTGCCGCGTGCGACCCAGCGTCGCGCCTACTGGACGACGCCGCCCGGCGGCGCGCTGGCACTCTCGCTGCTGCAGGCCGCGCAGTCCTCCGGGCGGCTTACCGTGGTCGTGGCACGCGACACCCACGAGGCGCATCGCCTGGAGGCCGAGATCGGTGCTTTCGCCGGCGACGGCGTCGACGTGCTGCACTTCCCGGACTGGGAAACCCTGCCCTACGACCTGTTCTCGCCGCATCCGGACACGGTCTCGCAGCGCATCGCCACCCTGTTCCGCCTGCCCGCGGTCAAGCGCGGCGTGCTGGTGGTGCCGGTCGCGACGCTGATGCAGCGCCTGGCGCCGCGGCGCTACATCGGCGGCTCCGGACTGGTGCTCGCGATCGGCCAGGAATTCGACCTCGAGGCCGAACGCCGTCGCCTCGACGCCGCCGGCTATCGCCACGTGCCGCAGGCGATCGAGCCCGGCGAGTACGCGACCCGCGGGGCCCTCCTCGACATCTTTCCGATGGGCTCGGCGGTGCCCTACCGCGTCGAACTGTTCGACCGCAGCATCGAGACCATCCGCAGCTTCGACCCGGAGACGCAGCGCTCGGAGGCCCAGGTCGACGAGGTGAAGCTGCTGGCCGGTCGCGAGTTCCCCTTGTCCGAGAGCGCGATCAAGGAGTTCCGCTCGAAGCTCCGCGAGCGCTTCGACTTCGATCCGAAGCGCTGCCCGATCTATGCCGATCTGCGCGAGGGCTCGACCCCGGCGGGCATCGAGTATTACCTGCCGCTGTTCTTCGACGCGACCGAGACGCTGTTCGACTACCTCGCCGCAGATGCGCTGTTCGCGCTGACACCGGGGGCCTTCGACGCCGCCGAGCAGTTCTGGAAGTCGACCGGCGAGCGCTGGGAGCAGCGCCGCCACGACCTCGAGCGGCCGCTGCTGCCGCCCGAGGAGCTCTATCTCGATCCGCAGCGGCTGCGCGAGCGCCTCAACCAGGCCGAGCGCGTCGAGGTGCTCGCCGCCGGCAGCAACGACCATCAGGTCCCGCTCGGCGCGCAGCCGGCGCCGACGCTGCCGCTCGCCCGCAAGGACGAGCCGGCCGGCACCGCACTGGCCGGCTTCCTCGGCGCCTACCCCGGTCGCGTGCTGCTGGCGGTCGATTCCGCCGGGCGTCGCGAGTCGGTGCTGGAGCAGCTGCGGCCGGTCGGCCTCACACCGATCGTGCTGTCCGGCTGGCGGGAATTCCTCGACGGCGATGCGCGCCTCGCGATCGCCGTGCTGCCGATCGACGACGGCTTCGCGCTCGACGCCCCGACACTGTGCGTGCTGACCGAGCGCCAGCTGTCGCCGGAGCGCGCCCAGCAGGCGCGGCGCCGGCGCCGCGCCGCGCGCGATCCCGAGGCGATCATCCGCGACCTCGGCGAGCTCGCGATCGGCAGTCCGGTGGTGCACGTCGACCACGGCGTCGGTCGCTACCAGGGCCTGATCAAGCTGTCGATCGGCGGCAGCGACGGCGAGTTCCTGGCGATCGAATACGCCAAGCAGGACAAGCTCTACGTGCCGGTCGCGCAGCTGTCGCTGGTGTCGCGCTACACCGGCACCGCGCCCGAGCTGGCGCCCCTGCATTCGCTCGGCGGCGACGCCTGGGACCGGGCCAAGAAGAAGGCGGCGGAAAAGGTCCGAGACGTCGCCGCCGAGCTGCTCGACATCTACGCCCGCCGCGAGGCGCGGGTCGGCAATGCGATCCCGCTCGACGCGGCGCTGTACCAGCAGTTCGCCAGCGCCTTCCCGTTCGAGGAGACGCCGGACCAGATGACCGCGATCAGCGCCGTCCTCGACGACCTCGGCCGCGCGCGGCCGATGGACCGCGTCGTCTGCGGCGACGTCGGCTTCGGCAAGACCGAGGTCGCGGTGCGTGCCGCGTTCGCGGTCGCGCAGGCGGGCCGCCAGGTCGCCCTGCTGGTGCCGACGACGCTGCTCGCCGAGCAGCACTTCCGCAACTTCCGCGATCGCTTCGCCGACTGGCCGATCCGCGTCGAAGTGCTGTCGCGCTTCAAGGCGAAGAAGGAGATCGACGAGGCGCTCAAGCGGATCGAGAGCGGCGCGATCGACATCGTCGTCGGCACCCACAAGCTGCTGTCGCCGGAACTGCGCTTCAAGGACCTCGGCCTCGTCATCGTCGACGAGGAGCAGCGCTTCGGCGTGCGCCAGAAGGAGCAGCTGAAGAAGCTGCGCGCCGAGGTGGACCTGCTCACGCTGACCGCGACGCCGATCCCGCGCACGCTGAACATGGCCATGGCGGGGCTGCGCGACCTGTCGATCATCGCCACGCCACCGGCGCACCGGCTGGCGGTGCAGACCTTCATCACGCCCTGGGACACCGCGCAGCTGCGCGAGGCATTCCAGCGCGAGCTGTCGCGCGGCGGTCAGGTCTACTTCCTGCACAACGAGGTCGAGACCATCGAGAAGATCACCCGCGAGCTGGCCGAGCTGGTGCCGGACGCGCGGATCCGCTACGCCCACGGCCAGATGCCGGAGCGCGAGCTCGAGCAGGCGATGTTCGATTTCTACCGGCAGCGCTTCAACGTGCTGGTCGCGACCACCATCATCGAGTCGGGCATCGACGTGCCCAGCGCCAACACCATCATCATCAACCGCGCCGACCGCTTCGGTCTCGCCCAGCTGCACCAGCTGCGCGGCCGCGTCGGCCGCTCCCACCACCGCGCCTTCGCCTACCTCGTCGTACCGGACAAGAAGGCGATGACCGCCGACGCGGTGAAGCGCCTCGATGCGCTGGCCTCGCTGGAAGAGCTCGGCGCCGGCTTCACGCTCGCCACCCACGACCTCGAGATCCGCGGCGCCGGCGAACTGCTCGGCGAGGAGCAGTCCGGCCAGATCCAGGAGGTCGGCTTCGCGCTCTACAACGAGCTGCTGGCGCGCGCGGTCGCCGCGCTGAAGTCGGGGAAGATGCCGGAGCTGGATCTGTCGTCCGCCGACCGCGCGGAAGTCGAGCTGCACCTGCCGGCGCTGCTGCCGGACGACTACGTCGACGACGTCCACACCCGCCTGGTGCTGTACAAGCGCATCGCCAGCGCGCGCGACGACGGCGAGCTCACCGACCTCGCCGGCGAACTGGTCGACCGCTTCGGCCCGCTGCCGGAGCCGACCCGGAACCTGATCAGCACCGCACGGATGAAACTCGTCGCCGACGCGCTCGGCATCCGCAAGCTCGAACTCGGCCCGCTCGGCGGCCGCGTGCTGTTCCGCCCCAAGCCCAACGTCGACCCGCTGACCGTGATCAAGCTGGTGCAGCGCGAGCCGAAGACCTACGCGCTCGACGGCCAGGACAAGCTGAAGCTGCGGATGCCCTTGCCGGGGGCCGCGGAGCGCTTGCAGGCGGGTCAGGACGTGCTGAACCGGCTGCGCGGCTGAGCTGGACTCGGGCTGGGCGACCGAGATCCCGTCATGGCGAGCGCAGCGAAGCCATCCAGCGCCTATGCTCTACGAAGGAACAGTGCAAGCGCATAGGCGCTGGATGGCTTCGTCGTCGCTGCGCTCCACCTCGCAATGACGGGGTCGCAGGGTGCGTCTCGGCGCATCGAGCGCACCACGCATGGATCGGCAACACCATTCGATCACCGCGAAAGCTCTACTGGGCCCGGGGCCCCGTCGGAGCGACCGGATGTTTCGAAGCGGCGACGAGGCGCCTGGTGCAGGACAGGCGCCGCCGACGGCTTCGCGAGGCCCTGCTCGTCCTCGGTCGGACGCCAACAACGTCTGCATGTCGACGAAGCGCTTCGTCGCAAGGAACTGACGATGAAGCACTTTTCCCCGGTGCCAAAACTGTCACAATCGATGGAGCAGCGTGATTAAAGTTCGGGCACAAGGAAGCGTGCATGACCCGACGACGCGCGCTGCGCCGACCGTCGCCCCGGCGGAACGGCAACCTTCTGGAGGAGCGTGATTCATGAAGAAGATCCGATCGTCCGTCCCGCGGTCCCTGCGCTACACGGTACTGGCCAGCGGCATTCTCCTGGCGCTGTCCGCGCAGGCCCAGCAGGGTCAGGACCCGAACAAGTCCGACAAGGAAAAGACCCTCGAGACGATGGTGGTGACCGGCTCGCGTGCGCACGGCCATACCGCCAGCGAGACCCCGGCCCCGGTGGACGTCATCACCGCAGAGCAGCTGCGCGAGACCGGCGCGCTGGAAGTCGGCCAGATCCTGCAGCAGCTCGAACCCTCGTTCAATTTCTCCCGCACCTGGATCTCCGACGGCACCGACATCATCCGCCCGGCCACCCTGCGCGGACTCGGCCCCGACCAGGTGCTGATCCTGGTCAACGGCAAGCGCCGCCACCAGCAGGCGCTGGTCAACGTGCAGCAGACCGTCGGCCGCGGCTCCGCCGGCACCGACATCAACGCGATCCCGGTGTCCGCGATCAAGCGCATCGAAGTCCTGCGTGACGGCGCTGCCGCGGAATACGGCTCCGACGCCATCTCCGGCGTGATCAACATCATCCTGAAGGACCAGAAGGAAGGCGGCCTCGCCACGGTCGAGGCCGGCCAGACCTACAAGGGCGACGGCGAGAACTACCACGCCGCGATCAACGACAGCATCCCGCTCGGCGAAGGCTTCATCAACCTCACCGGCGAGTACCGCAAGCGCTACGAGACCAACCGCGCCGGCCCGGACGAACTGCGCGTGGACCCGCCTCGCGTCACCCAGCGGATCGGCGATCCCGACGCGACCGATCGCTACCTCTGGCTGAATTCCGTGCTGCCCGCGGCCGACGGCGAGTTCTACTTCTTCGGCGGCATCTCGCGCCGCAGCGGCGATTCGTCCGGCTTCTTCCGTAGCGCCGGCGACGGCCGCACCGTGCCGGACCTGTACCCGAACGGCTTCCTGCCGAACATCATCACTACGGTGCGCGACTGGTCGCTCGCCGGTGGCTACCGGATGAAGTTCGCCAACGGCTGGGATCTCGACCTGTCGGTCAACCACGGCCAGAGCAAGTTCGAGTTCGACGAGCGCAATTCCGTCAACGTGTCGTGGTGGTACGAGCCGAAGCCGGGCGGCGGCATCTTCGGCGAGTCGCCGACCTCGGCCGACACCGGCACGCTGAAGTTCGACCAGACGACCTTCAACGCCGACCTCAAGGGCTCGATCGACTGGGGCCATGGCGCCGGCCCGCTGTACATCGCCACCGGCTACGAATACCGGCGCGACAACTACCAGATCGATGCCGGCGACCCGGTGTCCTACTCCTACGGCCGCACCAACAACGGTTCGATCGTGATCCGCAACCAGAACGGCGGCTTCGCGGCGCCGGGCATCCAGGGCTTCCCGGGCTTCACGCCGGGCACCGAGGTCGACAAGGGTCGCCACAACAACGCGGTGTTCGTCGAAGGCGAGAACCAGCTGACCGACCACTTCATGCTGAGCGCGGCGATCCGCTACGAGGACTACTCGGACTTCGGCAACACGACCACCGGCAAGGTGAACTTCCGCTGGGATCCGACCGACCAGTTCGGCCTGCGCGGCACGCTGTCGAACGGCTTCCGCGCGCCGGGCGTGCAGCAGGAGTTCTACAGCCAGGTCTCGACCAACCTCAACGCCGCCGGCGTGCTGACCGACACGCTGACGGCGCGGCAGGACAGCAGCGTGACCCGCGCCTTCGGCATCGCGCCGCTGAAGGAGGAGAAGTCGCACAACGGCAGCATCGGCTTCGTCTACAAGCCGGACAGCGCCTTCACCTTCACCGTCGACGCCTTCCGCACCACCATCGACAACCGCATCATCTTCTCGTCGAACATCGCGCCGGAAGATCCGTCGACCTGCAACGCGACCCGCTCGAATTGCCCGATCCTCGCAATCCTCGAGCCCTTCCACGTCGGCCAGGTGCTGTTCTTCACCAATGCGATCGACACCCGCACCAACGGCATCGATCTCGTCGGCGACTACCACACCAACCTGTCGAACGGCGACACGCTCGACCTCAACGCGGCGCTCAACTTCAACCGCACGAAGGTCACCAAGCGCCGCTCGCAGTCGGCGATCCTGCCGGCCAACGTGCTGTTCGACGACACCCAGGTGACGCTGATCGAGAAGGGCCAGCCGCGCGAGCACCACGTGCTGTCGGCGACCTGGGGTCATGACGCGCTCTCCGTCAACACCCGCGCCAACTACTACGGCCAGGTCGAGGGCCAGGGCTTCACCCCGGGCATCATCGAGAAGTGGGACGGCAAGTGGCTGTTCGACCTGACCGCGACCTACAAGGTCAACGAGGCGCTGTCGGTCACCGGCGGCGGCAACAACATCTTCGACACCTACCCGGACAAGTGGGACCGCACCCGCGGCTTCCCGTTCCCGCAGCTCGGCTTCACCTACTGCTGGGAGACCTGCCCGTTCGGCGTCAACGGTGGCTCCTACTTCGTGCGCGTCGACTACAAGTTCTAAGTCCAATTCCGGCTTCGCCGGAAGCGGACCCGGTTGCAATCAAGGCGGGCCTTCGGGCCCGCTTTTTTCAGGTTCTTCACCCAATTCCGGGGAAGGCCGCCCGGATTTTGAGGAAGAAGTAGGCGTCGTCGCGGAAGCCATAGGCGATGCGTTTGATGACTTTGATCTTGTTGTTGATGCCTTCGATGAGATTGGTGCCGAGCGGATAGC
>JBGAPI010000028.1:0-15392 GCA_044221335.1 Ahniellaceae bacterium
CGAAGTTCCAGGAGCGCGACGCGATGGTGCCGTCGCTGTCGGTGGAGCTGTCGGTGAAGGTCGCGGTCAGGCCCGAGGTCGTCGCGCTGAAGTTCGCCACCGGCGGCACGTTGGTCGGGGCCGTCACGGTCACCGACTTGCTGGTGCTGGCGGTGAGACCGCCGTTGTCGGTCACCGTCTCGGTCACCGTGTAGGTGCCGGCCGCGGCATAGGTGTGGCTCGGGTTGGTCGCGGTCGAGCTGGTGCTGTCGCCGAAGTTCCAGCTGCGCGAGGCGATCGAGCCGCCGGCGTCGGTGGATGCGTCGGTGAAGGTCGCGGTGAGGCCGGACGTCGTGAAGGTGAAGTTCGCGGTCGGCGGCGTGTTGGTCGCCGTGGCGGTCACCGCCTTGGTCACCGCGTTGGTCGCACCCTGGTTGTCGGTCACCGTCAGCGTGACGTTGTAGGTGCCGGCGGCGCTGTAGGTGTGGCTCGGGTTGGTCACCGTCGACGACGTGCTGTCTCCGAAGTTCCAGGAGCGCGAGGCGATGGTGCCGTCGCTGTCGGTCGAGCTGTCGGTGAAGTTGGCCGTCAGCGTCGAGGTGGTGAACGAGAAGTTCGCGGTCGGCGGATTGTTCGCCGGCGTGCCGCCGGAGAACCCGATGCCGTAGACGTCGATCGATTCTGCGGTGCCACCGGACTCGTCGCGGTTGTCGGTGTAGATCGCCATCAGCTCGGCGCCGATCGCGTCCATGCCGTTGTAGTCGCCCCACTCGTTGACGTCGCTGATGTTCTTCGAGGTCTTGGTGGTCAGCCGGGTCGGCGTGCTGAAGGTGACGCCGCCGTCGGTGGACACGACGTAGTAGATGTCGGTGCCGCTGCGGCCGCTGCTGTTGCGGGTGTCGTAGTACATCACGAACACGCGGCCGGACGAGTCGACCGACAGCCACTGGTTGAAGCGGTCGATCGTGCTGATGTCGGCGCTCGGGTGGGCGAGCGAGGTCGCCCAGGTGGCGCCGCCGTCGCGCGAGCGCGCGACCTTGACCACCGAGTGGTTGTTGGCGGCGACGTTGTCGTCCTCCAGCGTGTTGGTGTCGGTCCAGGCGACATAGATCGAGTTGCCGAAGCTGCCGGCGGACTTGTCGGTGTCGGCCGACACGTAGATGAACGCGCGGCGCGTCTCCATCGCCGGGATCGGGAAGTCGAAGTCGGCGTTGGTCGACGACACCGTGCTGCCGGCGCCGAAGGTCGCGCCGCCGTCGGTCGACTTCAGCACGCGGATGGCCTTCGACGCGGTGCTGCCGCCGGAGATCGCCGGGTAGAAGAAGTAGACGTTGCCGCTCTTGTCCGAGGTGATGTCGGAGCCGATGCCCTTGTTGCCGCTGTCCAGCGTGACCGCCGCCGAGAAGGTGACGCCGCGGTCGGTGGAGCGGGAGAAGCGCTGCACGTTGCTGTCGTGCCAGGCGATGTAGATGTTGTCCTTCTTCGGCGAGCCGGAGTAGGTGTCGACGTGGATGTATTCCTTGTCGGAGGCGTGCTGGTTGGACAGCGTCGCCGACAGGCTCCAGCTCGCGCCGTTGTCGACCGAGCGGTAGAACAGGACGTTGGTGCCGCTGCCGACGACCGACGACAGCGCGCCCATGTAGGCGATGGCGCCGTCCGAGGACCAGCCGACGGTCGGGTCGCAGCAGGTCGACGCCAGCGAGACCGGGCCGAGCCAGGTGAGGCCGCCGTCGGACGAGCGCCAGGCCTTCTGGCCGCTGCCCGGGCCGTTGGTGCCGGCGATCAGGAGGTTGGTGTTGACCGGATTGATCGCGATCGCGGATTCGGAGGCGCCGGCCGGCGTGGTGATGCGCTTCTCGCCACCGACGAGATTCAGCGCGAACTTGCCTTCGTTGCGCTCGTCGTCATCGTCGCTGACCACGTACTTGCCGGCACCGGCGGCCGCGACCGACTTGTACATCTTGCCGTTGAGCTGGAAACCGCCGTACTTGGCGACGAATCCGTTGACCGCGCTGCGCGGGTACTGCGCCGGGCCGCTGGTCGGGAGATTGGGATTGGCCTTGCGCATCTCGACGCGATAGAACGCCGGCACCGGGAGGATCGATTCGCTCTCGTGCTCGGAAAGCCTCGCCAGGTCTTCCTGGGTCAGCTTGTAGTTGCGGTCGTCCCACGGGCCGAGCCGGGTCAGTCCGGCATAGTCGACCGTCTTGTCGGCACCCAGTGCCGGATTGATCCGCACGCTGACGGTTTCGTTCCCCGCCGCCATCACGCTGCCGGCCGCGAGCAACGCGCCGGCCAGTACGGCGTTCCGCAGTGTCATCCCTTTCAATTTGCGCATGGTCCCCACCTCGTTGGTTTGATCGGCGAACCCGAAGGTTCGCTGCCGGTCGACGAGGGCAACCGTCGTTCCGGATGCATCGCGATGCCCAATCGCTTCGCGATCTCCGCAACGGCCCCCGCCGTCATCCACCCCTTCGCCGGATCCGCCACCCCCGTGGATCGGTTCCGGTCCCGCACCTGCACGAGCGGTGTCGCGACCGCGACGACCCTGGGCTGCGCGGAGCAGTCCGGCGGCGGTCGCGGGAGCCCGACCCGGAACAGTGCTCCGGATCGGGAAGCGGCTTTTTACGTCACACTTGGTGACATGTCATGCTGCAGTGCGAGCGAGGCTCCGCCGCAAGGCGGATCGACGATTCGTCCGGCGTCGGAAGGTCGTGGCCGAGGACCCCCTGCAGGGAAGGCAGTGCAGGACGCCGGAAGTGTGTGCGGCCGGAGCGTGGCGGAGCTGATGACCGTCGACCGGCGCGACGGCGGGTGGGCACGATCGGAGCTCTCGATCGAACGCCGGCCGATGCGGCCGTCCCGTCCCCTCAGAGAATAAAAAAGGCCCGGGCGGAGCGACGGGGCGCTCTGCCCGGGCCGGGTCCCAGAGGCCGGGTCGACGGGGATGATCGACCGGGCGAACGCCGGAGGGGTTGCCGGCGCGGGACGAGGGGCGCCGCAGCGGTACCGGCGGATCGACCGCCGGTCGGGGTGCCGCGGACGGCGCGGTTCGGGGATTCGGGTGTCCCTAGTTGCGTGGCTTCACCGGGTAATGCCGGCGCTCGATCTCGCGCAGGTCGGACTGGGTCATCTCGCGGGCGAGGTCACGCTCGCGCTGGGTCACGCAGACCACCACCCGCGTGTGGGTCCCGGTGATCGACTCGCGTTCGCAGATCAGCCGGTCCCCCTCCGCGCCGTTGAGAATGCCGACGATCTGCTGGGTGTCGTTCAGGAGATCGACCCGCTGCGTCTCGCTGAGCCCGGCCAGCTGCTGCACTTCGGCAAGCATCCGGCGAGCGTCGCGCGAGGCTCGGTCGATGCGTTCGCGGTCGTCGTCCTTCACGTGGCGGAACTTGGGGCTCGCGAGGTCGCGGTCGACCTTGTCGAGCCAGTCGATGACGTCGTCGCGCTCCATGTTGGAGATCATCGGGGCATGACGGGTGAGACTGCCGTCGGCATGGGCGGCGGGTGCGGCGAACGCTACGCCGAGGGCGAGTGCGAGGGCGGCCAGGCTGGACGAATCGTTGGGATCACGCATGACGACTCCTTTCGTTTTGGGAGCAAACATCGCGACGCGTCGCCGTGACGCCGTTGGGCGAATAGCACGGGCGTGCGCCGTCGCCGGGAGGCCGCAGGGCTCTCCGGTCGATCCGGGAATGCTTTTGACTCTCTCGAGCGATCCTGTCGCGGTGGAACGTCAATCGCGCCCGCCTCGCGTTCTCCCGTCGCCGGCGGGAGCGC
Organism: Ahniellaceae bacterium; assembly: GCA_044221335.1. Taxonomy (GTDB): domain Bacteria; phylum Pseudomonadota; class Gammaproteobacteria; order Xanthomonadales; family Ahniellaceae; genus JBGAPI01. The sequence goes on from JBGAPI010000028.1 coordinate 3,763, forward strand.
CCAGGCGTGCAATTTCACTCCACGGCGGTGGCGGCGCCGTGCAGGGCTTTCGTTGGAACGATGACAGTGCGGCGGGAGCGCGTCCGCCGGGTCCGCACGCCGGAGCCGGTCCGGGTCGCGAGCCCCGGGCCGCGGCGGTGGAGTCGATCAGCTGCCGGGTCGGGTCGGCTTGTGCACGCGCTCGCTGTCGAACAAGGCCTGCTTGGTGACGTCCGCCTGCTTCTGGCGTTCCTCGACGGTCATGCACAGGACGACCGGGCGATGGGAGCCGGTGACCTTCTCGCGCTCGCAAATCATCCGGTCCTTCTCGGAGTCGTTGAGCACGGCGACGATTGCCTGGGTCTCGTTGAACAGCGCGACCTTCTGCGCGTCGTTGAGCGTATCCAGCGAGCGCACGTCCTGCAGCAGACGGCGGATCTCGGCCTCGGAGGCCTCGATCCGATGGCGACCCTCGTCCTTCACGTGGCCATAGCCCTTTCCGCCGAGATCGGCGTTGAGCTTGTCGATCCACTGCAGGATCTCGTCGCGATTCATGTTGGAGATGGTCGGTCCGTGGCGGCTCGCGTACGGCGCCGCGCAGGCGATGCCGGCGACCAACAGCAGGGCCAGCGGCAGCGCCGTGCGCAGTCCCGACATCGACGATCGGATGGCGTTCATCATGAGCTGTCTCCCTCGGACGGACGAGTCGCGGGGCGTGACCGGCGCGCCCCGCGCGGCACTCAGTTGCTCTTCATCGTCTGCTGCTGCTTCTGCAGGTCGAGGGCGGCCTTCTGGCTCTCCTCGCGGTTGTGGTCGCGCTCGGCGACCGTCATGCAGGACACCACCGGACGGTGCGAGCCGGTCGGGTACTCGCGCACGCAGACCAGGCGGTCCTTCTCGGAGTCGTTGAGGACGCTGATGATCTTCTCGTTGGCGTTGAACAGCTCGACCCGCTGAGGCTCGGACAGCTCGTCGAGGGTTTTGACCCGACCGAGCAGGTTGCGGATGATGCCTTCGGCGCCTTCGATCTCGTGGCGGCCGTTGTCCTTCACGTGGCCGTAGGCCTTCTTGTCGTTGAGATCGCGGTTGAGCTGGTCGAGCCAGGACAGGATCTGGCCCTTGTCCATGTTCGCGATCGTCGGGGCGGACCGCGAGACGATGGCCTCGGCGAACGCCGGGGTGGAACCCACCAGGGCGGTACCCGCCACGGCGGCAGACAGGATCATCAGGGAGAGGGTGATGCGCTTCATTGATTCACTCCGGGAGAGGGTCGTCGAAACTTCCAACGAAGGCTATCGTACGTTCGGCCTCGTTACAAGACCCGATTTCGCGTTCGCCGGCGAGCGCGAAAACGGGCCACTGGGACAGGGACGGTGCCGCCGGCGGAGAGGCGAGGGTCGGGTGTCGACTACCGGCAGCAGCTACGACGGTCTTCGCAGGGGAATGCGAATTAATACCCTTTGCGAGGCGCCTGCCAAGTGCCGGAAGCCGGAGAGGAGGTTGAAGATCGTCGCCGGACGATCTTCAACCTAGCCGAAGCGGACGTCGTCCATCGCCATCAGGCTGCCGGCGCCGGCACGGATGGCGGCGGCGTGGGACAGCGTGCGCGGCAGGATGCGGGCGAAGAAGAAGCGGGCCGTCTCGCGCTTGGCGGCTGCGAACTCGGCGCCGTGCTGCGGTCCCAGGGCGGCCAGTTCGCGGACCCAGAAGTAGGCTTGGCTGACGTAGCCGGAATAGAACAGGTAGTCGACCGCCGCGGCGCCGACCTCGTCCGCGTTCTTCGTCGCCGCCATTCCCACTTCCTGAGTGAGCGACTGCCATTCGCCCGCGAGCTTCGCCAGTGGCGCGACGAACTCCGCGAGGTCCGCGTTGCCCTGCTGGCGCGCACAGAATTCGCCGATCTCGGTCAGGAACAGCCGCAGGCCGGCCGCCTGCGCCTGCATGATCTTGCGGCCGAGCAGGTCCAGTGCCTGGATCTGGGTGGTGCCCTCGTAGATCGTGGTGATGCGGGCGTCGCGGGCGAACTGCTCCATCCCCCATTCCTTGATGTAGCCATGGCCGCCGAAGATCTGGACGGCGTGGTAGGTGTTCTCGACGGCCTGCTCGGTCAGGATCGCCTTGACGATCGGCGTGAGGAAGCCGAGCAGGTCGTCGGCGTTCTTGCGCGCCGCGGCGTCCTCCGACTTCGCTCCGATGTCGACCAGCGTGCAGGCGTAGAGCGCCAGCGCGCGGCCCGATTCGATCGTCGCCTTCTGGGTCAGCAGCATGCGGCGGATGTCGGGATGCACGATCAGCGGATCGGCCGGCTTGTCCGGACGCTTGGGGCCGGTCAGCGAACGCATCTGCAGGCGGTCGCGCGCATAGGCCAGCGCGTTCTGGTAGGCGCGCTCGGACAGCGCGAGGCCCTGCAGTCCGACCGCGAGGCGGGCGGTGTTCATCATGATGAACATCGCGTTCAAGCCCTTGTTCGGCGCTCCGATCAGATAGCCCTCGGCGCCGTCGAAGTTCATCACGCAGGTGGCGGAGGCCTTGATCCCCATCTTGTGCTCGATCGAGCCGCAGGCGACCGCGTTGCGCTCGCCCATGGTGCCGTCGCGGGCGACCTTGAACTTCGGCACGATGAACAGCGAGATGCCCTTGGTGCCCGGCGGCGCGTCCGGCAGGCGCGCCAGCACGAGATGCACGATGTTCTCGGTCATGTCGTGCTCGCCGGCGGTGATGAAGATCTTGGTGCCGAAGACCTTGTAGGTGCCGTCGGCCGCGGGCTCGACGCGGGTCTTCAGCAGGCCGAGGTCGGAGCCGCAGTGCGGCTCGGTCAGGCACATCGTGCCGGTCCACTTGCCCTCGATGATCCTGGTCAGGAACACGTCCTTCTGCCACGGCTCGCCGACGTGTTTCAGCGACTCGGTGGCGCCGTGCGAGAGCAGCGGGTACATGCCCCAGGACAGGTTGGCCGAATCGATCATCTCCTTCACCGCGGCGCCCAGCGATTCCGGCAGGCCCTGGCCGCCGTATTCCGGTTCACCGACGAGGCCGGTCCAGCCGCCCTCGATGAACTGAGCGTAGGCCTCCTTGAAGCCCTTCGGCGTGCGCACCGTGCCGTTGTCGAAGTGGCAGCCCTCGTCGTCGCCGGACTTGTTGAGCGGCGCCAGCACCTGCTCGGTGAACTTCGCGCCCTCGTCGAGGATCGCGTCGATCACGTCGGCGGTCGCGGCGTTGAACGCGGGAATGGACTGGTACAGCGCTTCCACGCCGAGCACGTCGCGGAGGACGAAGCGCATGTCGTCGAGGGGGGCTTTGTACTTGCTCATGGCGGGGCCTCGTGAAGGTCGGCTGGAGACAGGGCTGAAGGCTGAGGGCCGAGGGCAGAAACGACCTCGGCGGCTGGGTGCCGAGTGTCGCTGCTTCGATCGGCGCTTCCAAGAGCGGCGTTTGAATCGTTTTCGAAATGGAAGCCCGTCATTGCGAACGCAGCGGAGCAATCCGGCGCCTTCGCTCTGCGCGGCGCCAGAGCAAGAGCCAAGGCGCTGGTTTGCTTCGTCGTCGCTGCGCTCCTCCTCGCAATGACGGGGGACTTTCTGGGCTCTGGGCCCTGGATCGAGCCTTGAGGGTGGTGCGTCCAAGACGCACCCTACCTTGGGCCCTCAGCCCACAGTCCAACGACTAGCGAAACTCGCCCGGCTTCCCCGGCACCGGCGACAGCTGCCCGTCCCGCTTCAGCTCCGATTCGCCGGAAGGCTTCGCCGCGTGGACGCGGCCGCCGAGGTGGTAGTTGACCGAGGCGCCGCGATTGGTCGCGGCTTCGAGTTCGCGGCGAAGCGCAGCGGCGTCGTCGGCCGACAGTGCGATGGCGACGTCCACCGGTTCGCCCTGGTGGGGCGACACGTCGAGGTTGAGCGTTGCCGCAGTGCACGCGAGAGTGCGGCCTGCGATCGTGAGCGTGCACTCGACGCGGTCGAAGGTGGTGTCGACATCGCTGAAGTTCTGCACCCGCAACTTCAGCTTCAGTGCCGAGTCGCCGGACCAGGTCAGGCCGGCGACGGTGGCGCCGGGTGGATTGACCCGCTTCACCGGCCCGCAGGCCGCGAGAGCCAGGCCGAGCAGCGTCAGGGTCGTCAGGGCGCGAAGCGCATGCGGCATGGCGGTGCTTCCTCGGAGTGATCGTGCAATCTAGTGGCTGTTCGGCGCACCGGTAAAGTATCCCCGTCGCGGGTGGAGGCGACGTTAATCCATCGTGTCGATCGCCGTCCGACTTGTCGCGCTTCGGGCGGGGGGCTAGCCTCCGCGGATGACCGTCGCCGGTGCCGCCCAACGTCCTCCGTACAGCCGCGCGCAGCGCCGCCTGCGCGTGGTCAGCTTCAACATCCAGGCGGGCGCCAGTACCGAGCACTATCGGCAGTACGTGACCCGCGGCTGGCAGCACGTGCTGCCGCATCCGGCCAAGCGGCGCAACCTCGCCAAGGTCGCCGATGCGCTCACCGACTTCGACCTGGTCGGGCTGCAGGAAGCCGACGGCGGCAGTCTCCGCTCCGGCTTCCAGAACCAGGTCGAGGTACTGGCCGAAGCCGCCGGATTCCCGTTCTGGACCTTCCAGGCGAATCGCAAGGTCGGCCGCATCGCGACCTCGAGCAATGGCCTGCTGTCGCGCTACGCGCCGAGCGCGGTGCTCGATCATCGCCTGCCCAGCACGATCAAGGGCCGCGGCGTGCTGGAGGTGCGCTTCGGTCATTCCGAGCGCGGCCTTCGGATCTACGTCGCCCACCTGTCGCTGACCGCCAATGCGCGCCGCCGGCAGGCCGACTACCTGTCGTCGATCATCGGTCATCATCCCTATGTCGTGATGATGGGCGACCTCAACTGCGAGGACGATGGCGCGGAGCTCAGGGAGCTCTACGCGCGCACCGATCTCGTCCCTGCCGACCGCCGGGTGCAGACCTTCCCGAGCTGGAACCCGCGCCGGGCGATCGACCACATCCTCATTTCGAAGTCGCTCACCGTCGTCGAGCGCTCGGCGCTGCCTCTGGCGGTGTCGGACCATCTGCCGCTGGCGGTGGAGGTGGAGTTGCCGGTGGGCTGCGAACTCTGATCGGCGGTCGTGGGAGCGGCTTCAGCCGCGATGGCGACGCGCCGCGACGTCGCGAGTCGGGCCTTCGTGCGCTTCATTCGGCAGCGGTGGGGCGATGCGCGCAGGGCGCGCCCTAGGCCGGCATCGTGCGGTAGTGCCGCTCGTGCGCCAGCGCCAGCATCGGCACGTCCTCCGGAGTGTCGCCATACGCATGGACGCGGTCGAAGGCGGCGAGATCGCATTTCTCGCGAACGCGACGGATCTTCTCGTCGAGCACGCACTGCGTTCCGGCGTAGCGACCGGTCAGGCGGCCGTCGCGGCGTTCCAGCGACGACGCGACCAGTTCGAGGCTGTGGGCGTCGCACCAGGGCTGGAGATACTCCGCGAAGGCGCCGGAAACGACGACCACGCGGTCGCCGCGGGCGCGATGCCAGGCGATCCGCGCCAGCGACTCCGGGCGGACAACGGTCGGCAGGTAGTCGTCGGCGAAACGCCGGGCTGCCGCGTCGAAGACATCGGCGTCGAGTCCACGGAAGGCGACGCGCACGACCGCTGCACGCACGGTGGTGCCGGAGACGAGGCCGAGCCGGTAGCCGATCACCAGCGGCGCCAGCAGCACGCCGCCGAGCCGCACGCGCCAGCGCGGGGCGAGGGCTTTCACGAAGGGGCCGAAGGACTCGCCGGTGGTGATCGTGCCGTCGAAGTCGAAGAGGGCGAGGTCCATGACACGAGGCGGGCCCTGCCCGCCATTGCCGAGACGAATTGCGATAGCGGGCAGTGCCCGTCCTACTTCAAGAGCGCGTTGACCTTCTGCAGGTCGTCCACCGCGATCACGCCGGCCGCCTGCTTCAGCTTCAGGCCGTTGAGAACGTACTGGTGGCGGGCACGGGCGAACTCGCGCTGGGCCGCATAGAGGTTCTGCTCGGACAGCAGCACGTCGACGATGGTGCGGGTGCCGACCTCGAAGCCGGCCTGGGTGGCCTCGAGCGCGCTCTGCGCGGAGACCAGGGCCTGCTTGCGGGCCTCGACTTCGCTGGCGCCGGCGACCGCCGAGCGGTAGGCGCTGCGGGTCTGGCGGGTGACGTCGCGGCGGGTCGCCTCGAGGTTGTCGTCGGCGGCATCGCGATTGGCGACCGCCTGATGGACCTTCGACTGGGTCGCGAAGCCGGAGAAGATCGGCACGGTCAGCTGCAGCGTGAAGCTGTTGCCTTCCGAACTGGAGGTGCCGGGGAAGGTGAAGGTGCCGGAGGAGCGGTCACCCCACACGTCCTGGTTGCTGTAGCCGGCGGACGCACTGAGGTACGGCAGGTGGCCGGCGTACGCGGTCTTGACGTCATGGCGTGCGGCGTCGACGCTGTACTGCCGCGAGGCCAGTGTCGGACTGTGGTCCACCGCGGTCTTCACCCAGGCCTCGACATCGGCCGGTTCCGGAGCCGCCAGTGGGATGTCGACGGCCATCGGCGCGAGTTCGGTGACCGGCGCGCCGGTCAGCTGGGTCAGTGCCTCGTAGGCATCGTCGAGCTGGTTCTGCGCGAGGATGTGGCTCGCGCGGGACGCATCGAAGCGGGCCTGCGCCTCGTGCACGTCGGTGATCGCCGAGAGACCCACCTCGAAGCGCTGGTTGGCCTGCTCGAGCTGGCGACCGACCGCCTTCTCTTCGGCGACCGACGCGTCGAGGTTGGTTTTCGCGGTGAGCGCGTCGAAGTAGGCCTGGGCGACGCGGGTGAACAGCGCGTCGAGCGCGGCCTGGTAGTCGGCGTCGGACTTGGAGGACAGCGAGCGGGCGCTGTCCAGCCGGGTGTAGTTGGAGTAGTTGTAGATCGTCTGGTCGAGCTGGACGCGATAGGTCCGGGTCCGCAGGTCGCTGGAGCCGCTGCGCTGACCGAACGACACCGTGCCGTCCGGATTCGGGGACGAATCGAGCTGCTGCGAGCGGCCCGTGCTGTCGTTCAGCGAGGCCGTCCCGGTGACCTGCGGCAGCAGCGCCGAGCGCGCCTGCACCACGCCCTCGGCGGACGCGCGACGGCCGGCCTCGGCGGCCTTCAGGGTCGGATCGCTCTGCCGCGCCATCTGGTAGACGTCGAACAGGTCCGCGGCGCGGGCGGCGGGAGCCAGTGCGGCGACCAGGGCGACGGCCAGCGCGGTGCGGACGGCGATGCGAATGCTGCTGCGGACGGGCATGTACGACTCTCCGGAAAAGGGGTTCAGAGCACGAAGCGCGCGGGCGGCGCGGCGTGCGACAGGTAGGGCAGGTCGGTCTCGAACAGACTTTCGATGCGGAAGTCGTGCTCGGAGTTGCGGCGGATCAGGACGGCCTCCATCACCGGCGACTCGCCGCGGACGATGAACAGGCGGCCGCCGACATTGAGCCATTCGCGCCAGCGCGACGGGATCGTGGCCACCGCGGCACCGACGCAGATCACGTTGAACTTCTGGCCGGGATCGAAGCCCTCGGCGAGCACGTCGCGGCACTCGATCCGCACGTTGCTGTAGCCGGCCGACGCGACCCGGGCGCGGGCGGACTCGACCATCGCGGCGTCGGCATCGAAGGAGAGCACCTCGCGGCCGAGTTCGGCCATGCAGGCCGTGAGGTAGCCGCTGCCGGTGCCGATCTCGAGCACGCAGTCACCCGGCTCGATCGCGAGTGCCTGCAGGCAGCGCCCCTCGACCACCGGTTTCATCATCGACTGGCCGCCGGAAAGTGGCAGCGCGACGTCGGCGAAGGCCAGCTGGCGGTGCTGCGGCGGCACGAAGTCCTCGCGGCGCACCTTCTTCATCGCGTCGAGCACGCGCAGGTCCAGCACCTCCCAGGTGCGGACCTGCTGTTCGATCATGTTGAAGCGGGCGCGTTCGAAGTCGAGCGACATGGGATTCTCACAAGCTCAAGGGAAGTCGGACAGGCTATGCCGGATGTCCCTCGTTATCAACTGGAAGGCTGGCGGATGGGGTTCCCGGGTCCGTAGTGCCGGAAGTCATCTGGGGAAATTGGTCATGGTGTACGGTTTCGGTGTGCGCGGTGTGCGGTTCCGCTCCGCGCGTCGTAGGGCGGCCACCGGCCGCCTATGCGAAGCGCTTCGTCGATGTGGTGAGATGTAGGGCCCAGGGCCCAGGGCCCAGGGCACAGTTGGACTGAAGTGTTCGACATGGCCGTGCTTCGGTTCGAGCGCGCATCATCTCGATGTCGCCGAGCCTTCTTGCCGAGGCGGCCAATGCAAGATCGACAGCCTTCCACTCTGGCCTCACCCCCGACTGGGCCCTGGGCCCTACAGCCGCAACCGACCAACGAAGCGCACGACCCATCCAAACGTTGACGCAACGACGAAGCCTCAGGCGATCTCATCCCCCGGCCAAGCCACCCCGCCGCCCTCGTGCACATAGCCGCTCGGCGGACGCTTCACCCGGAACCAGGCGGCGTACAGCGCGGGCAGGAACAGCACGGTGAGTGCGGTGGCGACGATCAGGCCGCCCATGATCGCGACCGCCATCGGGCCGAAGAACACGCTGCGCGACAGCGGGATCATCGCCAGCACCGCGGCGGCGGCGGTCAGCACGATCGGGCGGAATCGGCGCACGGTGGCGTCGATGATCGCCTGCCACTGGTTGTGGCCGGCGGCGATGTCCTGGTCGATCTGGTCGACCAGGATGACCGAGTTGCGCATGATCATCCCGAACAGCGCGATCACGCCGAGCATCGCCACGAAGCCGAACGGCACCCGGAACAGCAGGAGCGCGAGAGTGACGCCGATCATCCCGAGCGGGGCCGTCGCGACTACCAGAAAGGTGCGTGAGAAGCTGCGCAACTGCAGCATGAGCACCGTCAGCACCACGAAAACGAACAGCGGCACGCCGGCGGCCACCGAGCGCTGGCCGCGACCGGAGTCCTCGACCGTACCGCCGACCTCGATGCGGTAGCCCGGCGGCAGCTCGGACTTCACCTGGTCGAGCTTCGCCAGCACGTCGGCGGCGACTTCCGGCGGCTGCACGTGGCCATAGAGGTCGCCGCGCGCGGTGATCGTCGGCAGGCGGTTGCGGCGCCAGATGATGCCGTCCTCGAGGCCGTATTCCAGCGTCGCGATCTGCGCCAGCGGAACCGCCCGGCCGTTGGCGGTCGGCACGGCGAGATCCTTCAGCAGCGAGAGCCGGGCGCGCTCCTCGCCGGGGCCGCGCAGCAGCATCTCGATCAGGTTGTTCTTCTCGCGGTAGATCGATACCCGCGCGCCGGACAGCGAGCTCTGCAGGAAGTTCGCGAGGTCCTGCGAGGACACGCCGAGCACGCGGGCGCGCTCCTGGTCGATGCTCGCGCGGATGATCTTCGAGGGTTCGTCGGCGTCGAGGTTGACGTTGGAGAGGCGGCCGTCGGCGCGCATCACCTCGGCGACCTTCTTGGCGTAGCGGCGCACGGTGTCGTAGTCCTCGCCGCTGACCCGGAACTGCACCGGATAGCCGACCGGCGGGCCGTTCTCGAGGCGCAGGACGCGTCCGCGCAGCTCCGGGAAATCGCTCTCGAACATCGCGATCAGACGACTGCGGACGCGCTCGCGCGCCTCGATGCTCTTGGTCGTCACCACGAACTGCGAGAAGCTCGCCTGCGGCAGCTGCTGGTCGAGCGGCAGGTAGAAGCGCGGCGCGCCCGAGCCGACGTAGGCCACGAAGCGCTCGATGTCTTCGTCCTTGCCGAGGATGTCCTCCAGCTTCTTCGCCTGCACGTCGGTCGCGGTCTGCGACGAGCCTTCCGGCAGCTTCAGGTCGACCATCAGCTCAAGCCGGGTCGAGTCCGGGAAGAACTGCTGCGGCACCAGCTTGAACGCGGCCATCGACAGGACGAAAGCCACGACGGTGACGGTGATCACCGTCCAGCGGCGGTCGACGCACCACATCACCGCGGCACGCAGGCGGTTGTAGAAGGCACCGTCGTAGACCTCGTGGCCGCCGGCGTGCTCACCCTTGGCGTGCTTGGCTTCGGGCAGCAGGCGGTAGCCGAGGTAGGGAATGAACACCACCGCGGCGATCCACGACAGCAGCAGTGCCAGCACGACGACCTGGAAGATCGAGCGGGTGTATTCGCCGGTGCCCGACGCTGCGGTCGCGATCGGCAGGAAGCCGGCCGCGGTGACCAGCGTGCCGGACAGCATCGGGAACGCGGTGCTGGAGTAGGCGAAGGCGGCCGCGCGGATGCGGTCGTAGCCCTGCTCCAGCTTCACCGCCATCATCTCGACCGCGATGATGGCGTCGTCGACCAGCAGGCCGAGGGCGATCACCAGCGCGCCGAGGGAGATCTTGTGCAGGTCGATGCCGAAGAACTTCATGGCGGCGAAGGTCATCGCCAGCACCAGCGGGATCGACAGCGCGACCACGAGGCCCGTGCGCCAGCCGAGCGACAGGAAGCTCACCGCCAGCACGATGATCACCGCCTCGCCGAGGGTATGGACGAACTCGGTGACGGAGCGGCTGACCGCCTTCGGCTGGTCCGCGACGAGGTGCAGTTCCATGCCGACCGGCAGCGTGTCCTGGACTTCCTTGACGGCGGTATCGAGCGCGCTGCCGAGGCGCAGGATGTCGCCGCCCTTGTTCATCGATACCGCGATGGCGACGGCGTCCTGCTTGCCGAAGCGCACCTTGGCCTGCGGCGGGTCCGCGAAGCCGCGGTAGATGTTGGCGACGTCGGCCAGCTTGAACAGGCGGTCGCCGGCCCGGATCGACAGGTTGCGGATCGACTCCAGGGAGTCGAAGGCGCCGGTGGCGCGCAGGTAGATGCGGTCGCTGTCGGTCTCGAAGGAGCCCGCCGGCACCACGCTGTTCTGGGCGTCGACCGCGGCGAGCACGTCATTGAAGCGGATGCCGAGCGTCGCGATCTTGGCGTTGGACAGCTCGATGTAGATCTTCTCGTCCTGCAGGCCGATGAGATCCACCTTGCCGACGTCGCTGACCCGCTGCAGCGCCAGCTGCACCCGCTTGGAATAGTCGCGCAGCAGGGCGTAGTCGTAGCCCTCGCCGGTCAGCGCGTAGATGTTGCCGTAGGTCTCGCCGAACTCGTCGTTGAAGAATGGCCCGATCACGCCGGGCGGAAGGGTCTGGCGGATGTCGGTGATCTTCTTGCGCACCTCGTACCAGATGTCCGGCACCTTGGCCGAGGAGTAGGCGTCCTTGATGATGAAGAACACCTGCGACTCGCCCGGCCGCGAGTAGCTGCGCAGGAACTCGTAGGAACCGGTCTCCAGCAGCTTGGCCTCGATCCGGTCGGTGACCTGCTCGGAGACCTCCTTCGCGGTCGCGCCCGGCCACAGCGTCCGCACGACCATCACCTTGAAGGTGAACGGCGGGTCTTCCGACTGCCCGAGGTTGCGGTAGGACCAGATGCCGGCGACCGCCAGCACGATCATGAAATAGAGCACCAGAGGCCGGTTGCGCAGCGCCCACTCGGACAGATTGAATCGGGACATGGAGGGTCTCGAAGAGGACAACGGTCCGGCGCGGCCCCCAAGGCGGCGCGGTGCCGTTGATTGCACGGGAATAGGTTAACGCTGCGCTGGGTGGCGCGGGCGGTACGAGGTCACTTCGAAGCGAGTAGAGCCCCCCCCTGAGTGAG
>JBGAPI010000028.1:15439-67480 GCA_044221335.1 Ahniellaceae bacterium
CGGGGGTGTGGAAGTACTTCCGGGTGGGTCGAGCGAGGTCGTTGCAGGTCAACACCATTCCTACAACGTGACTTCCTTGTTGTCTCGGTCGATGGGCCGGATGCGCTCGCCATCGGCCAGCTTGTGCGCGCCGGCGCTGACCACCCACGCAGTGGGGGTGAGGCCCGAAAGCACGGTGACGCCGGCCTCGCCATAGCCGCCGACTTCGATCGGCGTGCTGTGCACCTGGTGGGTCTTGCCGTCGACCAGCCAGACCGCCGGCTTGCCGTTGATCTCGGTCAGCGAGGCCAGCGGCACCAGCAGCGCGTCGGCGCGGTCGGACTCGTTGCCGAGGTAGACCCGCGCGGTCATGCCGAGATCGGTCTGGTCGTTGCCTTCCTTCAGGGCGACGCGGACGTTGAAGGTGCGGCTCAGGCGGTCCGCTTCCGGGGCGACCTCGCGAACGGCGCCCGTCAGGCGCGAGCCGCGATGGGCCCAGATCTCGACCAGCACCGGCTGGCCCGGCTTGAACGCGTTGATGCGGTTCTCCGGCACGTTGATCAGCACCTCGCGCTCGCCGGTGTGGGCCAGCATCACGACCGGCGTGCCGGCGGCGACGACCTGGCCGGGCTCGATCATCGTCTGTGTGATGACGCCGTCGGCGTCGGCACGCAGCGTGGTGTAGGACGACTGGTTCTGCGAAGCCGACAGCGCGGCCTTGGCCTGGTCGACGCGGGCGGCGGAGGCCTTCAGCGCGCTCTCGCGGGCGTCGAGCGTGCTCTTGCCGATCAGCTTCTTGTCGTACATCTGGCGATAGCGGTCGAACTCGGAGTTCGCCAGCGCCCAGTCGGCCTCGGCCGATGCCAGCACGGCGCGCGCGCTGGTCACCGCGAGCTCGTTGTCCTGGGTCTCGAGGTTGGCCAGGGCGGTTCCCTTCTTGACCTCGCTGCCGACGTCGACCAGACGCTTCGAGACCTTGCCGTTGATCCGGAAGCCGAGCGACGACTCGTAGCGCGCGCGGACTTCGCCGGCGTAGGTCGACAGGTTCTGGCCGACCGCGGAAGTCGGCTGTGCGACGATGGCGGGGCGGACCGTGGCTTCATTGGTGGCGTGGCCCGAGCAGCCGGACAGCAGCGCAGTGGCGGCGACACCGACGACCAGCAGAACGGTCGAGCAGAGGCGGGCGGGGATGCGGAGTTCCATGTTGTTTACCTTTGCCGCTGACGGGCGGCACATACTGAACTGATGGGTATAGTAGACTAACTAAACTGAACCGTCTAGTATTATTTTCCATGACGTCCGACACCCCCCGCCTGGGTCGCCCGAAAGACCCTGAGAAGCGCGCCGCCATCCTGGAGGCCGGCAAGCGGCTGTTCCCGCAGCACGGTTTCGACGGCACCAGCATGGACGCGATCGCCGCCGCGGCCAACGTGTCAAAACTGACTGTTTATAGTCATTTCGCCGACAAAGGGACGCTTTTTCAGGAAGTTCTCCGCGAGAAGTGCACCGAGCAGTTGCCCGACCAGCTGTTCAAGGTCGATCCGGACGCGCCGATCGCCAAGCAGCTGCGCGACATTGCGCAGGGCTTCTTCAACCTGATCGTCAGCCCGGAGGCGATGGCGCTGCACCGGATGATGTGCGCGCAGCCCTCGGACGAACTCGGCCGGCTGTTCTGGGAGGGAGGCCCGCAGATCCTCTGCGTCCACATGAGCCAGTTCCTCGCCGCCGAGGTCGCCGCCGGCGGGCTCGATATTCCGGACACCGAGCGTGCGGCCCACCAGTTCTTCTGCCTGGTCAAGGGCGAGCCCCATGCGCGGCTGTCCTACGGCTGCACCAAGCTGCTCGGCCCGGGGGACGTCGAGGCCCACATCGATTCCGTCGTCGCCTTGTTCATGCGGGCGTACGGGCCCCGGTAGGGCGCGCGCTGCGCGCCGGCGCGACGCGCTGCGGCAATGGCGGGCAGTGCCCGCCCTACGACCTGCGGGCCGACGCGACGCGCTGAGGCAATGGCGGGCAGTGCCCGCCCTACGGCGCTGTGCTTCGCAATCTTTCCATCTCCGCAAGCACCTTCCGCAGGCACTCGTCCTGCGCGGCCAGGTGCTGCTGGATCTGCAGCGCCTCGTGCAGCACCGCCTCGGCATCGTTGTAGGTCTCGATCGCGCGCTTGTCGGACGCCTCGCCCGCGATCTTCTGGCCGACGATGATGATCGACAGCAGCACCAGCTGGATGAAGGTCTGCGCGGTCCACGCGACCAGTGCCGCTGTGCCGGCGTGAATCGCGTCGGGCAGGCTGGTCAGCGCCAGCGCCGCGAATGCGTAGGCGCACCACATGGTGCCGACGGCGCTGGTGATCTTCACGCCGAGCCAGTCGTTGAAGCGCCCGATCGCGCTCTGCTTCGCGGCCATCTCGCGGGCGCTCTTCGGCTTGTTCTTCTTGCGCTGCTCGATGTGCGGATGTGGGACGTGGGCGAAGCCCGACGCCGTCGCGCCGTGCGGGTTCGCGAGTCCTGCGCCGCAGGACGGGCAGGAGGTGGCGCCGGCGGAGAGAGCCGCTGCGCAGTGGGGGCAATGGGCCATGGCGATTCGCTCCGCGTCGATGTCGAGCGGGAGCCTAGAAGACGACGGCGACCGGAGAGGTTACGGATTCGTCGGTCGACGCGTTTTCCTCGCGGAACGACAGCGGGCGCTTGCCGCCCGGCAGCGTCGGCGGCAGCATTCGGCGACCCGCCTCGGAGCCTCGCCATGCCGAAGACCGATCCCCGCGTCGATGCCTACATCGCGAAGTCCGCGGAGTTCGCGCGACCGATCCTCTCCGAGCTCCGGGCGATCGTCCACCAGGCCTGTCCCGAGGTCGAGGAGACGATCAAGTGGGGGTTCCCGCACTTCCAGTACCGCGGCATCCTGTGCTCGATGGCGGCGTTCAAGGGTCACGCCTCGTTCGGATTCTGGAAATCCGAATTGCTGGGTCTGCCGAACCGCGGCGGCGAGGACGGCGGCATGGGCAGCTTCGGCAAGCTGACCACCCGCAAGGACCTGCCGTCGAAGAAGGAGCTGATCGCGCTGACGAAGCAGGCGATGGCGCTCAACGAGGCCGGCGCCCCGGTGCCGAGCCGCGCGAAGAAGACACCGAAGGCCGCGCTTCCTGAACCCGCCGATTTCATCAAGGCGCTTGCGGCCGACAAGAAGGCCAAGGCGACCTGGGATGCCTTCCCGCCGGGCTGCCGACGCGAATACCTCGAGTGGATCGGCGAGGCCAAGCGCGACGAGACCCGTGCGAAGCGCCTGGCGCAGACGATCGAGTGGCTGGCGGAGGGGAAGAAGCGCAACTGGAAATACGAGAACTGCTAGGGAATCCGGCGGCGCCGGATTCCCCGTCGAAATGCGAAGACGTTTGAGAGCAGGGCAGCCACGCGGTCGATCCCGGCCAGGAACGCAGATGCCGAATGATCTTGATGACAAGGTTCGGATCGTGATTTCGATACTGGCTTCGGACGACATGACGGAGGACGCGATCGAATCGGCCGTCCTTGCCGAAGTCCGCGACCCCATGCTCGCCCGCCGACTGATCGACTGGATTCCGGAAGCATTCGGGATCGTCACCGTGTCGCACATGGGCCGCATCGGGATCCCGGCGACCTTCAAGGCGAAGACGAAACAGGGCGGCTGGAGGGAATTTCCACTGGACGTGGAACCGATCTTGCTCTGCGCGCTGAAACGTGCGCAGCAGATGTATCACGACGGACCTCGTCACCTGTTTGCGCCGCTGGCCTCGCGGAGCTCGACGATGGCGGTCGTGAACAAGGCATTGAATGAGGGTTCCAGTCTCGACGGTGCGCAGCTGGGCGCGCCGCGCATGCTGGGTATTCCGGCGGAGTTCTACGCGCCGGTGAAGCGTTCCCTCTGGGGAAGGTTTTTTTCGCGCACGTCCTGACGGCGAGTGCCGATCCGTGAATGCTCCACTCCATCCCTTCCATGTGAACCTGTGGCCGGCGTCGATCATCCGGGTCGAGGACTACGTCGGCAGCGCTAGCGTGTGTCTCAGCTGGGATGGCCGGGTCGACGACGCCGAGAAGAAGAGGGTCATCGCGGCCTGGGTGAAGGCGCTGCCGACGTTTCGGCAGATCACGCGGCTCCGGGTCTGGTCGCACGTCACCCAGCCGCTGTTCGATGCGATCTGCGCGCTCACCGACCTGACCGAGCTGCAGTTGAAGTGGAGCAACGTCCGCAGCCTCGGGAACATTTCGCAGCTGACGAAGCTGCGCTGCCTCAGTATCGGCAGTTCGACGAAGATCGAATCGATCGACCCGCTGGGGACCTTGGCGAACCTCGAGTTCCTCGAACTGGAGAACGTCAAGCTGATCCGCGACTTCGCTCCACTGAACCGGCTGCTGAACCTGCGCGACCTTGCGGTGACCGGGAGCCTATGGTCCCGGCAGGATGTGGGTTCGCTCGCGGTCTTCGCCCGGATGACCTGGCTCGACGCCTTGAGCGTCGACACGTCGCAGGTCGGTTCGATCCAGGAGCTGGCGGCGCTGACCCGGCTCAAGCAGCTCCATGTCGGCGGGCGGTTGCCCTTCCAGGAGTACGCGTGGCTGGCGGCCAAGTTGCCGGCGACGCAGTGCCGCTGGTTCCGGCCCTACTTCGAACTCGCGGACACCGGCTATTCCCCCTGCAAGAGGTGCCGAAACACGACCCTGGTCATGGTCACCGGCAAGGGCAAGCCGATCCTGTGCAAGGATTGCGATGCAGCGAAGCTGGCGAAGCATGTCGCGCAGTTCGAGCTCGCGCGGGCTTCCGTCGTCGGGGCCTAGCAGCGCGGAGAAGAGCGGTCCCGGCGCTGCTTCGAATCCCAGGACGGGTGCGGCGCCACCCCGGGTTCCGGGAACGGTGAGCGACGTCCTCGGGTGCGGGCTTCGATACGCTCCGCCGCAGACCCCACGCCGATCCATGCCGACTCTCATGACATCGAACCGCATCCCTGTTCTTGCGTCCGTCCTGTTCCTGCTCGCCAGTGCCGACGCACTCGCCTGGCGCCCAGACGGCTCCGGCACTCCGCGGTCCGGCTTGCCGGAGCTGATGAATTTCGAGTCCTCGACGGCGGCGGGGCTGGCGCCGGACTGGATGGTGATGCCGAGAGAGACCGTCGCCGTCGACCACGAGATCGTGCACGGCGGCAGTTCCGCGCTCAGGATCACGCGCGACGGGAAGAGTCCGCAGACCTTCACCTTCGCCAACGTGTCGTTCCCGATCGACTTCGTCGGCAAGACGGTCGAGCTCCGCGGCCATTTGCGGACGAAGGACGTGGAAGGCATGGCGGGCCTGTGGCTCCGGGAAGACGCTCCAGGCGGCATGGTCGCGTTCGACAACATGGCGAGCCGCAAGCTCGCGGGCAGCACGGACTGGAGCGAGTACAGCATCAGCCTGCCGCTGAAGCCCGAGGCCACGCACCTGATCTTCGGCGTGCTGCTCGTCGGCACCGGGACGACCTGGGCGGATGACCTGCAATTGCTGGTCGATGGCGAGCCGGTGGCCACGGCGCCGACGGTCGAGCGCGAGAAGACCGTGCTGGAGACCGACCACGCATTCGACGGTGGCTCGAAGGTCACGCTGGACGCGTTGTCCAAGCTGCAGGTCCGGAATCTGACGATGCTCGGTCGGGTGTGGGGCTTCCTCAAGTACCACCACCCGGCAGTGACCGCGGGCAAGCGCCAGTGGGACTACGAGCTGTTCCGGGTCCTGCCCGCGATCGTGCACGCCCGCAGTGCCGCCGAGGCGAACGGAGCGATGCTGAAGTGGATCGACGGCCTCGGTCCGGTCGAAGCCTGCACGACCTGCGCAAGCCTCGACGAAAACGCCCTGCAGGAACGTCCGCGGCTGGCCTGGATCGCCGACCGCACGTCGCTCGGTGCCGCGTTGAGCAAGCGCCTGACCGAGATCCACCGCGCACGTCCGACGGACAAGCAGTTCTTCGTCTCGATGGCGGCGAACGTCGGCAATCCGGAGTTCGACGTCGAACTGTCCTACGCCGATGCCAAGGTGCCGGATGCGGGCTTCCAGCTGCTCGCCGTGTACCGCTTCTGGAACATCGTCGAGTACTGGTATCCCTACCGCGACGTGATGGACGAGGACTGGCCGCAGGTCCTCGCCGAGGCGATTCCGGAGGTCGCGCTCGCGCGCACCGAGCTCGACGTCAAGCGCGGCCTGCTGAAGCTCATCGTCCGCGTCCACGACACGCACGCCAACCTCTGGAGTTCGCTCGACGCGCGACCGCCGGGGGGCGACTGCCGTGTTCCGCTCGACCTGCGCTTCGTCGGCGGCCGCGCCGTGATCGCGAAGACGCTGCCGGAACTGCCAGCGGACGTCGACCTTGCTGCCGGTGATGTCGTCGTCGACGTCGACGGCGCGCCGGTCACCCAACTGGTCGAGCGCTGGTCGCCGTACTACGCGGGGTCGAACGACGCGGCACGGAAACGCGCCATCGCGGGTTCACTCACGACCGGCGCGTGCGCTGCCCTGACGCTCGGCATCGAGCGAGACGGAAAGCCGCGTCAGGTCACCACTGCTCGTACCAAATTCGACCCCAAGTCGCGCCTCTGGCATGACCGCCCCGGCGAGACCTTCCAGCGCATCGGCGACGACATCGCCTATCTCAAGCTGTCGACGGTCAAGGCCGCCGATGTCCCTGGCTACATCGCCGCCGCCGCCGATACGAAGGGGCTGATCGTCGACATCCGAAACTATCCGGCGGAATTCGTCGTATTCGCGCTCGGCACGCTGCTCGTCGACCGGGAGGTCCCGTTCGCGGTGTTCACCGTCCCGGACCTCGCGAATCCTGGCGCCTTCCGCTGGAGCAACGGCACCACGCTGCCGCCCGCGACCCCGCACTACGGCGGCAAAGTCGTGGTGCTCGTCGACGACGCCTCGGTGAGCCAGGCCGAGTACACGGCGATGGCCTTGCGCGCGTCGCCGCGGGCCATCGTGATCGGCGGCACCACCTCGGGCGCCGACGGCAACGTCTCCAGCATCGCGCTGCCCTTCGGCCTCCGGACGGCGATCAGCGGCATCGGCGTGTTCTACCCGGACCGCCGACCGACCCAGCGGGTCGGCATCGTCCCCGACATCGTGGTGAGCTCCAGCATCGCCGGCCTTCGCGAGGGACGGGACGAGGTGCTGGAGCGCGCGATCGCGGAGATCCGCGCCGGGACTCCGATGTCGGTTCCCGCGAATTCGCACGACTGACGCTGCCACGAAGGCCCTCGATCGAGGACGCTCTTCCCGGCTCTTTACGGGGGGCGGCCTAGGGTGACCGCAGGTCACCCAAAACCGCTCCCGGCGGATCGAGGACATAGCCCTCCGCCTGCAGTGCCGCGACCATCCCGTCGCTGCGCCGGATTTCCGTGATCGGCAGCACCGCGAAGGTCACGGTGTTCTTGTCCAGCGCCGCCCGGGCGGCATCGAGCCAGAGCTCGCGCAGGCGCGGACGCAGATGCTCGATGCCGTTGGTCTCGGCCCACTGCGCGGCGAGGATGGCGTCGTCGCAGGCGGATTGCTGCTCGACGTAAGGCAGGGCAAACAGGGCGTCAAGGTCTCCGTAGGCCCAGGCGTCGGCGCGCTCGCGCATCACGGAAAGATCGGTCTCGACGCGGTCGAGGGTCTGGCGCATGCAGGCGAGGTCGTCGAGGCGGGCGCGCTTGAAGTCCTTCATCGCCTGTCGTGGCTTGTCCAGGGTCAGCTGGATCGCGGGGTGGGTGACAGTGACCTTGGCGTGCTTCGCCATCTTCAGCACGCGCTCGGTGACGGTCGCGTCGCGCACCAGGCCGGTGCGATCGAGCGCCGCCGTGTACAGGTCCTCGGCGGCGAACAACGGACGGCGCTTCTCGTGGGCGTGGTCGTCGCCGAGGTAGCGCTTCGCCAGCGCGCGCCAGCGCTCGAGCAGGTCGGGCGGCAGTACCTCGGCCAGCGTCGCGCCGTCGGGGTTGTTGCGCAGCCCCGGCAGGGAGGGCAGCAGCGTGAGCGCGGCCAAACCCCCGATCCGCATCTCGGCCGAGGCCGGCAGCAGCACTTCCTGCGCGGCGCCGATGCGCTGCTCGACCTCGCGTCCGACCCACTGCATCTTCTTCGGCAGGGGCTGCAGCGTGCCCAGGATCCACAGCGCGTGATCCCCCTTCGACAGTCGCCACAGGCCCGGTCCCGGTACGACGCCCGCGACGACGACCGTGTCGAGAGTTCGCGTCGGAGCCGTCGGAGCGGCATCGGTCGGCGCCGGAGCGCTCTCCTGGGCCGCGATCGGAAAGACCGCGGCGAGCAGTGCCGCGGTCAGAAGATTTCGTGCCTGCCGTCGGATCGACATCGCCGTCCCTGGTCGAAGAGGAGCGGCGACGCTAGCGGCCCGTTCGTTAATCGATCGCTCGGAGTTCGTTGCGGGATCGTTCGCACGGCGATCGTGATAGGGCGGTGCTGGCCGTCACCGTCGGACGATCTCCCGGATTTCTCCCGGATTTCCGAAGGATCGGGTAACGACCGCGGGGCTAGCGTCGGTTCCACCCGAACGGAGTCCGACCATGCCTCAGCGCCCGCCCGAATTCCTGCTGTCCGATCACGCCGGCCTGGCCGAGACGCTCGATGTCCTCGCTCGGCGTCGTCGCCGATTCCTGGCGCGCCTGGGCGCCGTGGCGGCCACGACGGCGGCCGGCGCGTTGCCGCTGCGCGGCCTCGCCTGCACGCTGATCCCGAGCGAGACCGGCGGCCCCTATCCCGGCGACGGCACCAATGGCCCGAACGTGCTGACGACCTCGGGCATCGTGCGCAGCGACATCCGTGCGAGTTTCGGTTCCGCCGGCAGCGCCGTCGCCGCCGGCACGCCCTTGCTGGTCACGCTGAGGCTGGTCAGCACGGTCGCGACCTGTGCGCCGCTCGCCGGTCTCGCGGTGTATCTCTGGCACTGCAACGCCACCGGCGGCTATTCGCTGTATTCCTCCGGCGTCACCACCCAGAACTATCTTCGTGGCGTGCAGGTCTCGGACGCGAACGGCGAGGTCAGCTTCCTCACCATCTTTCCGGGCTGCTACGCCGGCCGCTGGCCGCACATCCACTTCGAAATCTACGAGTCGGCTGCAAAGGCCACTTCGGGCGCGAACGCCGCGCGCACCTCGCAGCTGGCGCTGCCCGAGGCCACCTGCCGGACCGTGTACGCCCAGACCGGGCTCTATCCTTCGAGCACGAGCAACTTGAATGCCGTCAGCCTGAATACCGACAACGTGTTCAGCGACGACCACGCGGTGCTGCAATCGCCGACGATCAGTGGCGACAATGCCGTCGGTTATGCCGCCGACCTGGAAGTCGGCGTGGCGCTGCAGCCGGCGGTCGACAGCAACCTGTTCAACGACGGATTCGAATGAATCGGCCACCGCTCGCCACTGCCTCGGCGCATCACGACGGCGGGCGGTGCCCGCCCCATGCGCTCGCCCCGGCCCTACCGGGCCCTGGGCCCTCTCGGAGCGACTCCGGATTCGCCGGCGATGACGCCGTCGCGCCGAAGCAAGTCCAAGGGTCTCGGCGGCTTCACTGGGTCCTGAACCGATGGATCAGTGAGCCCTTGAGGCAACGGCGGGCAGTGCCCGCCCTACGGAGCGCAATAGCGGAAGCCCATGCCGTAGACCGAGCCGATCGCGTCGGGCAGGCCGAGTTCGACGAGCTTGCGGCGCAGGTTGCGGACGTGGCTATCGAGGGTGGCGTCGCTGACGACTCGGTGATCGGTGTAGGCGACGTCGGTCAGCACGCGGCGCGAGAAGACCTTGCCCGGATGGCTCATCAGGCGCTCCAGCACGCGGAACTCCACCGGAGTCAGCGCGACCGACTTGCGCTCGAGGCGCAGCTCGAAGCGATCGTGATCGAGCGAGGGCTGCGCGGCGACGGATGGCGCCGCGCCACTGCGCCGGAGCACCGCGCGCAGGCGGCTGATGACCTCGCGCAGGCTGTAGGGCTTGCAGATGTAGTCGTCGGCACCGACCTCGAGCCCGAGCAGGCGATCGATCTCCTCGACCCGCGCGGTCAGCATCAGGATCGGCACGTTGCTGTCGGCGCGCAGCCGGCGGCAGACCGACAGTCCGTCTTCGCCGGGCAGCATCAGGTCGAGCAGGATCGCGTCGGGGCGATACTCGCGGACCCAGCCGGCGACGAGATCGCCACGGTCGAGGTGCGCGGTGCGGAAGCCCGAGGCCTGCAGCCAGTCCACCAGTGCACTGGCGATCTTGGCCTCGTCTTCCACCACCAGCACGAGCGCGGATGAGTTCATGCGTGCGGCTCCGAGGACCACGACGGCAATTCGACGACGACGCGCAGGCCGCCCAGCGGCGAGGCCTCAGCGCGGATCAGACCCTGGTGCGCATCGACGATCGCGCGGCAGATCGCCAGGCCGAGCCCGGCACCGCCGCGCGCGCGGCTGCGCGAGCTTTCGGCGCGGAACAGCCGCTCGAACAGCCGCGGAAGGTCGTCGGCGGCGACGGCCGGTGGCGTGTCTTCGACGATCAGCTCAACGCCGCTGGCGATCGTCGACAGGCGCACCTCGATGCGGCCCGGCGGTTCGGTGTAGCGCCGCGAGTTCACCAGCAGGTTGTCGAGCAGCTGCCCGAGCCGGACCGGGTCGCCGCGCACCAGTACCGGCACGAGCGGGATCGCCGCGTCGAGTTCGATCCCTTGCTCGTCGAGCAGGCCCGCGTGCGCGGGGACGAGATCGGCGACCAGCGCGGCGAGGTCGGTGGCCTCGAAGCGGTATTCGAGCGCACCGCTGTCCGCGAGCGACAGCTGGTAGAGATCCTCGGTGAGCGCCGACAGCCGTTCGCACTCGGCGAGCAGCGAACGCAGCGCGGCCGCGGTCGGGGTCCGGATGCCCTCGACCAGCGTCGTCAGTTCCATCTGCAGCACCGTCAGCGGGGTGCGGAGTTCGTGGGCGATGTCGGTGCCCCAGCGCTGCCGGGCGGTGCGGTTGTCGTCGAGCGCGGCCGCGAGGCGATTGAAGTGGGTCGCGAGCAGGGCCAGCTCGTCGCGGCCCTGGACCGCGACCCGCGATGCGTAGTCACCCGCCGCGAGCGACTCGGTGGCCCGGGTCAGTGCGCGCACCGGTCGCAGCAGGCGGCGCGCCAGCAGCAGCGACAGCAGCAGTGCGATCGCCAGCGCCACTCCCGCCGCGATCGCGGCGCCGCCGAGCTGCTGGCGGGCGAAGTCGTCTTCGAGGCCGCCGCTCGGAAGCGCCAGCGGCAGGATACGGACCGAGCCGACGACCACGTCGTCGACCATCACCGCCACGGTCGGCGCCGCGGCGTCCGCCTGGGTGTTGCCGGCGACGTAGCGGCCCTCGGCGTCGTACAGCGCCAGCCGCGTTCCCGCGTCGAGATGCTCCGGCGGTGGACCGTGCGGGCGATCGCGAAAGCCGTCGGGGGGTGGACCGGGCCGAGGTCGGCCCGGTCCATCCGGGTGCGGTCCGCGGTGCGGCTCGGAATCGCCGTCACCCGGTCCGCGAGGCGTGCGCGGATCGCCGTCGCCTTGGCCACGCGGGAAACGTGGCGGCTCGCCCGGCGGTGGGTCGTCGGGGCGCGCGCGTGACGTCGCGGGTCCGTTCGGGTCGACGATCGCCCCGAACGCGTCCGGATCCCGCCGCAGCGGGTCCCAGCCGCCGTCGCGGCGATAGCGCGTCAGCAGACGCTCCGCGACGGTATGGGCGCGGTCCGCCGCGATGGCATCGAGGTAGCCCTGGAACCCCCGCAGGAACGCCTGCCGCTGCCACGCGAGGAAGCCGGCCCAGGTGAGCACGGCAAGGGCCGCGCAGGCGAGGAACAGGCGCAGCCACAGGCGCATCGGATCAGGGCCTCGCGGATCCGGATCGCACGGACGCGGGGTCGCAACAGTGCTTCATGCAGCGATGCCGACCACCAGGGTCGCGACGTAGCCGTCGACGACGTTGCCGGTGACTCCGGCGAGCTGGTAGGTCACGCCGTCGCTGAACACATTGTCCTGGGCGAGACTGGCCACCGAGCTGTTCTGTCCATGACTGGCGTAGAGGCTGGAAGCATAGACGGCCGTGGTGATCGCCGGCGGGAACGCGAACTGCGAGGTGCGGGTGGCCGTGCCGTTGAGCACGCCGCCGAGGAAGACCTGGAAGTGCACGTGGGTGATGCGGCCGGCGTACCAGCCGGGATAGATCGTCGTGAAGACGACCTGGCCGGTGCCGTCGCTGACCTGCACGCCGCGAAGGAAGGATTGCCCGGTCGCATTGACCCCGCCGGTCTGATTGGCGTAGCCGGAATAGACGCCGTCCTTGTCGCAGTGCCAGATATAGACCGCCGCGTTGGCGACCGGCGCGCAGCCGTTGTTGGCATTGACCAGCTTCAGCACGATCGTGAGCGGCACGCCGATATGGCCATCGCGGATGTCGCGCCGGACGATTCCGGTCTGGGACAGCACGGAACTCAACGGGAAGGGCCCGGCGGTCTCCTGCGGGATCAGCGCGCAGCTGCCGCCGAAGACGCAGGCCTTCGGGGTCGAGCCGGTCCGGGTGACCCGGAGCGCGCCGGAGCGGCCCGCCAGCGCGCCGCCGGTGAACGCGTAGGCCAGCGTCGCCGAATCGCAGCCGGTGAAGCCGAGCGTCGCGCGGCCGACCGCGGTGGTGGTAGTGGCGCTGGGCTGGTTGAACGTTCCGCCGACCGTCTCGTACAGCACCAGTTCGATGCTGCGGGAGCTGCGCACGTAGACCGACTGGCCGGTGTACCAGCGCTGTCCGCCGGCGCCGGGTTGGGACTGGCCGTCGGCGACATAGGTGAACCAGGCGAGGAACACGTACGGCGAGTTCGGATTCACCTCGAGGAAGAATCCCTGTCCGCTGGTCGCCGGGTCGTACCAGGCGCCGGAATAGGCGAAGTCGACGTCGGTGCTGGTCGTCGTTCCGGCACTGGCGCAGGCGACGTCGGGCAGCAGGCGGGTCAGCAGCATCGTGCCGCTGCGGCCGTCACTCATGCTGAAATCGAAGCGGCCGGCGGTGCAGGAGTCGAAGCGCAGCTCTCCGGTTCCGACCTCGACCGCGAAGGTCACCGGCGCGGCATCGAAGTTGCCGCCGGTGTTGCGATAGATCGTCACCGCGGCCGTGCTGACACCGTCGGTGATCGATCCGGAGAAGCTGTACCAGCGCTGCTGCTCGACCCCGCCGACCGCCTCGTAGGTGAACCAGCCGCCGAAGACGAAGCCGGTGCCGCTGCCGAGCAGGTCCGGGTAGGTCTCGATCAGCAATCCCTGGCCGGGCATGGTCGGGTCGTACCAGGCGCCGGTCAGGCCCTGCTGGTTGAGGTTGGGAGCGGCCGCCAGCACCTCGGCGTGCGCGTCGGCCAGTGGCGCGAGCGCGGACGGTCGGAGCGCCAGCGCGACGACACCGAGGGAACCGATGGCCGTCAGCACGGTGCGGCGTCCGGTGAGCGAAATGTGCGCGGCGTCAGGCCGGGCGCGCGGTAAGAAGTCCATGAGTCGGCTCCGTGGTGGGCGACTCTGTTGTACTGCTGGCGTCCGAAGCGTGATGTTCAGGAAAACTGCAGACATTCAGGACATTGGGAGGCCAGGCGGAGCCTGCTTCACCAAGCGATTGTCCGATCCGCGTTCGCGCTGCGTCGAATGAAAGCGGGCGCCACTGTCGAGATTTCATTTTCGCGGCCACGGGCCGCGCAAAAGAAATCTGGCACCGGGCGATTCGTCCGATCCTCG
The DNA here is from genome assembly GCA_044221335.1 of Ahniellaceae bacterium. Classification (GTDB taxonomy): domain Bacteria; phylum Pseudomonadota; class Gammaproteobacteria; order Xanthomonadales; family Ahniellaceae; genus JBGAPI01. The sequence continues at coordinate 29,162 of JBGAPI010000028.1, forward strand.
CCCGGCGCGCACCCGCCCTCCGGTCGGGCGCAAGGAGCAGCGAGCGGCGCCAGCCGCCCACCCCAGTAGACACCGCCGATTGCCGGCTCGGCGGCGCCTGCTCGCTGTTGCTTGCCCCCGTGGTGCGTCGGGTACTGCCGGCGCCGATCCTGCGGCGCTAGGTGTTCTCCTTCGAACGTGCGATCTGCGACAGCTCGGTGGCCGCGGCGCGATAGGCGTGGCACAGCTCGAGATAGAGGTCACGGGTCAGCGGGGCCTGGTGTTCCGCCAGGACCTCGAGTTCATGGCATAGCTCGGCGAGCTGCGCGGCTCCCAGACCCGCCGACCCGGAACGCAAGGTGTGGGCCGCGACCGCGATCCGCCGCGAGTCCCTGGCGTTGCCGGCTTCCGCGATCTTTCGCAGAAGCGGCGGCGCCTCGTTCAGGAACACATCGATCAGATTGGACAGCATGCCCGGCCGGACCTTCTGCTCGATGGCACGCAGGTCGGAAATGACTTGGGCATCCACGGTGGTCGGCACTGCACAACTCCAGATCTTGTCCTGAAGCCAGTATCTGCAGGGCGGGTCGCAATTTCATCGGGGGAATGGCGAACGACTGTGACGGGGGACATTCTGTGACTGGCTTGTGAGTGCTGGGGGCTGTTGGCTGAACCTTCCGGGTTCGTTTCCTGGGCTTGGGCCTTCGCTTCGATGGGACTCGGGGCAGAGGGTTCGGTGCCCGGAAAACTCTCCGCCATTGCGAGGCGGCGCGCAGCGGCGACGAAGCCATCCAGCGCCTTCGCTTTGGCTCGGGTGCGACGAACAGCAAAGGCGCTGGATCGCTTCGTTGCGCTCGCAATGACGGGTATTCGCGCTTCTGGGTCCAGCGCCCTCAGCCCTCGAGCATCGAAACAGGGCATAAGCGCATTCTCTCTCCTCCTTAGCCCTGCCGCGCTCAGGTGACTAGCCTGTGATTCCACGCTCCCGATCAGGGTGCGAGACCAGGAATCGCCGATGTCCGCCGTGCTGCCGCTGCCCCTGACCGATGCCGAACCGCTGCGTTTCACTGCCCTGCGGACGCGGGTGGAAGGGCTCGGGCGCGACGAGCTGCTGTGGCTGTCGGGCTACAGTGCCGGACTGGCGCTTGCCGGCGCGGTCCACGCCGCGTTGCCGCAGGCAACCGAGCCGGCGGCTGCCGCCAGGACCGCGGCCAGCCTCACGATCGTCTACAGCAGCCAGACCGGCAACGCCCGCAAGGTCGGCGAGCGCCTGCTGGCGGAGGCGCAGTCGGCGGGTGTCGCGGCGCGGCTGGTCCGGATCGACGCCTATTCGCTGAAGGAACTGGCGGCCGAGAGCCTGCTGTGGGTCGCGATCAGCACCCAGGGGGATGGCGATCCGCCGGACGACGCGCGCGCGTTCTTCGACGCTTTGGCCGGTCGCCGCGCGCCGAAGCTCGCCCAGCTGTCCTACGCGGTGTTCGGCCTCGGCGACAGCAGCTACCCGCACTTCTGTGCCGCGGCCCGAAAGCTCGATGAGCGCCTGGCCGAGCTCGGTGCCACTCGCCTGGTCGCCCGTGGCGAGGCCGACCTCGATTTCGACGTCCCGGCGCAGCGCTTCGGCAGCGACGCGCTGTCGAAGACCCGCGAGCGTCTGGAATCCGAGTCCCCGACGAGCCTGCCGTCCGCCAGCGTCACCGTGCTGCGACCGCTGGTCGCGGCCGCGCCGGCGGCGCCGACGACGTTCGCGGCGCAGCTGATCGGCAACCAGCGGATCACCGCCCGCGGCGCCCGCAAGGACGTGCGCCACCTCGAATTCGCGGTCGACGCCGCGGTCGCCTGGCAGCCTGGTGACGCGGTCGCGCTGAAGCCGCGCAATGCCGCCGCGCTGGTCGACGCGGTGCTCGTCGCCACCGGCGCCGACGGCGACGCCACGGTCGACGACAACGGCCGTCCGGTCGCGCTGCGCCGCCTGCTGGCGGAATCGCGCGAGCTGACCCGGCTGGCGAAGCCGCTGGTCGCCGCCCACGCGGCGCGCGCCAACCACGCCGAGCTCGCCCAACTGCTGGCGAGCAAGGAGCCCCAGGCGTTCAGCCGCTTCGTCGGCGAGCACCAGTTCATCGACCTGGTGACGCGCTGGCCGGCGGCCTGGACGGCCGCCGATCTCGCGCAGCAGCTGCGACCGCTGGCGACGCGGTCCTACTCGATCGCCAGCAGCAAGTCCGGGCACGACGGCGAGTTGCATCTGACCGTCGCGCTGCGCGACGACGTGCACTACGGCGAGCGCCGCCAGGGTGCCGCCAGCCGCCAGCTGGCCGATCTCGGCGAGGACGCGGCGGTCGAGTTCGAGCTGGTCGCGAATCCGCGGTTCCGCCTGCCGGTCGACGGCCAGCGCGACATCCTGATGATCGGCCCCGGTACCGGCGTCGCGCCGTTCCGTTCCTTCGTCGCCGAGCGCGCCGCGCGGGGCGATCGCGGTCGCAACTGGCTGGTGTTCGGCGAGCAGCACTTCGATACCCAGTTCCTCTACCAGCTGGAGTGGCAGGCCGCCCTGAAGACCGGCGCGCTGAGCCGCCTCGACCTCGCGTTCTCGCGCGACCAGGACGAGCGTGTCTACGTGCAGCACCGCCTGCTGCAGCGCGCCGCCGAGGTCTATGCCTGGCTCGAGTCCGGCGCGGCGGTCTACGTCTGCGGCGATGCGAGCCGGATGGCGCCGGACGTGCACCGCGCCCTGCTGCAGATCGTCGAGCGCCAGCGCGGCGTCGACGCCGAGGGTGCGGCGGAGTACCTCGCCGAGCTGACCGCCACCGGCCGTTACCAGCGGGACGTGTACTGATGAGCGTCCCGGCCCTTTCCCACGTCGAGGACATCAAGTCCGCCAGCCGCGGCCTGCGCGGCACGCTGGTCGAGAGCCTCGCGGACCCGGTCACCGGTGCGCTCGCCGAGGACGACCAGTCGCTGATCAAGTTCCACGGCTCCTACCAGCAGGACGATCGCGACCTGCGCGACGAGCGCCGCCGCGCGAAGCTCGAGCCCGCCTACAGCTTCATGATCCGCACCCGCTTGCCGGGGGGCGTCGCGACGCCGCGGCAGTGGCTGGCGCTGGACGAGCTGGCGACGCGCTACGCCAACGGCACGCTGCGGCTCACCACCCGGCAGGCCTTCCAGCTGCACGGCGTGGTGAAGCGCAACCTGAAGTCCACCATCGCCGCGATGAACCGCGTGCTGGTCGACACCATCGCCGCCTGCGGCGACGTCAACCGCAACGTGATGGCGACCGTCGTGCCGGCGCGCAGCCCGGTCGAGGACGAGGTGCTCGACTGGGCCCGGAAGCTGTCCGAGCACCTGCTGCCGAAGACCCGCGCGTACCACGAGATTTGGCTCGACGGCGAAAGGATCGAAGGGGTCGACGAATCCGAGACCTTCTACGGCCCGACCTACCTGCCGCGCAAGTTCAAGGCTGCCGTGGCCTTGCCGCCGTTCAACGACGTCGACGTGTTCGCGCAGGACCTCGGCTTCATCGCGGTCGTCGAGCAGGGGCGCCTCGTCGGGTTCAACCTCACGGTCGGCGGCGGCATGGGCAGCACCCACGGCGAGGCCGCGACCTATCCGCGCCTCGCCGACGTGCTCGGCTTCCACGGGCCGGAGCACCTGCTCGCGGTCGCCGAGGCCGTGGTGACGACGCAGCGCGATTTCGGTGATCGCACGAACCGCAAGCACGCGCGCCTGAAGTACACGATCGCCGACCGCGGCGTCGAGTGGTTCCGCGGCGAGGTCGAACGGCGTGCCGGCGTCACCCTGGCGCCGGCACGGCCCTTCGAGTTCCACAGCAACGCCGATCGTCTCGGCTGGATCGAGGGTTCCGGCGGCCGCTGGCACCTCGGGCTGCGGGTCCTGTCGGGGCGGATCGCCGATCGCGACGGTGTCGACCTGCGCAGCGCGCTGGCCGCGGTGGCGCGCGAGCACGACGGCGATTTCCGGCTGACGCCGAACCAGAACCTGCTGATCTCCGGCATACCCTCCGAACGGCGCGAGCGGATCTCGGCGATCCTGCGCGAGCACGGTGTCGCGACCCCGGAGCTGCTCTCCCCGCTGCGCCAGCGTGCGCTCGCCTGCGTCGCGCTGCCGACCTGCCCGCTGGCGATGGCCGAGGCCGAGCGCTATCTGCCCGAGCTGATCGGCAAGGTCGAGGACCTGCTGGCGAAGCACGCGCTGATCGGGCAGCCGATCCACCTGCGCGTCAGCGGCTGCCCGAACGGCTGCTCGCGGCCGCATCTGGCCGAGATCGCGCTGATCGGCAAGGCCCCCGGCCGCTACAACCTCTATCTCGGCGGCGATGCGCAGGGCCGTGTCCTGAACCGCCTGTACCGCGAGAACATCGCGGAACCCGGGATTCTCGCCGAGCTCGACGCCGCCTTCGCCCGCTATGCCGCGGAGCGCGAGGCCGGCGAAGGCTTCGGCGTCTTCGTCCGCCGGGTCGGCATCGTCGCCGGCCTGCCGAACCTCGATATCCGTGTGGAGACCCTCCCATGAACCTGCCCGACCTGGTGGCCGTTGCCGAAGACGATCGCGCGCGCGGCGAACTCAACGATTACCTGGGCACGCTGTCCGCGGAAGGGCGGGTCGACTGGGCGATGGCGAACCTTCCGCACCAGCAGGTGCTGTCGTCGTCGTTCGGCGCGCAGTCGGCGGTGTCCCTGCACCTGCTGACCCAGCGATTGCCGGGCATTCCGGTGCTGCTGATCGATACCGGATATCTCTTCCCCGAGACCTACCAGTTCATCGACGTGCTGTCCGATCGGCTGAAGCTCAACCTGCGCACCTACCGGCCCGCGATGACCGCGGCCTGGCAGGAGGCGCGCTACGGCCGGCTGTGGGAGCAGGGCGTCGAGGGCATCGACCGCTACAACCGCATCACCAAGGTCGAGCCGATGCAGCGCGCGCTGACCGAGCTCGAGGTCCGTACCTGGTACGCCGGACTGCGTCGCGGCCAGTCGACGTCGCGTCGCGGCATCGACTTCGTGGAGCTGCGCGACGGCCGCTGGAAGGTGCACCCGCTGGCCGACTGGAGCGATCGCGACGTCTGGCACTACCTGACCCGCCACGACCTCCCCTATCACCCGCTGTGGCACGAAGGCTACGTCTCGATCGGTGACGTGCCGACCACCCGCCGGCTGGCCGACGGCATGCGCGAGGAGGAGACGCGGTTCTTCGGGTTGAAGCGCGAGTGCGGGATCCATGGGCTTGACGGGTAGGGTGCATCCTGGATGCACCGGCCGTGCGCTTCGGCCAGGCGCGTGGCGGAGAGCGGGCCCCGGGGCCCAGAGCGATCGTCGGGAGCGCGTAGGTCGGGCGCCGCCCGACATTGCCCCACCGTTTCGCGGTGGCGGGCAGTGCCCGCCCTGCGACGGCGACGAAGCGAGGTTCCGGATGGTCGGATCAGCGCTTTCGCCCTGAAGCCGGCCCTCGAACCCGCTTGGTCCTGTCCCCTGGGCCCTCCTCCGCAGGAGCGAAACAGGGCGCGGCAACCACGGTCGCCGCGCCAGGGCTCCAGCGCGCGCGTCAGGCCGCCTGTGCCAGCTTGGTGGTCGGCCACACCGGCGCCTCCAGCCCCAGCAGCTTGTCCTGGCTGGCGTTGAGGTTGTCGAGCAGCGTGGTCGGGACCTGCGGTGCGTAGAGGCTGACGAAATCGCGCACATAGTGCGGGATCACGTCGCCACGGCGCAGCGCGATCCAGGTCGTGCAGCGCGCGAACAGCTTGCTGATGTCGAGCACGGCGAGGTCGGCATGGTCCTTCGCCTCGACCGCGACGGCGGCGATCAGGCCGACGCCGAGACCGGCACGCACATGCGCCTTGATCACGTCGGCGTCGCGCGCGGTGAACACGATGTCCGGCGCGAGGTCGTGGTCGGCGAAGGCCTGATGCAGGCTCGACTCCGGCAGCCGCGAGGAGCGGTAGCTGATCAGCGGGTAGGCGGCGAGGTCGGCGAACTCCAGCGGCCGGCGCAACTGCGCCAGCGGATGGGCGCGCGGCACGACGGCGACGCGGTGCCAGTGGTAGGCCGGAACGGCCAGCACCGCCTGCGGAACGCTGCCGCTGGTGCTGATCACGGCGACGTCGACTTCGCCCTGCTTGAGACGCGCAAGGGCTTCGTCCTGCTCGCCGGGAGAGAGATCGATGGACAGGTCGGGCCAGCGCTTGCGGATCTCGCCGATCACCGGCGGGAGCACATAGCGGGCCTGGGTATGAACGGTGGCGATGCGCAGCGAGCCGCCGGGTGCGCGCTTGAGATTGGCGGCGATGGTGCGGATCTGCCGGGCTTCGGTCACGGCGTTGCGCGCGTGGACCAGGATGCGTTCGCCGGCGGGAGTGAGGCCCTTGATGCTCTTGCCCTGACGGACGAAGAGAGTGTGGCCCAGATAGTCTTCGAGCTGCTTCAGCTGCTTCGACAGGCCCGGTTGGGTGGCGTGTACGAGGGTGGCAGCGTGGGTGATGTTGTAGCCCGCGTCAGCGATCGCTACGACGATGCGAAGTTGATTGAGAGTCATGACCTTGAGTTCCGGAAGATGATGTCGAGGATCTACTGCTGGCGGAGCCGGCAAGATTCGGTACGTAAAGCCAACAAATTCGTTTCATCATCGGATTGAGCGTCATGGCAGCGGTCTCCACGCCCGGAATTGGGCGGATGCCCCGATCGTATCGAAAATCCGTGGATGCGCAACTCTACGGGGGCGTATGGATGGATGGACGGCTGGATGTCCGGACGGTGGGTGGGTGTTCCGGGTGCGTTTCGGGCATCGCCGGCGCTGTGCAGAGGGCAGAGGGCGGAGGGCGGAGGGCAGAGGGCAGAGGGCAGAGGGCAGAGGGCAGAGGGCAGAGGGCAGAGGGCGGCTTGGATGCGCCAGCGACGGCGCATCGCGGGGCGTCCACTGCGAAGACCCGGAAAGTCATCGAGTGATTTCGCCCCGCCGTTTCACCGCAGGTTCCCGCAACGCGACACGCCCGTCATTGCGAGCGTAGCGAAGCAATCCAGTGCCTTTGCTCTTCGCCGCGCCAATGCTGGAGCAAAGCCTGCTGGATTGCTTCGCTACGCCTTTCGGCAACGACGGGGTCTGCCGGAGCGTCCGAGGCGCACCCCTACTCGCGGAGTCGCGGCTTCAGCGCCGCCAGGTTGCACGGCCGCGTCCGTGCGTCGAGCTGGTCCCTGATGATCTTGTCCCAGGCCAGGCGGCAGGCCGAGGTCGAGCCCGGCAGGCAGAACACGAAGGTCGCGTTGGCGAGGCCGGCGAAGGCGCGCGACTGCAGGGTCGAGGTTCCGATGTCGTCGTAGGACAGCGCCCGGAACAGCTCGCCGAAGCCGGGCATGGTCTTGTCGAGCAGCGGCGTGATCGCCTCCGGCGTCGAGTCGCGGCCGGTGAAGCCGGTGCCGCCGGTGGTGAGCACGCCGTCGATGCCGTCGTCGGCGATCCAGCGGGCGACCAGCGCGCGGACCTTGTAGACGTCGTCGCGCAGGACCTCGCGCTCGGCCACCCGATGCCCGGCGGCGGTGGCCGCGTCGACCAGGAGCTGGCCGGAGCTGTCCTCGGCCAGGGTGCGGGTGTCGGAAATGGTCAGCACGGCGAGGCGGAGCGGCACGAACACGGCGTCGTTGGTCTTCACGGGGCGGATTCCGTCGGGGAAGCGGTCGGGCAGGAGAGGCGTCGGCACAGGGCCAGCAGCGCGCCGGGTCGCGCGTTCATCGCCGCCAGCCGTTCGGCCAGCACGATCGCGCGAGCGCTGTCGCCGCGGCGCTCGGCGAGTTCGGCGGCGACCAGCAGTGGACGCCAGTCGCGACTGCCGTCGAGGTCGGCCGGCAGCGCCGCCGTGGCGGCGTCCCAGGCAGCGAGCGCGGCCTTGCGGTCGCCGCCCTCCCGGCGCGCATCGCCGAGCTGCTTCCACAGCTGCGCCAGGACCAGGTTGGGACTCCCGGCCGCCTCGCCTTCGACGCGGTTGGCCTCGAAGCGCGCGATCGCCGCCTCGATCCGGCGGGCGGTCGCGGCGGCATCGCGGGTCCCGGCAGCGCGCGCGCGTCGCGCCTCGGCAACGGCGATCAGCCGCGGATATTCTCGATTGTCGGCTTCACGGGTCGCCAGGTCCTCGAGCATCTTCACCGCGGTGTCGAGCGCTTTCCGGGCGGCGGGGAGGTCGTCGTGCTCCAGCAGGAATTCGCCGAGCCGGGACTGCAGCAGGGCGGCGTTGCGCTGCCAGCTGGCATTGCCCGGGTCGGACGCGGCCAGTTCCAGCGCGAGCGCGGCGGAGTCGCGCAGCACGTCGGCGCGGCCGGTGTCGTCGCCGGTCACCGCGAGCAGGTCCGCCAGGTAGCGCTGGGCGATGGTGAGGTCGTAGCCATGCAGCTTGTTGCTCGCATCGGACTGCCGGGCGGCGCGCAGCAGCTCGACCTGCCGGCGGCGATCGGCCAGTGCTTCGTCGTAGCGGGCCAGCGCCTCGAGGGCGCTGGAACGCCAACCGAGCGCGGCGGCGAGCAGTGCGCGGTCCTCGTCCCGTGTCGCCTCGCGACCCGGTGCGGCGAGGCTCTTCTCGCGGAACTCGATCGAGCGGCCGAGTGTCGCGATCGCCTCGTCATGGCGACCGATCTGGGTCTCCGCGGCGCCGACGTTGTTGTAGGTCGAGGCCAGCTGCACGATGACCGCGATGTCGCCCGGTGCCGTGCGCGCGGCCCGCTCGGCCCAGTCGAGCGCGGCGCGGAAATGCGCCAGGGCCTGTTCCGTCGGCACTTCCTGTTCCAGCCCGACATAGCCGAGCCAGCTCTCGCATTCGGCCAGCGCGACCTGCGAGGCGACCGAATCCGGATGCCGCGCGAGCTCCGCCCGGGCCAGCGCGATCGCCTGGTCGACCGGCAACTGCGCCTGCTTCGCGTCGCCCGACTGCAGCCGCACGTCCGCGATCTGCTGCAGGTGCTTGACCCGGAGCGCGATCTCGCGCGGACTCAGGGCCTCCGGCGGGGTGCCGTCGAAGTACTGCATCGCGTGGTCGTTGACGTCCTTCAGGAGGTCGAGGCGGCCGACGCCCTCGAGCTTGCCGCGGAGGTCGCCCAGCATGAAGTCGATCAGGGTCTCGGCCTGGACGCGCCGGGTCTCCGCCTCCTGCCGCGCCCGCTGCGCCAGCACGGCCAGCATCGAGGTGACGCCGACCGCGGCCAGCAGCAGCGCTCCGGCGACCGCCAGCAGCAGGCGCCGGCGTCGGCGCTGCGCCTCGCGCCGCGGCCGGTCTAGCAGTGCTTCGAGCGCGGCGACCGCCGCGGGCGCGTCCGGCCGGCGATCGCGGCCGTAGCTCTGCAGCTGCGCCAGCAGCGCCACCGTCTCCGCATCCCGCGGCGGCACCGCGACGCCGTCGCGCTTCTGCCGCCGCTCGATCGCGTAGATCATCTCCTCCAGCAGCACGCCGAACGAGTACATGTCGCTCGGCGGCCCGACGCTGGCGCCGCGCGACTGTTCCGGGCTCATGTAGCGCCGTGTCCCGAGCACGGTGCCGACCTCGGTGACGTAGTTGTCTCCCGACCAGCGGGCAGTGGTGCGGACGGCCGACGGAGTGGTGCGTTCGGAGTCGATCTCGGCGTCCGCGTCGACGTCGCGGAGTTCCGGCGCGGAATCCGGGATGTCGGCAGCGCGTCCGGTCACTTCGACCGATGCGTCGCCATCCACGTCTCCGGCATCGGCATCGCCGGTTTCGGCGACCCGGGCGATCCCGAAATCGAGGATCTTGACCGTGCCGCCATGCGTGATCATCACGTTGTCGGGCTTGAGGTCGCGATGGACGATGCCCTCGCGATGCGCGACGGCCAGCGCCGCGGCGATGTCGCGCGCGATTGCCAGCGCCGCGGGGCGGTCGAATCCGGGGCTCGCGATCCGCTCGCGCAGCGACACGCCGTCGATGAATTCCAGCACCAGGAAATCGGCACCCGCCGTCTCGATCAGCTCGAACACCTGGCAGATGCCGGGGTGGCCGAGCTTGCCGAGGATCCGGGCCTCGCGCTCGAAGCGCGCGCGCAGTTCGGCGTCGTGTCCGCCGTCGCGGCGGATGGTCTTCACGGCGACCGTGCGACCCAGCTTGCGATCGCTGCCGCGGTAGACCTCGCCCATGCCACCCCGGCCGATGACGGCCTCGAGCGTGATGCTGCCGATCTGGGTGTCGACGAGGCTCATGCGATGCGCCGTGGGGGATCGGCGGCATTGTGCATGGCAGGAAGGGGTGGGGGAACCATGGGCGCGGGCGCGGCGCCGGGCGGAGCGCACGGGTTCCGGAAGTCAATCCGTCATGGCGAGCGCAGCGAAGCACTCCAGCGCCTTTGCTCTTGCTTCGGGTGGCGAGCGGCAAAGTCACTGGATTGCTTCGCTGCGCTCGCAATGACGGAATGTTTTCGTGGGCTTGTGCCTTGTGCCTTGCGCCCAGTACCCAGTGCCCTGCCGCCAGTGCACTTTTCCGCAGGCGAACTACTCCAAGCTACTCCCGCTTCCCGACCCCACCACCTGCTCTCCCGCCACCACCCGGTTCCTTCGCAGGAAATCGAAGATGGAGCGCACCGTGACCACCGCGTAGTGTCCGGACAGGCGGTCGCCGATCGAATGGTCGGTGAAGCGGGCGTTCGCGGAGAACAGGCCGCCGGCGATGCGCTGGGAATAGGGGATGTGCAGCACGCTCGGGCGGAAGCCGTGGTCGAGCGCCGAAGCGATGGCGGCGCGGCGGTCGAGCGGTGGATCGGCATCGAGCGCGCCGCTTGCCAGCTCCAGTGCCCAGCCGGTGCTGTTCTGGTCCGCGAGGCTGTCGTAGCGAGCGATCACGTTGTAGCGCGGGTCGTGCAGTGCCAGTGGCGTCGGGCCGCCGAGCTCGGCGAGCAGGCGGGACGCGGTGGCGTCGTCGAGCCAGACGATCTTCGCGTCCTGGCTGTAGAGGTCGTCCAGGAAGAAGTTGACCAGTCCTTCGGTGTAGATCGAGCTGTCGGCGGTGCCGCACTGGTTCAACAGATGCACGACGGTCCAGCGGCCCTCGGCATGGTCGCGCACGACGAAGCCGACGTGGCTGAACTTGAGCCCGTATTCCGACAGGTCCTTGCCCTGGCGCGCCACCAGCGCCACCGGTGCGTCGCGCTGATCGAGTTCGGCGATCACCCGGCGCGCGGTGTCGGCGGCCGTGGCGATCTGCGACGGCGTGGCGCTCTGCTGGGTGCAGGCGCTGCCGGCCCGCGCGGCGCCGCTCGCCAGCAGCAGCGCCGCGCCCGCAGCGATGAGGAGTCGACGCATCCGGGCGCTCAGCCGATGCGGCGATGGTGGATGGCGCGCCGCGTCGCCTCGTCGGGCACGAAGGCGATCGCCTCGCCGGCACAGATCAGCAGGTGGCCGCTGGCCGTCGCGACCGTTTCCAGCGTGCGACCGCTCAACTGGGCCGCGGCGCGCACGCCGGTCGCGGAGAGGTCGACCGCGACCTCGAACGATCCGCCCACGCCCTGCAGCGTCAGCCAGGTGGCCTTTCCGACCTGGCGCACGGAGGTGACGACGAATCGGGCGCCGGCCGGGGCAATCGCCAGCACCGCCGAGGCCGCAGCGACCGAGGGGGCGATGCTGAGTTCGGCCGAGGCGTCGCTGGGATTGCCGCCGGGCTCGGCATGGGCGGGCAGGGTGGTCATGGCGAGGCCGGCGACGAGGAGGGCGAGGATCTTCTGCATGGGTCGGCTCCGTTGGACGTGGAACCATTCTCGCCGTCGCCGGCGGGGTTGCCACTTACTTGTACGATGTCGCGTCGGCAGCCGCCGGCAGTCGAGGATTCGTCCACCATGCCCCTTCGATTCGAGCTCGTCGATGCGCTGAAGCGGCACCTGCGCAGCCGCAAGATCACCTATGCGCAGCTGGCGAAACAGATCGACCTGTCGGAGGCGGCGGTGAAGCGGATGTTCTCGCGCCAGGCGATGACGCTGGCGCGGCTGGAGCAGATCTGCGAGGTGCTCGACGTCGGCCTGGTGGAGCTGGTCGGCGATGCCAGCGGCGAGCGCCAGCCGCTGTCGCAGCTGGACCTGGAACAGGAAGAGCAACTGGTCGCCGATCCGCGGCTGTTTCTTGCCCTCTACCTCGCACTCAACCGCTGGACGGAAGAGGAGGTGCTCGCCGAGTACACCTTCACCAAGCCGGAGTGGACGGGCCTGCTCGCCAAGCTCGACCGCATGGGCCTGATCGAACTGCTGCCCGGCAACCGCACCCGCGCCCGCACCGCACGCAACTTCCGCTGGCGTCCGGACGGCCCGATCCACCGCCTGTTCGCCAAGCGCCTGCTGCCGGAGTATTTCGGCGGAGCCTTTCTTGGCGACCACGAGAGCCTGAAGCTGCTCACCGGCATGGTTTCCAAGGCGACCGCGCTGCAACTGCAGCAGCGTCTCGACGAGGCCGCGCGGGACTTCGACCTGCTGCTCGCCAACGACCTGAATCTTCCGGCCGCCGAGAAGATCGGCGTGAGCCTGGTGATCGCGATGCGGCCGTGGAAGCTGAACGTCTTCGACAAGTTCCGGAAGAAGTAGGGCGCGCACTGCGCGCCATCGCGAAAGGCTCCGACTTCGCTCGAGTGGTTCCCTCCGGTTAGGCCTCGCGATGGCGGCCAGTGGCCGCCCTGCGTCGGGACCTGCAGCGGCCGGGTGCTGTCGCGATGGCGGCCAGTGGCCGCCCTACGCGAGGACCTCGATCTCGTCGCCGACCCGCAACGCGCCGACGCCTCGTGCGATCACGTTGACTCCGAAGGTGATTCCGTTCGGCGACCGCCGGTAGGTTTTCAACGTGCTGAGCGGCTCGCCGGACGGATCGAGCTCGCCGGTGTCGGGTCGCACGGTGGTGAAGACGCAGCGCGTGCACGGCTTCACCAGGTCGAACTCGAGCGTGCCGATGCGGATCCGGCGCCAGTCGTCCTCGGCATGCGGAGCGGCGCCGGCGACGACGAGATTCGGACGGAAGCGCGCCATCTCGACCGCCGCGGGCAGCCGCGCATTGAGTCCGTCGAGCGAAGCCTGGCCGATCAGCAGCAGCGGGAAGCCGTCGGCGAGCGACACCACGTCGCCATCGCGGCCGTAGGCGAGGTCGACCGGCCGGACGCAGTCGTCACCCTGGTGGACGAGGCGCAGCGGCCGACCGAGGCGCTCGGACAGCCACCGGGTCGCCTCGGGCGCGCATTCGCGCACCGGTGTCGGCTGCTTCCACACCGCGACCTCGAAGCGCGGTGCCGACATCGGCGGCGCTTCGATGTCGATCGCAGCGCCGTCGATCGACAGGCGTACTCCCGCTCCGCGCGGCTCGGCGACGATGCGCACGACACGCGGCAGCTGCCGGCCGGTGACGAAGCGGCCGTCGGCGTCGACCAGCATGAAGCGGCGATCGTGGGCGAGTCCGCGCTCCTCCACCGCCGCGCGTTCGAGCGACTGGCCGTGCGCGGACTTCAGCGGATAGCGGGTGATCGTCGACAGCGTCAGCATGCCGGTCATCTTCCGGTGAAAAGCCCTATCCTATGCCGGGCGTCGGCCCGACCGCGAGCGCGGACGGCTTCCGACGCCACCATCGAGGAGCAGGATCATGCGCGCGTCCATCGTCGGTTTCGTCTTCAGCGTCCTGGCCTTCGGCCTGCTCATGCTGGCTCCCACCGGTTCGACCCGCGCCGACCAGCCGCACATGCAGGCGGCGCTCGATGCGCTGCGCACCGCGGAACGCGAACTCAACAAGGCCGACCCCGACAAGGGCGGCCACCGCGCCAACGCGCTGAAGCACGTGGCCGCCGCGGTCCGCGAGACCGAGTCCGGCATCCGCTACGACCGCAAGCACTGAGCCGCTCGCGAACACCTGCCGCGTCGCTGTCGATGGATGCCAAGACCGCAGCGCCGACCTGGTGGTCGCGACTCCGAATCGAACCCGGCGAGGGCCCCGCACTCGCCTGGGCGTTCGTGAGTTTCTTCTCGCTGATGTCGGGCTACTACCTGCTGCGCCCGGTGCGCGAGGCGCTGATCTCGGCCGACATGCAGGGCCTGTCGCGGCAGGTGTTCACCACGGTATTCGTGGTGATGCTGCTGCTGGTGCCGGGCTACGGCGCGCTGGTCAGCCGCTTTCCGCGGCGCAAGTTCCTGCCCTTCGTCTACGCCTTCACGATTTGCGCGCTGGTCGCCTTTTCGCTGTGGTCGCGAACGGACGGCACCAGCTTCGCGAAGGCCCTGTCGTTCTCGGTGTTCCTGTCGGTGCTGAACCTGTTCCTGGACTCCGTGTTCTGGAGCTACATGGCCGACATCTTCACCAACAGCCAGGCCCGCAGGCTGTACGGCATCATCGCCGCCGGCGGAACCATCGGCGCGATCAGCGGGCCGGCGTTCACCGCGCTGTTCGCCCGCCAGGTGGGCACCGCCAACCTGATGCTGCTGTCCGCCGTGATGTTCGGGCTGTGCGTCACCGCGATCGTCCGGCTGATGCCCTGGGCGCGGGCGCAGGAAGCGACCCACGGGCGCGGCGACGCCGAGGAGGCGATGGGCGGCAGCATCCTGGCCGGCGCCAGGCTGGTGTTCTCGCGACCGCTGCTGTTGTCGATGGTCCTGATCATGGCCTGTGGCGTCAGCATCGGCACGCTGCTCTACCAGATGCAGGGCAAGACGGTCGGCGCGCTGATCCCCGACGAGAACGCGCGCACCCAGTTCTTCGGGCAGATCGACCTCGCCGTCAACGTGCTGGTGCTGCTGGTGCAGGTCTCGCTGACCCGCTTCCTGATGACCCGCTACGGCATCGGCCCGACCCTGCTCATCCCCGCGGCGATGATGTTCGTCGGCGTGGTGCTGCTGTCCGTCGATCCGAGCCCGCTGCTGATCACCGTGGTGCAGGTATTCACCCGCGGCTCGACCTTCGCGCTGATCAAGCCGGCGCGGGAATCGGTGTTCACCCGGGTCGATCGCGAGAGCCGCTACAAGGCGAAGAACTTCATCGATACCGTGGTCTACCGCGGTGGCGACATGGCATCGAACAACCTGTTCTGGTGGCTGACCGGCCTCGGCATCGGCATGGGCGGCGTCGCCCTCGCGTGGATCCCGATGGCGCTGGTATGGCTGACGGCAGTGTTGTGGCTGCTCCATCTTGTGCGACGCTTGCCCCCCGAATCGGAGGAGGTGCCGCGTGACCCATCGACGTAGCTTCCTGAAACTGGCCTCGGCCGCAGCCGCTGCGCTGCCGTTCGCGGACGCTTTCGCCGCCCAGCCCAAGGTGAAGCCGCTGAAGCTGCTGATCCTCGGCGGCACCGGCTACATCGGCCCGCACATCGTGGAGGCGGCGCAGGCGCGCGGCCACACGTTGACGCTGTTCAATCGCGGCAAGACCAACCCGGGCCTCTTCCCCAAGCTGGAAAAGCTGCAGGGCGACCGCAAGGTCGACCTGTCGGTGCTGAAGGACCGCAAGTGGGACGGCGTGGTCGATACCTCCGGCTACCTGCCGTCCGACGTGAAGAAGTCCGCCGAATTCCTGGCGCCGAACGTCGGCCAGTACGTGTTCATCTCGACCATCTCGGTCTACGGCGACCAGCCGACCCCCGACGCCGACGAGACCGCGCCGGTGGCGACGATGCCGGAGCCGATCAAGGAAGAGGTCACCAACGAGACCTACGGCGCGCTGAAGGCGTTGTGCGAGAAGGCAGCCGAGGCGGCGATGCCCGGACGGGTCAGCAACCTGCGCCCGCACCTGATCGTCGGCCCTGGCGATCCGACCGGACGCTTCACCTACTGGCCGGTGCGGGTGCGCAAGGGCGGGGCGGTGCTGGCGCCGAATTCGCCGACCGATCCGATCCAGTTCGTCGATGCCCGCGACCTCGCGGCCTTCGTCGTGAAGGTGCTGGAGGACAAGGCCGTCGGCGTCTACAACGTCGCCACTCCGTCCGGGCTGATGACCATGGGCAAGCTGCTCGACGCCTGCAACAAGATCGGTGGCGGCAAGGCCAACCTGGTCTGGGTTGACAAGGCCTTCCTCGAGGCGCAGAAGGTCGGGCCGTGGTCGGAGATGCCGGTGTGGATCCCGGCCGACGCCGAGAACCGCGGATTCGGCCGCACCTCGGTGGCGAAGGCGGTGAAGGCGGGACTGACGATGCGCCCGCTGGAGACCACGGTGCGCGACAATCTCGCGTGGTACGACGCCCTGCCGGCCGAGGCCAAGGAACGCCGGCTGGCGGGAATCAAGCCGGAGAAGGAGACCCAGGTGCTCGAGGCCTGGGCGCATGAACAGGAAGCGCACAAGCATGGCTGAGGTGATCGAGGACCGGCACGCGTCGGCCGGTGGGCGCGGGAGGCGCGGACGGCTCATCGCCCTGTTCGCGCTGCTCCTGCTCGCCGTCTGCCCGCGCGCTCGCGCCAGCTTCACCGAGGAGCCGTGGTTCGCCGGATTGCGTCTCGGCGGCATCGCCACGGACCAGAGCTACTCCAAGGACGGCAACGTCTACGCGGTCAATATCGGCAAGAACTTCACGCCCGAATACGGCTTCGAGTTCGAGGCCGCGCACGACAAGCTCGACTTCGCGATCGGCTACGGCCTGAAGCATCAGACCTACGGCGTCAATTTCCTGTACACCAATCCGGTGCCGCTGTGGCATCCGTATTTCCTCGCCGGCGTCGGCGTGATCAAGTTCGACGGTCCGCGCGGCCTGCCGATCCGTACCGGCACGGACTTCATGTTCAACCTCGGCTTCGGCGGCCGCTGGGAACTGGTCGTGCCGGACAAGCTCTTCCTGCGCGCCGACCTGCGCTTCCGCTTCGATGGCAATCGCACCCACCAGCCGGGCCAGGACGACTTCGGCGACGGCATCCTGACCTTTGGCGTGGAGATGCCCTTCGGCAAGTAGGGCGCACCTGCGGGTCTCCGAAGTTGTCCGTCGCCCCGCCGCCGGATCGCAGCGAAGTCCTTCGACGACCGGCAGGCCATTCCTGGCCGACCGGAAGCGTCCGCGGCGTGCCGTCGTGAACGAAGGGCGCCCTCGAGACGGTCTGCGGTCGTGTCACCTCCTGACCACGACCAAGGGCGACGTCATGCGCGATTCGACACCGGCAGTGGCCACGGAGCTCGAAGCGCTGCTGCGATCGGTGCGGGCCTGCAGTGCCTGTGCCGGCCTGCCGTTGGGTCCTCGGCCGATTCTGCAGGCCGGCGTCCATGCAAAGATCCTGGTCGCGGGGCAGGCTCCGGGACGTCGGACCCATCTGCGTGGACGGCCCTTCGATGATCCTTCCGGTGACCGCCTGCGCAACTGGATGGGAATCGACCGGCAGACCTTCTACGACGCCTCCAGGATCGCCATTCTCCCGATGGGCTTCTGCTATCCCGGAACCGGTCCAGGGGGCGATCTTCCGCCGCGCGCCAGCTGCGCGTCGCTGTGGCGGGATCGGGCCTTGGCATTGTTGCCGAGCGTCGAGCTGACGCTCGTGATCGGACGCTACGCGCAGGAATGGCATCTCGGCCGGGCGCAATCCAAGACGCTGACGGAGACCGTCGCTCGGTGGCGGGAATTCAGTCCGACGGTAGTGCCACTTCCGCACCCGAGTCCACGGAATGGACGCTGGCTCACGCAAAACGAATGGTTCACGGAGGACGTGCTTCCCCAACTCCGGAGCCGGGTGAGGACGATCATCGGGTCGGCCGATGAGGCTCGCCAGCACTGAACCGGATCGGGGCTCCTGCCGCTGGCCGCAATGGGTGCACCCTGCGGTTCACCGCATGCCTACCCCTCACGACCGTGCGCGATTCTGTCGGGTGTGTGCTCTGCCGGCGCCGCCGAAAAGGACCGGAACCTGCGACACTGTGGTCGAGCAGCGCGTGACTGTCCTGCCGGCGGGCTCGGCCGATCGGGTTCCCGCGGTCGATGCGGCCGGACGCGGCGTGCTCGTCGCTCGGGTGGCGCTGGCCGGCAGCGTCGGCGTCCACCGGCGACGCAGCAGGCTGGCCGGCCTCCGTCGGACGACGTCGCGGCGATCTCGCTGGTCGCTTCTTTCCGCCCGGGGGCGCGGTGATCGTGGCGCCCGGCGGAATTCCCCGCTTCGTCGACGGAGTACGTGCGTGCGTCAACCCATCGCATTGTCCTGGAGCGGCGGCAAGGACTCCACCCTGGCCCTTGCACGCCTTCGCGAGGATCCGTCGGTCGAAGTGGTCGCGCTGCTGACGGCCGTCACCCGCGGCTACGATCGGATCAGCATCCACGGCGTGCGACGCACGATCCTCGACGCGCAGGTCGCGGCGCTCGACCTGCCGCTGGTGACGATCGCGCTGGACCCGGGCAGCGACAACGCCGGGTACGAGCTGGCCTTCGCGGACGGCCTTGCCGCACTGCGCGAGCGTTGGCCGGCACTCGACACGCTGGCCTTCGGCGATCTGTTCCTGGAGGACGTCCGCGCGTATCGCGAAGCGCTGGTCGGCCGCCTCGGCTGGCGCGCACGCTATCCGATCTGGGGCATCGACACCACGGCCCTGGTCCGCGAATTCATCGACCGCGGATTCCGCGCCGTGCTGACCTGCGTCGACACCACCCAGCTCGACGCACACTTCGCCGGACGCGAGCTCGATGCGACCCTGCTGGCGGAACTGCCGGCGGAGGTCGACCCGGCCGGAGAGCGCGGGGAGTACCACTCGCTGGTGTACGCCGGGCCGTTGTTCCGTGCGCCGCTGGTCTTGCAGCGCGGCGAATCGGTGCTGCGCGAGCAACGATTCCAGTATTGCGATTTCGAGCTGGCATAGCGCGCCATCGCCGCGACGGCCCGCGCAGGTGGCCGCGGCCCTGCCCTGCGACGCTTGTCCCCCGGCACCCCGGCGGCTACAGTCGGCTCCGCGCGGGCGTAGCTCAATGGTAGAGCTGTAGCTTCCCAAGCTACTGACGTGGGTTCGATTCCCATCGCCCGCTCCATCCGCTGGATTCGTGCCGGGCGCGCGAATCGGATGGAGCGACGTTCGACGACTGCGCGGTTGTTTGGGGCGACCGCAGGATCGTTCGCATGCAGGATCAGCGTCGCCATCGCGACGACGGCGCCAGTGCCGTCGCATCGTCCGGGCCGGAGCATGGCGCCGCGTCCGCACGGCCCAAGCGGCGCCGCAAGAGGATCGACGTCGGCTGGCGCGAATGGCTGTCACTGCCGGATCTCGGCATTCCCTGGGTCAAGGCCAAGATCGATTCCGGTGCGCGCAGCTCCGCCCTGCACGTCGAGCGACTCGAGGAATTCGAGCGCGACGGTGCGCCCTGGGTCCGCTTCGAGCTGACGCCCACCTCGCGCCGCCGCCATCGCGTCCGCAAGGCCGAGGCGCCGGTGGTCGACCGCCGCGAGGTGACCGACTCGGGCGGCAGTCGCGCCGTGCGGCTGTTCATCCGGACCCGTATCGGCATCGACGGCCGCTCCTGGTCGATTGAAATGAATCTGACCGATCGCCGCTCCATGCTGTTCCCGATGCTGCTCGGCCGCACCGCGATGCGCGGCCGTGTCCGCATCGATCCCCAACATTCGTTCCTGCTCGGCCGTCCGTCGCGCCGGGTCGCCCGTCTGGAGTCGCCCTGATGAAAATCGCCATCCTGTCCCGCAACAGCAAGCTCTATTCGACCCAGCGCCTGATCGAGGCGGCCCGCGCCCGCGGACACCAGGTGCGGGTGCTGGATCCGCTGCGCTGCTACATGCGGATCTCGCCCAACCACCTGCGCATCCATTTCAAGGGCAAGGAGCTGCCGCAGTTCGACGCGGTGATCCCGCGCATCGGCGCCTCGATCACCCAGTACGGCACCGCGGTGGTGCGGCAGTTCGAGATGATGAACGTGTTCGTGCTGAACCGGTCCGACGCGATCCTCCGGGCGCGCGACAAGCTGCGCTGCATGCAGCTGCTCGCGCAGCAGGGCATCGGCCTGCCGGCGACGGTCTACGGCGACAACCCGGACGACACCAACGACGTGCTCAACATGCTGGGCAAGCCGCCGCACGTGATCAAGCTGGTCGAGGGCACCCAGGGGACGGGCGTCGTCCTCGCCGAAAAGCCCTCGGCCTCGCGCTCGGTGATCGAGGCGTTTCGCGGGCTCTACGCGAACTTCCTCGTGCAGGAGTTCGTGAAGGAGGCCAAGGGCGCCGACATCCGCTGCTTCGTGGTCGGCGGCCGCGTGATCGCCGCGATGAAGCGGCAGGCGCGCGAGGGCGAGTTCCGCTCCAACCTGCATCGCGGCGGCACCGCCGAGATCACGCGCCTGTCGCCGGAAGAGACCGACACGGCCCTGCGCGCCGCCGCCGTGATGAATCTCGCGGTGGCCGGCGTCGACCTGCTGCGTTCGCGGCGCGGTCCGCTGGTGCTCGAGGTCAATTCCTCGCCCGGCCTCGAGGGCATCGAGGGCGCGACGGCCTACGACGTCGCCGGCTCGATCATCGAGTACATCGAGCAGCGGGTGAAGCGCCGGCAGCAGAAGGCCAAGGTGAAGAAGACCAAGGACGCCGAGCGCACGGCGCCGAAGCCGGCGTCGGCGAAGCCCGCGAGCAAGCCGGCAGCAACGAAGCCGGTGGTGCCCGTGAAGGCCGCGCCGAAGAAGCGGGCGTCGAGAACGACGCGCTGATGGTCGACAGAGGGTTCGGCCTGGCGGATCGGTCGGTGCGGGGTTGAAGCGTTGGGGGCTCTGGGCTGAGGGTCGAGGGCTGAGGGCTGAGGTCTGAAACTCTCCTCGGCGGTTCGGGGGTTGGCGATTTCGCTTCGAACCGAATCAGGGTCCAGGGCACAGGGACCCGAAAGCTCCCGTCATTGCGAGCGCAGCGAAGCAATCCAGCGCCTTCGCTTTCACGCGTCGCAGAGCAAAGCCGCTGGCTTGCTTCGTCGTCGCTGCGCTCCTCCTCGCAATGGCGGGCGGTTTCCGTCGTGCGATGACGGAGGTCTCCCGTCATTGCGAGCGCAGCGAAACAATCCAGCGCCTTCGCTTTCACGCGTTGCGGAGCGACGTCGCTGGAATGCTTCGTCGTCGCTGCGCTCCTCCTCGCAATGACGGGGGCTTCCCTCAGCCCCCAGTCCCCAGCCGATACTTCCAACCGGCTCGCACCCCAGTCCCCGGTCGCCACAGTTCGTGCCGTACGACTTCCGCCATACGACGGCTTTCGTGTTATCGTCCGGCGGTGGTCCGATGGGAGATTCCGGATGAAGCCGCGCAATGCACACAACACCCCGATGCCGACCGGGGCCGAACTCGACATCCTGCAGGTGCTCTGGCGGGTCGGACCGTCGACGGTGCGGCAGGTGCACGAGGCGCTCTACAAGGACGAGGGGGCCGGCTACACGACGGCGCTGAAGCTGCTGCAGGTGATGCACGGCAAGGGGCTCGTCGAGCGCGACGATGCGCAGCGCGCGCACGTCTATCGTGCCGTGGGCAGTCGTTCCAACACTCAGCAGCGCTTCGTCAGCGACCTGGTGCAGCGCGTGTTCCAGGGATCCGCGCCGCAGCTGGTGATGCAGGCCCTGGGACAGGGTCAGGTGGCGACCCGCGAGGAGATCGCCGAGATCCGCGCGATGCTCGACTCGCTGGAGGGTGATCACGCATGAACGCATGGACGCTTCCGATCGACGCCGGCGTCGTCCATACGCTGTCGTGGGTTCTGATCCATTTCCTGTGGCAGGGCCTGGCGATCGGCGCGATCTACGCGCTCGTCCGGCGCGCGTTGGCCGGCGCCAGCGCCGAGGCCCGCTACGTCTCCGGCATGTGCGCGATGGTGCTGCTGGCGCTGATGCCGCTGCTGACCTGGTTCTGGCTGCGCGGCGGCGTCGCCGCTGCCGGCGGCGATTCGCTGACGGTCGAGTTGCCGAGCCTCCGGGTCGACGGCAGCGGTAGTCACGCGTCGTCCTGGTCGCTGTGGCTGTCGGTGCTGTGGGGCATCGGCGTCGGCGCGATGAGCGCGAGGGCGCTGGCGCAGGTGTGGAACCTGCGCCGCCTGACCCGCGGCGCCGAGCCGCTGCCGGAATGGGACGCGAAGGTGATCGCGCTGTGCCGCGAGCTCGGCGTGACCCGGCCGGTACGCCTGTTGCGTTCGGCGCTGATCGAGACGCCGTGCCTGGTCGGATGGTGGGCGCCGGTCATCCTGCTGCCGGTCGGCGTGATGGCCGGGATGAATCCGGCGCAGATCGAGCTGATCGTCGCGCACGAGCTCGCCCACGTGCGGCGCTGGGACTACCTCGCCAACCTGCTGCAGATCGCGATCGAGACGGTGCTGTTCTACCACCCGGTGGTGCACTGGATCTCGGCCGACGTTCGCCAGGAGCGCGAAGCCTGCTGCGATGCCGACGTGCTGGCGCTGGGCGGCGATCCGATCGTCTACGCCCGCACCCTGGTCTCGCTGGAGGAACTGCGGCTGCCGCAGGCGCCGGCCGTCGCGATCACCGGCGGCGTGCTGATGAACCGCGTGCGCCGCATCGTCGGACTGCCCGCGCAGCCGGCGACGCCGATCCTGGCCGGCCACTGGTTGGCGATCGTCGGCGCGATCGTTGTGCTGGCCGCAGGCCTGCGGGCCGAGGCCAGCCCGGCACCGAAACTGCCGGCCGCGACGGCGCCCGCGATGAAGATCGAAGCACCACGCGCCGCGTCGGCCGCGAGCCTCGCGATCGAGCCGGACCGCGTGCCGACGCCGCGCCCGACCGCGACGGCACCGGTGCTGCCGGAAGCGGAGCCGGCGCCGGCGACGGACGAGGTCGTCGTCCGCGAAGCCGCTCCGCGCCTGCCGTCGCGGATCGCACTGGCGCGCGACGCGCGGCCGCGCGCGGCGCTCGCGCTGAATGACGTCAGCATCGCGCGAAGCGCGCTGGAGGCTCCGCAGATCGACGCGCCGGAGACGGTGGAGTCCGAGCTGCGCGTGCTGTGGCAGACGATGCCGAAGTTCCCGGAAGAGGCTGCCGTGCTCGGACGCGACGGGCACGTCGTCCTGTCGTTCCGGGTCGACAACCTCGGCATCGCGCGCGGCATCAAGGTGGTGTCGTACGAGGGCCAGCGCGAATTCGCCGACGCGGCGATCGTGGCGCTGCGCCAGTGGCGCTTCGATCCGGCCAGCCGCGACGACGCCGTCGAGTACCGCCAGTCCTTCGATTTCTCGTTCGGCGACGCGGTCGGGATGAAGCACGACTGCAACCCGATCACCGGCACGCACCTCTGCCGCGGGTAGAGCGGCGTTCGCGCCGCCGCGGCGACTTCCCGAAAACAGCGACGAACGCGGACCACGGTCCGCTCCACGGCGAAGCTGAACCCGGCCCAACGAAAGGCACGGAAACGCATTCGGATCCTGCTTAACGCGGTGTTGTTGAGCGCTTAACCAATCACTAATCCCGCGACACCTACAGTGCCCCCACGCACTCGCTGAAAGATTCCTCTGGAGGCTGATTGCGTAATCGGGGCAGTACTTTAGGCCCAAGCGAAGCGCCAACAGCGTTTCCTTGGGCCATTTTCTTGGTGCTGCCGGAACGACCGCGACCGCTCGTCGCTGCCCGGTGACGCTCCGCGACGGCGGAACTCCCGAGGTGGACACCGGTCGCTCAGATGGCGTGAAGGCCCCGCGGACCACGACCCTGGCAAGGACGCAGGTGGTGGCGGCAAGACGCGCTTGCTCATCCACCGTCAAGGCTCGCTATCCTATGCCCATGCACATCCTGGTCGTTGAAGACAATCCGGACATCGCCGCCAACGTGGGCGACTACCTCGCGGATCGTGGGCACGTGGTCGACTTCGCCGGCGACGGCGTCACCGGACTGCACCTCGCCGTGGTCCACGAGTTCGACGCGATCGTGCTCGATCTCACTCTTCCGGGCATGGACGGCCTCGAGCTCTGCCGCAAGCTCCGGCAGGAGGCGCGCAAGCCGACGCCGATCGTGATGCTGACCGCGCGCGATTCGCTGGACCAGAAGCTGGTCGGCTTCGAGACCGGCGCCGACGACTACCTGGTCAAGCCTTTCGCGCTGCAGGAACTCGAGGCGCGGATCAACGTGGTCGCGCGGCGCAGCCGCGGCCCGCAGACCCGACTGCTGAAGGTCGGCGACCTCGAGTTCAACCTCGACACGCTGACGGTGTCGCGTGCCGGCAAGCAGCTCACGCTCAATCCGACCGGCCTCAAGCTGCTGCAGCACCTGATGGAAGCATCGCCGTCGGTCGTCACCCGGCGCGAGATGGAAATGCGGGTGTGGGGCGAGGAACTGCCCGACTCCGACTCGCTGCGCGTCCACATCCACGGCCTGCGCGCCGCCATCGACAAGCCCTTCGGCCGGCCGCTGATCCACACCCGCCACGGCATCGGCTACGCCCTCTACGATCCTGATGCGGTTCCGACCTCAGCTTAGAACCCGCATCCTGATCTCCTTCGTCGCGTTCGGACTCGGGCTGACCGCGCTGTTCGCCGTCGCCACCGTCTACATGCGCGAGTGGCTGGAAGAGGAACTGATCGGTTCGACCCTGCAGCGCGAGGTCGCGAAGACCGCGGAGATCACCCGCGCGGATCCCGCCGCCGGCGCCAACGCACCGTTCCAGCTGGTACAGGGCTGGACCTTCGGCAAGAACAAGTTCTCGGCGGTGCCGTTCGCGTGGCAGCGCTACGGCACCGGCGTCTACAGCATCAGCGAGTTCGACGAGGCCAGCGGCGAGACCCACTACTACAAGCTCGCGGTCAACAAGTCCGACGACCTCTGGCTGTTCCTGCGCTACGACTTCACCGAGCAGATCAAGACCCGCCGGCTGCTGACTTCGGCGCTGGTGGTGGCCGTCCTGGTGTTTGCCGCGCTGTCGGCCGTGGTCGCGCTGTGGCTGTCGGAGCGGGTACTGCAGCCGGTGACCGATCTGGCGCAGCGGGTGCGTGCCACGGCGCGCGGCACGCCGCAGCCGCTGGCGCCGCACTTCGCCGAAGACGAGGTCGGCCAGCTCGCCGCCGCGCTCGACGACTACGCGCGCCGCCTCACGGAGCTGGTCGTCCGCGACCGCGAGTTCAATGCCGACGTGTCCCACGAGCTGCGCACGCCGCTCGCGGTGATCACCGGTGCGACCGAACTCCTGCTCGCGCAGAACGGGCTGCCGGACAAGACCCTCGAACGGGTCCGCCGGATCGATCGCGCCGCTCGGCAGTCCACGGAACTGACCCAGGCCCTGCTGCTGCTGTCGCGCAGCGAGCGCGGCGCGCCGGCCGACGGCGAGCACAGCGAGGTGCTGCCGATCGTCGAGCAGATCGTCGAGGGCCAGCGCGTCCACATCGGCACGAAGCCGGTGACGATCCGGATCGAGGCGTCCGAGGCCGTCAGCGTGCCGGCGCCGGCGGCAGTCGTGTCGGTGGCGCTCGGGAATCTCATCGGCAACGCGGTCAAGTACACCCACGAGGGCGAGGTTCTCGTGCGCGTCGAACCCGATCGCGTCGATGTCGTCGACAGCGGCCCCGGCATCGATGCCGCCGAGTCGAGGCAGCTGTTCGAACGCGGCTACCGCGGCAAGTCGGCGACCGGCAAGGGTGCCGGCCTCGGCCTCGCGATCGTGCGGCGGCTCTGCGAGCTCTACCGCTGGCGGGTCGCGCTGGCGCCGCGCGAAGGCGCCCGCGGGGCGGTGGCGACGCTCTGGTTCTAGGCGTGTCGCCTTCTGTCGACGACTCCGCGCGTTTGGCGGTTGACGGTTTCCTGGTGATTCCTGCAGTCCTTCCGGAGCGGCAGGTGGCGGACCTCGCCGCGAGGCTTCCGCATGTCGACGGTGCCGGCTCGCGCGGCCTGTTGCAGGTGCCCGGGATGGTCGACCTGGGGCACGCGTTGCGCCGTCACCCGCGGCTCGCGCCGCTGTTGACGGGCGCTCCGCAGGGGGTCCAGTGCATCCTGTTCGACAAGTCGACCGCGTCCAATTGGGCCGTTGCGGCGCATCAGGATGTCTGCATCCCGGTGGCGAGTCCTGTCGAGAGCCCCGGCTGGCGGACACCGACGATCAAGGAAGGCGTCTGGCACCAGCAGCCGCCGGACGCGGTGTTGTCCGGGCTCGTGATCGTCCGCGTGCAAGTCGACCCGACGCCCAACGCGGATGGCGCGCTCGAAGTCATTCCCGAAAGTCATCGACAGGGTCGAAGCACGGCCGAGCGGATCGCGCAATCCGCGATGGAGGGTCCGTGGCAATCCTGCGGCCTCGACGCAGGTGACGCGCTGGTGATGCGGCCGCTGCTGCTGCATCGCTCCTCAAGGCTGACCGTAGCGGGTCGCCGCCGCGTGCTGCACTTCGTGTTCGGCCCGGCGCGATTGCCGGATGGCGCGTGCTGGCCTGCAGGCTTGCCGGGCGATGGGTTAGTGTCCGCGGCATGACGACCCCGTATCCGCGCATCGCTGCCGATCCGAACTGCTACCTGTACGAACTCGACCCCGAGTCCGGCGCCGGTGCCGTCCTGCACGTCGATCGCGCGTTCTATCGCGACGCGAGCTTCCTCGACGAGAGGGCCGTCGCATCGCGCCGCTACGGCGGCTGGCGGACCGAGGCGACGCCGCTGATGGCGGCGCTGCATGCCGCGGGACGCGCCGATCCTGCGCCGCACTTCATCTTCCATGTCGGCCACTGCGGCTCGACCCTGCTGTCGCGGGTGCTCGACGGGCTGCCCGGCGTGCACGGGCTGCGCGAGCCGCTGGCGCTGCTCGGACTCGCGCACCGGCGCATCGCGATGCACTGGCAGGGCGTCGCCGCGGACCCGCGCGGCGACGATCTGCTGAGTCTCGCGCTGGCGATGCTGCAGCGGCCGCCGGCGGCCGGCGAGCGCGCACTGATCAAGACCACCAGTCGCGTCGCGGTGCTCGCGCGCGAGCTGCTGGCGCGGTGCGCCGACAGTCGGGCGCTGTTCCTGTTCATCGATCTCGAGGATTTTCTCGCGGCCCATCTCCGCGACGGAGAACTCACCGCGACCGCTGTCGACGCGGCACGCGAGCGGCGGATCGAATGGCGTGCGCTCGGCCGCCCGGATCCGTTTCCGAAGCTCGCGCCCGACGCGATGCCGGAGTCCGCCGCCGAAGCGCTCGCGTTCCTCTGGTGGCGCGAGCGCCGGCGGGTCGAGGAACTGCGGGACGATCCGGCGTTGGCCGATCGCATCCTCGAGCTCGACTTCACGGACTGGTGTGCCGATCCGCCGGCCGCAACCGCTGCGCTTGCGCGGCACTTCGGACTGACCGACGACGTCACCGCGGTGCTCGCCGCGATCGCAGCGGCGGCGCCGGACCGCTACGCCAAGGATCCGTCACGACCCTACGACGCCGTCGAGAGCCGACGCGCCGCCGAGGCCGCTCTGAAAACCCATGCCCGCGCCGTCGTTCGGGCGATGGCACAAGCGGAACTCTGGTCGAGGCAGATGGCCTGAGGCGCAATCGTCGCCTGCGGGGCGCGGGTGGCGTTCAATCGACGGCCAGCTGCAACGCGCGTTCCATCACCGCGTCTCGACCCCGCGCGAGATCAGCAGGCGTCGTCGCGACCGCGACGTCGGGCTCGATGCCGGCATCGGCCGCCGGTGTCAGGGGGAACTGGCCGATCAGCGGCAGATCCATCTCGATGCCGGTCCGCGGCAGCCGCAGGAAGAAGAACGCGCCGCCGTTGATGCCGCGCAGGTTGCCCCCGGTGGCGGCACCGACCAGCGAGCCGCGTCCGCTGGCGCGAATCAGCCGAGCGAATTCGAAGGCGGCAGAGCTGTTCACCGCGCTGGTCAGGACCAGGACGCGGCCCGCGAAATGCGGCGCCGCTGGGGCGATCGCGCCGCCGGGCCGGTCGTCGTCGTCGCGGACCAGGCGGAAGAAGCCATCGCCAAGCGGCTCCGCCGCGCTCCCCCAGTCGTTGAAGGAGGGATCCCAGGTGTCGAGGAGGGGGCGCAACGCGACCGGTGTGCTGCGGTAGCGGGTGCGCAGCTCGATCGGCGGCCGCGCGACGGGCGAGTCGATCAGGTGGGCGAGCAGGACGTCGCCGACGTCCACGCCGCCCTCGTTGCGACGGATGTCGATGACGAGGCTGCCGGCGCCGCGCTCGGAGAGCTCGGCGAAAGCTCGGTCGAGGAAGCCACGCCAGTCGAAGCGCTTGTCGTACAGCGCCCAGTTCGGCGTCGTCAGCACGGCGACACCGTCGCGAGGGAATGCGAGTGTCCAGCCGGCGGCGGGATCCTCCGCGACAGTGTCGTTTCGCGCCAGGCGTTCCGCGCGTGAGAGGCCATGCACCACGATGTTGGTCGTCCGCGCCGCGCCCGGCTTGCGCAGCGTGAGCCGGATGCGCTCGCCGACCTCGGGGAAGTACAGCGGCAGGTAGACATCGAAGGCCTCGATCGCATCGTTGCCCTGCACCTCGAGATAGGCGATCCGTTTTGCATCGTTGCCGCCGTCGGCACGGGCTGCCGGCAACAGGCGATCGAGAATCCGACCGGCGGGGATGCCCTCGATCGCGACCACTTCGGTGCCGGGGGCCAGTTCCGAGCGATCCGACTGGTTGCGGCTGATCCACATCCGCCGATCGATCCAGCGGAACTGGAAGGGCAGGCGCCGGCGGTGCTCGACCAGCGCCTCGCGGACCGCCTTGCTCTGGTTGTAGAAATTCGGGTAGGTGTGCCCGCAGCGGATGCCGCCGGCGAATTCCGACAGTGCCAGGAAGGCGCCAGCAAGATCGTGGCGGTCGGTCAACGCGCGGCGCAGGGTGGCGAAGCGTACGTCCAACTCGTCGGGCGTGTTGTAGCGCGAAAGGCCGGGGTGCAGTTCGCGATAGGCCTGCTCGAGCACGTCGACGTCGGCAGCCCAGTCGTCCTCGGCGCGCACGGCCAGCGGTACGGCGATCAGCACGAACAGAAGCCACAGGGCCGACAGGAGGGAGCGGTGCATGGGGATCTCCGGGGGGTGAGACGCGACGGTGCCGGCCACGACGCCGGTCGTCGTCTCAAATTCGCACGGGGGCCCTGATTTTCAGGCGCTGCGACGCGGCGCTCCGCTGCGGAACGCACTCGGGGTCATCCCCGCATAGGCCTTGAAGGCCCGGTTGAAGCTCGCCTTCGAGCCGAAGCCGACGGCGAGCGCGATCGCGAGGATGTCGCCAGGCCCCCGCAGCAGCTCGCAGGCGGCCGCCACCCGCTGCCGGTTGATGAACTCGGCGAAATTCTGCCCGAGCCCTTCGTTCAGCGCCCGGGACAGGTAGTTGAGATTGGTGCCCAGACGCCGGGCGAGATCGGTGGCCGACAGTTCCGGCTCCCGCCACCAGCCTCCGGCAGCGGTGCGGGCGGCGAATTCCTGTCCGAGCGCCGACCAGTCGCGGCCGATCGTGCGCTGATCGTCGGCCAGGTCGGCGGCGGCGGACGGAGCGTCGTCGGTGGCTGCGGCGTCCGCGATGGCCGGCGCGAGCGGCGCGGCGGGGGCCGGCGCATCCATCGGCGGGAACTGCAGATGGGCGTTGCGCCAGCCCTCGACGCCGAGGAAATAGACCAGCACGACGGTCGCGACGTACATCGGGAAGTAGTCGTAGTAGTCGAGCGGGAGCCGCCAGCGGTCGACCGCCAGGAAGCCCGCCGCGACGACACCGAGCGCGGCGATCGCCCAGAGGAATCCGTCGATCCAGCGCAGCCGCAGTTCCTCGGCGTGGGCGACCCGATCGGACAGCCAGTGCTGGTAGCGGCGATGCTGGCGGAGCGCGAGGGCCCAGTAGATCGCCAGCGAACCGAGGCTCGCCGCGCCGATCAACGGCAGCAGCACCGGCAGGTGCCGGGTCTCGTTCCAGCGCCATTTCGTCTCCAGCGGCTGCACGAACAGCGCCAGGTAGTAGCCGCCCTCCAGGGCCGCCGGCAGGAAGTGCCAGGCCCAGCCGCGCGGCAGCTGCCGATGGGCGAGCTGGCGCACGAACAGGTAGAGCAGCGGCCCGAAGGCGAGCTGCCAGTAGAACGGCGCGAAGGTCAGCCACGGCGCGGCGTCGTAGACCCCGGCGTAGCCCAGCGTGTAGGGCGTGATCATCAGCACCACGGCGACGAGCAGCAGCGCCAGGAACAGGTTCGCAGGGCGCCGACGCACGCTCGCGAGCAGCAGTGCGGCGATCACCACGCCGTGCAGGCTGCCCACGAGCAGCAGGGTGCTCCACATGCCGAAACGGATCATCCGGCGAGCGTAGCCGCAACGCCGGTGACTGCGGATGGACGCGCAGGTCAGGGCTGAACGGAGAATTCCCGCGACAGCGTTTCCCCTTCCGGCGTGACGACCTCCACGAGATAGTGCCCGGTCGGCCACGGACGCAGGTCGGGCAGCTCGAGCCACTGGTAGTTCGTACTCGTTCGCCATTCCGCGTCACGGCGTCCGAGCGAGCCGCCGTCGCGGAACAGCACATAGCTCACCCGAGTGCCGCTGGCCCAGGGGCCACGCAGGCGCAGCGCGGCGAGGTCCATCGGCCGGATCCGGTCGGTGACCTTGGCGACTGCGCTCGGCCAGGCACGGCCCTCGATCCACAGCGCCGGGGTCTGCGGAGTGGCGGGCACGGGGGCCGGCGTGGCCGCCGGTGTCGCCGGGCGAGGCGGAGCGACGCGCGGGCGAGGGGTGTCGCGGTTCGGCGGGAAGATCGCAAGCCCGATCATCAGGAGCATGAAGGCGCCGATCCCGAGGCCGCCGAGGAACTTCTGGACCAGCGCCAGCGGGCTGTTGCGGGCGGCGAGCATCTGCTTGCGTACGGCGCTGCCGAGGCGATAGCCGGCCGGCGACCATCCCGTCAGACTCGGCAGCGATGTCGTACGGGAGTCGATCGGACGGTCGCGGCGTGGTCTTGCATCGTCGGCCGAATGCTCCGCGATCCGCCGCCGCGCGGATGCGCGCCGACATTCGCCGCAGGCCATCCCGACGAAGTGCTGGTGGGCTGCATCGGCGGCACAGGTCTGCAGCCGCCCGCTGCTGCGCCGGGCATATCCCAGCAGCAGGTCGCGCCACGCGCTCGCGCTCGGGCGCGCGGCCGCATCGATGCCGAAGCTGCGATCGAAGGCGACGCGCAGGTCGAGTGGAAGGAGGTCGTGACTACTGCCGGGCGTCGGCAGGATCTCGGGATGACCGGCGACGCCGTACCCGTAGTGGTTTCCGGCGATGCGGCCCGGCAGGTCGTCACGCACCCGGTCCGATCGTGGTCGCCCGGCGTAGGGATGGATGCCGTGATTGATCAGCTGGAACGCCATCACCGCCAGCGCGAAGCGGTCCTGGGCTTCCTCGTCGTCGGCGCCGGGCGCACGGTGCTGCAGCTCCGGAGCGAGATAGTCGGGCGTGACCTGTTCGGCCGGGAAACGTTCGGTCGCGCCGGCGATCGCGAAGCCGTCGCAGTCGAGCACGGCCATGTACAGCGAGCTCGGGTAGAAGCGCAGGTTGATCGGCTTCAGGTCGATCACCCGATGGCCGTGCCGGTGCAGCTCGGCGATCACCGCGGCGAGGTTGGCGGCGAGCGTCACCCGCGCGCCGAGGCCGGTGGGCAGGCCGAGCTTGCGGGCCTGGCGCTCCTGCAGGACACACTCGAGTTCACTCGTGAGCTTCAGGTCCAGCGTCGGCATCAGGAAACCGACGAAGCGCTGCTGCTCGTCGTGCAGCGTCGCCTGCGGCCAGGCGATCTGCACGTAGCGGCGGCCGTGCTCCGCGATGTCGGGCAATTCGGGCGACAGCGCCAGCATCGCGGCGAGCTTGCGCTCCGCGCGCGCGAGGTCGCTGCCGGGGTGGTAGATCTTCGCGACCTGCTGCGGCGCCTGCGGCAGCAGGTGGATGGTGCCGGCGCCGCCGCGCTTGACCTCGCGGCCGAGCAGGATGAGGCGCCCGTCCGCACAGCGCAGCGTGGCGCCGGCGGCGATCCGCGGGATGGCCGTGGCCATGGTCGTGTCCGTCGGGCGCAGGCTCAGCGCCAGCGCGCCAGCAGCAGGGTCTTGTCGTCGGGGGTGATCTGGTGGGTGCGCGGATCCCCGAGCGTGCCGGCGAGCGCCTTGCTGCCAGTGGCGGCGTCGACACCGTCGAGGAACTTCAGTACCGGACCGATGAAGGGCGCATACAGCGCGTCTCCCGCCTTGTTCAGCACGAAGGGCATCGCGCCGTCGGTCATCAGGGCGACCAGGCCGACGCTGCGGTCGAAGCGGGTGAGGCGCAGGCGCGACGCCCACTCGTCGCCGGTGACGAACCAGGTCTCGTTGGCGTACTCGCCGTTGTCGGCGCCGCTGCGGGCGACCGTCTGGCCGGCGGCATGATCCGTCGCCAGTGCGGCGCCGTCGCCGATCTGGAACAGCCAGCCGCCGCTGCGATCGGCGAGCGCGCCGACCAGGGTGCAGGCGTAGTGCGACAGCTCCGCGCCGCAGCTGGCGGCCTTGGTCGCGAGGCTCTCGCGCACGCCGGCGATCGCGCGTTCGAGCTCGGCGCGGATGGACGCCTCGTCGATGCTCGCGAGCGGCGGCCAGTTCGCCAGCGCGGCGAGGCCGGACACCACGTCCTCCGCGGTCAGGCGCGCGCCGGCATCGCTGCGCGGCTGCGAGCCGGCGCCGTCGCAGACCGCGGCGAGCAGCAACTCGCCGTGGTCGTGGAAGGCGTAGGCATCCTGACAGGGCAGGCCGGCGTCGAGGTGCGACACGCCGGTGGACGCGGCGGCGTAGATGGTCCAGGTCATGAGGGACTCCGGGCGGAAGCGAAACTCAAGACGAGGGCGAGCGCCTGTTCACGAGCGCACACTCGTCATCGGCGGAAGCGTCCGCGCCGTTCACGTCGGCGCGTGCGACCAGCCGTCGGCCGCGGGCAACTGCACCTGGCCGCCGGGGCGCGACTGCGAGACCACCCGCATGCTCGCCGACAGCCACAGGAACAGCTCGCGGAACTTGATGCCGGACATGAACTTCACGCCGGCCGCGCCACGGTGGCTGAACTCGCCGAGCGACGCGGCGTTCGCGGCGCCGCCGATCGCGATCGGGAACACCGCGACCTTGTTCGCCGACTCCGCCTGGCGACAGGCCTCCGCGGCCGCCTGCCAGTGGTCGGTCGGCTGGCCGTCGGACATCAGGAACAGCCACGGCCGCGTGTAGGGCACGCCGGCCTGCCTGAAGTTGCGCTTCTCGTCCTCGATCTTCGACAGCGCCAGCGCGACCGCCTGGCCGGTCGGCGTGGTGCCGTTGGCGACGAGCGTCGGTGCCGAGAAGTCCATCGCGTCGGTCCAGTCGCCGATAGTGGACACCTGGTCGTTGCCGCCCATCTGCACCAGCAGGAGGCGCACGCGCTTGGCGGCGATCGAGTCGCCCTTCAGCTCCTGCTCCAGCAGGGCGAGACCCGCGTTGAGCTCGGCGATCGGTGTTCCGCCCATGCTGCCGGAGGCATCGAGTACCAGCACCAGCGGCGTGCGCTGCTCGGTGTTGTCCACCATGTCCGCGCCGATTGAAAATTGACCCGCTTTGCCGATTCAAAAGTGACCCGGGTCCGAGCGTCGAACTTGGTCGCGTCGACGCGGTGCGAGTGTAGGCCTTTTCGATCGTCGGCTTTGCTTCCCGTCGGTCCGGGGTCGCCGCGACGGTGATCGCGGCGACCGCGCGGGCTTTGCTTAGATGCTCTCTTCCTCCCGAGTCTTTTGCCCGTCCTCCCGGCGCGAGGTCAGGCGCTCCTTGATCCGTGACTTGGTCTCTTCGCTGGAGCGGTAGTAGCGGATTGACTCGTTGCCGGTCTCCACGATGTAGCAGTGGTGGGTGAAGCGGTCGAGCAGCGCGGTGGTCATCTTGGCGTCGCCGAACACCGCCGACCACTCGCGGAAGTCGAGGTTGGTGGTGACCATCACGCTGGTGTGCTCGTACAGACGCGATAGCAGGTGGAACAGTAGCGCGCCGCCGGATTGCGAGAACGGCAGGTAGCCGAGCTCGTCGAGGATGACGAGGTCCATGCGCAAGAGCTGAGCGGCGATGCGCCCGGCGCGGCCCTGCGCCTTCTCCAGTTCGAGTGCGTTGACCAGGTCGACGGTCGAGTGGAATCTCACCCGGCGGCCGTGGCGGGTGATGCCGGCGACGCCGATGGCGGTAGCAAGGTGAGTCTTGCCGGTACCCGGGCCGCCGATCAGCACCACGTTGTGGGCCTGGTCGGTGAAGGTGAGTTCGGACAACTGCTGGATCAGCGCGCGGTCGACCGGCGAGATCGCGAAGTCGAAGCCCGCCAGGTCGCGGTGGAACGGGAAGCGGGCCGCGGTCATCTGGGTTCGGACCGCGCGCATCGCGCGCTCGGTGCCCTCGGCGTCGAGCAGGTGCTCGACCAGCCAGCGCGAACTGTCGATCGCGGTCGCGCTCTGCTCGAGCAGGTCGGTCATGGCGCCGGCCATGCCTGTCAGGCGAAGTTGCTTCAACTCCTGGGCGAGATCACGCATGGTCGATCTCCGTGCCCGCGCGCAGGCGGTCGTAGCGGGCGGTGTCGGCCACCGGCTGCGTGGTGACCGTTAGTGGCGTCGCGGCCTGCTCCGGCAACGGCGCGGAGTGCAACCGCCCCAGCACGTTGAGCACGTGCTCGACGCTGACCCGGCCGGACGGCGGACCCGACTCCAGCGCCAGCTCCACCGCGACCAGCACCGCCTCCAGGCCGGCAGCGGGCACCATCGCCAGCACCTGGGCCATAACCCGGTCGCCGCCCTCGTGGCGCAGCAGGCCGCGCCGGAGCTTCTGCAGGGGTTCGGGCAGGTC
The DNA here is from genome assembly GCA_044221335.1 of Ahniellaceae bacterium. Lineage (GTDB taxonomy): Bacteria > Pseudomonadota > Gammaproteobacteria > Xanthomonadales > Ahniellaceae > JBGAPI01. Next base: position 63,793 of record JBGAPI010000028.1, read on the forward strand.
GGTGAATGGCGCACCGTTGCGCAAGGCGCCAGGCTTGCGTTCGAGCAGCGGCAGGTAGTGCTGCCAGTCGTAGCGGACGTGGCCCTTATCGGAGAGCCGTGCATGGCTCGCCACCACCGCGTCGTTTGCCACCACCACCACGGTCTCGGGATACAGGTGCGTGCTGACCGTCTGCCCGACCAGCTCGCAGGGCACCGAGTATCGATTGCGCGCCACCGTGACCAGGCAGGTGCTGCTCACTCGCGCCGGGTGCTCGACGTAGCCATCGAACGGCGCGGGCATCGGCATCAGGTGCTCGCGCTCGATCTCCAGCATCTGGGCGATGCTGAACTCGTCGCGTTCGGGATGGCGCAGTTCCTCCCACAAGGCCCGGCAGCGTGCCGCCAGCCAGACGTTGAGTTCGGCGAACGAGCCGACGCGCTGCTCGGTCGCCGCCTGCCACACCCGACGACGGCTGTCCTGCACGTTCTTCTCGACCCGGCCCTTCTCCCAGCCGGAGGCCACGTTGCAGAAGTCCGGGTCGAACAGGTAGTGCGCGCACATCACCGAGAAGCGGGCGTTGACCTTGCGGCCCTTGCCCTTGTTGACCTTGTCCACCGCGGTCTTCATGTTGTCGTAGATGCCGCGCCGAGCCACCCCCAGCGCGGCGAAGCAGCGGGTGTGGGCATCGAACAGCATCTCGTGGCCCTGGCTCGGGTAGGCCACCAGCCAGAACGCGCGGCTGGCGCACAGCTTCATGTGCGCGAGCTGGACCTTGCGGTAGATCCCGCCGATCACCAGGCCTTCCTCGCTCCAGTCGAACTGGAAGGCCTCGCCCAGCTCGAAGGTGAGCGGCACGAAGGCGCGGTTCGCTTCTCTCTGACCTTCGCCCTGCCGCCAGGCCCGAACGAAGTCAGTGACCCGCGAGTAGGCACCGTCGTAGCCGTCCGCCTGGATCGCCTGGAACAAGGCCAGCGCCGTGCGCCGCTCGCGCTTCGGCCGGTGCGCATCGACCTTCAGCGCCTGCCTGAGGCGCTCATGGAACGGCGTCAGCTTGGTCGGCACCGCGGATCGCCGATACTTCGGCTCGCCGTCGACCGGCGCCTTCAGCCAGCGCCGGATCGTGTTGCGCGACAGGCTGGTGGAACGTGCGATCTCTCGCACCGACTTGCCCTGGCGGAAGTGCATCCGCCGAATCTTGCCAATCATGGCCATGGTGATCACTCCAGTTTCCCTGCGGACAAACGCCGCAGGGTAGGTTGAGCACCCGGGTCACTTTTGGATCGGCAGAAGCCTCATATGTGGGTCAATTTTCGGTCGGCGCCAACAGTCCACCAGGGCGACGTCCGGAATCATCGTGTAGTCGTCCATGTTTCCCCTTCCGCAGGCGGCAGGCTGCGTCCGTATCGATGTGATCTCGTCCGGGAAAGCGTGCCGTCAGGAAGATATTCGGTCGCTCCGGGCATTTCCAAGCTGGAACCCGAGGCGTGGCCCGCAGGCTGTTGAAAGTAATGCCTTTGATGGGGCGTGACAGCGCCCCGGCCCCCATCCTGCGACACTCCTCGCGGCATTCATGCCCGAGGATTGCCCCGCACGATCACCCGTCGCGCCACGGGCTTTACGTAAAATCCGCGGTCATCGTTGCGTGCAAGGGCGTTCGACATGTGTGGAATCGTTGCGGCAGTCGCTACCCGGGATGTGGTTCCGACCCTGATCGGCGGGCTCAAGGCCCTGGAATACCGCGGCTACGACTCCGCCGGCATCGCGCTGCTGACGGGGAGCGGCCTCGCTCGCCTGCGCACCCAGGGCAAGGTACGTGACCTGGAGACCCTGCACGCCGCCGAGCCGATCCACGGAACCACCGGCATCGCCCATACCCGCTGGGCCACCCACGGCGCGCCGGTCACGAAGAACGCGCATCCGGTCGCCTCGCGCGACACCGTGGCGGTGGTCCACAACGGCATCATCGAGAATCACGCGGAACTCCGCGCCGAGCTGATCGCGGCCGGCTTCGAGTTCGCCACCGACACCGACACCGAGGTGATCGCGCACCTGATCGAGCGCGACCACGCCGCCGGCATGCCGCTGCGCGAGTCGGTGCAGAAGACCATCGCGCGGCTGCACGGCGCCTACGCGATCGCGGTGATCTCCAAGCGCGAGCCCGGCGTCGCGATCGGCGCGCGCCGCGGCAGCCCGATGGTGCTGGGCGTCACCGAGCACGAGCAGTTCATCGCCTCCGACGTGCATGCGCTGCTGCCGGAGACGCGGCGCTTCGTCTACCTCGCCGAGGGCGATCTCGCGGAGATCCGCCTCGGCCAGGCGACGATCTACGACGCAACGGGCGCCAGGGTCGAGCGCCCGGTGAAGGAGGCGCACTTTTCCGCCGACGCGGTCGAGCGCGGCGAGTACCGCCACTACATGCTGAAGGAGATCCACGAGCAGCCGCAGGCGGTCGCGGACACGCTCGAGGGCCGGCTCTCCGGTGGCCGCATTCTCACCGAGATCTTCGGCGTCGACGCGCCGAAGCTGCTGAGCGGAACCCGGGCGGTGCACCTGGTCGCCTGCGGCTCCAGCTACCACGCGTCGCTGGTCGCGCGGCACTGGATCGAATCGCTGGCGCGGGTGCCGGTCACGGTCGAGATCGCAAGCGAGTACCGTTACCGGGACGCGGTGGTGCCGGAAGGCACGCTGTTCGTCACCGTGTCGCAGTCGGGCGAGACCGCCGACACCCTGGCGGCGCTGCGCATCGGCCGCGAGCGCGGCTACATGGCGGCGCTCGCCATCTGCAACGTGCCGGAGTCCTCGCTGGTGCGCGAATCCGAGCTGGTGCTGATGACCCGCGCCGGCCCCGAGATCGGCGTCGCCTCGACCAAGGCCTTCATCACCCAGCTGACCGCGCTGGCGCTGCTGGCGCTGGAGCTCGGGCGCCATCACGGCCTCGACGCCGCGCGCTACGCCGCCGGTGTCCACGAACTCGAACAACTGCCTGGCGCGATCGCCGCGGTACTGAAGCACGACGCCGCGATCCGCGCGCTCGCCGAGCAGTTCGTGCCGCGCGACCACGCGCTGTTCCTCGGCCGCGGCGCGCAGTTCCCGATCGCGATGGAAGGCGCGCTGAAGCTGAAGGAGATCAGCTACATCCACGCCGAGGCCTATCCGGCCGGCGAGCTCAAGCACGGCCCGCTGGCGCTGGTCGACGCCGAGATGCCGGTGATCGCGGTGGCGCCGAACGATCGCCTCCTGGAAAAGCTGAAGTCGAACCTGGAAGAGGTCCGCGCCCGCGGCGGCCAGCTCTACGTCCTCGCCGACACCGCCGTCGCCGCCGGCATGGCGGTCCCCGCCGACCGCTGTCTCGCGATTGACGCCGGCGGCGAAATCACCGCCCCGATCGTCTGCACCGTCCCGCTGCAGCTGCTCGCCTACCACGTGGCCGTGCTGCGCGGCACCGATGTCGACCAGCCGCGGAACCTCGCGAAGAGCGTCACCGTCGAGTAGAGCGGGCCCAGACCCGTCGCTCCGTGTAGAAATAGAACAAGGTCCTATCGTCGAGAATAAAGTCCTGCCCGAAGGAAAAAAGGTTCTTCGCCAATCTGCGGGGACGAAAAAGCGGGCGCACAGCCGCCACTGCTAGGTTGCTGTTGTCGAGGCAGCTAGTAGTAGGAGGGCGACTGTGGCCCTGTTCGAGTCTATTTCCCGCCTGGGTGGCTGG
>JBGAPI010000029.1:0-67240 GCA_044221335.1 Ahniellaceae bacterium
CCGGGTGATCCCGACCTCGCGCGGCACCATCGTCGACCGCAACGGCGAGCCGCTGGCGATCTCGACCCCGATCGACTCGCTGTGGGCGGTGCCGCAGCAGGTGCTGGACGATGCCGACCAGCTGCCGGCGCTGGCGCATGCGCTCGGCATGGACGTCGACACCCTGCAGCAGTTCCTGACCGATCGCGCGGAGAAGGAATTCGTCTACCTGCGTCGCCACGTGCCGCCGGAGGTGTCCGACGCGGTGATGGCGCTGAAGGTGCCCGGCGTCAACGTGCAGCGCGAGTACAAGCGCTACTACCCGGCCGGCCAGGTGTTCGCCCAGGTGCTCGGCGTCACCAATGTCGACGACCAGGGCGCCGAGGGTGTCGAGCTCGCCTTCAACGAATGGCTGACCGGCACGCCGGGCCTGAAGCGGGTGATCCAGAACCTGCGCGGCGAGGTGGTGGAGAACGTCGAGCAGGTGCGCGAGCCCGCGCCCGGCCGCGAGCTGAAGCTGTCGCTCGACCATCGCCTGCAGTACCTCGCGTTCCGCGAGCTCGGCAACGGCGTGATCGCCAACAAGGCGACCAGCGGATCGATGGTGATCCTCGACGTCGCCACCGGCGAGATCCTGGCGATGGTCAACTGGCCGACCTTCAATCCCAACGCGCGCGCCAGCGGCCGCCAGGACGTGCGCCGCAATCGCGCGGTCACCGACCTGATCGAGCCCGGTTCGGTGGCGAAGGCCTTCACCGTGTCGGCGGGTCTGGAGTCGGGCAAATTCCAGCCGAACACGATGATCGACACCAACCCCGGCACCCTGCTGGTCGGCAACCACATCGTGCGCGACGTCAGCAACCACGGCGTGGTCGACCTCACCGGGCTGATCCAGAAGTCCTCCAACGTCGGCGCCACCAAGATCGCTCTGGAACTGTCCAACGACCACCTGTTCGACGTGTTCCACCGCTTCGGCTTCGGCCAGACCACCGGCAGCGGCTTCCCCGGCGAGGCCGCCGGCGTGCTGCCGGAGCCGCGCGGCTGGGGCGTGGTCGAGAAGGCGACGATCTCCTACGGCTACGGCTTCTCGGCCACGCCGCTGCAGCTCGCCGCCGCCTACGCCGCGCTCGGCAACGGCGGCCGGCTGCACGCGCCGACCTTCGTCGCCGGCACCCGCAATCCCGACGTCGCGGTGCTCGATCCGCAGATCGCCCGCACGCTGGTCGGCATGCTGGAGTCGGTGATCGGCCCCGGCGGTACCGGCACCAAGGCCGCGGTGCCGAACTTCCGCGTCGCCGGCAAGACCGGCACCTCGCACAAGGCCGCGGGCGGCGGCTATCAGAACCGCTATGTCAGCGTGTTCGCCGGCCTGATCCCGGCATCCGCGCCGCGCCTCGCCGCCGTCGTCGTGATCGACGATCCGCAGGCCGGCGTGCACTTCGGCGGCACCGTCGCCGCGCCGGTGTTCGGCCGGGTGATGGGCGACGCCGTGCGCCTCCTCGACATGCCGCCCGATCGGCTCGACCAGCGCCAGGCGGTCAATGCGCCGAACCTGCCGCTTCCGCTGCCGACCGGCTCCGAGGACGATGCCGCGGAAGGAGCGATGCCGTGAGCGCGCACGCCGTCCGCCGCCACCTGCCGCTGTCCGCGCTGCTCGACGGTGTCGCCGCCGTCGCCCCGGCGATCGACTGCGTGGTCAGCGGAATGACGCTCGACAGCCGCGCGGTCGAGCCCGGCGACGTGTTCGTCGCGCTGTCCGGCAGCCAGCGTCACGGCGTCGAATTCGCGGCGACCGCGATCGCCCGCGGCGCCGTCGCGGTGCTGGTCGACCGCCCGCTGGGCACGACCGTCGCGCTGCCGCCGGCGTCGCCCGCGGTGCCGCTGATCGAGATCGGCGACCTGCGCGGCAAGCTCGGCCGGCTGGCGCGGCGCTACTACGGCGACGCCACCTCCGAGATCACCCTGGTCGGCGTCACCGGCACCAATGGCAAGACCTCGACGGTGCAGCTGCTGGCGCAGGCCATCGATGGCGACGATCGGCGCGCGGCCAGCATCGGCACGCTCGGCGCCGGCTTCGTGGGGCAGCTCGCCGCCGGCGAACGCACGACGCCGGACGTGCTGTCGACCCACGAACTGATCGCGCGTTTCGCCGAGCACGGCGCGACCCACGTCGCGATGGAAGTGTCCTCGCACGCGCTCGACCAGGGCCGCGTCGACGGCCTCGACTTCGAGATCGCGATCTTCACCAACCTCACCCACGATCACCTCGACTACCACGGCAGCTTCGCCGCCTACGGCGCGGCGAAGCGCCGGCTGTTCGAGTGGCCGGGTCTCGCCACCGCGATCGTCAACCTGGACGACCCCTTCGGCCGCGAACTGTTCGCGGTGCTGCGCCCGGACATCGACGCGGTCGGCACCAGCGCCGAGGGTCGCGCGCAGGCGCGCTGGCGCGCCGCCGAAATCGTCAGCAATGCCGCCGGGCTGGCCTTCGACCTGATCGCCCCGATGGGACGCTTCCGGGTGCAGACCCGCCTGCTCGGCCGCTTCAATGTCGCCAACCTGCTCGGCGTCGCCGCGGCGCTCGCGGCGCTCGGCTTCCCGCTCGAGCGCATCGTCGAGCGGCTCGCCGCCGCGCGGCCGGTGGTCGGGCGGATGAACCGGATCGGCGGCGAAGCCGGCCAGCCGCTACTGGTGGTCGACTACGCCCACACGCCGGACGCGCTGGAACAGGCCCTGGCGGCGCTGCGTGCCCACACGCGCGGCCGACTCGTCTGCGTGTTCGGCTGCGGCGGCGAGCGCGACCGCGCGAAGCGTCCGCTGATGGCCGCGATCGCCGAGCGGCTCGCCGACGCGGTGATCGTCACCGACGACAACCCGCGGCGCGAGGACGGCGACGCGATCGTCCGCGAGATCGTCGCCGGGCTCGCCCGGCCGGAGGCGGCGCGGATCGAGCGCGACCGTGCCGTCGCGATCGCCGCCGCCGTCGCGGCGGCTGCCGCCGGCGACACCGTGCTGATCGCCGGCAAGGGCCACGAGGCCTACCAGGAGATCGCCGGCGTGAAGCGCGCCTTCGACGACTTCGCGGTGGCGCGGGCGGCCCTGGAGAACGCCGCATGATCGCCGCACGCCTCACCGAGGTCCTGGAAGCGGTGAACGGCCGGCTGCCGTTCGCCGACGCGGCGTTCGCCGGCGTGTCGACCGACACCCGCACGCTTGTGCCCGGAAACCTGTTCGTCGCGCTGCGCGGCGAGCACCACGATGGGCACGACCACGCCGACGCCGCGCGCGCCGCCGGGGCCGCCGCGCTGATCGTCGAGCGCGAGCTGCCGGTGGCGCTGCCGCAGCTGATGGTCGAGAACACGCTCGCCGCGCTCGCCGACCTGGCGCGCTGGTGGCGCACGAAGCATCGGCCGGTGGTGATCGGCATCACCGGTTCCAACGGCAAGACCTCGGTGAAGACGCTGACCGCCGCGATCTGCGCGCGTGCCGGTCGCACCCACTGCAACCAGGGGAACTACAACAACGAGGTCGGACTGCCGCTTTCGGTGCTGGCAACGCCGGCCGATGCCGAGTACGCGGTGTTCGAGATGGGCGCGGGCCAGCCCGGCGACATCGCCTACCTCGCCGGGATCGCGAAGCCGACCGCGACCCTCGTCAACAACGTGGCGCCGGCCCACCTCGAACGCATGCATTCGCTCGAGGGCGTGGCGGAGACCAAGGGCGCGGTCTACTCGGCGCTGCCGGACGACGGCATCGCCGTGATCAATGCCGACGACGCCTTCGCCGACTACTTCCGCGGATGCGCCGGCCCGCGCCGGCGCATCGAGTTCGGACTGGCGCATGCGGGAAACGTCACCGCGAGCGAGGTGCGGGTCGAATCCGATCATGCGAGCTTCGAGTTGCACCTGCCCGACGAGGTCGTTCCGGTCGAATTGCCGCTCGGCGGAGAGCACAACGTCCGCAACGCGCTGGCTGCTGCCGCGCTGGCGACGGCCGCCGGCATCGGCCCGGAGGCGATCCGCGCCGGACTCGAGGGCGTGGTGATGGTCGCCGGACGGCTGACCCGCCACCGCCTGCCGAACGGCGCGGTGCTGATCGACGACAGCTACAACGCCAATCCCGGCTCGCTGCGCGCGGCGATCGACACGCTGGCGCTCGAGCCCGGCCAGCGCTGGCTGGTGCTGGGCCGGATGGCCGAGCTCGGCCCGGCCGCGCCGGAGCTGCATGCCGCGCTCGGCCGCCACGCCCGCGCCGCCGGCATCGACCGGCTGATCGCGGTCGGCGAATGGCCGACGCTGGCGGCACGGGAGTTCGGGGAAGGGGGAGAGAGCTTCGCCAGCAAGGAAGACGCGATCGCGGCGCTTCGGCTCCGCATCGCCGGCGGCGTCACCGTCCTCGTCAAGGGCTCGCGCAGTTCGGCGATGGAACAGGTGGTGGCGGGGCTGCTCGGTCGCGGCACGGAGGCCTCCCATGCGCATTGATTCATGCCGCACGCGGCAAGGAGGACACCATGCTGCTGTGGCTCACTGATCGTCTCGAGGCGCTGGCGCACGGCTTCACGCTGTTCCAGTACATCACCTTCCGCTCGATCCTGGCGGCGCTCACGGCGCTGCTGGTGTCGCTGCTGGTCGGCCCGCGGATGATCGACAAGCTGGCGCAGTACAAGGTCGGCCAGCAGATCCGCAAGGACGGCCCGCAGTCGCACTTCTCCAAGGCCGGCACGCCGACCATGGGCGGGGTGATGATCCTGGCCTCGGCGGCCGCGTCGACGCTGCTGTGGGCCGACCTCGGCAACCGCTACGTCTGGATCGTGCTGTTCGTGCTCGCGAGTTTCGGCTGGATCGGCTGGATCGACGACTACCGCAAGCTGGTGCTGAAGGACTCGCGCGGCCTGCCGGCGCGCTGGAAGTATTTCTACCAGTCGCTGTTCGGCGCGGTCGCCGCGATCTGGCTCTACCTGACGGCCGACGTGCCGGCGGCGACCGAATTGATCGTCCCGGTGTTCAAGCATTTCGTCTGGCCGCTGGGGCTGGCGTTTCCGGTGATCGCCTACTTCTGGATCGTCGGCTTCTCCAACGCGGTGAACCTGACCGACGGCCTCGACGGCCTCGCGATCCTGCCGACGGTGATGGTGGCCAGCGCGCTCGGCGTGTTCGCCTACGTCGCCGGCAACAGCGTGTTCTCGCACTACCTCAACATCCCGACGATCCCGGGGGCGGCGGAGCTGTGCATCATCTGCGGCGCGCTCGCCGGCGCCGGGCTCGGCTTTCTCTGGTTCAACACCTACCCGGCGCAGGTCTTCATGGGCGACGTCGGCGCGCTGTCGATCGGCGCGGTGCTCGGCGTGATCGCCGTGATCGTGCGCCAGGAGCTGGTGCTGGTGCTGATGGGCGGCGTGTTCGTGGTCGAGACGCTGTCGGTGATGCTGCAGGTCGCGAGCTTCAAGCTGACCGGCAAGCGGATCTTCCGGATGGCGCCGATCCACCACCACTTCGAGCTGAAGGGATGGCCGGAGCCGCGTGTGATCGTGCGCTTCTGGATCGTCAGCGTGGTGCTGGCGCTGCTCGGTCTCGCGACCCTCAAGGTGAGGTGAGTCATGCGCACCGACACCCGCACCCCGACCACGCTGCGAGCGGCGCACTGAGCCGATGACCGCCACCCCCGCCACCACGACGATGCAGAGGAGGACGGCATGAGCCTGTTCTCCTGGCGTGCCTCGATCCAGGCGCTGCGCCGCGACGAACTCCCCGGGAGCTTCGACGGCGGCGTGCTGATCGCCGCACTGCTGCTGGCCGGCTTCGGCTGCCTGATGGTGGCGTCGAGCTCGATCGCGATCGCCGAGGGCGCCGGCGCGGGGCCGGGCTACTACCTCCTGCGCCACCTCGTCTTCCTCGTGCTCGGCAGCGGCCTCGCGATCGCGCTGATGGCGACGCCGATGGAGAAGCTGGAGCGCCACGGCCCGGTACTGCTGCTGCTCGCCATCCTGCTGCTGCTCGCCGTCTTCGTGCCCGGCCTCGGCCGGAAGATCAACGGCGCGCGGCGCTGGCTCAACTTCGGCCTGTCGAACTTCCAGGCGGTGGAGGCGGTGAAGCTCGCCTTCGTCGTCTACCTCTCGTCCTATCTCACCCGCCGCGGCGCCCAGGTGCGCGCCTCGCTGTTCGGGGTGATCAAGCCGCTGATGGTCACCGGCGTGCTGATCGTGCTCCTGCTGCTGCAGCCGGACTTCGGATCGTCGATGCTGCTCATCACCATCGCGATCGGCCTGGTCTGGATCGCCGGGGCGGGCTTCCGCCACCTCGGCGGCATGCTGCTGCTCGGGATGCCGGCGATGGCGGTGGCGGCGATCTCGGCGCCCTATCGGGTGAAGCGCCTGCTCACCTTCGTCAACCCCTGGGAGGATCCGTTCGACAAGGGCTTCCAGCTGGTGCAGGCGCTGATCGCGGTCGGTCGTGGCGAGTGGTTCGGCGTCGGCCTCGGTGCCTCGGTGCAGAAGCTGTACTACCTGCCGGAGGCCCACACCGATTTCATCCTCGCGGTGATCGCCGAGGAGTTCGGCCTGGTCGGCATCGTCGTGCTGCTGCTGCTGTTCGGCCTGCTGGTCGGGCGAGCGCTGTCGATCGGCCTGCGCGGACTCAATGTCGGGCAGACCTTCGCCGGCTACTGCGCGTGCGGCGTCGGCCTGTGGATCGCCGCCCAGGCACTGGTGTCGATCGGCGTGAATCTCGGGATCCTGCCGACCAAGGGCCTGACCCTGCCCCTGATCAGCTCCGGCGGTTCCTCGGTGCTGATGACGCTGGCGGCGATCGGCCTGCTGCTGCGCTCGTCCTACGAGGTCAGTCGCGCCGAGGCGCAGGCCGCGCTGGACCAGGCGAACCCCGTCGACGGAGGCGCGGCATGAGCGGCGCTCCGGTCCTGATCCTCGCCGGTGGCACCGGCGGCCACATCTTCCCGGGCATCGCCGTCGGGCGCGAGCTGGTCGCGCGCGGCGTGCCGGTGGTGTGGCTCGGCTCGGAAGCCGGTCTCGAGAACACCCTGGTGCCGAAGGCCGGCTTTCCGCTGGAGCGGATCCGCGTCTCCGGCCTGCGCGGCAAGGGTGGCCTCGCGCTGCTGGCCGCGCCCTTCCGGATGCTGCGCGCCGTGTGGCAGTCGCTGAGCATCGTCCGCAAGGTCGCGCCGCGCGCGGTGCTGGCGATGGGCGGGTTCGCGTCGGGTCCCGGCGGCGTGGCGAGCTGGCTGCTCGGCCGACCGCTGCTGGTGCACGAGCAGAACCGCGTGCCGGGCTACACCAATCGGATCCTCGCGCGGATCGCGCGGCACCTGATGGTCGGATTCCCGGACGCGTTCGGACCGCGCGCGGCGGACCCCGTCGGCAATCCGGTGCGCGCCGACATCGCCGCCATCGCGCCGCCCGCGGAACGCCTGACCGGTCGCGGCGGCGCGTTCCGGCTGCTGGTGCTGGGTGGCAGCCAGGGCGCGCGCGGCATCAATCTCGCCGTGCCGAAGGCGCTCGCGCTGCTGCCGGCGTCGCTGACGGTCGAGGTGCGCCACCAGGCCGGCGCGAAGCTGATCGACGATGCGCGTCGCGCCTACGACGACTCCGGCGTCGGCGCGGAGGTCGTTCCCTTCATCGACGACATGGCCGCCGCCTACGCCTGGGCCGACCTGATCGTCTGCCGCTCCGGCGCGCTGACTCTCGCGGAGATCTGCGCCGCCGGTGTCGGCAGCGTGCTGGTGCCGTTCCCCGCCGCGGTCGACGACCACCAGGCGCGCAACGCGGAATTCCTCGTCGACGCCGGTGCCGCCGAGATGCTGCGCGAGGGCGCCGACCTCGCCGAGCGGGTCGCCGCGGCGCTCACCCGGCTGCTGGCGGACCGCGGCGCGCTCATCGCGATGGCGACCGCCGCGCGTTCCCTGGCGCGACCGCAGGCGACCGCCGCGATCGCCGATGCCTGCCTGCGGGAGGCCCGCGCATGACCACCCGTCGACTCGCGGACCATCCGGACGTGATGCGCGCCTACCGCCGCGTGCACTTCGTCGGCATCGGCGGCGTGGGCATGAGCGGCATCGCCGAGGTGCTCGCCAACCTCGGCTACCAGGTGTCCGGCTCGGACGTGTCGTCCAACGCGATCACCCGGAGGCTGGCGGAGCAGGGCGTGCGCATCCTCTCGGGCCATGCCGCCGAGCACGTCGCCGAGGCCGACGTGCTGGTGGTGTCCTCCGCGATCCGCCCGGACAACCCGGAACTGGTCGCCGCGCAGGCGCGTCGCATCCCGGTGGTGCCGCGCGCGGAGATGCTCGGCGAACTGATGCGCTTCCGCACCGGCATCGCCGTCGCCGGGACCCACGGCAAGACCACGACCACCAGCCTCACCGCATCGGTGCTCGCGGAGGGCGGGCTCGACCCCACCTTCGTGATCGGCGGCGTCCTGAACAGCGCCGGCAGCAACGCGCGGCTCGGTGCGGGCAAGTACCTGGTCGCCGAGGCCGACGAATCCGACGGCTCCTTCCTGCTGCTGCAGTCCACGGTCGCGATCGTCACCAACATCGACGCCGACCACCTCGAGAACTACGGTGGCGACTTCAACCGGGTGCGCCAGGCCTTCGCCGACTTCCTCCACCGGCTGCCGTTCTATGGCCTCGCGGTGATGTGCATCGACGATCCCGAGACCGCCGCACTCGCCCGCGCCACGGTCCGCAACGTGATGACCTACGGCACCGTCCCGGAAGCCGAGGTGCGCGCCAGCCACATCCGCCAGGGCGGCGGCGCGATGCACTTCGACCTGCACCTGCCGAACGCGCCGGCGCAGCCGGTGACGCTGAATCTCGCCGGACACCACAACGTGCTGAACGCGCTCGCGGCCGCCGCGGTCGGCTGGCAGCTCGGCGTCGCGCCGGAGGCGATCGGTCGCGCGCTGGCGCAGTTCCGTGGCGTCGGCCGGCGCTTCGCGCGGCACGGCGAGATCGCGCTGGCCGGCGGCGGGCGCGTCGAACTGGTCGACGACTACGGCCACCATCCGCGCGAGCTCGCCGCGGTGTTCGCCGCGGTGCGCGGCGGCTGGCCGGAGCGGCGCCTCGTCGTCGCGTTCCAGCCGCACCGCTATACCCGGACCCGCGACCTGCTCGACGACTTCGCCGAGGTGCTGTCCGGTGTCGACGTGCTGGTCCTGACCGAGGTCTATCCGGCGGGCGAGGCGCCGATCGCGAACGCCGACGGTCGCGCGCTGGCCCGTGCCGTGCGGGCCCGCGGCCGCCTCGACCCGGTGCTGGTGAAGACCGCGCGCGATCTCCCCGAAGCCCTGGCGCCGCTGCTTGCCGACGGCGACTTCGTCCTGTTCGTCGGGGCTGGCGACATCGGCGCGATCGCGCCGTCGCTGGCCACCGAAGGAAAACTCCCATGAGCACCGACCGCAACGCCTTCCCCGCCCCTCTGGTGAGCGACCCGCGCCGCTTCGGCAAGGTCGCCGTCGCGCTCGGCGGCAGCTCGGCCGAGCGCGAGGTGTCGCTCGACTCCGGCCGCAACGTGCTGGCGGCGCTGCGTGCGCGCGGCGTCGAGGCCGACCCCGTCGACGGCATCCCGGCGCTGATGGACGCGCTGCGCGCAGGCCACTACGCCCGGGTGTTCAACATCCTGCACGGCCGTGGCGGCGAGGACGGCGTGCTCCAGGGCGCGCTGGACGCCCTCGGCGTCCCCTACACCGGCTCCGGCGTGCTCGGCTCGGCGCTGACCATGGACAAGATCCGCACCAAGAAGGTGTGGCTCACCGAAGGCCTGCCGACGCCGCGCTTCGTCCACGTCCGCACCCGCGCCGACCTCGACCGCGCCCGCGCCGAGCTCGGACTGCCGATGATCGTGAAGCCTGCGCACGAGGGATCGTCGGTCGGCGTGACCCGGGTGTTCGCGGACAGCGATCTCGCGGCGGCCTACGAGCTCGCGGCGCGCTACGACGGCGAGCTGCTCGCCGAGCAGCTGATCGAGGGCGACGAGTTCACCGTCGGCATCCTCGGGGAGCGTGCACTGCCGTCGATCCGCATCGTGCCCGCGGCCGGCTACTACGACTACCACGCGAAGTACGTCGCGGAAGACACCCAGTACCTGTGTCCGGGGCTCGACGGTGACGCCGAGGCCGGGATGCAAAGGCTCGCGAAAGCCGCGTTCGACAGCGCCGGTTGCTGGGGCTGGGGTCGCGTCGACGTGATGCGCGACCGCAACGGTCGGAACTTCCTGCTCGAGGTCAACACCACTCCGGGCATGACCAGCCACAGCCTGGTGCCCAAGGCGGCGCGCGCGATCGGGATCGAGTTCGAGTCGCTGGTCTGGCGGATCCTCGAGACCAGCCTCTCCCGGGAGCCGCAGCGATGATCCTGCGCGTTGCCGGAACCGCGGCCGGACCGGATGGCGCAGCGCCGGGCCGGCGCTTCGCCGCGGCGGTGCGCGGCGGCATCGCTGCGAAGCTGGCGGCGTGGCTGGTCGCGCTCGCGCTGGTGGCGCTGCCGATCGTCGGTGTCCTGACCGGGCAGCTGGCCGGCGACCGCTGGCCGTTCCGGCAGCTGCGCATCGATGCCGCGTTCAGCCACGTCAATGCCGAGCAGGTGCAGATGGCGGTGACGCCGGTGCTCGACCGCGGCTTCTTCGCCGTCGATCTCGCGGCGGTTCAGGCCGTCGTCGAGCGGCTACCCTGGGTCGCGCACGCCGAGGTCGCGAAACGCTGGCCGGACGAGCTCATCATCAAGGTCGTCGAGCACGCGCCGATCGCGCGCTACGTCGATGGCCGCCTGGTCGCCGCCGACGGCAGCCTGTTCGCGGTCGAGGGCGATGTTCCCGAGGGACTGCCGCTGCTCGACTGCCCGGAGAGCCGGATCAACGAGTCGCTGCTGCTCGACCGCAGCCTCGTGCGCGACCTCGCGACGGTCGGCCTGGTGCGCGACGAACTGCACCTGTCCGCGCGCGGCAGCGTCAGCGTCCACCTGACCACCGGCGCGGCGCTGAATCTCGGGCGCGAAGCGCTGCCGCAGCGGATGGCGCGCTTCCTCGCGGTCTGGCCGAACCTGGTCTCGCCGAATCCCGGCGGCGAGCTGATGTCGGCGGACCTGCGCTACTCCAATGGCTTTGCGCTGTCGTGGAGCGCGCCGCTGCCGGTGAAACCCGTCGCGCCTCCCGGTGCGCCCCGCCCGACATCGCCAGTGCCGCCGGCATCGCCGCCCGCGGTGCCGGCGACGACGGCGCCGGCGACGCCGGAACAGCCTTCCACCGATTCCGAAACCCCACCGAACGGCGAGCGTCGCGCATGAGCCGCAAGAGCGATAGCAAGTCCCTGATCGTCGGCCTCGACATCGGCACCTCGAAGGTGGTGGCGCTGGTCGGCGAGCACGCGCCGGGCGAACCGGTCGAGGTGATCGGCGTCGGCTCCGCGCCGTCGAAGGGGCTGAAGCGCGGCGTGGTGGTCGACATCGAGTCCACCGTGCAGGCGATCCAGCGCGCCGTGCAGGAGGCCGAGCTGATGGCCGACTGCGAGATCCGCTCGGTCTACGCCGGCATCTCCGGGAGCCACCTGCGCTGCCAGAACTCGCAGGGCGTCGTGGCGATCCGCGACAAGGAAGTGGCGGCCGACGACGTCGAGCGGGTACTCGACGCGGCGCGCGCGGTGCCGATCTCGGCCGACCAGCGGATCCTGCATGTGCTGCCGCAGGAATACGTGATCGACGAGCAGGAAGGCATTCGCCACCCGATCGGAATGAGTGGCATCCGGTTGCAGGCCAAGGTCCACCTGATCACGGCAGCCCTGTCGGCCGAGCAGAACATCACCAAGTGCATCAGCCGCTGTGGCCTCGAGGTCGACGCGCTGATCGCACAGCCGCTCGCCTCGAGCTACGCGGTGCTGACCCAGGACGAGCGCGACCTCGGCGTCTGCCTCGTCGACATCGGCGCCGGCACCACCGACATCGCGGTGTTCACCCAGGGGGCGATCCGTCACACCGGCTCGATCGGTGCCGCCGGCGACCACGTCACCAGCGACATCGCCTTCGCGTTCCGCACGCCGACCCCCTACGCCGAAGACATCAAGGTCAAGTACGCCTGCGCGCTGGCCGGGCTGGCGCGGCCGGAGGAGACGATCGAGGTCACCAGCGTCGGCGACCGCCCCCCGCGGCGGCTGGCCCGGCAGATGCTGGCCGAGGTCGTGCAGCGCCGCTACGAGGAGATCTTCGAGCTGGTGCAGGCGGAGCTGAAGCGCAGCGGCTACGAGGAGCTGATCGCGGCCGGCGTGGTGCTGACGGGTGGCGCGTCGCGGATGGAGGGCATGGTCGAGCTGGCCGAGGAGATGTTCCACATGCCGGTCCGGATCGGCGTGCCGGCCTACGTGAACGGCCTGTCCGAGGTCGTCGGCAATCCGCTGCATGCGGCCGGCGTCGGCCTCCTTCTCTATGGCAGCCAGCAGGGCGAACGCAGCCGGGCCGGCAGCACCACGGCCGACGGCGGTTCCGGCGGACGCTGGGACCGGGTCAAGAAGTGGTTCCTCGGCGAATTCTGAGGTGGGTGTGTGGGAGGGGCGCAAGCCCCGCGCAAGACGGGCTTCGGTCCGGCAACAAGGCGGGGAAGTCCCGCCGCAGCACCCGGCGAGCACATCCGCCGGCTTCAGGGGGCAAGGCGGTGACCTGCGACCGGCACAGCGCGCCGGATCGCCAGGATGAAAAAACAGCAGCACATAACTAACAGCACGGAGGATGGGTCATGTTTGAACTAATCGAGTCCGCGGTGCCGAACGCGGTGATCAAGGTGATCGGGGTCGGCGGCGGCGGCAGCAATGCCGTCAACCACATGGTCAACGAACAGATCGAGGGCGTGGAGTTCATCTGCGCCAACACCGACGCGCAGGCGCTCCGGCAGTCGAATGCCAAGACCCTGCTGCAGCTCGGTGGCAATGTCACCAAGGGCCTCGGCGCCGGCGCCAAGCCGGAAGTCGGCCGCCAGGCCGCGCTCGAGGACCGCGAGCGGATCTGCCAGTCGCTGCACGGCGCCGACATGGTGTTCATCACCGCCGGCATGGGCGGCGGCACCGGTACCGGGGCCGCGCCGGAAATCGCCAAGATGGCCAAGGAGATGGGGATCCTGACCGTCGCCGTGGTGACCAAGCCCTTCACCTTCGAAGGTCCGAAGCGCCGCGACGTCGCGATGGCCGGCATCGAGGCGCTGGCGCCGCACGCCGACTCGCTGATCATCATCCCGAACGACAAGCTGCTGACCGTGCTCGGCAAGGACGTCAACCTGCTGTCGGCGTTCCGCGCCGCCAACGACGTGCTGCATGGCGCGGTGCAGGGCATCGCCGACCTGATCACCCGTCCGGGCCTCATCAATGTCGATTTCGCCGACGTCCGCACGGTGATGTTCGAGAAGGGCATGGCGATGATGGGCTCGGGCGTCGGTCGCGGCGACGAGCGCGCGCTGCAGGCCGCCGAGGCCGCGATCCACAATCCGCTGCTCGAGGACCTGGCCCTGTCGGGCGCCACCGGCATCCTGGTCAACATCGCCGCCGGTCCGGATTTCACGATGCGGGAGTTCGAGGAGATCGGCAAGGTGGTGCAGTCCGCCGCCGCGGACGACGCCAACGTCGTGATCGGCACCGTGCTCGACATGGACATGGGCGAGGAAGTGCGGGTTACCGTCGTGGCGACGGGCCTCAATCGCCAGACCCAGGCGCGAGTGCTCGGCCGGGCGCTGGAGCAGCCGAAGGCCCCGGAGCCGGCACGCGAAGTCGCGGTCGAGCGGCCGTCGATGAAGATGGTCCGCAACGGCACCACCGGCGCCCTGGAGCCGGCGGGTGGCCGCAGCGGCGGCCTCGCCAGCTACGGCTTCGGCGCGGCCGGCGAGACCAACGCCCGGGCCGCCGGCGCCACCGACGACTACCTCAGCATCCCGTCGTTCCTGCGCAAGCAGGCCGACTGAGACCTTGAGCATGTCCTCCGTGAAAGGCTTGTTTGCAACGCGCTGAGTTGCGAAGCTTCGCCGCTGCCGATTGAATTTCCCCGCCCGGCAGCGGCGCTTTTCGCCCTCGGAAACGCCGCGTTGTTGCAGATTTGCAACAGGAGAGTCGCGCTTTAGCCGCAATTCAGGTACCCAGCGTCCGAGGGGCTGTGTTATCGTCCGCGCGCTTTTTGCGTCCGTTTGACGTGGGAAACCAGCCGATGATCCGACAGCGAACCCTGAAAAACGTGATCCGCGCCACTGGCGTCGGGATCCATACTGGCCAGAAGGTCTTGATGACGCTGCGTCCCGCGGCCATCAACACCGGCATCGTTTTTCGGCGGGTCGACCTGCCCGAAGCGGTGGAAATCCGTGCCTGCCCGCATCAGGTCGGCGACACCAGCCTGTCGACGACGCTGCTGAAGGACAACGTCCGGGTCGCCACGATCGAACATCTGCTGTCCGCGATGGCCGGACTCGGCATCGACAACGCCTATGTCGACCTGTCCGCCGGCGAAGTGCCGATCATGGACGGCAGCGCCGGTCCGTTCGTGTTCCTGATCCAGTCCGCCGGGATCGAGGAACAGGCCGCGGCCAAGAAGTTCATCCGCATCAAGAAGTCGGTCACCGTCCGCGAGGGCGACAAGTGGGCCCGCTTCGATCCGTTCGACGGTTTCAAGGTCGGCTTCACCATCGCCTTCGACCATCCCATCTTCACCCGCAAGGCCTCGCACGCCGAAATCGACTTCTCCACGACCTCGTTCGTGAAGGAAGTCAGCCGCGCGCGCACCTTCGGCTTCATGCGCGACATCGAAATGCTGCGCGAGCGCAACCTGGTGCTCGGCGGCAGCATGGACAACGCCATCGTGCTCGACGACTACCGCATCCTCAACGAGGACGGCCTGCGTTACGAGGACGAGTTCGTCAAGCACAAGATTCTCGACGCCATCGGTGACCTGTATCTGCTCGGTCACAGCCTGATCGGCGCCTTCCACGGCCACAAGTCCGGCCATTCGCTGAACAATCAGCTGCTGCGCACCCTGGTGGCCGACAAGACCGCCTGGGAAGAGGTCACGTTCTCCGACCCCGCGCAGGCCCCCATCTCCTACGCCCACCCGGCGCAGGCGGTCTGACCCGAGGAATTCCGGACAACGCCGCGCGGAGCGCGGCGCGGGCGGGTTCTCCGCCCTTCAGGCCAGGGAGGCCAGTCGTTCGAGCAGGGCGCGCAGTTCGGGGTCGGTGATGACCCGCGCGGCGCGATCGAGGGTGTCGGCCGCCGCGGCCGACAACGGCGAAGACGGTGGGTCGGCCGGCACGATCGGCAGGGCACCGAGTTCGACGGCAAGCGTGTCGAGTGGCAGGCCACTGGCCTTGCGGGCCTGGTCCAGCAGTTGTGGACCGGACAGGCGCAGGCGGGTGGCGATCGCAGCGGTCGGCGCCAGCAGCACGAGGCGACGGTCGCGCAGATTGGCCACCCGGAAGCGCTCGCGGCAGGTGGAATCCAGTACGTCGGCCAAGGCTGTCTGGATGCGGGAGAGGAATCGCCCGCGTTCAACCAGCCCAGACAGTGCCGGCGAGGCTTTCAGCGGGTGCAGTGCGGTCGGCGATGGCAGCGCTCGGCGGGATCGAGAGTGGTTGCGCGTCACGACGGTCGCTCTGGGCTCACCAACAGGTTCTTGCGCATGAACATTATCATCGTCGCCAAGCCCTTCTCGACGCCGCGCGTCGTCCGTCTCGGCGGTTGGCGCTCCTGGATGGCCCCCGGCCTTGCGATCGCCGCCGTGGTCGCGGTGATCGGTGGCGTAGGCGCGATGGCCGGCGCCTTCCTGTTCGGACCGGCCGCGCTCAAGTACGAACTCCGCACCGCCCAGTCGCAACTCGATACCCAGCGCGAAGAACTCATCAAGACCCGCGCCGACGCCAACCGCGACGTCAACGCCCTGGCACTCCGCCTCGGCCGCCTCTCCGCCGAATCCTCCCGCCTCAATTCCCTCGGCAAGCGCCTCGCCTCGATGGGCAAGCTGGACGACGGCGAGTTCGATTTCTCCCGCGAGCCGGCGCTTGGCGGCGGCCCCGAGAACGACAGTGCTCCGAGCATCGCCGCGCCGCAGATCGACTCCGTGCTCGATCGCCTCGAAGCGCAGTTCGGCCGCCAGTCGGAACAGCTGAACCTGCTGGAGTCCGTGCTGATGAAGCGCGAGCTCGACAAGAGCCTGATGCCGGCGGGCCTGCCGGTCGCCAGCGGCAACGTCGGTTCCGGCTATGGCTACCGCGTCGATCCGATCAACGGCCACGGCGAGTTCCATACCGGGATCGACTACGACGGCGACGTCGGCACCAACATCATGGCGGTCGCCGGCGGCGTGGTCTCGTTCTCCGGCGTCCGCGCCGGCTACGGCAACGTGGTCGAGATCGACCACGGCAACGGTTATCTCACCCGCTACGCGCACAACTCGCGCAACCTGGTGAAGGAAGGCCAGCCGGTCCACGGTGGCGAAATCATCGCCAAGATGGGCGCGACCGGCCGCGCGACCGGCAGCCACGTGCACTTCGAGGTGTGGCGCGACGGCAAGGTGACCAACCCCTACGAGTACGTTCGCGCGATTCGCTGAGGTCCGCAACGCGCCCCGTTCCGCCGGTCCGCGGCGTGACGCGTCGCGACGATCCCTACCGTCCGCCCACGGCGGACGTGCAAGATGTCGCGGAAGATGCTGCGGCTCCGCGCTGGCGTCTCGAGGTCCGGATTAGCACGATGCTGCTGACCGCCATTCCGCTGCTGTTTGCGTCGGGAATCGCGGTGATGTACGTCGAGCGCTCAGCGGGGTACACCGCATTGCACAGGTTCGCCGGTGTCGCCGTGACCGTAATGCCATTGTTGCTCGCACCGCTGTCCCTTCTCACGGCAATCGGCGCGTTCATGAAGAGCCTCGGGCGAAGCCGGCCGAACTATCAGTTCTTGGCCGAAGCCGGGATCTCCCTTGTGGTGGTCGCGTTCTTCGCGCTCTTCGGCTTCGACTGACCGCCGATGACGCGCCGGCAAGGTGTGTTGAAACCCCCGCGACCGGCCCCATAGTTCCAAACCCTCGGCGATTCGGCCGCGGTGCCGTTTGCCTGTAGAATGCCCGCCCCTCGTGGTACCCCCGTTTCCCGGAAAATCCCCATGTTCAACCGTCTCCTGACCAGCATCTTCGGCAGTCGCAACGATCGCAACGTCTCCGCGCTGAAGAAGATCGTCATCAAGATCAACGCCCTGGAGCCGGAGTACCAGAAGCTGTCGGACGATCAGCTCAAAGGCAAGACCGAGGAGTTCCGCAAGCGCCTCGCCGAGGGCAAGACGCTCGACGACCTGCTGCCGGAGGCCTTTGCGGCCGTGCGCGAGGCCTCGCGCCGCACGCTCGGCCTTCGCCACTACGACGTGCAGCTGATCGGCGGCATGGTGCTGCACCAGGGCAAGATCGCCGAGATGCGCACCGGCGAGGGCAAGACGCTGGTCGCCACCGCGCCGGTCTATCTCAACGCGCTGCCGGGCAAGGGCGTGCACGTGGTCACGGTCAACGACTACCTCGCGCGCCGCGACGCCAACTGGATGCGGCCGGTCTACGCCGCACTCGGCATGGAGGTGGGCATCGTGGTCCCGGGCATGCGTCCGGACGACAAGCGCGCCGCCTACAACGCCGACATCACCTACGGCACCAACAACGAATACGGCTTCGACTACCTGCGCGACAACATGGCGCTGCGCCGCGAAGAGCGCTTCCAGCGCGCGCCGTTCTACGCGATCGTCGACGAGGTCGACTCGATCCTGATCGACGAGGCGCGCACGCCGCTGATCATCTCCGGCCCGGCCGACGACTCGCCGCAGATGTACGTCAAGGTCAACCGGATCGTCCCGAAACTGATCCGCCAGGCCACCGAAGAGGGCGAGGGCGACTTCTGGGTCGACGAGAAGCAGAAGCAGGTGCACCTGTCCGAGGCCGGCATGAGCCACGCCGAGGCGCTGCTGAAAGAGGCCGGCGTGCTGGGCGAGGACGACAGCCTGTGGGACGCCAAGAACCTGATGGCGGTCCACCATCTCAACGCCGGCCTGCGCGCGCACTCGCTGTACAGCCGCGACGTCGACTACATCGTGCGCGACGGCGAGGTCATCATCGTCGACGAGTTCACCGGCCGCACGCTGGCCGGCCGCCGCTGGTCCGACGGCCTGCACCAGGCGGTCGAGGCGAAGGAAGGCGTGCCGATCCAGCGCGAGAACCAGACGCTGGCCTCGATCACCTTCCAGAACTACTTCCGCCTCTACAAGAAGCTGTCTGGCATGACCGGCACCGCCGACACCGAGGCCTACGAATTCCAGAACATCTACGGCCTCGAGGTCGTGGTGATCCCGACCCATCGCCCGATGGTGCGCAAGGACCACGCGGACCTGGTGTTCCTGAAGCAGGACGGCAAGTTCCGCGCGGTGCTCGCCGACATCAAGGACTGCTATGCCCGCAAGCAGCCGGTGCTGGTCGGCACGACCTCGATCGAGACGTCCGAGCTGATCTCGCGGATGCTGACCAAGGAAGGCCTGCCGCACGAGGTGCTGAACGCCAAGCAGCACGAGCGCGAGGCGCACATCGTCGCCCAGGCCGGTCGTCCGGGAGCGGTCACCATCGCCACCAACATGGCCGGTCGCGGCACCGACATCGTGCTTGGCGGCAACCTCGAGGCCGAGCTGCACGCGCTGCCGGAAGGCACCGACGATGCGACCCGCGAGGCCACCCGCGCCGCCTGGAAGGAGCGCCACGCCGAAGTGCTGGCCGCCGGCGGCCTGCACATCATCGGCACCGAGCGCCACGAGTCGCGGCGCATCGACAACCAGCTGCGCGGCCGCTCCGGCCGCCAGGGCGATCCGGGATCCTCGCGCTTCTACCTGTCGCTGGAAGACAACCTGATGCGGATCTTCGCGCCGGGCTGGATGGGCGGCTTCATGGAGAAGTGGGGCGGCATGCAGCAGGACGACGCGCTTGAATCCGGCATGGTGACGCGCCAGATCGAGAAGATGCAGCGCAAGTGCGAGGCGCACAACTTCGACATCCGCAAGCACCTGCTGGAATACGACGACGTCGCCAACGACCAGCGCAAGGTGATCTACGAGCAGCGCAACGAACTGCTCGACGCGGACACCGTCGACGAGACCGTGCGCAACATCCGCGCCGACGTGTTCGAGTCGATCGCCCGGCAGTTCGTGCCGGAGCACTCGATCGACGAGCAGTGGGACCTGCCGGGCCTGTCGAAGAAGCTGGAGAACGACTTCGGCATCAGCGTCGACCTCGCCGCCGCGGCCGCCGGGCACAGCGCGGACTTCACTCCGGCCGACCTGTGGAAGATCGTCCAGAAGGCCGCCGTCGAGCACTTCGAGAAGAAGGAGCAGGAGTTCGGCGCCGAGACCATGCGCTCGGTCGAGAAGTACCTGATGCTGCAGGTGCTCGACCAGCACTGGAAGGACCACCTGGCCTCGATGGACTACCTCCGCCAGGGCATCCACCTGCGCGGTTACGCGCAGAAGCAGCCGAAGCAGGAATTCAAGCGCGAGGCCTTCGAGCTGTTCTCCAGCATGCTCGACGAGGTCAAGCTCGAACTGACCACCATCCTCGCCCGCGTGCGCCTGCGCAGCGAGGAAGAGGTGCAGCAGATGGAAGCCGAGCAGCAGCGCCGCCAGCAGGCCCAGGCGATGCAGTTCCAGCACAGCGAGGCGCAGGCCTTCGCCCCGTCCGAAAACGAAGTCGCCGCGGCGATGGCGAGCGGCGATGCCGGCAACGAGGTCGAGGCGCAGGCGCTGGCCGCCGGCGTCAAGGTCGGCCGCAACGATCCCTGTCCGTGCGGCTCGGGCAAGAAGTACAAGTCCTGCCACGGCAAGATCGCCTGAGGAATTCGGACCACGTCCGATTTCCTCCCGTGAAGGGCTGAAGAGCGCTTTTCCCGTGAAGAGCGGGCGCGTCCATGTGGTCGCGGCCGTGCTGCGCGACTCGCGCGGTCGCGTGCTGCTGGCACAGCGGCGGGCGGGATCGCATCTCGCGGGACTGTGGGAATTTCCCGGTGGCAAGGTCGAGACCGGCGAGTCGCCGGTCGCGGCCCTGGTGCGCGAGTTGCAGGAGGAGGTCGGCATCGCCGTCGATACCGCCACCGTCACCCCGCTGCATCGCGTGCCCTGGCACTACGACGGCCAACGCCCGATCCTGATCGATGCGTACGAGGTCGGCGCGTTCCGCGGCGAGCCACACGGGCGCGAGGGGCAGGGCGTCGGCTGGCGCGAGGTCGCCGGTATTGCCGCAAGCGACATGCCGGCAGCCGACTGGCCGCTGGTCATGACGCTGCGCCTCCCGCGCGAGCTGGTCGTCAGTCCGGATCCGATGGGTGATCCGGAGCGCTGGATGTCCGAACTCCACGCCAGCATCGCCGCCGGCGCTCGTCTGGTGCTGTTGCGCAGCAAGAAGCTCGCGGTGGACGCGCTCGCCCGGCTCGCGGCGGATGCGCACGCACTCTGCGCCGCTGCGGGCGCGCGTCTGCTGCTTTCCGATCACCCGGATCTTGCGCTCGCTCTCGGCCTCGACGGCGTGCACCTGTCGAGTCCGGGGCTCCGGGCACTCGGCGCGCCCCACGGCGGATTGCCCGCGACGATGTGGCTAGGCGCTTCCTGTCACGACGCTGACGAACTCGCGCGGGCGGAGCGTGCCGGCTGCGACTATGTCAGCCTCGCGCCGGTGCTGCCGACGACGTCGCACCCCGGTGCGGCGCCGCTGGGATGGGAGCGCTTCGAGGCGCTTGCGCGATCGACGCCGTTGCCGGCATTCGCCT
This sequence comes from Ahniellaceae bacterium, assembly GCA_044221335.1. Lineage (GTDB taxonomy): Bacteria > Pseudomonadota > Gammaproteobacteria > Xanthomonadales > Ahniellaceae > JBGAPI01. The sequence continues at coordinate 20,771 of JBGAPI010000029.1, forward strand.
TGGGAGGGCTGACGCCGTCGCAGCTGTCCGAGGCGCGCGCGCGGGGCGGGTTCGGGATCGCGGGAATCGGGGCGTTCTGGGGCGGGTAGGGGCCTTCTGCACTTCGATGCGGCGCCGCGCTCGTCGGCAGACGAATCGGCTGTGCCAGCACCCTCGAGTCACTGTGCGCCAGGAGCGCGCGTGGACAGCGAAGCGTGCCCGAAGGGCGTCGCGCAGGAGTGCCCGCTGCCAGGGGCGGCCCGGTGCGCAGCACCGGGTCAGGGTTGTTGGAGCACTACACCGTGTTCGAAGTCTGGCCCTTGGGGCCCATCCGTCCTCAAGCCGGATGGGAGCGGCGTCAGCCCTGAAGTCCCGGTGGCGGCGCACGCCCCGGTTGCGGAGCCCTGGTCGACTCCGGAGCGTCGGGTCGTGCGTCGCTCCCACACGGAGATCGTTGCGGCTTGAGCCGCTCCTGCATCACTTGTAGGCAGGATCGATCACGTCTTCCTTGCGGCAGGACTGAGTGCCGGCGGCGTGTTCGGAGACCGTCTTCTTCAGTGCGCGCAGGGTCTCGGTGTCCCGCGGTGCGGCGCCGGAGTTCTGGGTCTCCGCAAGCTTGAGGGCGTCGGCAGCGCAGGGCCAGTTGCCCAGTTGCGCGTGTGCCACCGCGAGGTCGACGTAGGGGAAATAGTCGGCGTACCACATGCCGTACATCCGCTTGTCCGCCTGGCTCTGCGGATTGAGCGAAGCGGCCTCGGCGATCTGGTGGACGGCGCGACCGGCGTCACCGGCCTGCAGCAGCGCGCGGCCGAACTCGAAGTGGAAGTACCACGGCATGCTGCCGGACTTGGCGCTGTCGACCATGCCGCACTGGATCAGCACCTTGTGGCGCAAGGCCTCTGCAGCCTCCGGCGTCAGCGACACCGGTGCGTCGAAGGCCAGTTGACCCTGGGCGAGGCTGAACCGGCCGACCGGTTGATTTTTCGGGGTGATTTCCGTGGACGGCGGGGTGTCGGCGAGCGCCGAGATGCCGAACAGGAGACCTGCCGTCAGGAGCGAGATGCGAGCGAGCATGGACGAATCCTCGAAACCGTAGCCAGATCAGCTTACTCCAACAGGGAAGTCCTGTCGTCCGGCGACTGTGAAAACGACTGCGGCGCCCGCAGGCGCCGCAGTTCCCTCGTGGATAACGTAGACGGATCGCTCGATGGATCAGAAGCGGTAGATGCCCGACAGCACGACGTTGTCGGTGTCCGGCGAGAACTCGCCGGCGAGGTCGATCTGCACGTGCTCGCCGAAGTTGCCGCCGATGCCGACGGTGTAGTGCGGCTCGCCGCTGACCGCGCCGGTGCCGGCGTAGCCGCCCTTGCGCGGGTCGGTGAACACGCCGCCGCGCAGCGCCAGTGTCTGCATGCCCATCACCGGCTGGTCGAACACGAACACGCGCTCGGCGCCGAGGTGCCAGGAGGTCTCATCGCCCAGGTGGACGCGGTTGCCCGGGCCCTGCGCGCCCGGTGCCGGCAGGCCGAAGATCGCCGAGATGCCCGGCAGATCGGGCAGCTTGCCGAAACGGGTGCGGTGCATGTCGAGCGCCACCGTCCAGGTGTCGGACGGACGATAGACCAGGCCGACGTTCAGCACGTCCGGCAGCTCGATCCGCGAGCGACCGGGCGTGACCTGCGGGGCGCCGACGTTGTTGATGTTGAGCTGCGGCACGATCAGCGTGAACTGGGTGAAGTTCAGCGTGTTGAGGTCGTAGCTGCCGCCGTCCTTGTACACGATGCCGGCCGACCACTTGCCGCCCGGATTGAGCAGCACGCCGAGGTTGAAGGTGAGGTCGCGGTCGCTGTCGTCCACCGCGCGGGCCGCGATGAAGCGGTCGGTGATGGTCGCGGCGTTCGCGCCCGGGCGCTGCTCGAAGTCGAAGAAGTAGTCGAGCACGGAGGCCGAGGTCGCCTTGACGTCGAGGCGGCTGTAGCGCAGCGCGCCGCCGACGGTGACGAAGTCGTCCAGCCGGTAGGCGCCGGCGAGGCCGATGGCCTCGATCTTCACGTCGAAGGAGTTGTGGTTGGCGAACAGGTCGAAGGAGTCGTTGTCGATCGCCGTCGTGTCCGTGCTGGCCTTGGCCTTCGTGGTGTTGAGGTAGTAGATCGACACCGCGCCCTTGTCGAAGGGCTGCACGTAGGACGCGAACGACACGGCCGAATTGCGGTCGTGCAGGCGGTCGAAGGCCGGCGGCACACCGGGCTGGCCGTTGTAGCTGTCCGCATAGTAGGCGTCGCCCGTGTAGGCCTTCACCTGGAAGTCGGTGCTGCGACCATGGATCGACAGCTCCGGACGGGTCAGGTTGGTGAGGCCGGCCGGATTGGCTTCCGCCGCCGTGGCGTCGTCGGCGATCGCGGTGAACGCGCCGCCGATGCCGAGGGCGCGCGCGCCGGGCGGCAGCAGGTCGAAGGGCACGTTGGCGATACCGGACGGGGGTGCCGTCGCCGGGCACGGACGATTGGGTACGTCCTGGACGCCGTCGTTGTTGCAGTCGAAGGCGTAGGCCATCTGGCCCAGGCCGAGCGCAATGGCGGCGGTCAGCAGTTTGGTTCCCAACATTGCTTTCATGGTCGGCTCCTTAAGGCCACGTTCGATCATGCACGTCGTCGCCGGAGCGTTCCGGTCCGGCAGCGCGTGAACTTCCTGTTGTTAAGACAGTGTTATACCGCCGAAGGGCCGTGGGCGACAAGGCGCGCAAGGCACGCGTCGGGTTCCTGCTGCGTGGCCGTTCAGCGAGCCCCTATACTGATCGCATCGTCACGGAGGAGCGGGACATGACCTGGTTCATCATCGCCATCGCGGTCCTGGTGCTGTTCAGCCTCAAGGGCGCGATCGTCCGGGTTCCGCAGGGCTACGAGTACACCCTGGAGCGCTTCGGCCGCTACACCAGCACGATGAGCCCGGGCCTGCACTTCATCATTCCCTACGTGTTCGGCGTCGGTCGCCGGATGAACATGATGGAGCAGGTGCTGGAAGTGCCGTCGCAGGACGTGATTACCCACGACAACGCCGTCGTGCGGGTCGACGGCATCGTGTTCTACCAGGTGCTCGATGCCGCCAAGGCCTCCTACGAGGTCTCCAATCTCGAGCAGGCGGTCACCGCGCTGGTGATGACCAACATCCGCTCCGCGATCGGCTCGATGGACCTCGACGAATCGCTGTCGAAGCGCGATGAGATCAACGCGCGCCTACTCCGCGTGGTCGACGAAGCGACCCACCCCTGGGGCATCAAGGCCAACCGCATCGAGCTGAAGGACATCCAGCCGCCGCGCGACCTGGTGGAGGCGATGGCCCGCCAGATGAAGGCCGAGCGCGACAAGCGCGCGCAGATCCTCGAGGCCGAGGGCGCGCGGCAGTCGGAGATCCTGCGGGCCGACGGCGAGAAGCAGGCGGCGATCCTGCAGGCCGAGGGCCGGCGCGAGTCCTCGTTCCGCGACGCCGAGGCGCGCGAGCGCCTGGCGGAGGCCGAGGCGAAAGCGACGATGATGGTGAGCCAGGCGATCGCGAAGGGCGACCTGCAGGCGATCAACTACTTCGTCGCCGACAAGTACACCCAGGCGCTGAAGGCGATGGCCTCGGCCCCGAACCAGAAGGTGATGATCCTTCCGATGGAAGCCGCCGGCATTCTCGGCAGCCTCGCCGGCATCGCCGAGCTGACCAAGGGAAGCTTCGAGAGCAAGGCGGCGCTCGCCGGAAAGGGCGGCAAGTCCCCGCCGCCGCCGCCGGGCGACTGAGGCCGGCGGCGACCACACCTTATATCTATTGCGAGACACGACGATGACCGCGGTCTACTTCTGGCTGGGACTGGGACTGTTGCTGGTGGCGGCCGAGACCCTGATGCCGGGCGCCTTCCTGCTCTGGGTGGGGCTCGCCGGTATCGCCACCGGCCTCACCGTGTGGGTGCTGCCGGCCAGTTCCGGGATCACCCAGATGCTGATCTTCGCGGGCTATTCCGCGGCCACCGTGCTGCTGTCGCGGAAGCTGATCAAGGCCGGCCCGGAATCCTCCGACCAGCCGCTGCTCAACCGCCGCGCCGAGCAGCTGGTCGGCCGCACCTTCCCGCTCGATGGGGCGATCGCCAACGGGCAGGGCAAGCTCAAGGTCGGCGATGCGCTGTGGTCGGTGAGCGGCGCCGACCAGCCGGCCGGTACCGCGGTGACCGTGGTCGGCGTCGACGGCATGGTGCTCAAGGTCGAACGCGCCGCATCCTGAAGTCGAACGCTCCGGCATATCCAGTCGCGGCGCGCGCGCCGTATAGTGCGGCCCCTTTCCTTTGACGGGCCTGCCGCCATGACCGAGAAGACCGCGCTCAACGAGGCACATCGCGCCCTGGGCGCGCGGATGGTGGACTTCGGCGGCTGGGACATGCCGCTCGCCTACGGCTCGCAGATCGACGAGCACCATGCGGTGCGCAAGTCGGCCGGCATGTTCGACGTCTCCCACATGTGCGTGGTCGACCTCGCCGGCGAGCGGGTGCGCGAGTTCCTGCGCCGGCTGGTCGCCAACAACGTCGACAAGCTCAAGGCCTCCGGCAAGGCGCTGTACACCTGCATGCTGAACCCGGACGGCGGCGTCATCGACGACCTGATCGTCTACTTCATCGACGAGCGTCACTTCCGCCTGGTGGTCAACGCCGCGACCCGAGCGAAGGACCTGGCCTGGATCCGCGCACAGGCCGAGCCCTACGCGCTCGCCATCACCGAACGGCGCGAACTCGCGATGATCGCGGTGCAGGGGCCCGAGGCGCGCGCGAAGGTGCACGCGCAGCTGCGCGACGGCGACGTCGCCGCGCTCGAGAAGCTGACCCGCTTCTCCGCCGCCGCGCTCGGCGATCTGTTCATCGCGCGCACCGGCTACACCGGCGAGGACGGCTACGAGATCGTGCTGCCGGCGACGGCCGCCGCGGGCTGGTGGCAGCGGATGCTGGACGCCGGCGTCACGCCCTGCGGCCTCGGCGCGCGCGACACGCTGCGCCTCGAGGCCGGAATGAACCTCTATGGCCAGGACATGGACGAGACGACGTCGCCGTTCGAGGCCGCGCTGGCCTGGACCGTGGCGATGGAGCCGGCGACGCGCGACTTCAACGGCCGCGCCGCCCTCGCGGCACAGCTCGCCGCCGGCGTTCCGCGGCAGATGGTCGGCCTGGTGCTGGAGGACAAGGGTGTGCTGCGGCACGGCCAGAAGGTGAGCAGCGCCGTCGGCGACGGCGAGATCCTCTCCGGCACCTTCTCGCCGACACTCGGCAAGTCGATCGCGTTCGCGCGCCTTCCGGCCGGCGAGCTCGGCGATCTCACGGTCGACATCCGCGGCCGCGCGTTGAAGCTGCGCCAGGTGAAGGCTCCGTTCGTGAAGAACGGCGGCGCCGCGCCCGGCGTCTGAGCCGGCGGCGCGAACCCCCGCGCTAGACTTCCTTCCGCTTCCCCACTCCCTTCCCATCGAGGACAAGCCGATGAGTTCCGAGATTCCTGGCGATCTGAAGTTCAACCGCTCGCACGAATGGGCCCGCGTCGAGGACGACGGCACCATCACCGTCGGCATCTCCGACCATGCGCAGGGCGCGCTCGGCGATCTCGTCTACGTCGAGCTGCCGTCGGTCGGCGACACCCTCAAGGTCGGCGACTCCGTCGCGGTGGTCGAGTCGGTGAAGGCGGCCTCCGACGTCTACAGCCCGGTCAACGGCGAAGTGGTGAAGGTCAATGCCGCGCTCGGCGACGCGCCGGAGACGATCAACGGCGATGCCTACGGCGCCGGCTGGATGTTCGTCGTGAAGCCCTCCGCCGAATCCGGCATCGACGCGCTGCTGACGGCGAACGACTACGCGCAACTGCTCGAAGACGCCGACCACTGAGCGTCGCTCCGCACGCCGCGCACCGATCGGCCGCCTCGTGCGGCCGATTTTTTTGGCGACCGATGAAAAATTTTTCAAGCGCCCGGAGAGCGCGCTGCGCGAGCTCTCCGCAGCGGGAAGCGAGAGAGGGACAGGGCGGAAGTGCTCGCCGATGGCGTGCCGTCGTCGCCGTCCGACGAGCTGGCGCATTCGCGATCGCGCGATACGACGAAGCGCTGCGCGTCTTCCTCGCGATGTGGCCGCAGGCCGCGCCGTTGCTGGCGTTGCGCGCCGCGTCGCGCGATTCGTCGCGGACGTCCGGACGTCCATTGATGCGCGCAGCGGAGGGGCGCTCCGACGTCGCCGCGTCATCGCCGCCACCTGCTCGGCGTCGTCGTGCATCGTGCTCGTCGGGAGCTCGCGACGCGCGCGGAAACGCGGCGAACACGCGATGACGAGGGCGCTACAGGTTATTGACAGTCGCTGCAACGCGGATTAGCTTTCGCGCAACCTGTCAAGTGTTGAGCGAGATGCTTCAGAAAAACTTCATCGATCCGTACGTCGCGCACGGCCAGCGCGCCGCCCAGATGAAGAAGATCACGGTGTCGATACCGCGACACGTTTTCCGTCTCCTCTCCGCGGAGCGCACGAGACGACAGGTCAACGATTTGAGGCACGCCACCAACAGCGAACTGCTGATTGAGGCGTTCCTGCACGCCTTCACCGGGCAACCACTACCAACCGATGAGGAACTAAAAATGAAAGCAGCATCCAAGAGCACGAAGACCGTCAAGAAAGCCACCACCGTGAAGGCCGCCGCCAAGCCGGCCGCGAAGAAGGCCCCGGCCAAGAAGGCCGCTGCCAAGAAGGCCCCCGCCAAGAAGGCGGCTGCGAAGAAGCCGGCCAAGAAGGCCGCGAAGAAGTAATCGCTTTTGCGGACGACCGAGCGGACTCCCGACCATCGCTGAAAGTTTTGCCCGGTGCGCGATGGCCGGCCCGAGAAAAAGATCGTCCGTAGCTTCACTTCAGACCGCGCCTTCATGGCGCGGTTTTCATTTGTGCGGAGCGACGGCTGTGCCTTCCGTGCCTCTGGGCAAGCCGCCCGATGATGCGGAGCGGCGGGAAAGAATGGGGCATCGCGTCGCGGAGCGGCACGCCGAGCGCACCTCGGCGCGGCGACAGCGGCACGGTCGGAATGCGACCGGAACGCGCCCCGACTTCGTCGCGCGCGGACCGCCCACCATCACACCGACATCGCGGTTGCATGCTCGCGGCCTTCGTGCAGTCGCCGCGGAGCGTTTCGTCCGTACGACGCTGATACGACATCCGGCGTAGACGAGCGCAGCGTTAACCGATGTGTCCTCGCCGGGGTGCGACTGGCGTCACGAACCCGCTTGCCTATAATCGGACCCGTTTGCAGGCACCGGCGCGAGTGTGGTCGCCGTGTCGTCGCGAGCATTCCTACGGACTGCCGGAGCCCGTTCATGAGCGCACCTTCGATCCCATCGCGGATGGTCTTCCTGCGGCGTCACGCCTGGCTCGCTGCCGGCCTGACGCTGTCCCTCGCCGCCTGCGGTGGCGGCGACAAGCCGGCCGCTCCCGCGCAGCCGACCACCACGCCGACGCCCGCCGCACCGGCGACTCCGGCGCCGACGCCGGAGACCGCGCAGACCCCGGCGCCCGCACCGGAACCGCCGAAGTCGGTCGACGAGCTGCTGAAGCTCGCGCAGAAGGCGGTGTCGGAGAACCGCATCGTCGCCCCCGACGGCAACAACGCGCTCGAGTACTACGGCAACGTCCTGCTGCAGGAGCCGAACAACATCAAGGCGCAGAACGCGCTGGCCGACGTGCTGCCGCTGGTCACCAGCGCCGCCGAGCGCGAGCTCAACACCAAGAACGTCAACGAGGCGGCGCGACTGGTCGTGCTGCTCGATCGCGCCTATCCGAAGTCCTACACGGTGAACAGCATCCGCAATCGGCTGGATGCCCTGCGCAACAATCTGCAGAAGGAAGAGGACGCGAAGAAGCTCGCCGAGCAGCAGAAGGCACAGCAGGCCGCTGCCGCCGCTGCCGCCGCGCAGCAGGCGGCTGCCGCGCCGACACCGGCGCCGACGACGACGCCCGCGCGTCCGGCGACCCCCACGCCGCCGCCGGTCGCGGAAGCACCGGCGCCGAAGCCGACGCCGGTCGAGCCGCCGCGTCCCACGGGCGAGACCCGCGAGGCGCGGATCGTGCGCAAGGTGCAGCCGGCGATCCCGCAGGAAGCGCTTCGCAAGCACGAGTCCGGCTGGGTGGAGGTCGAATTCGTCGTCGGTACCGACGGCAAGGTGAAGTCGGCCAACGTGCTGCGCGCGCAGCCGGCCCGTACCTTCGACCGCGAGGCGCTGAAGGCGGTCCAGCAGTGGATGTTCGATCCGGCGCTGCGCGACGGCCAGCCGGTCGAGACCCGCCTGCAGCAGCGTCTGGAGTTCCAGCTGCAGTAGCACCGTAGCTCCGGCGATGCGGGTCTTCCGAGGCGCTGCCCAGGCAGCGCCTCGGCGTTTGTGGCGACCGCCGACGCGAATTCCCGACCCGGATCGCGTATCGTGCGCGCCCTGCCGAGCGACCGACCATGCCGAACCCGACCGAGATCAAGCTGCACCGCGCCTCGCACAAGCTCGAGATCGCCTTCGACAGCGGCGAAGTGTTCCACCTGCCTGCGGAATACCTGCGTGTCCACTCGCCGAGCGCGGAGGTGATGGGCCACGGCCCGGGCCAGCGCGTGCTGCAGGTCGGCAAGCGCGACGTCAACATCGACGACGTGCTGCCGGTCGGCAACTACGCCGTGCTGCTGCGCTTCGACGACGGCCACGAGACCGGCATCTATTCCTGGACCACGCTCTACGACCTCGGCAAGCACCAGGCCGAGCTGTGGGCGAAGTACCTCGCCGAGCTCGAGGCCGCCGGCGCGTCCCGCGACCCGTAGGGCGGGAACCGGCCCGCTGCTCGTCGCTGTTCCGGGTGCACCGCCGAGCGGCCCGCGGGCCGCTCCACGGGAGGCGCAGCGCGGCGCCACCCTGCTCGCTAGACTTGCCGGCGGAGTCCGCCGCGCCGCCGCGGGCGGACCCGCGCGCACGACCACCGGAACGACCATGACCGACGATACCGACCGCACCCACTTCGGCTTCCGTGATGTCGCTCCCGACGAGAAGACCCGCCTGGTGCGCGAGGTGTTCGCGTCGGTGGCGCCGAAGTACGACCTGATGAACGACCTGATGTCGCTCGGCGTGCATCGGCTGTGGAAGCGTCACTTCGTCGGCACCAGCGGCGTGCGCGCCGGGGACCGCGTGCTCGACCTCGCCGGCGGCACCGGCGACATCAGTGCGCTGATGGCCGATGCGGTCGGTCCGACCGGACGGGTCGTTCTGACCGACATCAACCCGGCGATGCTGGCGCTCGGCCGCGACCGCATGCTCGATTCCGGCCGCCTCGACCGGGTGACCACCTGCCTCGTCGACGCCTCCGCGATCCCGTTCGCCGACCGCAGCTTCGACCTCGTCACCATCGCCTTCGGCCTGCGCAACGTCACCGTCAAGGAACGCGCGCTGGCCGAGATGCACCGCGTGCTGAAGATCGGCGGCCGCGCGCTGGTGCTGGAATTCTCCAAGGTCGAGGACGGCAACCTCGCCGCGCTGTACGACCTGTACTCGTTCAAGGTGCTGCCCTGGCTCGGCGAGCGCGTCGCGGGCGATTCCGGCAGCTACCAGTACCTCGCCGAGTCGATCCGCAAGCATCCCGACCAGCCGACGCTGCAGGCGATGATGGACGGCGTCGGCTTCGCCCGCACGAGCTACCGCAACCTGCTGAACGGGATGGTGGCGATCCACTCCGGCTACCGCGTCTGATCCGGCGGCTGCGCCGTCGCATCAGCATCGAAGAGCCGATTCATGTGCCGGGCGATGTGCAAGCGTTCTCGAGGATTCGACGGATGACGATGGTGCGGGTCGTGCTGCTGGGCTTGCTGGCGGGAGTGGTGAACATGGTCCACGCTGCGGATGAATCGAGCTACTCCCGTCCCGACCGCGTTCGGGTCAGCCATCTCCGGCTCGACCTCGATGCCGATTTCGACAAGCGCGAACTGGCGGGCTTCGCCGAGCTGACCCTCGACTGGTCCCCCGGTGTCGCGGGTGGACTCGACCTCGACAGCCGCGACCTCGTCGTCGAGCGTGCCGAGGGGCGTCGCGCCGACGGCAGCTGGCACGCGCTGGCGTTCCGGATCGCGGCGCGCGATCCGGTGCGCGGCCAGAAGCTCGCGATCAGCGCGACCCGCGCCGACCAGCGAGTGCGCATCCACTACCGCACGACGCCGGCGTCGACCGGGCTGTCCTGGCTCGCGCCGGCGCAGACCAGTGGCAGCGCGCCGATGCTGTACAGCCAGTCGGAAGCGCTGCACGCGCGCTCCTGGGTGCCGATCCAGGACAGCCCGGGTGTCCGCTTCCGCTTCGACGCGACGGTGCGCGCGCCCGGCGGGATGCGGGTGCTGATGGGGGCGGAGAACGATCCCGCGGCCACCGGCGACGGCGGTTGGCATCTGCACATGGGAGACCCCATCCCCGCCTACCTGCTGGCGATCGCGATCGGCGACTTCCGCTTCCAGGCGACCGGTCCGCGCAGCGGCGTCTACGCCGAGCCGGCGCGGGTCGCTGCCGCGGCCCGCGAGTTCGAGGACCTGGAGACGATGATCGCGACCGCGGAGTCGCTCTACGGCCCCTACCGCTGGGGTCGCTACGACCTGCTGGTGCTGCCTCCGGCCTTCCCGTTCGGCGGGATGGAAAATCCGCGGCTCACCTTCGTCAATCCGAGCCTCGTCGCGGGCGACAAGAGCCTCACCAACGTGATCGCGCACGAGCTCGCGCATTCCTGGTCGGGCAACCTCGTCACCAACGCCGACTGGACGCACTTCTGGCTCAACGAGGGCTTCACCACCTACGTCGAGAACCGCATCGTCGAGGCCGTCTTCGGACGCGACATCGCCGAGATGCAGCAGGTCGTCGACCTCCAGGAGATGCGCGAGGACTTCGTCGACCTCGCGCCGGCCGACACCCGGCTGGTGCCGGCGCTCGCCGGTCGCGATCCGGACGACATCTATTCCACGGTCCCCTACACCAAGGGCGCGATGTTCCTCCGGCTCTCGGAGCGGCGCCTCGGTCGTGAACGCTTCGATCGCCTCCTGCGCGACTGGTTCGACCGGCACGCCTTCGGCAGCGCGACCACCGACGACTGGCTTGCATTCCTGCGCCGGGAACTCGCCGCCACGCCCGCGCTCGCGCCGGACGACGCCGAGATCCAGGCCTGGCTGTACGGGCCGCTGCTGCCCGACGGCGCGCCGATCCCGGACTCGGCCCGCCTGCGTGCCGTGGAGGCGAAGGCGCAGCAATGGCTGGCGGGCTCGCTCGACGCCGACGCGCTCGGCGCCGACGCCTTCGTCACCTACGAGTGGCTGCACTTCCTCGATCGGCTGCGCGCCGATCCGGAGCGGGCCCGTCTCGACGCGCTCGATGCCCGCTACCACCTGTCCAGCCGCGGCAACGCCGAGCTCGGCCTGCGCTGGGTCCGCCTCGCGGTGCTCACGCGCCATCACGGCTACGAGGACGCCGCACGCCGATATCTCTCGGAGCACGGCCGCCGCAAGCTGGTGCTGCCGATCTTCGACGACCTCGCGGCAACGCCGGAGGGCAAGGGCGTCGCGAAGAAGCTGTACGCCGAACTCCGGTCGCGCTGGCACGCGATGACGCAGGCGAGCCTGGACAAGAAGCTGAACTGACGAGGCGTCGGCCGGCGGGAGCCGCGACCGTCGCCGCCGCCTCACCCGCGGGGAGACCTGGCGCGAGGCAAGCGATCACCCGGCAGCGTCTGCTCGGTCCAATCCGGATCGTCACGAGCATCGACAGCATCGAGCGCCGGCTCACCGACGGGTCGGGCGGGCACCGGGGCCGCGCCGTTGCGGGCGGATCCGTGCCGTATCACCCCGCGCGGCCGGCGCTCCTTTTGCGGAACCCGGGCCCTGCGCTCGGGCAGCACCTACAATGCCGAGACTTCCGGAGAACCCTCTTGTCCAAACGCAGCAAGTCCAGTACCTCCTCGCGCGGCGACAAGCGCGGCCCGCGGCCGGCGACACCCTCTGCAGGCGCCGCCTTCGGTGACGCCGGCGGCAAGCGCGGCGGCAAGGGCAAGCCGAAGAAGGCCGCGCCGTGGCTGCCGGATGTGATGACGGCGCCGACGGTCGGCCGCCCGACCAATTCGACGCCGTCTCCGTCGCGCCGCCGCGGCGAGGCGTCGGCTCCGCCGGCCGCCGGTCGGCCTGCGGCCCCGCCGTCGCGCGGCGGGCACGTCGCACCGCCGTCGTCCCCGAAACCTGGCCGTGAGCGCGGTGGTCGCGGCGCCGCACCGTCGCCCGCATCGGCGGCCGATCCCTTCGCCGCGCGCGAAGCGAGCCGCTACGAGAATCCGATCGCGAGTCGCGAGGCGATCCTCGCGCTGCTCGCCGAGCAGGGGCAGATGCTGACCGCCGAGCGGATCGCCGAGTTGATCGGGATTTCGGATCCGGATCGGTTCGACGCGCTCGGCAAGCGCCTCGCGGCCATGGTCCGCGATGGCCAGCTGATCGTGAACCGCCGTGCCGGCTACGGTGTCGCCAAGAAGCTGGACCTCATCCCCGGCGTCGTGATCGCCAACCCCGACGGCTACGGCTTCCTCCGCGCCGACAGTGGCGGCGAGGACCTGTTCCTGTCACCGGCGCAGATGCGCACCGTACTGCACGGCGACCGCGTGCTCGCCTCGATCGTCGGCGAGGACAGCCGCGGTCGCAAGGAAGGCGCGATCGTCGAGGTGCTGGAGCGGCGCGCACCGCGGATCGTCGGCAAGTACCAGGAGGGCGATGGCTTCGGACTCGTCGTCCCCGACGACCGCCGGATCCACCAGGATCTGCTGATCCCGCTCGGCCGCCATCGCGGCGCGCACCACGGCCAGATCGTCGTCGCCGAGATCGTCGAGTCGCCGACCCGCGAGCGGCCGCCGATCGGCAAGGTGCTGGCGGTGCTGGGCGATCGGCTGACCGCGTCGATGACGGTGCGGATGGCGATCGAGTCGCACGGCCTGCCGCACGAATGGCCGGATGCCGTGCTCCGCGAGGCCGAGCGGGTCGAGCCCGAGGTCACCGAGGCCGAGCGCGCGGGTCGCGTCGACCTCCGCTCGCTGCCGCTGGTGACCATCGACGGAGAGGACGCGCGCGACTTCGACGACGCGGTCTATGCCGAGCCGATGAAGTCCGGCTTCCGGCTGGTGGTCGCGATCGCCGACGTCTCGCACTACGTCGTGCCGGACACCGCGCTCGACACCGAGGCCTACAACCGCGCGACCTCCTGCTACTTCCCCGACTTCGTCGTGCCGATGCTGCCGGAGTCGCTGTCCAATGGCATCTGCTCGCTGATGCCGAAGGTCGACCGCCTCGCGATGGTCTGCGACATGAAGCTCGACCACGAGGGCGTGGTGAAGGGCGCGAGCTTCTACCCGGCGGTGATCCATTCGCATGCGCGGCTGACCTACACCAAGGTGTGGGCCGCGCTCGAAGGCAAGTCCGAGTCCGCGAGGCAGGAGGTCGCCGACGTCCTCCCGCACCTGGGGAATCTCTACGCGCTCTACAAGCTGTTGGCGCGCCAGCGCCAGCAGCGCGGCGCGATCGACTTCGAGGGCAAGGAATTCAAGTTCCGGCTGAATCCGGTCGGCGAAGTGCTGGCGGTAGGTGCCTACGAGCGCAACGACGCCCACAAGCTGATCGAGGAATGCATGATCGCCGCCAACGTCGAGGCGGCGAAGTACCTGTCGAAGCGCAAGCTGCCGGCAGGCTTCCGGGTGCATGCACCGCCACCGGCATCGAAGTACGAGGAGCTCCGGGAGTTCCTGAAGGAGTTCCAGCTGAAGATGCCGGAGCAGCCGCAGGTCAAGCCGGCCGACTTCGCGCAGCTGCTCGCCAAGGTCCGAAAGCGACCCGATGCGGCGATGCTGGAGTCGACCCTGCTGCGCGCGCAGAGCCTGGCGGTCTACCAGGCGGCCAACGGCGGCCACTTCGGCCTCGCGCTGTCGCACTACGCGCACTTCACCTCGCCGATCCGGCGCTATCCCGACCTGCTGGTGCACCGCGCGATCCGCCACGCGGCGGCCGGCGGCGAGGCGACGGACTACGCCTACAGCAACAATGCGATGGAGCGGATGACCGCACATTGTTCGCAGTGCGAGCGTCGCGCCGATCTCGCCAGCCGCGACGTCGACGAGCGCTTCAAGTGCGCGTGGATGGAGAAGCACATCGGCTCGCAGTTCGACGGCGTGGTCACCGGCGTCACCTCGTTCGGCCTGTTCGTCGAGCTCGCCGAGAACCGCATCGGCGGCCTGATCCACATCACCCAGCTGCCGAACGACTACTACCACTTCGATGCGCGCCGCCAGCTGCTGACCGGCGAACGCCGCGGGATGAAGTTCCGCCTCGGCGACCCGGTCCGGGTGCTGGTGCTGCGCGCGAGCCTCGAGGACCGCAAGATCGACTTCCGGCTGGTCGAGCCGGAACGGGCACCGAAGGCATGAGCGGGCTCAAGGTCGGGATCAACCCGGTCGACGCGGCCCTGAGCCACGAGGCCGACGCGATCGACGCGCTGCTGGTCGAGCGCGGCGGTCGCAACGCGCGCGTGAAGGCGCTGGTCGACCGTGCTCGCGGTCGCCGGATCGCGGTGCGCGAGGTCGATGGCGACGAGCTTGACCGGCTCGCCGAGGGTCTGCGCCACCAGGGCGTGATCGCGCGGATGAAGGCCACGCAGCGCAAGGCGATGGCGTCGCTGGAGGAGATCCTCGCCGACCTGCCGCGCGACGCGTTGTTCCTGCTGCTCGACGGCGTCACCGACCCGCACAACCTCGGCGCCTGCCTGCGCAGCGCGGAGGCCGCCGGCGTCACCGCGGTGATCGTGCCGCGCGACCGCGCGGTCGGGATCACGCCAGTGGTGGAGAAGTCCTCGGCAGGCGCGTCGGGACGGGTCAACTTCATCCAGGTCACCAATCTGGCGCGCGCGATGGAGCAGCTCAAGGCCGCCAACGTCTGGATCACCGGGCTCGCCGGCGAGGGCACGGCGTCGCTGTACGACATCGACTTCCGCGGCCCGGCCGCGATCGCGATGGGCAGCGAGGGCGAGGGCCTCCGCCGCTTGAGCGCCGAGCTCTGCGATCACCTGGTGAAGATCCCGATGCGCGGCCAGGTCGAGTCCCTCAACGTGTCGGTGGCGACCGGCATCGCGCTGTTCGAGGCGCTGCGCCAGCGGAGTGCCGGCAAGCGATGAGCTTCGCCTGGTACGACCTGGTCGGTCTGACCGGCGTGGTGGTGATCCTCTACGCCTACCTGATGCTGCAGCTCGACCGGATGGAAGAGGACGAGCTGCAGTACTCGCTGCTCAACGCTCTCGGCGCGCTGGCGGTGCTGGTGTCGCTGCTGTTCGAGTTCAACCTCTCCGCCGTGCTGATGGAGGGGAGCTGGTTCCTGGTCAGCCTGATCGGGATCGCGCGCTGGGCGCGGTCGCGGCGGCGCCGTCACGCGGCGCGGATGGCGGTGTCGACCATGGCGTCGTCGCCTGCGATCGCCGTCGGTGCGACTCCGCATGCCGGCCTCGACGCCGCCGCCGCCGCGCGCGCCGTGATCGAGCATTGGCCGCACACGCACGAACTCGCCCGCTTCGCGCTTGCCCGCCATGGCTACCGCGACGCCGTCGGTGGCTTTGGAATCACCTATCCCGACGAGCTCGACGACATCGAGCGCTCGTCCGGGAAGACCATCCCCACGGGTTTCGTCGAGGCCTACGGATACTGGGGACTGCCGAACGGCTACGAGGTACTGGTGCCGGAGTCGGTGTATCGCGCCGTGCTGGCGTCGGTGCTCGCGGGGCTCGGGCTCGACGAGGATGCCGAGGTGCTCCGCAATACACCGTAGAGCGGGCCTTGGCCCGCTGCTCTTCGCCGTTCCGGGCGCCTCGCCGGCGGCGCGAGCGCCGCTCTGCGGGCGTTCGCCGCAACGTCCAGGGGCGGGCACGCCCGCCGACGCGAGGCGCCGTTCCGCATGGCGATCGGACATCCGCGTCGTCGTCGTACCGGCGCTTCCCTCGGCGCTTGTCCTGCCGAACCGCTACCCCACGGACCAGTCGATGTCCCAGCGGGACTCGACGAAGAATTCCTCGAGAGCCGTCTCGTCCTGGACCCAACTGTCGAACCAGCCCTCGCCGTTCGGGCCGTCGGAGCCCGCCAAACGTTCGAAGATCAGGAAATTCCCGGAAGCGTCATCCACGCGGACCACGCGCACCTGATGATCGACGTGGCCGCTGTTCACTACGCGGCCGATGGTTTCGATGGGGATCGTCATGAGGCCTCGGCGGTTCTCGAACGTCCGGATACGACCGGACGCGCGGGGCGGCACGAGGCCGCCCCGCGAGAGGGGCTCACCTAAAAGTAGTCATCCCGGCGCACGCCGTCGAAGCGTCCGCGGACGAGGCAACAGCGCTTGAAATCTGCGGCCGGACCCGCAGGGGCAGAGGTCGTTGCGGCCGAGCTTCTCGACCAGCTGCTTGCCGTTGCCCAGGATGCGCAGGCCCTTCTTGACCCGCGTCTCGGACGGGTAGCCGCGGCGGCGCTTACGGATGGGGGTGAAAGCTGTCGTCGGTGATACGCATGGCACATCTCCTGTCGCTCCCCGAACGCGGGGGCCGGCATTGTATGCGGGCCTCGGCCCGATGCTCTTCGCTCTTCCCGGCGCCTCGCCGGCGGCGCAAGCGCCGCTCTACGTGCTTCGTCGCTGGCGTCGGAGCGCCCCGGGGCCGCTTCGCCTGCGGTGGCGCCGATCGGGCCGGGCGCCGGGTCAAAGATCGTCCCGCCCGGCCTGCGGGCTGTGCAGAGGGATGCAAGCCGACTAGCCTCGCCCGGGGCTGTGCCGGGGAGGGACCATGGTCTTCAACTCGTTGTCGTTCGTCGTCTTCTTCGCGCTGGTGCTGCTGCTGCACCACCTGCCGCTGGCGTGGACGACGCGCAAGGTCAACCTGCTGGTCGCGAGCTACGTCTTCTATGCGGCCTGGAATCCGCCGTTCGTGATTCTCCTGTGGGTGTCGACGGTGGTCGACTGGTATGCCGCGCAGGGGCTGGTCAAGGCCGAGCGTCCGGGCGCGCGCAAGGCATGGATGCTGCTGTCGGTGGTGGTCAACCTCGGCATGCTGGCCTGGTTCAAGTACGGCAACTTCCTGGTCGGCAATTTCGCCGCGGCGGCGCAGACGGTCGGCATCGACTGGCATCCGCCGGCTTACGACATCGTTCTGCCGGTCGGCATCTCGTTCTACACCTTCGCGACCCTGTCCTACACGCTGGACGTGTACCTCC
The DNA here is from genome assembly GCA_044221335.1 of Ahniellaceae bacterium. Lineage (GTDB taxonomy): Bacteria > Pseudomonadota > Gammaproteobacteria > Xanthomonadales > Ahniellaceae > JBGAPI01. The sequence continues at coordinate 38,055 of JBGAPI010000029.1, forward strand.
GGCGGGCGCAACCGGCGACGAACTTTCTCGACTACGCGCTGTTCGTCACCTTTTTCCCTCACCTGGTGGCCGGTCCGATCATGCGGCCGACCGAACTGGTGCCGCAGTTCGCGGAACCGCGGCGCGCGACGCCCGACCAGCTGCGTTTCGGTCTCGCGCTGATGACGCTCGGCCTGTTCCAGAAGGTGGTGCTGGCCGACAGCTTCCTGTCGAAGCCCGCCGAGCTGGTGTTCGACGGTCGCGACGCGCCCGGCCTGGTCGACGCCTGGATCGGAACGCTGGCCTTCTCGGGACAGATCTTCTGCGACTTCGCCGGCTACTCGACCACCGCGATCGGTGCGGCGATGTGCCTCGGCTTCGCGATGCCGGACAACTTCCGCTTTCCCTACGCCGCCGTCGGCTTTTCGGACTTCTGGCGGCGCTGGCACATCACGCTGTCGTCGTGGCTGCGCGATTACCTCTACATCCCGCTCGGCGGCAACCGCCATGGTCCGGCGCGCACCACCGCCGCGCTCATGGGCACGATGCTGCTCGGCGGCCTGTGGCACGGGGCGAGCTGGACCTTCGTTGCCTGGGGCGGGCTGCATGGGCTCTATCTCGCGGTCGAGCGCGTGCTGCGCCGGCGCTTCGCCGACTACACGCCCGGTCCGGCCGCGATGATCGCCCTGGCCCTCCTCACCTATGCGCTGATCAATCTCACCTGGGTGTTCTTCCGTGCGAAGGACTTCGCCAAGGCCGGAGAGATGCTTGCCGGCATGGTCGGGCTGCACGGCGATGCGAGGCCGATCCTGCCGACGGTGCACCTCGTGATGGTGAGCGCGATCATCGCCGGTCTCCTGGTCGCGCACTGGCGGATGCGGTCGATCACGCTGGAGACCGCGCTGGCGCGCACGCCGCCGGCGCTGATCGGCGTCGCCCTCGGCCTGATGGCGTTCCTCGTCGTGATCGCGCAGGGCAACGGCGCGGCCTTCATCTACTTCCAGTTCTGAGGAGCCGATGCCATGACCGAGCACACGCCCGGCTTCGTCCGCCTCACCGCCTCCGACCGGCCCGGCGTCGCACAGCCGGTGCCGGAGCGCGACATCCCCGCGCGACCCTGGGGACGCATCCAGCTGATCTCGATCCTCGTGCTGCTGCCGCTGCTCGCCGGCTGGGAGCTGTACTGGCGCGACTACGGGGCGACGCCGTCGTCGCGCAACAGCAACGGCCAGTGGGCGACGCAGCGGCGCCGGGTCGACGAGGAGCCGGGCGACAAGCTGGTGATCATCGGGTCGTCGCGCGAGCTGTTCGACGTGCAACTGCCGGCGTGGCAGGAGGTGACCGGCGAACGCCCGATCCAGCTCGCGCTGCAGGGCACCTCGCCGATGGCGGCGCTGGAAGGGCTGGCGAAGGACGAGCAGTTCAGCGGGCGGCTGCTCGTCGGCGTCGCGCCGGACCTGTTCTTCAGCGGTGCCGCCGGCCGCGCCGACGTGTTCCGCTACTACCCGAAGGAGAGTCCGTCGCAGCGCTTCGGCAATTGGCTCTCGACCTGGTTCATCGAGCCCTACGTCGCCTTCGATGACGGCGACTTCAGCCTGTCGACGGTGGTCCGGCGGCAACCCTGGCCGCTGCGTCCGGGCTACGCGGGGCACATCGCCGTGCGCAAGCTGTCGGTATCCGAGCCCGATCGCAACACGAAGATGTGGGCGAAGGTCGAGAACGATCCGGCCTACCGCGAGATCTGTCGCGGCGTCTGGGCGGACCGCTTCGGCGGCAAGCCGCCGCCGGGCATGGAGACGCCGGAGCGGGCGAAGAAGACCATCGCCGCACAGATCGACAAGGCCGCCGCCGCGGTGAAGACGCTCAGCGCGCGCGGGGTGAAGGTCGTGTTCGTGCGGATGCCGAGCGTCGACGACTACTACGCCTTCGAGCAGAAGGCCTTTCCGCGGGCCGAGACCTGGGATCTCCTGATCGCCCGCTCCGGGGTTCCGGGTCTGCACTTCGAGGACCACCCGGAGATGCAGGGCTACACGCTGCCGGAGTGGAGCCACATGGCCGCCGCCGAGGCCTACCGGTTCACCCGGGCCTTCGCGCCGCTGGTCGAACGGACCCTGGCGGGGATGTCCGTCGAACGGCCGTCGACCGCCGCGACGGCGGGCGCGAATGCCGCGAAGGCGCCGTGAAAATCCTCACGAATGGCAACGCAATGGTCGCTAAGTAGCGGATATCTCGCCACCTTCGGGTATTCTGTCGACGTTTCCCGGGGCGGCGGCGTTTCGTGATCGAGATTCCTGGCTACACCATCGTGCGCCAATTGGGTCGAGGCGGCATGGCGACGGTTTACCTCGCCATCCAGACGTCCGTCGACCGCGAAGTGGCGTTGAAGGTGATGTCGCCGACCCTGCTGGTCGACCCGAATTTCGGGGAACGATTCCTGCGCGAGGCCCGGATCGCCGCCAAGCTGCACCATCGCCACGTGGTCGGCATCCACGATGTCGGCTCCGTCGGCGAATACAACTACATGGCGATGGAGTACCTGTCCGGCGGCACGATCTTCGGCGCCGACGGCGCCGCGCGCGAGCCGGTGTTCAGCCTCCGGGTGGTCCGCGAGATCGCCGCGGCACTGGCCTATGCCCACAACAAGGGCTTCGTCCATCGCGACGTGAAGCCGGACAACATCCTGCTGCGCGAGGACGGCGCCGCCGCGCTGACCGACTTCGGCATCGCCCGCGCCACCGACTCCGCGACCCGGATGACCCGCACCGGCGCGGTGATCGGCACGCCGCACTACATGAGTCCGGAACAGGCGCGCGGCAAGCCGATCGATGGCCGCGCCGACCTCTACTCGCTCGGCATCGTGCTCTACGAGATCCTGACCGGTCGCGTGCCTTACCAGGCGGAGGACTCGCTGGCGGTCGGCATCATGCACATCACCGAGCCGCTGCCGCGCCTGCCCGACCACCTCGCGGACCTGCAGCCGCTGCTCGACCAGTTCCTCGCCAAGCAGCCGGAGCAGCGCTTCCAGAACGGCGCCGAGGCGGTCAACGCGATCCGCGCCATCGAACAGCGGATGCTGCGCGGCGAGCTGCCGCGGCTCGGCCAGATCTCGGCCTCGACCCGCGAGCGGATGCTCGCCGACATGGCCGAGGAGGCGTCGCGGCGGAAGACGCCGACCGGTGCGCGCGCGTCGGTGCCGTCGCCGCCGCCGCCGAAGCCCAATGACATTCCGACCGCGAAGCTGCAGCAGCCGCAGATCCCGAAGGCGCAGCAGTCGCCGGCCGCGCCGCGCCGCGCCGCGGCCGCCGACCCGATGGCGATGCGCGACGAGCCGCAGCTGGGCGACGTCGCGGGGATCAGCGCCGAGCCCAATGCCTGGCGCCGCCGCAACTACGAGCGCGAGGACCGCGGCGGCGGCTCGCGGCTGCCGCTGATCGCCGGCATCACGCTGTTCGCCGTCGGCCTGATCGGCGGCGGCGCCTGGATGTTCCAGGACAAGCTGCGCGCGCTGATCCCGTCGTCGCAGACCGTGAAGCTGCTGTCCGATGCGGAGCGCGCGGTCGGCGAGCGCCGCCTCGAGGGGCCGAACTCGGCGAGCGAGATCTACAAGAAGGTGCTGGCGGCCGACCCGGACAACGAGGCGGCGCGCGCTGGCCTGACCCAGGTCGGCGTCGCGCTGGTCGCGGAGGCGCAGTCGGCGCTGAAGGAAGGCAACCTCGCCACGGCGAAGGCCAAGGCGGCCGCCGCCCGCGAGATCCTCCAGGGCGGCCCGATGCTGGACGTCATCGACGCCGCGCTGGCCCAGGCCGACTCGCGCTCGATCAAGGTCAATGAGCTGCTCGAGAAGGCACAGGCGGCACAGACCGCGGGCAACTTCGACGAGCCGGAAAAGGGTGCGATCGCGCTGTTCCGCCGCGTGCTCGACGTCGACCCGGACAACGCCATCGCGAAGAAGGGAGTGCGTGAGATCGCCGGCGTGCTGAACGAGCGCGCGGTGAACGCGATCGATGCCGGCGACAAGGCGCGCGCCGAGCAGCTGGTCACCGCGATCGCCGCGCTGATGCCGGACTACGCGGCGCTGCCGGCGCTGCGCGCGCGGCTGTCGGACCGGGACAAGGAATCGGCGGCCAACCGCGACGCGCAGCTGATCCGCGCCGAGGCCCTGATGAAGGCCGGCGCTCTGGTGACGCCGGCCGGTGCCAGTGCGGCCGATGCCTACCGAGCCGTGCTCGCGGTCGATCCGAACAACGCCAAGGCGCGCGCCGGGTTGTCGAAGATCGGCGCGACGCTGGTGCTGCAGGCCAATGCCAGCCTCGAGAACGGCGACGCGGCGACCGCCTCGCGGCAGATCGCCGAGGCCGAGTCGCTGGGCGCGCCGGCGGCCGAGCTGGCGGCGGTGAAGAACCGGCTGCGCGAGATCAAGGACAAGCTGGCGGTCGCGGCGGCGACCCCGACGGTCACCCCGGACCAACAGCAGCGCATCGACAAATACGTCAGCGACGCGGAGGCGGCGATCGCCGCCGGCAATCTGTTCGACCCGCCGGGCGGCAATGCGTTCGACATGTACCGCGCTGCGCTCGGCATCGACCGCAGCAACGCAAAGGCGAACCAGGGCCTTGCCGCGCTGCCCGATCGCGCCCGCGAGGCCTTCACCAAGGCGATTGCCGAAGGTCGCCCGAATTCCGCGCGCAGCTACCTCGACGGCCTCGACCAGATCGCCCCGACCGATCCGAACGGCGCCGCCCGCAAGGTCACGCTGGCGCGAGCCTACGTGAAGCAGGCCGAGTCGCAGATGGGCGACCAGCAGTTCGAGGCGGCGATCAAGTCGCTGAACCGCGCCCGCGAGCTGTCGCCCAGCGAGCCCGAGATCGCCGCGGCCGAGGCGAAGCTGAAGACGCTCCGCGGCGGGTCGTAGGAAGCGCACTGCGCGCCATTGCGTCGAGATTTCGCGGGGCACGAAGCGGCATTTCCCGACGCCTCGCGACGGCGCGCAGTGCGCGCCCTACGCTGCTAACCCCACTCCGCGTTACTCTGCGTTACACCGCGCACACGCCGCCACTCCACCGCACGGAGCCGTCCCCATGAAGTCGATGCTGCGCCTCGCCGCCGTCGCGATCCTCGTCCTGTTCACCGGCTCGGCTTCGGCCGACGTCGACACCGCGAAACTTCCCGCCGCACTGCGCGACTGGGTCGCCTGGGTCGAGCGCGGCAACGAGACCATCGCTTGCCCGCTGCTGGTCGGCGAGGGCAGTGGCGAGTCCGAGAACGATGCCGTGGTCGGCACCCGCGCCTGCGCCTGGCCGGGCCCGATGGAGCTGAAGGTCGACAAGAGCGGTGCCAGCTTCTCGGTGCGCTGGAAGGTCTACGCGAAGTCCGCCCTGGTGCTGCCCGGCAACGCCGAGCACTGGCCGCAGGACGTGACCGTCGACGGCAAGCCGGTGCCGGTGGTGAAAGACACCTCCGGCCAGCCGGTGCTGTGGCTGGAGCCCGGCGATGCCGCCGTCGGCGGCCGCTTCACCTGGGAGACCCGCCCCGAGGCGCTGGTGGTGCCGCCCGCCAATGCCTGGATCCGCCTGACCGTCGACGGCGCCACGGTCGCGCCGATCGAGCGCACCGACGAGGGCGTATGGCTCGGCCGCAGCGAGGAGCAGGTGAAGGGCGAGGATTCGCTGGCGGTGTTGGTGTTCCGCAAGTACAGCGACGGCGTGCCGGGCATGCTCGAGACGCGGATGACGCTCGACGTCGCCGGTGACGGCCGCGAGGAGGCGCTCGGCGTGCCGCTGCCGTCCGGGTTCCAGCCGGTCGCCATGTCGGGCGACCTGCCGGCGCGGCTCGATCCCTCCGGCAAGCTGTCGGTGCAGGTCCGCCCCGGCCACTGGACGATCAACCTGCGCGCCAGGGCCACCACGGCGCTTGCGCAGCTCTCCCGCGGCGAGGCGAAGGAGCCCTGGCCGGACGAGGAGGTCTGGAGCTACGAAGCCGCGTCGAAGCTGCGCGTCACCCAGGCGGTCGGCGAGCATCCGCTCGATCCGAAGCAGGCCGGCGTACCGGCCGTGTGGCAGGCGCTGCCGGCCTTCGCCCTGGAGCCGACCGACAAGATCACGATCGAGGAACGCTCGCGCGGCCTGTCGCCGCAGGATCAGAACCGACTGTCGCTCGCCCGCGAGCTGTGGCTCGACTTCGACGGCTCCGGCTGGTCGACCCGCGATCGCGTCAACGGCCAGCTGCTGCGCGACTTTCGGCTCGACGTCGCGGCGCCGTTCGAACTGCTGCGCGCCAACGAGAACGGCGATCCGCTCCTGATCACCCACGGCAAGGACCCGGCCTTGACCGGCGTCGAGCTGCGCCAGCGCCAGCTCGACCTGTCCGCCTCGAACCGGATCAACTCCGGCTCGATGAAGCTGCCGATCAACGGCTGGAAGCAGAACTTCGACGCGGTGTCGGCCACCGTGCACCTGCCGCCGGGCTACAGGCTCTACGCCGCGATCGGCGCCGACCAGGCGCCCGGTGCCTGGATCGACCGCTGGAATCTGCTCGACATGTTCCTGCTCGCGCTGATCACGGTGATGGCCGGCTGGCTGGCTGGCCGCGGCGCCGCGACGGTGACCCTCGGCTACCTGCTGATCGCCTACCACGAATACGACGCACCCCGGCTGATGCTGCTGTGGCTGCTCGGCCTCGCGCTGGTGCTGAAGCTGCTGCCGCTGCGCGGCACGTTCGGAGCGATCGCGAGGTACTTCAGCCTCGCGATCTTCGGCCTGTGCGCGCTGGGGACCCTGAGCTTCGTCGTCACCCAGGCGCGGCTCGCACTGTATCCGCAGCTGGAGTCCACCATTTCCAATTCCCACGGCGGCGGCGTCAACCTCAATCCGGACGGGCTCGGCCAGGTGCTCGTCTATCCGAACCAGGCCGCGAACGAGGAATACGCGCCGTCGGCGAACCAGCGGTCGATGGAGCCTCCGGCCGAGATGCCGATGAACGCGCCGGTGACGATGGCCGCGCCGCCGGCACCCGCGGCGCCGCCAATGCCGCCGGCGAAGGCCGCGCCGCAGACTCGGGCGATGGAACAGCAGGGCTTGAGCGACATGACCGTCACCGGCTCGCGGATGAAGCGGGTCCAGAGCGAGACGGCCCAGCCGGTCTTCCAGGTCGGCAAGTCGAACGCCGAGGCCTCTCGCCGAAAGCTGCAGCGCTATGCCACCAGCAACGTGGTGCAGGCCGGTCGCGGCGAGCCGACCTGGGAGTGGTCGCGCTACTCGCTGTCCTGGTCGGGCCCGGTGCTGCCGGACCAGGACGTGCGGCTGGTGGTGTCGCCGCCGTGGCTGACGCGGCTGCTGCGCGTCGTCGGCATCGCTCTGCTCGCCGTGCTGTTCTTCCGGCTCGCGCAGGCCTACTGGAACAAGCCGGTGCTGCCCGCCGCGCCGAAGGCGGCGAAGCCGTCGGCGGGCGGCGATGGCGATGGCGATGGCGATGATCGTCGCGGCGAGTTCAAGCTCAACGCCACCACCGCGGTGCTGCTCTCGATCGGTCTCGCCTTCGCCGCCAGCACGGCGGTGCACGCTGAGACCACGCCGGCCGACGAACTGCTGCAGCAGCTGCGCCAGCGGGTGCTGGAGCTGCCGAAGTGCGCACCGAACTGTGGGCAGTTCGCGAGCGCGACGGTCAGCGCGCGCGGCGACGACGTCAAGGTGCTGCTGGAGGCGCACGTCGCGGCCGCCAACACCGCGTTGCCGATCCCGGGTGAGGAGAAGCTGCTCGCGCTGACCGCGATCAACGTCGACGGCAAGTCCGAGGTGCCGATCTGGCGCCAGGACGAACACCACCGCTACATCGCGCTCGACCGCGGCGTGCATCGGATCGAGCTCACCTACCGTGCGGCGGCGGCCGACAGCATCGGCCTCAACTTCCCGTCGGCGCCGGCGGCGATCCGCTTCGACGGTGCCGGCTGGGACGCCAGCGGCATCCGCGAGGGCCGGCTCGAGACCGACACCCTGCAGCTGTCGCACCGCCGCGAGGCCGGCAAGGGCAACGAGCCCTCCAGCGTCGCGCAGCAGTTCCCGGCCTTCGTGCGCGTCACCCGGCGTCTCACGCTGGACCTCGACTGGTCGCTGGAGACCACCGTCGAACGCATCGCGCCGGACGACGCGGCGTTCTCGGTCGACCTGCCGCTCGTCGCCGGCGAGAACGTGCAGACGCCGGGCCTCACGGTGAAGGACGGCAGGATCACGCTGCCGATCCAGGCGGACACCTACTCCGCCAGCTGGTCGTCGAAGATCAACCGCGAGACCAAGGACGACGACCGCACCTCGGCCAGCACCGAGCTGTCGTTGACCGCCGCCGATCTCGGCCAGCGCGCCGAGGTCTGGTTCGTCGAGGTCGGGCCGATGTGGAACGTCAGCACCCAGGGCGTGCCGCCGGTCTACCCCGACGGCAATACCTGGGTCTACGAGTTCCACCCGCTGCCAGGCGAGTCGCTGAAGCTCGCGATCGACCGGCCGGTGCCGACCGAGGGCGCGTCGCTGGCGATCGACTCGGTGCAGTTGACGACCAGCGTCGGCAAGCGGGCGCGCGAGAGCACGCTGAACCTGGGCCTGCGCTCGACCCGCGGCGGCCAGCACGTGCTGATGCTGCCGCCGGAGGCCGAGGTGCTGTCGCTGGTCGTCGGCGGACAGACGCTGAACCTGCGCCCCGAGAAGGGTCGACTCAGCGTGCCGGTGACGCCGGGTGCGCAGAACGTCGTGGTGCGCTTCCGCGAGCCGATCGAGATCGGGGTCCGCGCGACCACGCCGGCGATCGACGTCGGCGCGCCGGCCTCCAACGTGCGCATCGAGCTGCAGCCGGGCGCCGACCGCTGGCTGCTGTTCGTCGGTGGTCCGGCGGTCGGACCAGCGGTGCTGTACTGGGGCGAACTCGTGGTGATGGCGCTGGTCGCGTTCGGGCTGGCGCGCACCCGCTACACGCCGCTCGGCGTCGGACAGTGGTTCCTGCTCGGTGTCGGCTTCTCGGTCTCCGTGTGGTTCACGCCGATGTTCGTCGTCGCCTGGCTGTTCCTGCTCGCGTGGCGCGAGAAGAACGGAGCCGCGCTGTCGCCGCTGCCGTTCAATGCCTTCCAGCTGTTCCTGGTGATGGCGAGCTTCGTCATGATGATCGCGATCATCGGGACCTTGTCGATGTCGCTGATGGGTCATCCGGAGATGAGCGTCGTCGGCAACAATTCGCACGCCGGCAACCTCGCCTGGTTCGCCGACCGCAGCGGCAACGCGCTGCCCGGAGCCTGGGCGATCTCGCTGCCGACGTGGATCTACAAGACGGCGCTGTTCGCGTGGGCGCTGTGGTTCGCCTGGGCGCTGTTCCGCTGGGCACGCTGGGGTCTCGGCTGCTTCGGTAGCGGCGGCTTCTGGAAGGCCTTCCCGAAGAGCGAGCGCAAGGCGCCGCCGCCGATGCCGGCGACGCCCGCGGCGGATGGCGGTACCGCGCCATCGGGGGATGCCGCCGCCTCGACGGAGTCGAAGGAACCGGACCCCGGCGTCGGGACCTAGCCCCGCCCTGGACTGGTGGACGCGACTCCGAACATAGGGATGCTGCTGCGCACAGCAGCGGCATCCCTGGAAGTCGACGCGCCGCGGCTGGAGGCCGAGATCCTGCTCGCGCACCTGCTCGGCCGGCCGCGCGCCTGGCTGTTCGCGCATTCCGGCGATCCGCTCGACGCGGCCATCCGCGAGCGCTACGACGCGCTCGTCGCGCGCCGCCGTGCCGGCGAGCCGATCGCCTACCTCACGGGCACCCGCGACTTCCACGGCCTCACGCTCGCCGTCGCGCCGGGTGTGCTGATCCCGCGCGCGGAGACCGAGCTGCTGGTGGAACTGGCGCTGGCCGAAATCGACACGCGTTCGTGCTCGACGGCCCTCGACCTCGGCACCGGCAGCGGCGCGATCGCGCTGGCGGTCGCCGCGGCGCGCCCCGCCGTCAGGGTGACCGCCGTGGAGCGCAGCGTGACCGCCGCAGCGATCGCCGCGGACAACATCGCGCGGTCGGGGCAAAGCCGGGTCGAGCTGGTCGCGAGCGACTGGTTCTCGGCACTGCTGGGCCGGCGCTTCGACCTGATCGTCTCGAACCCACCCTACATCGCCGCCGACGACCATCATCTCGGCGAGGGCGACCTGCGCTTCGAGCCGCCGGAGGCGCTGGCGTCAGGGGGCGACGGCCTCGATGCGATCCGCGCCATCGTCGCCGACGCGCCGCGGCATCTGTCCGCCGGGGCGGCGCTGATGGTCGAGCATGGTCACGAGCAGGGGGCGGAGGTGCGCGCGCTGTTCGTTTCGGGGGGGTTCGGCGAGGTGGACAGCGTGCGGGATCTGGAAGGGCGGGAACGGGTGACGCGCGGCCGCTGGTCGCCGTAGGAGCGGCTTGCGCCTCTCCTGCATCGCGGCTTGCGCCGCTCCTACAATGGGGGCAGCTCTACAATCCGCGGATCGTCACCGGGAGCCGTCGCATGGGTACCTATCGCGCCACTGTGAACTGGCAGCGCAACGACGCGCGCTTCACCGACAACCACTACAGCCGCGCCCACGTGTGGGAGTTCGACGGCGGCAGCAAGGTCGGTGCGACCTCGTCGGAGCAGGTCGTGCCGCTGCCGATGTCGGATCCGTCCAAGGTCGATCCCGAAGAGGCCTTCGTCGCCTCGCTCTCGTCCTGCCACATGCTGTGGTTCCTGTCGCTCGCCGCCCGCCGCGGCTTCGTCATCGACAGCTACCACGACCGGGCGGAGGGCGTGCTGGCGCCGGACGAGAATGGCCGCGCCTGGATGACCCGGGTGTTCCTGCGGCCGGAAATCGTCGTCGGCGGCGACAAGGCGATGAGCGACGACGAACTGCACGAGCTGCACAACGAAGCCCACGCACGCTGTTTCATCGCGAACTCGGTGCGCTCGGAAGTGCTGATCGCGCCCGCCATCGTCGGCCTGGCCTAGGCAAACCGCGGTCCGCGGCAGCCTCGATCGCCGCCGCGAAGCGGACGAGCCGGGACGCGAACTGCCGCGCTCGACCGGCCGACGACCTTACTCGAACGAATCCTTGAACACGGCATCCACCGTCGACGCGTGGCTGACGTCCGCCGACCGCGAATAGGCGTGGGTGTTCGAGCCGATGTACTCGGCATGGACCGTCGTGTTGCCGTTTCCAGTGAACAGCAGGCTGCACGAGAAGCTGACCACGTTCGCACTCACCGGGGTCGCGGTGGTCGCGGTGCAGGTCTCGCCGCTCGCCGCCGTGAACACGACACGACCGCCGCTCGGAGCCGTGGTCGCCGACACATTGGCGGTGAAGCTCACCGGCACGCCGTCGGTCGAAGGGTTGGGATTCTGGCTGACGATGCTGGTGGCGGTGCCAGCGCCCGGGCGGAACACCACCACGAAGTTGGTGACCGACAATCCGACCGGCATCTGGTTTCGGACCGGGTCGTAGGCGACTCCGCCGACATCGCTCGTGGCATTGCCGAAGACCGAGTTGGCGGTCGACAACGGACCGGTGGCATTGCTGCCGTCGCCCAGCAAGAGGGTGGCGGCGCCGACGTTCGCGATGCCGTTGCGATCGTAGGCGGGAGAGATCACGACGTAGTTGCCGTTCGACTGCGGCACGACGTTGCCGATGCCGCTGATCAGGTCGCTGTCGGTGCTGCCGACCAGCGAATTGCTGCTGGTCGGCGGACCGCTGAAGCCGGTGGTGGTGGAGGCCAGCGTCACCGAGCCGACATCGCTGACCGCACCGTTGTCGAAGGAGCTGTTGGACAGCACGAAGCTGTCGCCGCCCGCCGTGACCACGTAGCGACCCAGTGCCGAATCGCCGGCGCCGCCGATCAGGGCATTCGAGGTCGAGATCGTGCCGGCCAGGCCGGTCGTCCCGGAGCCGAACGCGACGGCGCCACGGCCGTTGTTGTAACCCGGGTACTGCACCACGTAGTTGCCGTTCGCCAGCGGCGTCACATCCATCAGGCTGAACGAGGGTCCGACGATCGAGCTGACCCAGGAATTGCCTGCGCTGACCGTGCCGGTCGTGCCGCTGTTGCCGTTGCCGAAGGTCGCGGCACCGAAACTGCCATGCCACGCGTTGGACAGGACGACATAGTTGCCATTGCTGAGCGCGCGCAGGCCCGTGCCGGTGAAACCGCTGGTGATGCAGCCGATCTGGTCGCCGTTCTGATCGCCGACCAGCGAATTCGCCGCGCTGACGAGGCCGGTCAGGCCGGTCGTGCCCGACACCCAGGTGACGGCGCCGACGTTCGCGGTGATGCCCGGATTGTCCCAGCCGCAGGTGGCGGTCACGAGGTTGCCGTTGGGCAGCGCCAGCAGGTAGCTCCCGACGAAGTCATTGGCCGAGCCGCCGACCAGCGAATTGCCGCTGCCGACCAGGCCGACGGTCGGGCTCGTGCCCGACATCAGCGTCACCGCGCCGGCGTTGGCCTTGCCGGCATTGCTGAAGAAGGGCGACGCGACGACGATGTTGCCGTTGCTCAGCTGGGCCACTCGGCTGCCGAAAGCGTCGTTCGCGCTGACGCCGAACATCGAGTTGCCGGGAGTCACGAAGCCGGTGATGCCACCGGCGGGCATGAAGGTCGCCGAGCCGACGCGCAGGTTGACGCCGTCGCCGGTCTCTGCCGACACGACCATGAGGTTGCCATTGGCGAGCTCGTAGACGTTGCCGATCTTGTCGCCGGCATGGGGGCCGATCAACGCGTTGGCAGTCGAGATCGTGCCGGTCAGGCCGCTTCCCGCCGGCGCGACCAGCACCGCGCCGGCGGAGCCGCCGATGCCGGTCGTGAAATTGGGAACGCTGACGGTGTAGCCGCCGTTCTTGAGCGCGAGAGCGGACATTCCGAGGCCATCGCGCGTCGTGCTGCCGATCAGGGAGTTGCCACCGGCGACGACGCCGGACCGGCCAGTGCTTCCCGAACAGAACGTCACCGCACCGACGTCGACGACGGCAGCGTTGTCCCACCGTTCGGTGACCACGACGTAGTTGCCGTTGGTCAGCGGCACGACGAGGGAGCCGACCTGGTCACCGGCGGTGCCACCCACCAGGGAATTGGAAGACGAGACCGCGCCGGTGACGCCGGTGGTACCGCTGCCCCAGGTCGCGGCGCCGACACTGGCGGCGCCCGGGCGGCTCCATCCCGGCGCCCCGACCACGTAGTTGCCGTTGGACAGTGCGGTCACCGAAAACTCGCTGCCGACGAGGTCGTTGGTCGAGCTGCCGACCAGCGAATTGCCGGAGGACACCGTTCCGGCAACGCCGGTGTTGGCGTTGCCGAAGGTGACGGCGCCGGCGTCGGTGGCGGCGCCGTTCCTGTAGTGCGAACTCTTGATCACGTAGTTGCCATTGGTCAGCACGGTGACGCCTTCCGAGCCGATCTGATCGTTCGTGGTACTGCCGCGCAACGTGCTGATCAGGGTCGCGTCGGCGCGGTAGAGGTAGACGGCGCCGACGGCCGTATGGGTGCCGTCGAGATTCCACATCGGGTCCGTGACCACGAAGTTGCCGTTCGGCAGCATGGTGATCCGGGTGCCGAAGGCCTGACTGCCGCTGGGACCGAGGATCAGCAGATTCGACGCGCGGACGGGTACGGAAGCGGCAGCGAAGAGCAGCAGGGCAAGGCCGAGGCACAGGCGGAGGGCGGCGGTCATCGGGAACTCCAGGACGGGCGGACGGCTTCAGGGCCGGGAAACGCCGGCCAAAACGGACATGCCGATACGGAGAGGCGCCTGGAAAGCGGACATGGGCGGGGCCAGGGCCGGGCAAGCGGCAGCTATGCGACCTGTCTCCCGCGTTGACATCCCGTCACGGTGTTAACGGCAAAACGCGACGCAGCAAACCAATTTCTTACCAGTGGACGCCTAGTTTTCGCGCCGACTCCACCGCGACACGGCACGATGAATAGAATTTCCGGAATCGCATTCCTGTGGGCCATCGCCGGCGCGCCCGCGCCGGCGGTGGCCACCGACATGGACGTGGTCTTCAGCGGCAGCGGCGCGCACTATCTCTGCGCCGGCGCCAGCCAGGTCAGCGTCGGCGCGAAGAACCACCCGTCATGGCGCTGGTTCTGCGGCGGCCTGGTGCAGACCTGCAGCGAGGACACCCTCGCGGCGACGGTGAACCCCTTCGCCCATACGGTCGTCCTCACCTGCACCGAAGTCGCGATCAACATTCCCGACCTCGTGTTCGCCACCAGCGACGAGTAGCTCTCGTCCGGGCCGGTCGGATCGAAGGCACGGACCAAGATTCGCTGCACGACGTGATAGCGTCTCGCGCTCCAACCCCGCGGAGTGCGCGACATGCCCCGTCGCTCCCTTGCCGTCCTTCTGTCGCTGGCCCTGATCGCCTGCCATCACGCCCGTTCGGACCACGATCAGGCGGGATCGTCCAACGATGCGTCGGCGGCGCCGAAAGCGCATCCGGCGCGTTTCGAGACCATCGTCCGCAACGGTGTCGTCTACGACGGCAGCGGCGGACCGCCGCGACGCGTCGATCTCGGAATCCGCCGCGGCCGCGTCGTGATGGTCGGCGACCTCGCGAACGCCGTCGCCGATCACGACATCGATGCCGACGGCCTCGCCGTTGCGCCGGGCTTCATCAACATGCTGTCGTGGGCCCCGGATTCGCTGTGGGTCGACGGCCGCGGCATGAGCGACAGCCTGCAGGGCGTGACCCTCGAGGTGTTCGGCGAGGGCTGGTCGCAGGGGCCGCTCAACGACACGATGAAGGCCGAGGAGCTGAAGAACCAGGGCGACATCAAGTACGACATCACCTGGACGACGCTCGGGGAGTACCTCGAGCAGCTGACCGCGCGCGGCATCACGCCCAATGTCGCGTCGATGGTCGGCGCTTCCACCGTTCGGATCCACGAGCTCGGCGCCGCCAACCGGGCGCCGACGCCGGCGGAGCTGGCGCGGATGCAGGAGCTGGTGCGCGAGGCGATGCGCGAGGGGGCGCTCGGGGTCGGCTCGGCGCTGATCTACGCGCCCGGCACCTACGCCCGGACCGACGAGCTGATCGCGCTGGCCAAGGCCGCGGGCGAGTCCGGCGGCGGCTATGTCTCGCACATGCGCAGCGAAGGCGACGGCCTCGAGGGCGCGGTCGACGAGCTGATCCGGATCGGTCGCGAGGCCGGCGTGCATGCCGAGGCCTATCACCTGAAGGCCGCGGGGCAGGCGAACTGGCCGAAGATGCGGATCGCGATCGACAGGATCGCCGCGGCGCGCGCGGCCGGCGTGTCGGTCAGCGCCAACATGTACGCCTACGTCGCCGGCGCCACCGGCCTCGATGCGGCGATGCCGACCTGGGTGCAGGCGGACGGCCTCGACGCCTGGATCAAGCGGCTCTCTGATACCGCGACGCGGAAGAAGGTGATCGCGGAAATGCGTGCTGCGCCGAAAGGATGGGAAAACCTGCCACGCCTCGCCGGCGATCCGTCGCGCGTCCTGTTCATCGGCTTCAAGACCGAGGCGCTGAAGCCTTTGACCGGCAAGACGCTCGCGCAGGTGATGGCCGAGCGCGGAACCTCGGCCGAGGACACCATGATCGACCTCGTGATCGCCGACCACTCGCGGGTCGACACCGCGTACTTCCTGATGGACGAGGACAACGTGAAGCTTGGCCTGTCGCAGCCCTGGGTCGCGCTCGGTTCGGACGCCGAATCGGCGGCGCCGGAGGGCGTGTTCCTGAAGTCGTCGACCCATCCGCGCGCCTACGGCAACGTCGCCCGCTTCCTCGGCCACTACGTCCGCGACGAGAAGCTGATGCCGCTGTCTGAAGGCATCCGTCGCCTGACCCGCCTGCCGGCCGAGAACTGGAAGCTGCGCGATCGCGGCTGCATCGATCCCGGCTGCTACGCCGATGTCGTGATCTTCGATCCCGCCGCGATCATCGACCACGCGAGCTTCGAAAGGCCGCAGCAGTACGCCAGCGGCGTGCGCGACGTGCTGGTGAACGGCGCGGTGGTGGTGAAGGACGGCCAGCACACCGGCGCGAAGCCGGGGCAGGTGGTCCATGGGCCGGGCTGGTGCGGCTGGCGGCCGGAGCGCTGCCGGTAGGCCGGCATCCGCCCGCCAATCGCGGCAGGGCGGGCACGGCCCCCCACCGCGGTAGGGCGGGCACTGCCCGCCATCGCGAGGCCCGACGAGAGTGGATGCGGGTAGGGCGGGCACTGCCCGCCATCGCGAGGCCAGACGAGAGTGAATGCGGGTAGGGCGGGCACTGCCCGCCATCGCGAGGCCCGACGAGAGTGGATGCGGGTAGGGCGGGCACTGCCCGCCATCGCGAGGCCCGACGAGAGTGGATGCGGGTAGGGCGGGCACTGCCCGCCATCGCGAGGCCCGACGAGAGTGAATGCGGGTAGGGCGGGCACTGCCCGCCATCGCGAGGCCAGACGAGAGTGGATCCGGGGAGCCGCGGCGACCCTTCGGCGTCTCAAGTGCTTTGGTCGCCGGACGTTCGGGCAACGGCGCGCCGTGCGCGCCCTACGCCGGACGTTCGGGCAACGGCGCGCCGTGCGCGCCCTACGCCACGCGCTCGGCGTACTCGCGGACGCGTCGCCGCGTCAGCGGCCCGAACTTCAGCCGGTCCAGCAGCGCCTCCATCTTCGCCGTGTCGGGCTTGCCGACGGCGAGCGCGTCGGTGGCGGGCACCGGCGCATCGAGGGCGATGCCGGTGAGCCGGCGGCACAGGCGGGCCATGTCCTGCTGCTCGCGCAGCTTCTTCGCCACGCCCGCGGCGCCGCGCAGCGTGATGAACGGCACCTCGTCGATGCGCGCGAGCAGCGCGTCGAGCGTGCCGAAATGGGCGAGCAGCGCCGCCGCGGTCTTCGCGCCGATGCCGGCGACGCCGGGAATGTTGTCGACCGCGTCGCCGCTCAAGGCCAGGTAATCGGCGATCTGGTCGGGCCGCACGCCCATTCGCGCGACCACGCCGTCGACGCCGTAGCGCTCCTTCTTCGCGAAGTCCCAGATCCGGTCCTCGGCGGTGATCAGCTGCGACAGGTCCTTGTCCGAGGTGACGATCACGCCGCGGTAGCCCTCGCCGCGGGCGCGGTGGAGCACGCTGCCGATGAGGTCGTCGGCCTCGAATTCGTCGTGCGCGAGTCCGGCGAGGCCGAGCGCCCCGGTGAGTTCGCGGCAGTAGGCGAACTGCTTGTCGAGGTCGGCGGGAGGCAATTCGCGGTTGGCCTTGTAGGCCGGGTAGATCTGGTTGCGGAACGAGGTCGTCAGCGACACGTCGTAGGCGACGCCGACGTGGGTGGGCTGTGCCTGCTCAAGCATTCCCAGCAGGAATCCGAGGAAGCCGAACACCGCATGCACCGGATCGCCGTCGACGTCGGTGAACTCCGGCGCCTGCGAGAAGTAGGCGCGGAAGACGTAGACGCTGGCGTCGACCAGATGGACGGTGCGGGTCACGCGAAGTCGCTCAGCAGGGTGGCCGGGTCGGGGCGTGGCCGCTCCGGTGGCGTCGCCGTCGCGGTGCCGAGGTGGACGAAGCCGACGATGCGCTCGTTCGGGCCGAGGCCGAACCAGGACCCGACGGTCGCGTCGTAGGCGGCCCAGCCGGTCAGCCATTGCGCACCGAAGCCCAGCGCCTGCGCGCCCAGCAGCAGGTTCGTGCACATCGCGCCCGCGGACAGCAGCTGTTCCTGTTCCGGCACCTTGTGGCCGGGCGTGAGCTTCGCGATCACCGCGAGGATCAGCGGCGCGTAGGAGAAGCGCCTGCGGTCCTTCTCGATCGCAGCGGCGTCGCCCGGGTTGCGCTCGCGCGAGCGGGCGGCGATGCGCTCGCAGAGCACGAGCCGCGCGTCGCCGGCGATCCGCACGATCCGCCAGGGCGTCAGCACGCCGTGGTCGGGGACGCGGGTGGCGATGCGGAGCAGCTGGTCGAGCTGCCCGGCGTCGGGGCCGGGGGCCGTCAGGAGTTTCGAGGGGACGGAGTGGCGGGAGGCGAGGAATTCGATCGGGTTCATCCGTGAATGGTAGCGGGTGGCCCCCTCGCCCTGCCCTCTCCCCCGCGAGCGGGGGAGAGGGAAACTCGTCGGCCCGCGACTACGCCAGACTCATGCGAGGCGTCGTGATGTCCCCTCTTCCCCGCAAGCGGGGGAGACGGAAACTCGTCGGTTCTCGAAAACGCCAGCTACGTGCGAGGCGTCGTGATCCCCTCTCCCCCGCTCGCGGGGGAGAGGGCAGGGTGAGGGGGTCAGCGCCGCATCCAAGCCGCAATCGACCGGCGCACCCGCGTCGCCGCCCGGACCTCGTGCTCGATGTCCGCCGACAGGAACACGATCGCCCGGCCACCCAGCGGCGAAAGGTCCTGGTACGAACTGGCGTCGAGCGGATCGAACACCCGCAGCGCCCCGCCATCGGCCTCCGCCCAGTCCTCGTTGAGATAGAGCACGACGGAGACGACCCGTGCATCGTCGTCGCGAAACCGGTCGCGATGCCGGCAGTACCGCGCCCCGGCGGGATAACGGGAGAAGTGCGCCTCGACGTCCGCGAGGCCGAGCATCAGCGCGCGGTTGAGCGCGACCCGCAGCGCGTCGAGGGCCGACAGCACCGCGGCTTCCGCAGGATCGCGGGCGGCGTCCAGCCAGGACGTGCTGTCGCCGCGCACGGTCGGGTCGTGGCGCTTGCCGCCGCCGCGGCCGACGGCGGCCGGGGCGAGTGCGCCGACCGCGTCCAGTGCGTCGAGCTGCGCGGCCGCGGCGCGCCAGGTGGCTTCGTCGAGGAAGGGATCGACGACCGCGACACCGCGCTTCTCGAGCGCGTCGACCAGGCGCGCGGTCCGATCGTCGTCCACGCTCGGCTCAGCCGCGACCGCCACCACCACCCAGCAGGTCGGCACTGACCACGAGGCGGATGGCGTCGAGACGAAGCAGTGCCGTCGGCAGCAGCGTCGCCAGCGCCTCGCCGCGCACGCGCAGCGCGTCGATTTCCGCCGGGCGCACGCTCGGATTCACGGCGGCCAGGGCGGTGAGCCGCTCGACCTCGCCCTGGATCTGCTGTGCGGCGTTCGCCAGCGCCACCATCCGGAGCTCCAGCGCACGCGCGTCCGCGGCCTCCTGCGCCCGCGCCAGCAGCGGCGCGACCAGCTTGTTGGCGAGCGGCCGCCAGCGCGCCGGATCGGGCGCGGCCTCGTCGCAGCGGCTGACCGCCACGGGCTTGGGCTTCCAGTCGTCGCGGCGCTGGCTGCGGGTGTCGATGACGATGCGGATCGGCGTCGGCGGCAGGAAGCGCGCGACATCCAGTGCGGCCGGCGCGACGCATTCGAGCACGAACACGGTCTCGATCAGCGCAGTGCGCGCCGGCAGGTTGGGATCGACCAGGAAGGCCGCATTGCCCGACTCGGATCCGAGCATCAGATCCAGCGCGCCGACCACCATCGGGTGGTCCAGGCGCAGGAACAGCAGGTCCTCGCGCACCAGTGCCGTCGCGCGGTCGAAGGTCGCGAGCCGCGGGCCGTCGGCGAGACCGGGGAAGGCCTCGGTGGTCAGCATCTCCGGATCGAGCTTGACGCTGCCATCGGCATGCTCGTCGACGTCGACGCCGAAATGCTCGATCAGGCGCAGCACGAAGTGATCGCCGGCGGCGTCCTCGTCGGCGGCGGTCAGCGCGGCGACCAGCTCGCCGCGGCTTCCGGAACGCGCCGCCATCTCCAGCAGGCGGTCACGGCCGCCGGCGAGCTTCGCGGCGAGTTCGGCGTGGGTCGCCTGGGTCTCGGCGATCAGCGCCTCCAGCTTCTCGCCGGCGTCGGCCTGGCCGCGCGCGGTCGCCAGCGCCGTGGCGACGACGTTCTCGCCGTAGCGCTTCAGCAGCTCGCGGCCATCCTCGGGGCTGCCACCGAAGGCCGCGAGGCCTTCGTCGAACCAGCGCATCAGCACGTGCTGCGCGCTGTCCTCGTGGGCGATCGCATGGATCTGGATGTCGTGGCGCTGGCCGATGCGGTCGAGGCGGCCGATGCGCTGTTCGAGCAGGTCGGGGTCGAGCGGCAGGTCCCACAGAACCAGGTGCCGCGCGAACTGGAAGTTGCGGCCTTCGGAGCCGATCTCGGTGGCGATCAGGAGACGCGCACCGTCGGCCTGCGCGAAGTACGCCGCATTGCGGTCACGCTGCACGATGCCGAGGCCCTCGTGGAAGCGCGCGAACGGCACCGCGGTCTTCGCCCGCAGCGCCTCCTCCAGCGCGTGCAGCTTGGCCTGGCAGCGGGTGATCAGCAGGAACTTGTCTTCGGGATTCGACTCCAGCAGCGCCACCAGCCAGGCCAGCCGCGGGTCGTCGAGATAGTTGAGCGGCGGCGCGAACGGCGGCTCGCCGATGTCGCCCATGAATTCCTCGATCAGCAGCGCGACGCGATCCTCGCTGTGCGCCCGCGGCAGCACCTCGAGCCGGCCGATGCGCTTCGGGAAGCCGCCGACCAGCGCGCGGCGATTGCGGAACATCACGCGGCCGGTGCCGTGGCGGTCGACCAGCCGGCGCACCAGCGCGGCGCGTTCCTCGTCGTTGGCGAGCTCGACGTCGACCTCGCCCGCCCGGCTGCCGTCGCCGTCGCTGGCGAGGCTCTGCTGCAGCAGCCGGCGCTGTTCGACGGTGAGTGCCGCGTTGGACTCCAGCGCCTCGGCGAGGCGGGACATCTCGAGATAGCCGGCGCTCTCGCGGCGATACGCGTCGAGGTCGTGGAAGCGCGCCGGATCGAGCAGGCGCAGGCGCGCGAAGTGGCCGCTCTGGCCGAGCTGCTCCGGCGTCGCGGTCAGAAGGACCAGGCTCGGGGCGCGCGCGGCCAGCTGCTCGACCAGCGCGTACTCGGGACTGGCGCGCTCGGTCGACCACTGCAGGTGATGCGCCTCGTCGACCAGGACCAGGTCCCAGTGCGCGCCCAGCACCTGCTCGGCGCGCTGCGGATGGCCGAGCAGGAAGGGCAGGTCGGTCAGCACGAACTGCTCGTCCTCGAAGGGATTGCGCCCGTCACCGGCGAGCTCGATCGCCTCGATGCGCTCCTCGTCGAAGATCGCGAAGTCGTGGTTGAAGCGCCGCTTCAGCTCGACGAACCACTGGTACACCAGCGCCTCGGGCACCAGCACCAGCGCGCGGGTGACGCGGCCGGAGGCGGCAAGTCGCGACAGCACGAGGCCGGCCTCGATGGTCTTGCCGAGGCCGACCTCGTCGGCCAGAAGCACCCGCGGCGCGGCGCGCGCGGATGCCGCCTCGGCGACGGCGAGCTGGTGGTCGATCAGTCCGATGCGGGCCGACATCAGGCCCCAGGCGGCGCCGGCGCGCGCGGCGGCGCGGCGCTCCAGCGCGTCCAGCCGCAGGTTGAAGTGGCGGTTCGGATCGACCCGTCCGGCGCCGAGACGCTGGTTCGGCTTCGACACCGACTGGCTGTCGTCGAGCGCGCCCTCGACCACCTCGCGCTCGCCGCAGCGGTAGAAGTAGATGCCCGCGCGTTCCACGATCGCATCGACCGCGAGCTGCCGCCCGTCGACGCTGATGCGGTCGCCGACCGCGAACTCGGCTCGGGTCAGCGGCGCCGAACTCCGCGCGTAGTGGCGCAGCACTTCGCTCTTGGCGAACAGGATCTGCACGGTGCGGGCGTCGACGCGCAGCACGGTGCCTAGCCCCAGTTCGGGCTCGGCCACCGAGATGTAGCGCTGGCCGGGTAAAAAGTTGGTCATGTCGAATCGCTGATTTCGAATTGGTCATTATCGCTTAGCCCGGCGTCCAGCGCTCGATCGGCGACAATTCCGCCGTGCAGTCTTCTTCTTCCCCGGACGCCACGGCTCCCCCGGCTCCGCCAGCTTCCGGCGGGCCGCGCGGCAGCAGCCGCGCGACGGCCCTGCTCTCGGTCCTCGTGTTCGTGCTGGCGCTCGCGGCGCTGTCGCACATCCTGACCGAGTTCACCCTGGCCGAAGTCGAGCAGGAGATCCACGCGATCGGCGCCGACGAGATCGCGCTGTCGCTGTTCGCGGTATTCGGCAGTTACGCGCTCCTCACCTTCTTCGACTGGCAGGGGCTGCGACTCGTCGGCCGCCGCCTGCCGACCCTGTCGGTGCTCACGACCAGCTTCGTCGCCAACGCGCTCGGCCACAACCTCGGCATCGCCGCCCTGACCGGCGGCGCGGTGCGCGCGCGCGGCTACGGCGCGCACGGCCTCTCGGCGCTCGAGGTCGGCCAGGTGGTGGCGAACAGTTCGATCGGGTTCGCGCTCGGCACGCTCGCCTGGCTCGCGGTCGCCTGCCTGACCGCGTCGGACGCGACGGCGGCCGCGCTGCATCTGCCGGGCGCGGTGCCGGGGGTTCTCGGCGGCGTGCTGGTCGTGGTCCTGGTGGCGTTGCCGGTCGGCGCGTGGCGCGGCCGACGCGAGTTCGCGCTCGGCGGTCGCACGGTGCGGCTGCCGGGACCCGGCGACCTCGTCGCGGCAACCTTCATCAGCGCCGTCGAGCTCGCGCTCTGCGCGCTGGCGCTGTACGCGCTGCTGCCCGACGACGTCGACATCGATTTCCTGCCCTTCGCCAGCCTGTACGTGGTCGCGGTGGCGGCGGGTCTGGTGTCCTCGGTGCCGGCCGGCATCGGCGTCTTCGAGGCCAGCCTGATGCTCCTCCTGCCCGGCGTGCCGGCGCACACGCTGCTCGGCACGGTGCTGGTCTATCGCACCCTGTACTACGCCGTGCCGCTGCTCGCGGCCTTCGCGCTGCTCGGCATGCGCCGGCTCGGCTCGAAGGTGCCGCAGCTCGCCCGCGGCGCGCGCCGGCTCCGGCGCTTCGGCGAGCCGCTGGTCGGACCGGCGATCGCGCTCGCGGCCTTCGTCGCCGGCGCGATGCTGGTGCTGTCCGGCTCGATCCCGATCGGCGCGCATCGCCGCACGCTGATGCGGCACCTGGTCCCGCTGCCGCTGTTCGAGCTGTCGCACCTCGCCGCCAGCGCGCTCGGCGTCGGCCTGCTGCTGCTGGCGCACGGCCTCTACCGCCGGCTCGACGCGGCCTGGGCGATGAGCGTGTTCGTGATCCCGCTGGCCGCGCTGTCGCTGCTGGCTTCGGGTTTCCGCTGGGAACTGTCGATGCTGGTCCTGTTGCTGCTGCCGCCGCTGCTGATGGCACGCGCCCGCTACGACCGCGCCACGCCGCTGACCGCGCAGGCCTTCTCGCCGACCTGGCTTCGCAACATCGCGCTGGTGCTGGCCGCCTCGGTGTGGATCGGCCTGTTCGCCTATCGCCACATCGAGTACGCCAACGACCTCTGGTGGCGCTTCGCCTTCGACTCCGACGCGCCGCGGATGCTGCGCGCCTCGCTCGGTGGCCTCGTCGTGCTGGCCGGCGTCGCGTTGTGGCAGCTGCTGCGTCCGTTCGCCGCGCCGGCGCGGGTATCGAGCGCTTCCGAGCGCGACCGCGCGGCACCGGCCGTCGCCGCCGCCGAGCACAGCGACGCCCACCTCGCGCTGCTGCCGGACAAGCAGCTGCTGTTCGGCAAGGACGACCGCGGCTTCGTGATGTTCCAGCGCAGCGGGCCCTGCCTCGTCGCGATGGGCGACCCGATCGGCCCGCCGGCGCTGCAGCAGCAGCTGGCCTGGCGCTTCCGCGAGGTCGCCGATCGCCAGGGGTTGTGGCCGGTGTTCTACCAGGTGAGCGCGGCGCAGCTGCCGACCTACCTCGACCTCGGCCTGTCGCTGATCAAGCTTGGCGAGGAGGCCGTCGTGCCGCTTGCCGGATTCTCGCTCGACGGCGCGGATCGGGCCTCGCTGCGGCAGTCGCACCGTCGCGCATTCCGGGACGGTGCGCGCTTCGCCGTGCTGCCGCACGCGGAGGTCGCCGCGCTGCTGCCCGAACTCCACCGCGTCAGCGCCGACTGGCTCGACGCCAAGGACCAGGTCGAGAAGGGCTTTTCGCTCGGCTGGTACGACGAGGAGTATCTCGGCCGCTGCGACCTCGCGGTGGTGACCGTCGAGGAGCGCGTGGTCGCGTTTGCCAACCTGTGGTGCGGACGCGCCGGCGGCGAGCTGTCCTTCGACCTGATGCGCTATTCCAGCGACGCGCCGAAGGGCGTGATGGATTTCCTGATCTCGGAGATCCTGCTGTGGGGCCGCGCGCGCGGCTACCGCGACGGCGTGCTCGGGATGGCGCCGCTGTCCGGGCTGTCGGAACACCACCTGGCGCCGGCCTGGCACAAGCTCGGCGGCTTCATCTGGCGCCACGGCGAGGCCTACTACAACTTCGAGGGCCTGCGCCGCTACAAGCAGAAGTTCGAACCCGAGTGGCGCCCGCGCTACCTCGCCGCGCCGAGCGGACTGCGGATGCCGCGCGCGCTGCTCGAAGTCTCACGACTGATCGCGGCGAGCGCGCGACCCACCGTCCCCATCAAGTCCTGATCACGGAGTCTGATCGATGCGCGTCGCCGTTCTGATGTTGTCGCTCTCCCTCGGGCTCTCCGTCGGCGCCGGCGCCGCCGCAGCTCCGACGACCGTCGCGCCCCCGGTGCGGCCGAAGACCACTCCGGCAACGACATCCGATCCCGCCGTACCTGAGGACCCGGGCGAAACCCCGAAAGGCCTCCATTCGACAGGCACGGCCTCCCCGCCGGCGAACAAGCCGGAGCCGAACGAACCCATGGACGACCACTTCGAGGTCGGGCACTTCGGTCAGATCGCGGTCTACCGGCCGAAGGGAGAAGTGAAGGAGGTCGTGCTGTTCATCTCCGGCGACGGCGGCTGGCACCTGGGCGTGGTGTCGATGGCGCAGAAGCTGGCCGAGCGCGGTGCGCTGGTCGCCGGCATCGACGTCCGCCACTTCCTCGGCAATCTCGAGCACATCGGAGAGAGCTGCAGCTATCCGGCCGGCGAGCTGGAGACGCTGGCGCACCATCTCGAGGCGCGCGAGAAACTGAAGGATTACCGCTATCCGCTGCTGGTCGGCTATTCCTCCGGTGCGACGCTGGTCTACGGCGCGATGACCCAGGCGCCGTCGGGCACCTTCGCCGGCGGCCTCGGCCTCGGCTTCTGCCCGGATCTCTCCATCGACAAGCCGCTGTGCAAGGCCAACGCGCTGACGTACACGAAGCGCAAGGGCCGCGGCTACGACCTCGGCCGCGTCGACGAACTGCGTGATCCCTTCATCGCGCTGCAGGGCGCCGAGGACCGGATCTGCATTCCGGAGGCGACCCGGCAGTTCGTCGAGTCGATCAAGGGCGGCTCGGTGGTGATGCTGCCGAAGGTCGGTCACGGCTACGCCAACGAGCCGCGCTGGCTGCCGCAATACCTCGCGGCCTACGACAAGCTCACCGCCGCGCCGCAGAACAGCGTGCCACCGCCACCGGACGAGCTGTCCGACCTGCCGCTGGTGGAAGCGCCGACCGACCAGCCGGGCGACACGCTGGCGGTGCTGATCACCGGCGACGGTGGCTGGGCGGGCCTCGACCAGGATGTCGCGAAGGCGCTGCAGCAGCGCGGCATGCCGGTCGCCGCGCTGAACTCGCTGAAGTACTTCTGGACCGCCCGCACGCCGCAGCAGACCGCCGACGCCGTCGACCGCATCGCGAAGCACTACCTCGCCACCTGGCACCGCAGGAAGCTGGTGCTGATCGGCTACTCGCAAGGTGCCGACATGGTGCCGTTCGTGGTCAACCGCCTGTCCGCCGATACTCGCGGCAAGCTCATCGCCGCCGCCGCGATCGGCCTGTCCGACAAGGCCGTGTTCGAGTTCAAGTTCGCGAACTGGATCTCCGACCCCGCCAACGGCATCCCGACCCGGCCGGAGATCGCGAAGTTCGGCGAGCTCAAGCTCACCTGCATCTACGGCAGGAAGGAAGACGACGCGCTGTGTCCGTTGCTCGATCCGGCCCACTCCAAGGCGATCGAGCTGCCCGGCGGGCATCACTTCAATGGCGACTACGAAGCCGTCGCGAAGGCGGTACTCGGCGGGCTGTAGGGAGCGTCTTGGACACACCGGTCGTACCAATCCGGTGCGCCGAGGTGCTCCCGATGCGCTAGTCAATTGCCGACGACGGCGGGTGACTTCGCCCGATGCGTCGACGTGGACATCGTGTTGTTGCCCAGTTCCCGCTCGTGGGTGCTGGTGTACGCCGCGACGTCGACGCGGGTCGGCATGGCGGAATCCAGGCCGAAGGCGAGTTCGCGCGACGTGCCCGCCGCCACGGTGCCGACCGCGCAGCCGTAGCCGTAAGGCGGCGTGATCAGCACGCAACCGGCGGGAACAGAGGTGATCCGGAACCGCTTGTCGCCGACGGCGGGACGGAGCGTGACGGCGGCATCGACCTTGTAGGCCGGGTCGGCGGAGGGATTGTCGATGCGGGCGACGACGCGGGCGAACGACGTCGCGGTGGCGGAGACGGCGAGGTCGACAGTGACGCAGCCGCTGCCGTAGTGGATCTCGAGGCCGTCGCTGTAGCTCGCGTCCGCCAGATCCGGGCAGCCGTCGCTGTTGAGGTCGCCAACGGCGAGGGCGTGCGGGTCGGAATGGCCAATGGTGCCGGACGGGAAAGTCTGCTCCGCCGCGAGGCCCTGGGCCCCCTGCAGGTAGAGTCCCAACGCGTGAAAGCTCCGGTGCAGCACGGCGACGTCGGCGAGGCCGTTGGTGTCGAAGTCGCCGGCGACCATGACGCCCGGGAGGTCGTAGGTCGGCACCATCGACGGCGCGGCATAGCTGCCGGTGGCGCTGCGGGTCGAGACGTAGAGGCTGGTCGGGCTGTTCGCCGGACGTCCGGCGACGAGGTCGATGCGGCCGTCGCCGTTGAAGTCGCCCGCGGCGACGCCCTCGATCCCGGTCGGCATCGGCAGGATCTGCGCCGGCAGGAAGCCGTGGCCGCGATCGTGGAGCATCACCGCGATCGCGGCGTAGCCCGTCGCCATCACGAGATCGGGAAAACCGTCCTGGTCCACGTCCGCGATCGCCATCCCGCCCGTGCCGAATGCCGGCGTGTCGAGGAAGCTGCGGCGGCCGTAGCTCCGGATCGCGTCGCCGAAGAAGATGGTCGCACCCGAGGTCCAGGTCTGCGCGATGATGTCCCTGTAGCCGTCGCGATCGACGTCCATCACCAGGAGCTTCGCGGGGGTCAGTTCCGCGTCGATCCTGCGCACGTCGAACGTGCCGCCGAGCATGCGGGTGATGGTGAGCCCGCCGAAGCGTCCGTTGATGATCTCGGCCTTGCCGTCGCCGTCGAGATCGGTCGCGATCATCGGCGCGTCTCCGACCCGCCCGCCGAAACCGAAGGAGCCGGCCGCGAACAGCGTGCCGCTGGAGTTCTGCAGGTAGACGAAGTCGTGGAAGTCGTGCGCCGTGTCGAAATAGGCCGCGGTCGACAGCACCACGTCGTCGCGACCGTCGCCGTCGATGTCGGCGATCGCGACCGAGTCGGGCATGCTGCCGACGAAGATCGGCGTTTCCTGGCTCAGCGTGTAGGCCTGGGCGGCGGGAGCCAGCAGCAGACAGCTGGCGGCGAGCAGGGACTTCATCGGGCGTGGTTCCAGCAGGGCGCAGGTGGTCCGGTACGGATGTGCGCGTTGCGCGGCTCGTCCCGGATTCAGGCATCTGCTCTTGTACTCGGCAACGGATCGAAAATTCGATCACGGCTGCCGGGTTGCGGTGATTCGACGTGGTCGAACGAGCTCAACGGCGCTCGGCGTCGCGATGTCGAGGACGAAGGCCGCCCGCTCCGGATTCAGGCGACCGGCGGGCCCGGCGGGGAGTGGGGCGACCCGTCGCGGGCTGGCGACGGCCATTCCGACCTGGGCGATGCCGAGCGCGAGTCGTTGGACGGCGACTCTCATCGAAGCGGGACATGCCGCGGCAAGGGCACGGTCAGACCGTGCCGATGACCTCGATGTTCCGCGCCAGCGTCTTGAAGCGCTCCCCGACGTCCTGCACCACGGTGATCGTGACGTGCCCGGTCTCGCGGGTCCTGATGTCGGTCAGTTTGCGGATTTGCCAGCGTGTGTGCCGCCGACGACCGTGCAGCGGGTGCCGTCGACGAGCCTGGCCGGCCTCTCCATCGCCATCGCTGGAACCCTCGGGGTCGTCGGTTCGCGCAGGGTGCGCCTTGGCGCACCGGTCGTACAAGCTCCATTCCAGCGGCAAGCGCGGGTCGGATGCCGGACGACGAGACCCGCCCTACTGGCAGGTCGCGCTGCAGCCGCCGTGGTTGCCGTCGTCGCAGGTCTCGCTGCCCTCGCGCACGCCGTTGCGCACCGGTCGTACAAGCTCCATTCCAGCGGCAAGCGCGGGTCGGATGCCGGACGACGAGACCCGCCCTACTGGCAGGTCGCGCTGCAGCCGCCGTGGTTGCCGTCGTCGCAGGTCTCGCTGCCCTCGCGCACGCCGTTTCCGCACAGCGCGTTGTAGCGGACCAGCAGCTGGTAGACCGGGCTCGGCTGAGCGTTCGAGAAGTTGCGCACGCCGATGTAGTAGGTGCCCGGCGCGACGTGGGTCGCGAGCGCGTTGCCCACCGAGTCGATCACCGAGCAGCGGTAGCCGGGACGTTCGTCGTCGTTGCTGGTGATGAGCGTCGTGCCGTTGCTCTGGTACAGCGAGACGACCGTATCGACCGACTGGGTGAAGTCGACGAACTTGCAGTCCGGGGTGGCGGGGTCGACGGTTTCGATGTGGAGGTCGGCGTAGTTCGGAACCGATATCCGGTAGTAGTCGACGTCGGTGCCCGGGGTGACCTGGGCGCAGACGCGCCGGGGGACGGAGACGAAGGTCGCCGCAGCCGGAGTGTCGTTGTTCTCGATCTCGCTGGCCTGGCAACCCGGATTCGCGGGGCCGTCCTCGCTGCCGTCCTTGAACACGCCGATCACGCTGCAGCCGACCTGGATCTTGTAGGCGCTGACGTTGTTCGAGAAGCCGTCGACCGAGACGTCGTAGCTGGTGGCGGGCGCCGGCAGGAAGTTGATCGTCTCGGTCGAAGTGCCGCCCAGGAACGAACCCAGCATGCAGTTGCCGCCGAGGCAGTTGCCGCCCGGCGTGTTGAGGACGAACAGGTCGAGGTCCGCGCTGGTCGGCATCATCGTGATGGTCGCCTGCACGTCGTTGATCTGCTGGGTCTGCTGGCGGAAGCTGTAGGTGAATTCCGGGCCGGTCTCGCCGCTGTAGTTGATCCCGCTGGTCTTGCAGGTGTAGGTGGAGTTCGACGTCGTGCTGCCCGCGTTGTTGTTGGCCCAGTTGTCGACCGAGCCGCAGAT
>JBGAPI010000080.1:0-8751 GCA_044221335.1 Ahniellaceae bacterium
TCTGATGCTCGACGCGTTGGCTACCTTTGCCGCGTGGATTGTCGGAACCAAAGCCAAGGAACAGCAGCTCGACCTCTACCTGGCCCCGGGAAAGTCAACGCGAAACGCCTATTCCCTCATCCGCCTCGGATGGGAGGCGCCAAAGCATCGTTGGCTTCGGACCGATGTGCTACTCAGACACCTACGAAACACCACCAACGCCTCGCCTACGAGCGAAGCGTGGCGTTGAAAACCTGTCCAAACCTCAGGGCTGAAGCCCCTCCCACAACAGCCGCAATGCTGGGGCCCCTCGCGCCGGCGCGCAATGCGCGCTCTACCTTTCCGGCCAATGCCACGCCGGCTGATCGAGCTCGCGCTGGCCGACCACGCGGGTTTCGCCGAGCTCCTTGTCGAGCGCGATCGTCGTGCAGGAGCTGTCCTCCGACAGCGTCGCGGCGAGCCGCGCGGCGTGCGAGACCACGATCACCTGGCTGCGTTTCGCCGCGGCGATGACCAGACGGCCGAGCGCCGGCAGCAGATCCGGGTGCAGGCTGGTCTCGGGCTCGTTCAGCACCATCAGCGGCGGCGGGCGCGGCGAGTTCAGCGCAGCGATCCACAGCAGATAGCGCAGCGTCCCGTCGGACAATTCTCCGGCACCCAGATCGCGCAGCAGACCGTGCTGCGCGAAGCGGAGCTCGAACCGTGCCGCGTCGACTTCGATGCGGACGCGGGCACCGGGGAAGGCGTCGTCGACCGCATGGGCGAGCGCGCCGTCGTTTCCGATCTCGAGAATGGTCTGCCACGCGGCCGCGAGATCGCCACCGTCGGCGCCGAGCCGCACCGTACGGGTGCCGAGGCGCGCCTGCCGGGCAGGCGCGTCGCGGTCGCTGCGGAAATGGTCGTAGAAGCGCCAGGCGCGGACCTCGTCGCGCAGCCGGAACAGTTCCGGCGCGAGGCCGGGATCGAGCGGCAGCTGGAACAGGCTGTCGCCGGCGTCGCCGGCGTTCGTGAGCACGCGCCAGTCGCGGCCGTCGCGCACCCGGAGCAGCGCGCCGCGGCGATCGACCAGCAGATTGGACGGACGCAGGAAGGGGCCGCCGAAGATCACCTCGCGCTTGATCTCGGGATCGAGGTGGAACGCCGTCACCGGCGGCTGTGCCGAAGGTGGCAGGCCGAGGTCGATCGCGTAGCCGAAGTCCTCGCCGGCGAAGCCCATCCGCAGCGCGACGACCTCCTTGCGCGGCCCACCCTGCACCGGCTGCTCGCCGCGCTTCATCCCGCGCGAGAACTGTTCCGGCCCCGCCCACAGCGTCGACGGCAGCCCGCCCTCGCGCGCGATCGCGCCGACCACGCCATCCTGCGCGGTCTCGGCGAGCAGGCGCAGCGCGCGATAGAGGTTCGACTTCCCCGAGCCGTTCGGTCCGGTCACCAGGGTCAGCGGACCGAGGGCGACGACGAGGTCGCGCAGGGAGCGGTAGTTGGAAATGGCCAGCGTGCGAAGCATTGCTGGAGTATGGGGGAGGAGATCCCGCGTCACGGCGGCCGCCGTCGCCGGACACGAGAGGCCGCGTGGCGAATTCGCCACTGGCCCGGCGGGGCCCGGGTCGATCTACCGGGGGCGGGTGCACCGGCGGCAATCGCAGGGCAAAAAAAACCCCCGATCACGGGATCGGGGGTTGAATCGGAGTGACGATTACCTCAATGCGCCCTGCTGCTAGGGGAATCGCTGGATAAGCGATCAACCCACCAGTGGCGAGAAGTCTACGCCGCCAAAACCAAAAAAACAACAGCTGTCGGAAAAAAGCCAAAGCGCTGACGAAGCGTTGCAATTTCCCAACAGTCGCAGTGAACTTCTACCCAATCAACAGGTTATCGATCAGTCGCGCCTTGCCAAGGCGAGCGGCGATCAGCGCGACCCGAGGTTCGAGGGGATGATCGGCAGCAGGCGCCAGACTGTCGGCACAACGCAACGCGGCGTAGTCGACCCGGAATCCGGCGTCCGAGAGGCGCTGGACGGCGGCCGCCTCGATCGCTGCCGGGTCCTGGCCGGCGGCGCTGGCGGCCCTCATCGCCTGCAGGGTCCGATAGATCTCGGCGGCCTGCTCACGCTCCGCCGGGGAGAGGTACTGGTTGCGCGAACTCATCGCGAGGCCGTTGGCCTCGCGGACGGTCGGTCCCGGCACGATCTCGATGCCGTAGGACAGGTCCCGGACCAGATGCCGGATCACCATCAGCTGCTGGTAGTCCTTCTCGCCGAAGACCGCCACGTCCGGCGCGACCAGGTGGAAGAGCTTTGCGACCACCGTCGCGACGCCGGTGAAATGTCCGGGGCGGAAGGCGCCGCAGAGGATGTCGGCCAGGGCGAGCACTCGCACCTCGACCTGGGCGAGACCGCCGGCCGGATACATCTCCTCGACCGGCGGGGAGAACAGCAGGTCGCAGCCGCGCGACGCCAGGCCGGCCTCATCGCTCGCCGGCGTGCGCGGGTAGCTGAGGTAGTCCTCGTTCGGACCGAACTGCTTCGGATTGACGAAGATCGACGAAACCACGCGGTCGCCGTGGCGGCGCGCCAGGTCGATCAGCGCGAAGTGGCCTTCGTGCAGGTTGCCCATCGTCGGCACGAAGACGATGCGCTGGCCGGCGCGGCGCCACTGGGTGAGCTGGCGACGCAGGTCGCTGACGGTGTTGACGATCTTCATCGGGTGCGGTCCATGGGATACCTCAACGAGGGATCTGTGCCGCGACAGCCCCCCTGAGTGCGGGGGGCGCGTCGCCCAGGCTTGGCCTGGGCTACGCGGGGGTGTGGAAGGACTTCGAGGCTGGAAGAGCGAGGCGTCAACGCGATTCTCCCCGGCTCCCGTTCAGAACGAGTGTTCTGGGCCGGGAAAGCGGCGTTCGCGAACGGCCGCCGCGTAGGCGGCGAAGGCATCGACGACACTGCCGCGGCCCACCAGGAAATCCATCGAGAATTTCGGCCGCTTGCCGGGCGTGACACCGAGCATGTCGTAGCAGACCAGAACCTGGCCGCTGCAGCCGACGCCGGCGCCGATGCCGATGGTCGGAACGGGAATCGCGGCGGTGATTTCGGTCGCGAGCGTCGCCGGCACGCATTCCAGCACCAGCAGCCGTGCGCCGGCCGCGACCACCGCTGCCGCATCGGCACGCAGCTTCGCCGCGGCATCGGCCTCGCGCCCCTGCACCCGGTAGCCGGACAGCGCGTGCACCGACTGCGGCGTGAGGCCGAGGTGGGCGCAGACCGGGATGTCGCGATCGGCGAGGTAACGGATCGACTCCAGCATCACGCCGGCGCCTTCCAGCTTCACCATCGCGGCGCCCGCCGCCATCAGCTGGGCGG
Source organism: Ahniellaceae bacterium (assembly GCA_044221335.1). Taxonomy (GTDB): domain Bacteria; phylum Pseudomonadota; class Gammaproteobacteria; order Xanthomonadales; family Ahniellaceae; genus JBGAPI01. The sequence continues at coordinate 3,335 of JBGAPI010000080.1, forward strand.
CGTTGCGGAACGCGGTGGCCGGATCCGGATAGCTGCCGAAGGGCATGTCGGCGATCAGCAGCGCGCGCTTGAGGCCGCGAGCGACCGCCGCCGTGTGATAGGCCATCGCATCGACGCTGACCGGCAGCGTGCTCGACTGCCCCTGCACCACCATCCCGAGCGAGTCGCCGACCAGCACGACGTCGATGCCGGCGGCGTCGCAGGCCGCGGCGAAGCTGGCATCGTAGGCCGTCAGCACGACGATCGCTTCGCCGGCCGCCTTCGCGCGGTCGAGTGCACGCAGAGTGACGGGCTTGCCGTCAGCCTCGGTGGCGTAGGCCATCGGCTACTCCGCGGTGACCGCGACCGCCAGCACCGGATCGAGCCGGATCACGTCGGCGCGCGCCTCACCGGACAGCCGCGCCAGCGCGTCGCGCGCGAGGCCGGTGTCGGGGATGACGATGCTCTCGTCGAGCTCCAGCAGCGGCACCAGCACGAAGGCACGCTCGGTCAGGCGAGGATGCGGCACCGCGAGATGCGGCGAGTTCAGCGTCATCGCGCCGAACAGCAACAGGTCGAGGTCGATCAGCCGCGGCCCGAAGCGCTCGCCGCGGATGCGCCCGAGGCCGCGCTCGATCTTCAGCAGCTGGGTCATCAGCTGCACCGGCGACAGCAGGGTGTCGATCGCCGCGACCGCGTTGATGAAGTCGTCCTGCTTCACCGGGCCCCAGGGCTTGGTGCGGTAGTACGAGGAACGCCGGAGGCGCCGCACCGTCGGCAGAGCCGACAGCGCGTTCAATGCGCGCTCCATCTGCGCGACCGGGTCGCCCAGGTTCGCACCCAGGCCGATGTATGCACGAGACCACGCCATGATTCGATCAGCTTCCCGAGTCGGTGCCGGGCGCGGACTTGCCCCCGGCGGATTTCGGCTTGCGCCGCCGGCGGCGCCGGCGGCGGGCTTTCGGCTTGTCGTCCGCGACGTCGAGATCGCCGTCGTCGTCGACCTGCTGCTGGGCCGCGTCCAGGACCTCGTTCACCTGGTCGGGCGCGGCGTGCTGCAGCTGTTCCCACGCGGCGACCAGCGGCGCCAGCGCGGGCTCGTGCTGCGCGCGCAGCACGAAGAAGTCGTAGGCGGCACGGAAGCGCGGATGCGACAGCGTGCGCATCGCCTTCTTCCGCGACAGCTGGGTGAAGCGCAGCTGCAGCAGCCAGATCTCCTGCAGCGGCAGGGTGAAGCGGCGCGGCAGCGCGATCCGCGCGCCCTGCTCCGCCAGCACCTTGTTGCTGGCCTGGGTCCATGCCAGTTGCGGGTCCTCGCCCTGCTTCAGCAGGGCGTTGGCGCGCGCCTTCGCCGCCGGCCAGAGCAGCGCGGCGAGCAGGAAGGCCGGCGTCACCGACTTGTCGGCGAGGATGCGCGCGTCGGTGTTGGCAAGCGCCGCCTCGATCAGCCCGGCGCCGTCGCCGTGCGCGGCCAGGGCCTGCGCGGTCTCCGGCAGGAACTCGCGCAGCAGTCCGGTGGCGGTCAGGCCCTGGAAGCTCTCCGCCGCGTGACCGCTCATGAACAGCTTCAGCAGCTCGTCGAACAGCCGCGCCGGCGCGGAGCCGGCGATCAGCGGCGCCAGCCGCGGAATCGCGCGCGCCAGCGCCGGCTCGATCTTCAGGCCCAGCTTCGCGGCGAGGCGCACCGCGCGCAGCATCCGCACGGGGTCCTCGGTCAGGCGCTCGTCGATGTCGCCGATCAGGCGCAGCACGCCGGCCCGCACGTCGTCGTAGCCACCGACATAGTCGCGGACCGAGAAGTCCTCGATCGTGTAGTACAGCGCGTTGACGGTGAAGTCGCGGCGCAGCGCGTCGTCCTCGATGCTGCCGTAGACGTTGTCGCGCACGATCCGGCCGTCGACCATGTGGCGCTCGCCGGAGCCGTCGTCGGACAGCGCGCGGAAGGTCGCGACCTCGATGATCTCCGGGCCGTAGACCACGTGCGCCAGGCGGAAGCGCCGTCCGATCAGGCGGCAGTTGCGGAACAGCGCCTTGACCTGCTCCGGCGTGGCGTTGGTGGCGACGTCGAAGTCCTTCGGCTGGATCCCGAGCAGCAGGTCGCGGACCGCGCCACCGACGATGTAGCCCTGGAAACCGGCGTCCTTCAGCCGGTACAGCACGCGCAAGGCGTTCTGGCTGATGTGCTTGCGCGAGATCGCGTGCTCGGCGCGCTCGATCACCCGCGCGGCCGGATGGCTGGTCCCGGCCTTGCCGCGGCGCTTGGCGCGATCAGCGCGTCGTTCCGCGGCGGGTTCCGACGCCGGCGACGCGGACTTCGCCGGCGCAGGCTTCGATGCCTCGGGTGCGGCCGCGGCTTCGGCAGCAGGCTTTTCCGCCTTGCCCCCCAGCCATCTCGGCAGTTTCGACAGCCAGCCGAATCGCGCGCGCGTCATCGGCACGATTCCACGGCGACGCGGCCGAGCAGTGGGGTCGGAGAAGACAACGGCACGATTCTGGACTTCCTGGTGAGTGTGGACATCGAAGCTGTCGAAACGCGGGCACGCCGCACTGGCGACAAATCGACGATTGTCCTTTGATCGAAGACGGCTATACTACGCGCCTCGCTCGATCCCGCATACCTGCTCCCATCGTCTAGCGGCCTAGGACATCGCCCTCTCAAGGCGAGAACAGGGGTTCGAACCCCCTTGGGAGCGCCATCTCCGGACCAGCGCATGCCTTTCGTCGTCACCGAAAATTGCATCAAGTGCAAGTACACCGACTGCGTGGAAGTCTGTCCGGTGGACTGCTTCCACGAGGGTCCCAACTTCCTGGTGATCGACCCCGACGAGTGCATCGACTGCACCCTGTGCGAGCCGGAATGCCCGGTCAACGCGATCTATCCCGAGGATGACGTGCCTGCCGGCCAGGAGGACTTCGTCAAGCTCAACGCCGAGCTCGCCAAGGGCTGGCCGGTGATCAGCGTCCGCAAAGACGCGCCGGCCGACGCCAAGGAATGGGAAGGAAAGACCGGGAAGAAGGCGCTACTCGAGCGCTGACCTGCTCCGGCGGGAGGGGCGCAAGCCCCGATAGCCCTTGCTGGACCGGAGCATGCCCCGATAGCCCTTGCGGGACGGGCGCATGCCCCGATTGCCCCTCCGACATCGCGGCTTGCGCCGCTGCCGCATGTCGGACGCCCTTGAATCCTCCGACACCGTCCCAAACCCTCCGCCCCGTTCGTCACCTCTTGCCTTGGCCCTCCGGGCCGGTAAAATTGGCACTCATCGGCGACGAGTGCTAACAACGTTTCCGAAACCTTTTGAATTCAACCACTTGTGAGGATGCTATGAAGCTCAAGCCCCTGCACGACCGCGTGGTCATCAAGCGCATGGAAGAAGAACGCCTGTCCGCCGGCGGCATCGTGATCCCGGACACCGCGACCGAGAAGCCCATCAAGGGTGAAGTCGTCGCCACGGGCGAAGGCAAGCCGCTCGACAACGGCTCCGTCCGCGCGCTGAAGGTCAAGGCCGGCGACAAGGTCCTGTTCGGCAAGTACTCCGGCACCGAGGTCAAGGTCGACGGCACCGAGTACCTGGTGGTGCGCGAGGACGACATCCTGGCGGTCTTCGCCTGAGCGCGAGGGCCCGGAGCCTAGGGCCCTGGGCCCAGCCGCCGGTCCCGCCAAGCTCTCTCTACCTGTGCCCTGGGCCCGGTGCCCTGGGCCCTCTATCGAAAAATATCGAGGAATACCGAAATGGCCGCTAAAGAAATCCGCTTCTCCGAAGACGCTCGTTCGCGCATGGTCGCCGGCGTCAACATCCTGGCCAACGCCGTGAAGGCGACGCTGGGTCCGAAGGGTCGCAACGTCGTGCTCGAGAAGAGCTTCGGCGCCCCGACCATCACCAAGGACGGCGTGTCGGTCGCCAAGGAAATCGAACTGGCCGACAAGTTCCAGAACATGGGCGCGCAGATGGTGAAGGAAGTCGCCTCCAAGACCTCCGACGTCGCCGGCGACGGCACCACCACCGCCACCGTGCTGGCGCAGGCGATGATCCGCGAGGGCATGAAGGCGGTCGCCGCCGGCATGAACCCGATGGACCTGAAGCGCGGCATCGACAAGGCCGTCGCGGGCGCCGTTGCCCAGCTGAAGTCGATCTCGAAGCCGTGCTCGACCTCGAAGGAAATCGCCCAGGTCGGCGCGATCTCGGCCAACTCGGACGAGAACATCGGCGAGCTGATCGCGAAGGCGATGGACAAGGTCGGCAAGGAAGGCGTGATCACCGTCGAGGAAGGCTCGGGCCTGGACAACGAGCTCGACGTCGTCGAGGGCATGCAGTTCGACCGCGGCTACCTGTCGCCGTACTTCATCAACAACCAGCAGTCGATGTCGGCCGAGCTGGACAGCCCGTTCATCCTGCTGCACGACAAGAAGATCTCGAACGTGCGCGAGCTGCTGCCGGTGCTGGAAGGCGTGGCCAAGGCCGGCAAGCCGCTGCTGATCGTGGCGGAAGAGGTCGAGGGTGAGGCGCTGGCGACCCTGGTCGTCAACACCATCCGCGGCATCGTCAAGGTCTGCGCCGTGAAGGCCCCGGGCTTCGGCGACCGTCGCAAGGCGATGCTGGAAGACATGGCCGTCCTGACCGGCGGCACCGTGATCTCCGAGGAAGTCGGCCTGTCGCTCGAGAAGGCCACCATCAAGGATCTTGGCACCGCGAAGAAGGTGCAGGTCTCGAAGGAGAACTCGACCATCATCGACGGCTCCGGCGATGCCAAGGCGATCAAGGCCCGCATCGAGCAGATCAAGGCGCAGATCGAGGAGACCACCTCGGACTACGACCGCGAGAAGCTGCAGGAGCGCGTGGCGAAGCTGGCCGGCGGCGTGGCCGTCATCAAGGTCGGCGCCGCGACCGAAGTCGAGATGAAGGAAAAGAAGGCCCGCGTCGAAGACGCCCTGCACGCCACCCGTGCGGCCGTCGAGGAAGGCGTGGTCCCGGGCGGCGGCGTCGCCCTGGTGCGCGCCCTGCAGGCGATCAAGGAGCTGAAGGGCGACAACGAAGACCAGAACCACGGCATCACCATCGCCCGTCGCGCGATGGAAGCCCCGCTGCGCGAGATCACCGCCAACGCCGGCGACGAGCCGTCGGTGGTGCTGAACAAGGTCGCGGAAGGCACCGGCAACTACGGCTACAACGCCGCCACCGGCCAGTACGGCGACATGGTCGGCATGGGCATCCTGGACCCGACCAAGGTCACCCGCACCGCGCTGCAGAACGCGGCCTCCATCTCCGGCCTGATGATCACCACCGAAGCGATGGTGGCCGAGGCGCCGAAGAAGGACGCTCCGGCGGCCGGCCACGGCGGCCATGACCACGGCGGTGGCATGGGCGGCATGGACTTCTGATCGGCCGGGATTCCGGCTCCGCCGGCATTCCCCGTTCAAGAGTCGACTGAAGCGGCGCGGT
>JBGAPI010000030.1:0-64475 GCA_044221335.1 Ahniellaceae bacterium
TCCGCCGCAGCGAACGACAAGAAGAACAATGGAGCGGTAGTTCAGTCGGTTAGAATGCCGGCCTGTCACGCCGGAGGTCGCGGGTTCGAGCCCCGTCCGCTCCGCCATTTTGCAAAGCCGCCTTCGGGCGGCTTTTTTATGGGCGCGACTTCGTTTCGCCACGGTTCCGGCTCCCGCGCGCCACCCCCACGTGGTGTCATTGCGCGACGATCCTCAGCGCCAACCGCCCATGCTCCGATCCTGGCTTCCTGTAGTGGTGGTCCTTGGACTGCTGTTCGCAGCGGCCAATGCCGTCGCCTGCCCCGATGCGGCCGCCCGGACCCGGATGGCCTCCGACCTCAAAGCCGGATGGACTCGCGCCGAGCGCTACAACGAGGATGGGGATTTCGTTCACTTCCTGGAGTTGCCCGATGACCCGCGCCATTGCCTGGCGATCGTCAGCCTCAGCAATGGACGTGGGAAACAGGACGGTGCCGATCACCACATCATCGAGCTTGCGCCGGAGGGGGACGATTGGAAGCGCGTCGCGGTCCAGGCCGACGCTTTCTCGGCGGGAAACACGGGATACGGTCCGCGTCCCGGCGCCGTCGACGTCGTCAACGGACATCCTGTCCTCGAGTTCCGGATGAGCACGATGAATCGCGGCTACGGCAGCGAGTGGGTGATCCTGGTCGCGCAGATCGACGGGAGTTACCGCAAAGTCTTCGAGGGCGCCGTCGGGGGCATGATCGCCGGTCCCCCGACGTACGACGAAACCGGGCACATCACGGCGGGCTACCGCTTCGTGGGCGGCGCCGGGGAACTGCCGGACATCGAACTCTACGGAACCTACACGCAGACCGAATCCGATCCGGACGATCGGGACCAGGGGCCGACGACCCGCGAAATTCACACCTCGGAGATCTACCGGCTGATCGACGGCGAATACCAGCGGATCGACTGCGAGGAGTGCAAGGCGCCCTCGCAGTAGCCGACATCAGTCAGCACAGTCGCTTTTCGACGCTCACCGTTCGGCGGGCCGTTGCCGTGACCAACGGCATCCCCAGGCCCCGGCGTCCGGGTGACATACTCGCGCGATCCCACGCGAGGTGAGCTATGCACGCGATTGCTCGAACCCTGCTGTCGACGGTGCTTGTTGTCGCCTGTGCCAGTCCCGCGCCCGCGGTCGCGGCGACGACGACCTCCAAGCCATCGCTGCAGCCCGCCGATATCTTCTCGCTCGCCTGGGTGCAGAACCCGAAACTCTCGCCGGACGGCCGCTATGTGGTCTACGAGCGCGCCTTCTACGACAACCAGACCGATCGTAAGCGCTCCAATCTTTGGCTCTACGACCTCGCGCGTGAGTCCAGCACGCCGCTCACCACCGGCTCGGTCAACGACGGCGGCGTGGTGTGGGCGCCCGACAGCAAGCGCATCGCCTACGTCGGCGCGGACGGCGAGCGCTCGCAGATCTTCCTGCGCTGGATCGGCAGCAGCGAGACCGCACGCCTCACCCAGGTCGCCAACGGTCCGGGCAGCCTCGCATTCTCTCCCGATGGACGCTGGATCGCCTTCACCCAGCATCTTCCTCAGCATCCGAAGCCGCTGGCCGAACTGCCGCCCGCACCGGAGGGCGCGAAGTGGGCCGAGCCTGCCAAGGTGATCGACCGGCTCGTCTATCGTTTCGACGGTGCCGGCTATCTCGACGACGGCTTCACCCAGCTGTTCGTCGTCGCTGCCGACGGCGGCGCGGTGCGCCAGGTCACCTCCGGCGAGCGCAACTTCGACGGCACGCCGGCGTGGAGTGCCGATGGGAAATCGCTGTTCGTCTCGGCGAATCTCGATGCCGACTGGGAATACCAGGCCGAGGAATCCGAGCTCTACCGGATCGATGTCGAGGACGGCACGCCGACGCGGCTCACGACCCGCAAGGGGCCCGACGAAGGACCGGTGCTGTCGCCCGACGGCAAGCAGATCGCCTACACCGGCTTCGACGACCGCAGGCTCGGCTACCAGATCCACGAGGTCTACGTGCTCGACCTTGCCAGCGGCAAGTCCCGCAACGTCGCGCCGGGCGCCGATCTCGACCTGTCGGAGCCGAGCTGGGACGGCAACGGCGCTGTCACCGACCTTGGCCGGCCCTACACCGGTGGTCAGGTCCACGCGGCGGCCGGAAAGATCGTCTACACCCGCGGCAGCGTCACCCGTCCGGCCGATCTCGGCCTCATCGATCACGGCAAGATCCGATCGTTGACCGCCTTGAACGAGAACCTGCTGGCTCATCGCACGCTCGGCCGGGTCGAGGAAGTCAACTACAGCTCCAGCTTCGACCAGCAGAAGATCCAGGGCTGGCTGGTGTATCCGCCGGACTTCGACGCGTCGAAGAAGTACCCGCTGCTGCTCGAGATCCACGGCGGGCCCTATGCCGCCTACGGCCCCAATTTCGCGCCGGAGACCCAGCTCTACGCCGCGCATGGCTATCTCGTGCTCTACGTCAACCCGCGCGGCTCCACCAGCTACGGCGAGAAGTTCGCCACGCTGATCCAGAACAACTACCCGGGTCAGGATTACGACGACCTGATGAGCGGCGTCGACCTCGTGATCGGCCGCGGCATCGTCGACGAGAAGCGGCTCTACGTCACCGGTGGCAGCGGTGGCGGCTGCCTCACCGCCTGGATCGTCGGCCACACCGACCGCTTCGCCGCGGCGGTGGTGGCGAAGCCGGTGATCAACTGGTCGAGCTTCGTTCTAAACGCCGACAGCACCAGCTATTTCAAGGACTACTGGTTCGCGTCCGCGCCGTGGGAGGGCAGCGAGGAGTACGTGAAGCGCTCGCCGATCACCTACGTCGGCAAGGTCAAGACCCCGACGATGATGATCGTCGGCGAGTCCGACTACCGCACGCCGATCTCGGAGGCCGAGCAGTTCTACGCTGCACTGAAGCTGCGCAAGGTCGACACCCTGCTGGTGCGCCTGCCGGGTGCGTCGCACGGGATCAACTCGCGGCCGAGCCAGATGCTGACCCAGGTGCTGTCGACCATCGGCTGGTTCGACCGCCACAAGTAGGGCGGCCACTGGCCGCCAGCGCGAGGTGTTCCGAATCAGGCGGGCATTGCCCGCCTAGCCACTCGGCCGGCGTGGGTCCGGCTTCAGCGGCGACGGCGGGAGGGTGGCGCAGGGGCGGGCAGTGCCCGCCCTACGACCTCAGCGCCAGAGGGCCTGACTACGATGCGGCGCGATCGTCCTCACGATCTCGGCGCCGACCTTGATGTTCGAGGCCACCAGGTTGCCGGTGTCCATGAAGGTCTTCTCGCCGTTGAAGTCGGTGACGAGGCCGCCGGCCTCGCGGACGAGGAGGGCACCCGCGGCCATGTCCCAGGGCTTGAGGCCGATCTCCCAGTAGCCGTCGATGCGGCCGGCGGCGACGTAGGCGAGGTCCAGAGCGGCGGAGCCGGTGCGACGGATGTCCTCGCACTGGCGCAGCAGAGCGCCGGTCATCGCGAGCTGCGGATCGAGGTGACGGTGCTGGCGGTAGGGGAAGCCGGTGACCAGCAGCGCGCCCTCGAGGCTGTTGCGCTCGGCGACGCGGATGCGGCGGTCGTTGAGGAAGGCGCCGGCACCACGGGCCGCGGTGAACAGTTCGTCGCGCACCGGGTCGTAGACCACGCCGTACATGGCTTCGCCACCCTCGACCAGCGCGATCGAGACGCAATAGTGCGGAATACCGCGGATGTAGTTGTGGGTGCCGTCCAGCGGGTCGATGACCCAGACCGAGTTCGACTTGCCGATCTCGCCGCTCTCTTCCGCCAGGAAGGCATGCTTCGGGAACGAGCGCTTCAGCTCGCGGATGATCTCCGCTTCGGCCATCCGGTCGACTTCGGTGGCGAAGTCGAGGCGACCCTTCTCGATCACCGGAATGCTGCCCAGGCGCGGAAGGTGGCGGATAATCACGGAACCCGCCATGCGGGCGGCTTTCACGGCAACGGCGACAGGACCTTTCTGCATGGCTCTCGGGGACGCGGCAAGTTGGAAAAGAAAAGCGCGGCCGGGCCGCGCACAGGGCGCCATTCTAGCAGACCGGCGTCGAGCCCCGGCTCCACGCGGCGCGCGCGCATGAGCCGCGCGGCCGTCCTCGCCGGCGCGCGGGTCGTGCTGGTGCGTACCTCGCACCCTGGCAACATCGGATCCGCCGCACGGGCGATGAAGACCATGGGCCTGTCGGACCTCGCCCTGGTCGCGCCGGAGGCCTTTCCCGATCCACAGGCGATCGCGCTCGCCGCCGGCGCAGACGACCTGCTCGACGCCGCGCCGCTTCACGCCGATGCCAACGCCGCGGTCGCCGGCGTGCAGTGGGTGGTCGGCGCGACCGCGCGACTGCGCTCGGTCGAGCTGCCGCCGCTGTCGCCGCGCGAATTCGCGGTCGCGGCGCTGGCGCGGCTCGACGCCGGGCAGAAGGTCGCCCTGCTGTTCGGCAACGAACGCACCGGCCTCACCAACGACGAGCTGCAGCGCTGCCACGCGGCCGTCCACATCCCGACCGATGAGCGCTTCTCCTCGCTCAACCTCGCGCAGGCGGTGCAGGTGCTGGCCTACGAGCTGCGCCTGGCCGCGCTCGGCGCCGCGGATGCCGTGGCTCCGCCGCGGGTCGATGCCGGCCATGTCCCCGCCGAGGCCCAGGCGATGGAGGACTTCTTCGGCCATCTCGACCGTGCGCTCCAGGCGCTCGACTTCTACAAGGGCCGGCCCTCCGCCACCCTGCAGCGCCGCCTGCGCCGGATCTTCCTGCGAGCCGAGCCCAGCCTGCGCGAGGTGCTGACGCTGCGCGGCATCCTCGCCGATGCCGAGCGGATGGCGCTGCTGGCGCGTGCCGCCGGCGCTCCGGTGTCGACGCCGCTCGACTGAGACGTCGGTCACACGCCCCTGTCAAGCAAGGTGTCGCCGCAACAGTCATTTGCAGCGCAGCACCGTGCGGACGGTGGTCGTCCGTATACTGCGCCGCGCTCCCCCAGGTACGACTTGCCGATGCACGATAGTCCCGCGACCGCGCGCAGCGGCTTCGCGCGCGCCCTCTCGGCGCGCCGACGGGAGTTCGTCGCGCTGGTGCTCGCGGCCGTGACGCTGCCGGTGGACGCTGCCGAGCTGGTGCTGGGCCGGGTCAGCGACGATCCGCGCGCCGACTATCCGCGGCTGTCCGCCATGCTCGACTACGTGGTGCCGAAGATGGCCGACGTCGGCATCACCGGAGGCCGCGTGCTGATGGCGCACGACGCCCAGCAGATGATCTCCTATCTGAAGCGCGGCAAGGTCGACTGGATCACCGAGACCGCCGGCACCGCCGTGGCGTTCGAGGAACGCGCGCAGGCGCGGGTGCTGCTGGCGGCCGAGCGCGAGGAGACCCTGGCCTACCACTGCGTCTTCTTCGCCCGTCGCGACCGCGGCATCCGCTCGCTCGCCGACCTGCGGGGCCGCACCATCGCTTTCCAGAGCCAGGCCTCGACCAGCGCGTACTTCCTGCCGGCCGCCGAGATCCTGCAGGCCCGACTGCCGCTGATCGTGCTGGCCTCGACCAGCGACCGGCCGTCGCCGGACGCGGTCGGTTTCGTGTTCGCCCGCACGGAGCTCAACCTGTCGACCTGGGTCGCCAAGGGCCTGGTCGATGCCGGCGCGTTCTCCGACCGCAACTGGGAAAACCCGCTGCTGCTGCCGCCCGAGTTCCGCGATCAGCTCGAGGTGTTCCACCGCACCGGCGATGTGCCGCGCGCCCTGGAGCTGGTGCGAGCCGACCTCCCGCCCGCCGTGAGCCAGCGCCTGCGTGCGGTGCTGCTGGCGGCCGGCGACGACCCGGCAGCGCACGAGGCGCTGGCGGCCTATTTCGACAGCAACCGATTCTTCGCGCTGGACGACGGCGCGCGCACCCGCCTCGCGCGGCTGCGCGACGGCGTGCACCGCATTCGGGACGAGGTGGAGTGATGCGTGTGGGCCGGTTTCTCCTGTGTGGCATGCGAGTCGGAGTGCAGTGATGCGCCTGGGTCTGTCCTTCAAGTACGGCATGATGCTGGCCCTGGGTCTGGTGCTGCTGGGCGCGCTGATCGTCGGCGCCGTGCGCGGCCAGCAGTCGGCCGACCGCGAAATCGCGGCGATGTCGGCCGGCGCCATGCGCGACCAGGGCAGCAACGCGCTGGCCAGCCGCGGCGAGGCGCTGGCCAACGTGCTCGCCGAGACCCTGACCAATCCGCTGTACTACAACGACCTCGACGCCATCGGCGACCAGCTCCGCGCCAGCCTTCGCGAGCCCGACATCGTCTACATCCGGGTGTTCGACGCGAAGGGCCGGCTGGTGCACGACGGCAGCGTCGGCATCGGCGGCTTCGGCCTGCCGATGGCCGACGGCTTCGCCGCGCGCGCGTCCGGGGCGAACGAACGCCTGGTGCAGTGGTCCGAACAGATCGTCGACGTGACCCAGCCGATCCACCTCGGCAAGGAGCGCATCGGCGGCGTGCGGGTGGGCCTGTCGCGCGCGCGCGCCGACGCGGCGATCGCTGCCGCGGCCTCCGACCTGTCGCGCCGTACCGACGAGGCGCTGGCCGCGCGCTGGCGCCTGCTCGCGCTGCCGCTGGCCGGCATCGCGCTGCTCGCCATCCTCGGCGGCTGGGCGGTGGCGCACGGGCTGGTGCGGCCGATCCGGCGGATCGCCGGGATCGCGCAGACGCTGGAGCAGCGGCGCGTCGAGATCGATCTCGCGAGCCGCCGCCGCGACGAGATCGGCGACCTCGAGCGCGCGATGACGGCGATGAGCCAGAGCCTGGTCGCGCAGGACCGCGACATCCGGCGCCTCGCCTACGTCGACAGCCTCACCGGCCTGCCGAATCGCCTGTCGCTGCGCGAGACGCTGGAGCATGCGGTCGCCCACGGTCGCGCCGGAGGCGCGCCGTTCGCCCTGCTGTTCATCGACCTCGACGACTTCAAGCGGATCAACGACACGCTCGGCCACGACGCCGGCGACGAGACCCTGGCCCAGCTGGCGCGGCGCTTCGAGGGCTGCCTCGCGGCGGAGCGCGACGACAGTCTCAACGGCATCACCGCGCCGGACATGGTGGCGCGCTTCGGCGGCGACGAGTTCGTCGCGCTGATCGGCGGCTCCAACGTGCGGGTGCGTGCGGCACGGGTCGCCGAGCGGCTGCTGGAGTGCGTGCGCGATCCGCTGACGGCGGCCGGGCGGCCGGTGTTCCTCAACGTCAGCATCGGCATCACCGTCTATCCGGACGACGCCAGCGCGCCGCAGCAGATGCTGAAGAACGGCGACATCGCCATGTACCAGGCCAAGGTGCACGGCAAGAACTGCTTCCGCTTCTTCACGACCTACATGACGAAGGTCGCCGACGACCGACTGACGCTGGAGCAGGACCTGCGCGAGGCGATGCGCGACGGCGCGCTCGACGTGCACTACCAGCCGATCTACGACGTCGCCTCCGGCACCGAGCTGCGCGGCGCCGAGGCGCTGCTGCGCTGGCGACATCCCGAGCGCGGGCTGGTTCCGCCGTCGCTGTTCGTCGCGCTGGCCGAGGACTTCGGCCTGATCGACGAGCTCGGCCGCTTCGCGATGCGGCGTGCCTGCGTCGACGCGGTCACCTGGTCGGCGGTCGATGGACGGGAGCTGTTCGTCGCGGTCAACATCTCCGCCAAGCAGTTGCGTCGTCCCGGGCTCGTCGACGAGGTCGCGAGCGTGCTGCACAGCACCGGACTCGATCCGGAGCGGCTGCACGTCGAACTCACCGAGAGCGCGCTGCTGGACGACGATCCGGTCGCGCTCGGTGCGCTGAACCTGTTCCGCCGCCTCGGCGTGAAGATCTGGCTCGACGACTTCGGCACCGGCTTCTCCGGCCTGTCGCACCTGCGCCGCGTTCCGGTCGACGGCGTCAAGATCGACCGCAGTTTCACCGCGGACCTCCTCACCGACCACGACGACCTCGCGCTGACCTCGGCGATCGTCGCGATGGCAAAGTCGCTCGGGATATCCGCCGTCGCCGAGGGCGTCGAGAGCGCCAGCCAGCTCGACGTGCTGCGCGGCCTGAAGTGCGACCTGGTGCAGGGCTTCTGGCTGTCCTATCCGGTCGACCAGGTCGAGATGCTCGAGGTCGCGAAACGCAGTGCCCTCAAGGTCGGCAATTTGTAGGGCGGGCACTGCCCGCCGCTGCCCTGGTGCTCGATGGACCTTGCCGGGTCGCGGGCGAGGGCCCCGTGAAGCCGACGTCGGCCAGAGGCGACTCGTTGCAGTCTCGACGTCATCGCTGGCGAACCGAAGCCGCGCTTCGGGAAGGCCCGGGGCCCAGCGCGACGGCGGCCGGCGCGCCGGGCGCGCCCTACCGAGCTCGAGCGAGCGGCCACCTCGTGCCCGGGGTGACGGCTCCGTCGTCCGCGACGGATTACATGCAATCCGCGACGGCCACGCCGTGGGAATGCTTGAGATCGATGTTCCACCAGAACGCCGTGTCGGTCCCACCGGTGGCGGTCTTGCACGCCTCGGCGAGGGTGTAGCTCATGATCATCGACGCGTTGGCGGCGCCGGTCTGCATCGGCGGCAGGGTGCAGGTGAGGTAGTAGGTGCCCTCGGCGCGGACGAAGGTCGGCGGGGTGAAGGTGAGGGTCTCGAACTGGTACCACTCGGGGTTGTATGCCGTGCTGTTCAGCGATTGTGCGTAGCCGTTGCCGTCGACCTGGCCGCTGTACGCCTTGCAGTTGATCGTCTGGCTGCTGTTGCGGTTGGCGAGAACGACCTTGAGCGAGCTCCAGGCAGCCGTTTCGTTCTGCCGCACGATCGGGCAGACCACTGTCACCGGCGAGGTGCCGCGGTTGTAGACCCGGCCGTTGACGTCGTACTGCACGTTGCCGTTGTCCTGGCCGACGGCACGGCAGCTGGCGCCGGGGAACACGACGGCCGCGTGGGCCGGGGCGGGGGTCAGGGTCGCGAACGCGGCCAGTCCGACCGCCGCCATCATCATGAACTTCATCGCTTTTTCTTCCTTTTGAGGTTGGGCGCATCAAGGTCGCGCTCCGGCGAACGCCGAGCGGCCTCTTCCCACTCAGGCGAACTTCTGTAATGAGTTGCGACATTTCCCGTGGCGGACCCCGGTCCGTCGAGCCGATGTCGACGTCGCAGCGATGGATGATCCGGAGCGGCCGACCGAAGGCTGCTCGTCCCGTGCATCCGGACGCGACTCGAAGTCCATAGAATCGCCGCGAGCCCGAGCTCGCGGAACGGATCGCCGCCATGCCACCAGCCTCCCCGCGTATCCTGATCATCGGCGCCGGCTTCGCCGGGCTGGGGATGGCGTACTACCTGAAGCGCGCCGGGATCACGTCGTTCACCGTGCTGGAGAAGGCCGCCGAACTCGGCGGTGTCTGGCGCGACAACACCTACCCGGGTGCGGCCTGCGACGTGCCGTCCCACCTGTATTCCTATTCCTTCGATCCGCACTACGCTTGGTCGCGCGCGTTCGGGCCGCAGGCGGAGATCCTCGACTATCAGCGGCGGCTGGTCGACCGGCATGGGCTGCGCGAATACCTGCGCCTCGGCGTCGAGGTGACGGCGGCGCGCTACGACGAGGCGCGCGGCCTGTGGCGGGTCGAGCTTGCCGACGGCGGGGTCGAGGAGGCCGCGGTGCTGGTCAGCGCCGTGGGGCAATTGCACCGGCCGGCGATCCCGGAGATCCCCGGGCGCGACCGCTTCGCCGGCCCGCAGTTCCACTCCGCGCGCTGGGACCACGGCGTCGATCTCTCCGGCAAGGTGGTTGCCAGCCTCGGCACCGGGCCGTCGGCGATCCAGTACGTGCCGGCGATCGCTCCGGCGCTGAAGCAGCTCCACGTCTTCCAGCGCTCGGCGGCCTGGTGCGTGCCGAAGGGCGATCGTGCCTACACCCGCTTCGAGCGCTGGCTGCTGACCAACGCGCCATGGACCCACACGCTCGATCGTCTCCGGATCTACTGGTACGTCGAGTTCGTCGCCTCGGTGGTGCAGAAGCGCTCGTGGCTGAATCCGCTGTCACGCGTGGCGGTGCGCTTCCTGCATGGGCACATGCTGCGACAGCAGGTCGCGGATCCGGCACTGCGCGCGAAGCTGACCCCTGACTTCGCCGTCGGCTGCAAGCGCCTGCTGTTCGCCAACGACTGGTTCGAGACGCTGGCACGGCCGAATGTCGAACTGGTCACCGACGCGGTCGCCGCGATCGACGCGAGCGGCGTCATCACCTCGGACGGCAGGCATCGTCCGGTCGATGCGATCATTCACGGCACCGGCTTCGCCGCGTCCGAATTCCTCGCGCCGATGACCCTCACCGGCCGCGGCGGCCGCGACCTGCACCAGCAGTGGCGGCGCGGCGCGCAGGCCTACCTCGGCCTTGCCGTGCATGGCTTCCCGAACTTCTTCACCCTCTACGGTCCGAACACCAATCTCGGCGTCGGCACCATCCTGTACATGCTGGAGCGGCAGCAGCGCTACGTGCTCGCCTGCGTCGAGCGACTGCGCGAGCGTGCGGCGCGATCGCTGGAAGTCCGCGAGGAAGCGGAGGCGTCGTTCAAGGAGGAGGTCGACCGTCGCAGCCGGGACCTCGTGTACCTCGACGGCTGCAACAACTGGTACCTGCACCACGGCCGCAACACCCAGAACTGGATCGGCTACATGAGCGAGTACGGCTGGCGCACGCGACGGCCGGACTGGTCGCACTACGACGAGGTCGCACGGTGAGGCGCCTGCTGCGCGCGGTCACCCGCTGGACGCTGCGCCCGGCGCTGTCGCCGCGCTGGTCGATCCCGACGCAGCGCCGCCTGGTGAACCTGCTGGCGGGCGTCGCCGCGGCGCCGCAGGGAGTCGATCGCGACAGCGAAAGCCTCGGTGCGGTGCCGGCGCTGCGCCTGACGCCGAGCGAACGCCGCCTCGGCACCGCCGCGCTCTATCTGCACGGCGGCGGCTTCGTGCTCGGCGGCGCCGCGAGCCATGGCGACTTCGGCGCCTGGCTGGCGGCGGCGATGAAGTGCGAGACCTGGCTGCCGGAGTACCGCCTGCTGCCCGAGCACCCCTGGCCGGCGGCGCTGGAGGACGCGCTGCTCGCCTACCGTGCGCTGGCGGCGCGCGACGGCAGCGAGCGGCTGCTGCTGGTCGGCGATTCGGCCGGAGGGACGCTGGCGCTGGCCCTCGCGCTCGCACTGCGCAGCGACCCGTCGTTGCCGGCACCGGCAGCGCTGGTGCTGCTGTCGCCGTGGACCGATCCGCTGCTCGGCGGTGCCAGTCTCACGAGCCGCGCGGCGGTCGATCCACTGCTCGATCGCGCGTGGCTGTCGATGTGCGCGGACCGACTGCGCGGCGGCGCGAACGGCTTCGATCCGCTGCTGCGCGCGCTCGACGCGGACCTGGCCGGCCTGCCGCCGCTGCTGATCCAGTTCGGCGCCGACGAGATCCTCGCGGACGACGCCATCCGTCTCGCCGAACGGGCGCGCGCCGCCGGTGTCGCCGCTACTTCGAGCGAGCACGCGGGGATGTGGCACAACTTCCAGGCGCTGGCCGGACGGCTCCCGGGCGCCGATCGCGCACTGTCCGAAATCGCGGAATTCGTCGCCCGCGTCTGATCGACGGGGTGGCGGGCTGATGTGCGCTTGCGCGTCCGTCATCGTTATACCGACGAGGCCAGGATCGGAACCGCAACGCCGGAGCGCCGCGCACGGAAGGGAAACGAGGATGTCGAAACAGCACACGATGATCGGCGTGGTGGCCGCGGGCCTGCTGCTGGCGACCGCCGCACGGGCCGACTACGAACGCGGGCACGCCGCGTTCAAGCGCGGCGACTTCGGCGCCGCCTACACCGAGTATTCGGTCTCGGCCCACGAGGGCGATGCGCGGGCGCAGTTCGGACTCGGGGTGCTGTTCGAGCTCGGCAAGGGCACCGTGAAGGACCAGACGATCGCGTTCGACTGGTACCGCAAGGCCGCCGACCAGCATTTCGCGGAGGCGGAGGTCGCCGTCGGTCTCGCCTACGGCAGTGGCCGCGGCATCGCGAAGGACGAGACGGTCGCGCTCCAGTGGCTGCGTCGCGCCGCGGAGCAGGGCAGGGCAGAGGGCCAGCTCTGGGTCGGTTCCTACTACGCCGAGGGGCGCGGCGTGCCGAAGGACGACGCCATCGCCTATTCCTGGTTCCGCAAGGCGGCCGACCAGGGTTATGCGCGGGCGCAGACCGCGGTCGGCTACATGGTCGCCGAGGGCCGGGGCGTCCCCAAGGACCCCGCGGCGTCGGTGGCCTGGTACCGCAAGGCCGCGGATCAGGGCTATCCGGCGGGGGAGTTCAACCTCGCCGTCCACTACGAGACGGGCGAAGGCGTCGCCGCCGACAGCGCCGAGGCCGTGACCTGGTATCACAAGGCGGGCGAGCACGGCAGCGTCGACGCGCAGCTCAGGCTCGCCCGGCTCTATCGGACCGGCAAGCTCGTCGCCGCCGATCCGGAACAATCGGTGCACTGGTACCGGCTCGCGGCCGAGCAGGGTAGCCGCAGGGCGCAGTACGGAATGGCCCTGGCCTATTTCGAGGGCAAAGGCGTGCCGGCCGACGATGCGCGGGCGATCGAATGGTTCCGGAAGTCCGCCGAGAACGGCGACGTCGACGCGCAGGCGATGCTCGGCCAGATCTACATGGGAGGCAACCTGGGTCCGATGAGCCGCACGATCGCCGACGGGCTGCGCCAGGTCCGCTCGCTCACTCACGAAAATGTGCCGATTCAGGACAATCCCGAGGCGTATTTCTGGTTCGAGATCGCCGCCGCGACCGACCAGGAATCGCGCGAGCGCCGCGAGAAGCTGCGCGCCTACCTCGACACCGCGCAGATCGCCGCGGCCGAGGCGCGCGCGGCCGTATGGCGGAAGGACCACCCGGCGAACTGAGGACGCCGTGCGCAAGTCTCCCCCCGACATCGACGGACTCGCCGCGAGCACGCTGGCGCTGCCGCCGGGACCGTGGCCGACGGTCCTCGACGGCCTGTGCGCACGCTTTCCCGCCGTGTCGCGCGAGCGCTGGCTGGACCGGATGGCGCGCGGGCGGGTGCTGGGCGGCGACGGAGCGGTGCTGACGCCCGACACGCCCTATCGCGCCGGTCTCGACGTCCGCTACTACCGCGAGGTTGCCGACGAGGCGCCGATCCCGTTCGCGGAGCGCCTCCTGCACGCCGACGAGCACTTGCTGGTTGCGGACAAGCCGCATTTCCTGCCGGTCGTGCCGTCGGGCCCGCACGTGCACGAGACCCTGCTCGGCCGGCTGATCCGCCAGACCGGAAACGCAGACCTGGTGCCGCTGCATCGGATCGATCGCGAGACCGCCGGACTCGTGCTGTTCTCGACCCGACCGGACAGCCGCGCGCACTTCCAGGCGCTGTTCCGCGAGCGGCGGATCGAGAAGCACTACGAGGCGCTCGCGCCGAGCTTGCCGGGCGTCGCGTTCCCGCTGACGCGGCGCAGTCGGATGGCCGTCGGCGAGCCGTTCTTCCGGATGCGGGAGGGGGAGGGGATTGCGAACAGTGAGACGCACATCGATGTCATCGAGCGCGGCCCAGTCGATTGGCGCTACGCGCTGTCGCCAGCCACCGGCCGCAAGCATCAGTTGCGAGTGCATATGGCCGCGTTGGGTGCGCCAATCAGGAACGATCCGATCTATCCCGATGTGTGTTTTCGTGAAGCGGGGGACTACTCGAGACCGTTGAAATTGCTGGCGCGGCGGTTGGCGTTCGTCGATCCGACGAGTGGCGAGGAGCGAAGATTCGAGAGCACTTTCCGGTTGTAGGAGCGGCGCGAGCCGCGATGTCCGAGGGGCGTGAGCCCCGAGTGCGAGGGGTCGCGGGTCGCGGCTCACGCCGCTCGGACATCGCGGCTTACGCCGCTCCTGCATGATCATTCGAAGCCGTCGGAGAACAGCGACGACGCATCCGAGAGCTCGACCTGGAATTCGCCTCCGGCCCCGGTGATCTCGAGCTTCCAGCCGTCGCGGTATTCGAACGAGTCGACCGTGGTCCAGTCGAGCACCGAGAAGCTCGGCGTCGTCGGCTTGATCACCTTGATCGCGAGGTTGCCGGCGCGCGCGGTGCGGGTGACGACGTCGAAGGTGGGCTGTACCGGCGTGTTGAGCTGGAAGATCGCCTGGGTGCCCGAGCCCACCGCGTACACGTCGTGCACCGTCAGGACGCGGTTCGCGAAGTGCAAGTCGCGCGTCCAGGAGGTCACCGCTGGATCGCCGGCGTAGGCCGGAGTGAGGACGGCGTGCGCGTCGATCACGCCGTTCGGCCCGGGCGTCACCGTCATCGTCGACGTGGTCTCGGTGCGCTGCGGGATGTCGGCGCCGGCCTTCACGAAGCGCAGCACGTTCTGCACCGGCGTCTCCTGCGCGATGCCGCTGTGGGTGAAGATGTTCTCGGTCACCGTCAGGAAGTCGCGCGAGAACAGCGTGAACGAGCCCTGGTCCTGCGCCGCGTGGCTCTGGTCGTAGGTGCTGGCCATGAACGACAGCCACATCGCGTTGCGGTCCCAGCCGGTGCGCGCGAACAGAAGGCCGGTGCCGTTGGCCTGGTAGTACAGCGCGGTCGGCGCCTCCGGCGTGCCGCCCGCGGACAGCAGGTCGTGGCGGTAGTTGAAGCCGCTGGTCATCGCGGGGATCGAGATCTGCGACAGCCACCAGGTCGCATGGTTGCGCGCGGTGGCATCGGTCGCGACCGCGCGCGCCTGCAGCATCACGTTGCGGTGGTAGTCGTAGAGATCGGGGTAGGACACCCGCGCCTGATCGCCGATCGGCGCGATACGGTCGAGCGTCGGCACGGTGGCGTGGATCCACCATTCGATCGAGTTGCCGAGATGGCTGCTCTGCGCACCGAGGTCGGTGCCGGTGTAGTCGCGCCACAGGCGGTACAGCTCGAACAGCCGCATGTGCGACAGGCCGTAGCCGGTGCCCTCGCGGCTCCCTCCGCCCGGCAAGGCGCTGAAGTACGTGACCAGCGGCGGCAGCTTCTGGGTCTCGAGGAAGGACTTCCAGCCGGCACCGGTGGTCGGCGACACCATCGCCCAGTACATCGTCGCCTCGAGGAAGCTGTAGTAGTAGTTGTCGCCCGGGTCGCTGGTGGCGAAACCGCTCCATGGAAAGGCGTTGCCGCCCCAGACCGCGTCGTCGGGGTGCCAGACGTTCCAGACGGCCTGTTCGGCGTAGTTCGACCAGCGCGTCCGCTGGCTGGGGGTCACCTGCGCCGCGCACCAGTCCATCGTCAGCGCGAGATCGCGGATCATCGCCCCGACTTCGAGGTAGGAGTCGCCCGAGATCTCGGGGCGCCCACCGCCGGCGATCACGGCCTCGGCGGCGGCGACCTGCTGCTCGGTCAGCAGGACGGCGCGCTGGCAGTAGGCGGGGTTGGCCGGGGCGAGCCGGCCCTGAAGCGCCGCGTCGGTGGCGGAGAACGCATAGTTGTTGCCGCCCGCGAGCTCGGAATCGACGTAGCCCTTGAAGCGCAGGTAGGCCGCGCTGCCGGTATCGACATAGCCGAGATTGGGCGGGATGAAGGCCATCGCGGCCGGGACCGCCACGGCCTGGACCAGCAGCAGGGCCGCCGCGGTCGTCCATCGTTGCACTGACACTTGCAGGTACTCCTGGGTTGCCGGCCGGGCACACTGGCCGTTGTGGTCCGATCAATCCGTGACCGGGAGCACGTCGCGTCGTCCGCCGGTCCGGGAAATGAGTCCCGATCCGGTCCGGATTGCGTCGTCGCCACTCCTAAAGCGCGTTGCCGGGGGCCGCAGCGACATGCGACAATTTAATGCTCTGTGCACCCGGATTTGCGGTCCCCGGGACTCGGACAAGGCAAAATCTCCGGGTGCCCGGCACCCAAGGATGCGAACGTGGAACTGTCCCATTACCTGCCCATCCTGCTGTTCATCGGCGTCGCCACGGTGATCGGCGTCGCGCTGCTGTCGGTCGGTACGGTGCTATCGACCCTGCTCGGGGCGCGCAAGCAGACCGACGAGAAGATCTCGCCCTACGAGTGCGGCTTCGAGGCCTTCGAGGACGCGCGGATGAAGTTCGACGTCCGCTACTACCTGATGGCGATCCTGTTCATCGTGTTCGACCTGGAAATCGCCTTCCTGCTGCCGTGGGCGGTGGTGTTCCGCTCGATCGGCGCGACCGCCCTGATCGAGATGGGCCTGTTCCTCGGCCTGCTGCTGATCGGCTTCGTCTACGTGTGGAAGAAGGGAGCGCTGGAATGGGAATGACGAGCGCTGCCGCCAGCGAGCCGCAAGGAGGCTCCCAGTGAACCTGGTCCAAGGTTTCAGCAACATGATGCACAACCCGGTGCCGAACGGCACCGTGGACGACATCCTGCGTCCGGCCGGCGAGAACCCGCTGCTGGAGAAGGGCTTCGCGACCGCCTCGCTGGATTCGCTGGTCAACTGGGCGCGCACCGGCTCGATGTGGCCGATGACCTTCGGTCTCGCCTGCTGCGCGGTCGAGATGATGCACGCCGGCGCGGCGCGCCTCGACCTCGACCGCTACGGCGTGGTGTTCCGCCCGTCGCCGCGGCAGTCCGACGTGATGATCGTGGCGGGCACCCTGGTCAACAAGATGGCCCCGGCTCTGCGCAAGGTCTACGACCAGATGCCCAACCCGAAGTGGGTGATCTCGATGGGCTCCTGCGCCAACGGCGGCGGCTACTACCACTACTCCTACGCGGTGGTGCGCGGCTGCGACCGCATCGTGCCGGTCGACGTCTACGTGCCGGGCTGCCCGCCGACCGCCGAGGCGCTGATCTACGGCATCCTGCAGCTGCAGGCCAAGATCCGCCGCAGCGAGTCGGTCGCCAACCGCAACACGATCGTGCGCTGAGGCTGCCGTCATGAGCGAACGCAAGGAACCGCTGGCCGCCGCCCTCAAGCAGCGCTTCGGCGACAAGCTCGCCGCGCTGACCGAGTCCGGTGGACAGGTCGCGATCGAGGTCGCGCCGGAGCACTGGCAGGAAGTGGCGCGCGCGCTGCGCGACGAGCGCGAGTTCGCGTTCGAGCAGGCGATCGACCTCGCCGGGCTGGATTTCCTCGGCTACGGCAGCGCCGAGTGGGACACCGAGGACGTGTCCAACGAGGGCTTTTCGCGCGGCGTCGAGGGTTCCGGTCCGGGGCGCTTCGACTGGGCAGGTCGTCCGACCGCCGCCGCACAGCCGCGCCGCTTCGCGGTCGCCGTGCAGCTGCTGTCGATCACCCACAACCGGCGCCTGCGCGTCGTCGGCTTCTGCGCCGACGGCGACCTGCCGAGCATCCCGACGCTGACCGAGCTCTGGCCGGGCCTGAACTGGTTCGAGCGCGAGGCCTTCGACCTCTACGGCATCCTGTTCGAGGGCCATGCCGACCTGCGTCGCCTGCTGACCGACTACGGCTTCGTCGGCCATCCCTTCCGCAAGGACTTCCCGCTGGTCGGCAACGTGGAGTGCCGCTACGACGAGGAGAAGCGCCGGGTGGTCTACGAGCCGGTGTCGATCGAACCGCGCGTCGGCGTGCCGAAGGTGGTGCGCCACGACTCGCGCTATCAACAGGGCCAGGCCGAGGCGGCCGCCCAGGGCGGGAAGTGACCGTGCAGGAAATCCGCAACTACACGATGAATTTCGGCCCGCAGCATCCGGCCGCGCACGGCGTGCTGCGCCTGGTGCTGGAGCTCGACGGCGAGGTGATCGTCCGCGCCGATCCGCACATCGGACTGCTCCACCGCGGGACCGAGAAGCTGGCCGAGTCGAAGCCGTTCAACCAGTCGATCGGCTACATGGACCGTCTCGACTACGTGTCGATGATGTGCAACGAGCACGCCTACGTGCGCGCCATCGAGCAGCTGCTGGGCGTCGCCGCGCCGCCGCGCGCGCAGGTCGTCCGCACGCTGTTCGACGAGATCACCCGCATCCTCAACCACCTGATGTGGCTGGGCTCGTCCGCGCTCGACCTCGGCGCGATGACCCTGTTCCTCTACGCCTTCCGCGAGCGCGAGGAGCTGATGGACTGCTACGAGGCGGTCTCCGGCGCGCGCATGCACGCGACCTACTACCGGCCGGGCGGCGTCTACCGCGACCTGCCGGAGAAGATGCCGCAGTACAAGGAATCGCCGTGGCACAAGGGCGACGACCTGAAGCGCCTCAACGCCTGGCGCGGCGGCTCGATGCTCGACTTCCTCGATGCCTTCGCGGACGACTTCCCGCGCCGCGTCGACGAATACGAGACGCTGCTGACCGACAACCGGATCTGGAAGCAGCGCACCGTCGGCATCGGCGTGATCAGTCCGGAGCAGTGCAAGGCCTGGGGCATGACCGGCCCGATGCTGCGCGGCTCCGGCGTCGCCTGGGACCTGCGCAAGAAGCAGCCCTACGCCTTCTACGAGCAGGTCGACTTCGACATCCCGGTCGGCGTCAACGGCGACTGCTACGACCGCTATCTCGTGCGCGTCGAGGAGATGCGCCAGTCGAACCGCATCATCAAGCAGTGCGTGCGCTGGCTGCGCGACAACCCCGGCCCGGTGATGCTGAAGAACTTCAAGGTCGCTCCGCCCTCCCGCGAGGAGATGAAGGACGACATGGAAGCGCTGATCCACCACTTCAAGCTGTTCACCGAGGGCTACAGCGTGCCGGCCGGCGAGACCTACTCGGCGGTCGAGGCGCCGAAGGGCGAATTCGGCTGCTATCTCGTGTCCGACGGCGCCAACAAGCCGTTCCGCTGCAAGCTGCGCGCCCCCGGATTCGCCCACCTGTCGGCGATCGACGAGATCGTGCGCGGCCACATGCTGCCCGACGTGGTCGCCGTGATCGGCACGCTCGACATCGTGTTCGGAGAAATTGATCGATGAAGGCTTCTGGCAACTTCGCGGCGGTGAAGGACGTCGACCCGCTGGTCGTGCTGTCCGCCGACACCCGCGCCCACATCGACCACTGGGTCGCCAAGTTCCCGCCGGAGCGCAAGCGTTCGGCGCTGCTGCAGGCGCTGATGGCGGCGCAGGAGCAGAACGGCGGTCACCTGACCGACGAGTCGATGGCGGCCGTCGCCAAGTACCTGGGCCTGCCTCCGATCTGGGCCTACGAGGTCGCGTCGTTCTACTCGATGTTCGACCTGGAGCAGGTCGGCCGTCACAAGGTCGCGGTCTGCACCAACATCTCCTGCTGGCTCAACGGCGCCGAGGACATCGTGCGCCACTGCGAGAAGAAGCTCGGGGTGAAGCAGGGCGAGACCAGCGCCGACGGCCGCATCTACCTCAAGGTCGAAGAGGAATGCCTCGCCGCGTGCTGCGGGGCGCCGATGATGGTCGTGGATGGGCATTACCACGAGAACCTCACTCCGGCGAAGGTGGATGAGATTTTGGATGGGTTGAAGTGAATAGGGCTGAAGGCTGAGGGCTGAAGCGAAATGACTCCACGGATCGCTGCTGAGTCTTGCGCTGATCGAGAGTTCGTTCGAATGGTCCGCGGATTCCTCAACCTCTCTGGTTTCAGCCCTCAACCCTCAGCCCTCAGCCCCAAGTAACCCGCGATCTGGCAAGCACGAAGCGCCCGAAGCAACCAACGACGCAAACCCCATGTCCTACGGCCCCGCCCCCCAAGATCACAACGTCTGCTTCAACACGCTGCATTTCGATCAGCCGTGGAGCTACGACAGCTATCTGAAGGCTGCCGGCTACCAGGCCTGGCGGAAGATCCTGACCGAGAAGATCCCGCGCGAGCAGATCATCGACCAGGTCAAGGCCTCGTCGCTGCGCGGGCGCGGTGGCGCGGGCTTTCCGACCGGCCTCAAGTGGTCGTTCATGCCGCGCAACGCGCCGGGGCAGAAGTACATCCTGTGCAACTCCGACGAGTCGGAGCCGGGCACCTGCAAGGACCGCGACCTGCTGCGCTACAACCCGCACGCGGTGATCGAGGGTCTCGCGATCGCGTGCTACGCGACCAATTCGACGGTGGCCTACAACTACCTGCGCGGCGAGTTCCACCACGAGCCCTTCGAGCGCTTCGAGCACGCCCTGCACGAGGCCTACGAGAAGGGCTGGCTCGGCAAGAACATCCTCGGCTCCGGCGTGGACGTCGACATCCACGGCGCGCTCGGTGCCGGCGCCTACATCTGCGGCGAAGAGACCGCGCTGATGGAGTCGCTGGAAGGCAAGAAGGGCCAGCCGCGCTTCAAGCCGCCGTTCCCGGCCAACTTCGGCCTGTTCGGCAAGCCGACCACGATCAACAACACCGAGACCTACGCCTCCGTTCCCGCGATCATCCGGAACGGCGCCGACTGGTTCCTCGGCCTCGGCAAGCCGAACAACGGCGGTCCGAAGATCTTCTCGGTGTCGGGCCATGTCGCGAAGCCGGGCAACTACGAGATCCGGCTCGGCACCTCGTTCACGGATCTGCTCGCGCTGGCCGGCGGCATGCGCCCGGGCCGCACGCTCAAGGCCGTGATTCCGGGCGGCTCGTCGATGCCGGTGCTGCCGGGCGAGACCATGCTCGGCCTCACCATGGACTACGACGCGCTGCAGAAGGCCGGTTCGGGCCTGGGTTCCGGCGCCGTGATCGTGATGGACGACCGTACCTGCATGGTGCGTGCCTGCCACCGGATCAGCCGTTTCTACTACGCCGAGTCCTGTGGCCAGTGCACCCCCTGCCGCGAAGGCACGGGCTGGATGTACCGGGTGCTCTCCCGGATGGTCGAGCACAAGGCAACGCTGGACGACCTCGCGATGCTGAAGGCCGCTGCCGGCCAGATCGAGGGTCACACCATCTGCGCCTTCGGCGAGGCTGCCGCCTGGCCGGTGCAGGGCTTTCTGCGCCACTACTGGCACGAGTTCGAATACGCCATCGTCAACAAGCGCTTCCTGGTCGACGACGAGCAGGCCGGCACCGTGATCCCGAAGGTGGCGGCGTGATCGTGTCCGGCGGGAATCGGGAGACGGGATTCGGGGATCGGGGCGGCGCTCCGGTGACCGATGGAGCCTGGCGCCGGATGGCGCCGCGACCCGCCTCGCGATTCCCGAATCCCCATTCCCCATTCCCGCTTCAGCAAGGCTCGACTCAATGAGCGCACAACCCGCCAACCCCAACCAGGCTCCCGACCAGGTCAACCTGGAAGTCGACGGCAAGACCGTCGCGGTGAAGAAGGGCGCGATGATCATCGAGGCGGCCGACAAGCTCGGCGTCGCCATCCCGCGCTTCTGCTACCACAAGAAGCTGCCGATCGCCGCCAACTGCCGCATGTGCCTCGTCGACGTCGAGAAGGCGCCGAAGCCGATGCCGGCCTGTGCCACGCCGGTGATGGAAGGCATGAAGGTGTACACCCAGTCGAAGCGCGCGCTCGACTCGCAGCGCAACGTGATGGAGTTCCTGCTGATCAACCACCCGCTCGACTGCCCGATCTGCGACCAGGGCGGCGAATGCGAGCTGCAGGACGTGGCGATGGGCTACGGCCGTTCGGTCTCGCGCTTCGTCGAGCGCAAGCGCGTGGTGGCCGACGAGGACATGGGGCCGCTGGTCGCGACCGACATGACCCGCTGCATCCACTGCACCCGCTGCGTGCGTTTCGTCGGCGAGGTCGCCGGCACCTACGAGCTCGGCGGCATCAACCGCGGCGAGCACACCGAGATCGGCACCTACATCGGCAAGTCGCTGGAGTCGGAGCTGTCCGGCAACATCGTCGACGTCTGCCCGGTTGGCGCGCTGACCAACAAGGTGTTCCGCTTCAAGGCGCGCCCCTGGGAGCTGATCGCGCGCGAGTCGATCGGCTACCACGATGCGCTCGGCTCCAGCCTGTTCCTGCATACCCGCCGCGGCGAAGTGCTGCGCACCGTGCCGCGCGACAACGAGGCGGTCAACGAATGCTGGCTGTCCGACCGCGACCGCTATTCGCACCAGGGCCTGTACGCCGACGACCGCGCGACGAAGCCGTTGGTGCGGAAGGGCGGCGAACTGGTCGAGGTGTCCTGGGAGGAGGCGATCGCCTTCGTCGCCGACGGGCTCCGGGCGCATGCGGGGGCCGACCTCGCGGCGCTGGTCGCGCCGCTCGCCAGCAACGAGGAAGGCTTCCTGCTCGGCGAGATCGTGCGCGGCCTCGGCAGCGATGCGATCGACCACCGCCTGCGCGTCTCCGACTTCACCGACGGCGCGCCCGAGCGTGCATTCGATCTCGCCATCGCCGAGATCGAGAACGCGGACCGCGTGCTCGTCGTCGGCGGTCACCCGCGTCTCGACCAGCCGCTGCTCGGCCATCGCCTGCACAAGGCGGCCCGGCGCGGCGCCAGGATCGGCGTGCTGAACCCGGTCGACTTCGACGTGAACTACGACCTCGCGGCGCGCGCCATCGTCGCGCCATCCGCGCTCGTCGACACCCTGGCCGCCGTGGCCCGGGTCGCGGTTCCGGCGGCCGATCTGCCGGCATCCCTGGCCGGTCTGGTCGGGCAGGCGACGGTCGACGACTCCGCGAAGGCGCTGGCCGCGCTGCTCGCCGACGGCAACTCCCGGCTGATCCTGCTTGGCGACTTCGCCGTGCAGCATCCCGAAGCCTCGCTGCTGCGCGCGCTCGCCAATGCCATCGCGGCCGCGACAGGTGCCGCGCTGAACGAGATCCCCAGTGGCGCCAACGGCCTCGGCCTGGCCCGCGTCGGCGCGCAGCCGCGCGGCGCCGGCCACAACGCCGCGCAGGTGCTGGCGCACGGTAGCAAGGCGCTGCTGACCTATCACGCCGGATCGCAGGACACCGCCAATCCGGGCGGCTACGACCAGGCCCGCAGCGGCGCGAAGTTCCACGTCTATGTCGGCGCCTTCGCGTGCACCGGCGTCAAGCGCACCGCCCACGCGGTGCTGCCGATCGGCCTGCCGCCGGAGATCGACGGCAGCTACGTCAACGCCGACGGCACCGTGCAGCAGGTCCGCGCCGGCGCCCGGCTGCCGGGCGATGCGCGTCCGGGCTGGCGCGTGCTGCGCGCTCTCGGCGCCGCGCTCGGCATCGGCGGCTTCGAGTTCACCGAATTCGCCGAACTGGCGGCGCGGGTCGCGCCGCTCGCTGCCGGCAAGGATCCGGTCGCGAACGGCCAGGTCGCTGCGCATTCGGCCCGGGTCGACGGTCTCGAGCGCATCGCCACGGTTCCGCTGTATCGCTCCGACGCCGTCGTGCGGCGAGCGCAGGCGCTGCAGGGGACGCCGCTGTCCCTGCCGGCCCACGTCGCGCTGCATCCCGCCGCCGCACACGCACGGAGCCTTGCCGACGGCAGCATGGTCAAGGTCTCCGACGGCCGGCACGAGGCCGAGCTCCCGCTGCGCCTCGACGCGCGGGTCCCGAAGGACGCTGCCTGGCTGCCCGGCGGGCATTCCGAAGTCGCCAAGCTGCGCGGTACCGGCGCGGCGCTCACCGTGACGAGG
Source organism: Ahniellaceae bacterium (assembly GCA_044221335.1). Lineage (GTDB taxonomy): Bacteria > Pseudomonadota > Gammaproteobacteria > Xanthomonadales > Ahniellaceae > JBGAPI01. The sequence continues at coordinate 23,401 of JBGAPI010000030.1, forward strand.
GTCGGCTGATGAATCCCACGGTCCTCCTGGTGCTGCTGACGGTCGCCAAGATCCTGGCGGTGACCGTGCCGCTGATCATCTCGGTGGCGTTCTACACCTACTGGGAACGCAAGGTGATCGGCTACATGCAGGTGCGGCTCGGCCCCACCGAGATCGGGCCCTGGGGCCTGATCCAGCCCTTCGCCGACGTCTTCAAGCTGCTGTTCAAGGAAATCGTCCTCCCGGCCAACGCCAACAAGTTCCTGTTCTACCTGGCGCCGGTGCTCGCGCTCGCGCCCGCGTTCGCGGCGTGGGCGGTCGTGCCGTTCGCCGACGGCGCGGTGCTCGCGGACATCAACGTCGGCCTGCTGTACCTGCTCGCGATGACCTCGATGGGCGTGTACGGGATCATCCTCGCCGGCTGGGCCTCGAACTCGAAGTACGCCTTCCTCGGCGCGATGCGCTCGGCGGCGCAGGTCGTGTCCTACGAGATCGCGATGGGCTTCGCGCTGGTCTGCGTGCTGATCCTGTCGGGCTCGCTCAACCTCTCCGAGATCGTCCGCGCGCAGTCCGGCGACATGGGCCCGTTCGAGTGGTTCTGGCTGCCGCTGTTCCCGATGTTCCTGGTGTACCTGATCTCCGGCGTCGCCGAGACCAACCGCGCGCCGTTCGACGTCGCGGAGGGCGAGTCCGAGATCGTCGCGGGCTTCCACGTCGAGTATGCGGGCGCGGCGTTCTCGCTGTTCTTCCTGGCCGAATACGCCAACATGATCCTGATCTCGTTCCTGACCTCGATCCTGTTCCTCGGCGGCTGGCTGTCGCCGCTGCAGGGCCTGGTCAAGGACGTCGCGGTCGACGGCTGGTATGCGCCGCTGGTGACCTGGATCTGGAAGGGCGGCTGGCCGTGGCTGTTCGCGAAGGCGCTGGCCATCGCCTTCACCTTCCTGTGGTTCCGCGCCACCTTCCCGCGCTACCGCTACGACCAGATCATGCGGCTCGGCTGGAAGGTGTTCATCCCGATCACCCTGGCATGGGTCGCGGTGTCGTCGTGGCTGGTGTATTCCGGCCTCGTCCAGATCCGGCAGTGAGTCCGACATGAAGCGTGTATTCGATTACCTGAAGAGCCTGCTCCTGCGCGAGCTGCTGGAAGGCCTGGTGCTGACCGGCCGCTACTTCGCGCGGCCGAAGTACACCATGCGCTATCCGCAGGAGAAGATCCCGAAGAGCCAGCGCTTCCGCGGCCTGCATGCGCTGCGCCGCTACCCGAACGGCGAGGAGCGCTGCATCGCCTGCAAGCTGTGCGAGGCGGTGTGCCCGGCGCTGGCGATCACCATCGACTCCGAGCAGCGGGCGGACGGCAGCCGCCGCACCACCCGCTACGAGATCGACCTGTTCAAGTGCATCTTCTGCGGCTTCTGCGAAGAGTCCTGCCCGGTCGACTCGATCGTCGAGACCGACATCCACGAGTACCACTTCGAGAAGCGCGGCGAGAACGTGGTCGGCAAGCTGAAGCTGCTCGCGATCGGCGATCGCTTCGAGCCCGAGATCGCCGCCGCCCGCGCCGCCGACGCGGCCTACCGCTGAGCGCCGGAGCCCGACGAGACCTGCCATGTCCAGTTTCGAACTGATCCTGTTCTACCTGTTCTCGAGCGTCGCGCTGATCTCAGCGATGGCCGTGGTCACGGTGAAGAACCCGGTGCACGCGGCGCTGTCGCTGGTGCTCACCTTCTTCAACATCGCCTGCATCTGGATCCTGATGCACGCCGAGTTCCTCGGCGTCGCCCTGATCCTGGTCTACGTCGGCGCGGTGATGGTGCTGTTCCTGTTCGTGGTGATGATGCTCGACATCGACGTGGTGCCGCTGCGCGAGGGCTTCGCCCGCTTCCTCCCGGTGGCGGCCGGCGTCGCGGCGGTCATGCTGCTCGAGATGCTGCTGCTGCTCGGCAAGTCGGCCAAGGTCGCCAGCGCCTACGCGCTCGAGGACCATGGCGCGAACTCCAACATCGTGCTGCTCGGCCAGCTGCTGTTCGATCGCTACATGCTGCCTTTCGAGGTCGCGGCGCTGATCCTGACCGTCGCCATCATTGCCGCCGTCGCGCTCACGCTGCGCCATCGCGTCGGCGTCCGCACCCAGGATCCGGGCAAGCAGGTGCTGGTGCGCAAGCAGGACCGCATCCGCCTGATCAAGATGGCCGCGGTGAAGCCGGAGACCGAGCAATGATCACCCTGTACCACGCGCTGGCGCTGTCCGCCGCCCTGTTCGCGATCTCGATCGCCGGGCTGATCATCAACCGCAAGAACCTGATCGTCCTGCTGATGGCGATCGAGCTGATGCTGCTCGCGGTCAACATGAACTTCGTCGCGTTCTCGCACTTCAACAACGACCTCAACGGCCAGGTGTTCGTGTTCTTCATCCTGACCGTGGCGGCGGCGGAATCGGCGATCGGCCTAGCGATCCTGGTGCTGCTGTTCAGAAACCGCCGGACGATCAACGTCGGGGAGTTCGACAGCTTGAAGGGCTAGGCGGTTCGCGCTGCGCGGACCGCCTACTCAGGAAGCAAGAACTGTTTTTTGGATTTGCGATTCGCCGTTTCGTGGCTCGAGCTGTGGATCGCTCTTCAATTGGGGAATTCGCCGCCGGCGAATTCCCAAGGGGCGCAAGACATGACGATTGCTGAGACCTCACACCGTGATTACTGCTGACAACCTGATCCAAGTGGCGATCCTGATCGCGCTCGCTCCGCTGGCCGGGGCGATCGTCGCGGGCCTGTTCGGACGGCAGGTCGGCCGCGCCGGCGCGCACTGGGCGACCATCCTCGGCGTCGGCCTGTCCTGCGTGCTGTCGATCCTGGTGCTGAAGGCGCTGGTGTTCGACGGCGTGGAGGGAGTCAACGCGAACGTCTACACGTTCTACGAGATCGGCAAGTACAGCGCCCACGTCGGGTTCCAGATCGACCGGCTGTCGGCGATGATGATGGTGGTGGTGACCTTCGTGTCGCTGATGGTGCATGTCTACACCATCGGCTACATGGCCGAGGACCCCGGCTACCAGCGCTTCTTCAGCTACATCGCGCTGTTCACCTTCTCGATGCTGATGCTGGTGATGGCGAACAACTTCCTGCAGCTGTTCTTCGGCTGGGAAGCGGTCGGCCTCGTCTCCTACCTGCTGATCGGCTTCTGGTACACCCGTCCCACCGCGATCTTCGCGAACCTGAAGGCGTTCCTGGTCAACCGCGTCGGCGACTTCGGCTTCCTTCTCGGAATCGCCTGCGTCATGTTCTGGTTCGGCACCCTCGACTACAGGCAGGTGTTCGAGCACGCGCACGACATCGTCGGCAAGACGATGACGATCAAGGGCATCGAGTTCGACGTGCCGGGCACCAGCCTCCATCTCGTGCTGATGAAGGACATGGTCTGGCAGGTCGCCACCTTCATCTGCATCTGCCTGTTCATCGGCGCGATGGGCAAGTCGGCGCAGGTGCCGCTGCACGTGTGGCTGCCGGACTCGATGGAAGGTCCGACCCCCATCTCGGCGCTGATCCACGCCGCCACCATGGTCACCGCCGGCATCTTCATGGTGAGCCGGATGTCGCCGCTGTTCGAGCTGTCCGACACGGCGCGCGACGTCGTGCTGCTGATCGGAGCGACCACGGCGTTCTTCACCGGCCTGATCGGCATCGTGCAGAACGACATCAAGCGGGTCGTGGCGTATTCGACGCTGTCGCAGCTCGGCTACATGACGGTGGCGCTCGGCGTCTCGGCGTACTCCGCCGCGATCTTCCACCTGATGACCCACGCGTTCTTCAAGGCGCTGCTGTTCCTCGGCGCCGGCTCGGTGATCATCGGCATGCACCACGAGCAGGACATGACCAGGATGGGCGGCCTGCGCAAGTACATGCCGATCACCTACTGGACCGGCGTGGTCGGCACCCTGGCGCTGATCGGCACGCCGTTCTTCTCCGGCTTCTACTCGAAGGACGTGATCATCGATGCCGTCCGCGAGTCGACCCATGAAGGCGGCTGGGTCAACACCTACGCCTACTGGTCGGTGCTCGCCGGCGTGTTCGTCACCGCGCTGTACAGCTTCCGCCTGCTGTTCCTGACCTACCATGGCGAGGAGCGCTTCCGTGCCGCCCATGCGCACGGCCACGACGACCACGCCGCGCACCACGACGAGCATGCCGCGCACGACCACGACGCCGCGCACGGCCACGACGACCACCACGACCATGACGCCCACCATGGACAGGCCCACGAGCCGCACGAGTCGCCCTGGGTGGTGACGGTGCCGCTGATCCTGCTGGCGATCCCGTCTGTGCTGATCGGAGCGATCGCCGCGAAGCCGATGCTGTTCGACGGCTTCTTCGGCAAGGCGATCTTCGTCGAGCCCGAGCACGACGTGCTCGCCAAGGTCGGCGAGGAGTTCCACGACTGGTTCAGTTTCGCCGTGCACGGCTTCGCCGGAGCGCCGTTCTGGCTGATGATCGCCGCTGCCGGCCTCGCGACCTACATCTACCTGTTCAATCCGGCGCTGTCCGACCGGATCAAGCAGGCGCTGCTGCCGCTGTGGAAGATCCTCGACCGCAAGTACGGTTTCGACGATCTCTACCAGGCACTGTTCGCGCGCGGAAGCCTCAACCTGGGCGGCTTCTTCTACAAGGGCGGCGACACCGCGCTGATCGACAACACCGTGATCAACGGCTCCGCCTGGCTGATCGAGCGCCTGTCCGGCGTCGTCCGCCGCCTGCAGACCGGATACCTCTACCACTACGCCTTCGCCATGATCGCCGGACTGATCGCCCTGCTGGGCGCCTACGTCGTCACCGCGGCAAAGTAAGGACGAAACTCCATGACCTCCTTGCCGCTCCTCAGTGTCCTCATCTGGCTGCCGATCGCCGGCGCGGCGGCGGTGCTCGCCTGCGGCGACGCCCGCCCGAACCTCGCGCGCTGGCTGGCGCTCGCCGTCGCGATCGCCACCGTCGTGCTGTGCGTGCCGCTGCTGCAGTCCTTCGACTCGACGAACGGCGCGATGCAGCTGGTCGAGCAGCGCGAATGGCTGCCGTCGCTGAACGTCTGGTACCACCTCGGCGTCGATGGCGTCTCCGTCGCGCTGATCTGCCTCACGACCTTCTGCACGGTGCTGGTCCTGGCCGGCGCCTGGGAGGTGATCGAGGTCAAGGTCCACCAGTACTTCGCGGCCTTCCTGGTGCTGGAAGCGCTGATGATCGGCGTGTTCTGCGCGCTGGACGCGATGCTGTTCTACGTGTTCTTCGAGGCCATGCTGATCCCGATGTTCATCATCATCGGCCTCTGGGGCGGACCGCGCCGCGTCTACGCGACACTGAAGTTCTTCCTCTACACGTTCGCCGGCTCGATCCTGATGCTGATCGCGCTGATCTACATGTACCAGCGCACGCTGTCCTTCGACCTCGCCACGCTGGCCCACTACAAGTTCACCCTGGCCGAGCAGAAATGGCTGTTCTGGGCGTTCTTCGCCGCCTTCGCGGTGAAGGTCCCGATGTGGCCGGTGCACACCTGGCTGCCGGACGCCCACGTCGAGGCGCCGACCGGCGGCTCGGTGATCCTGGCGGCGGTGATGCTGAAGATCGGCGGTTACGGCTTCCTGCGCTTCTCGCTGCCGATCACCCCGGATGCCGCGCACGTGCTGTCCGGCGTGGTGATCCTGTTCTCGCTGATCGCGGTCGTCTACATCGGCTTCGTCGCGCTGGTGCAGTCGGACATGAAGAAGCTGATCGCCTACAGCTCGATCTCCCACATGGGCTTCGTGACGCTCGGCACCTTCATCGCCTGCTCGCTGCTGCGCGAGTCCCACAATGCCGACGCCGCGCGCCTCGGCCTGCAGGGCGCGATGGTGCAGATGATGTCGCACGGCTTCGTCTCCGGCGCGATGTTCTCCTGCGTCGGCGTGCTCTACGACCGCGTGCACAGCCGCCAGATCAAGGACTACGGCGGCGTGGTGCAGAAGATGCCGTGGTTCGCGACCCTGTTCGTGCTGTTCGCGATGGCCAACTGCGGCCTGCCCGGCACCAGCGGCTTCGTCGGCGAGTTCATGGTGATCGTGGCGACTTTCCAGACCTCGGTCTCCAACGCGGCGGTCGCCGGCCTCACCCTGATCCTCGGCGCCGCCTACACGCTGTGGCTGGTCAAGCGGGTGATCTTCGGCGCCGCGGTGCACGCCCACGTGCAGCAGCTGGAGGACATCAACCGCCGCGAGGCGCTGGTGCTGTCCGCCTTCGCCGCCGCGGTGCTGGCCTTCGGCCTCTATCCGAAGCCGCTGGTCGCGCTGATGGATGCCGCCGTCGCCAAGGTGGCCGCCAGTGCGCAGGTGATCAAGGACCCGGACGGCCTCAAGTCCGCCGGCTACGCCCACTGATCGCGCCCGTCCCGATTCGATTGAAGGTCCACCATGACTCCTGAAGTCTTCCATGCCGCCAGCGACTCGACGATCGCGATGTGGCTGAACGCGTCGGTGCCGGAACTGTTCCTGACCGCGGCCGTGTCGTTCCTGCTGCTCGCGGACCTCGGCGTGCCGGCGTCCCGTCGCGGCCTGACCCACTTCGGCGCGCTGCTCGCGCTGGTCATCACGATGGTGCTGACCCTGCGCGGGATGAACCCCGATCCGCGGGCCTCCGGGCGGATGCTGTTCGGCGACATGCTGGTGCACGACAGCCTCGCGGACCTGATGAAGCTCGGCATCGACCTCGTCACCTTCCTGGTGCTGGTCTACGCGAAACCCTCGCTGAAGGAGCGCGGCCTGTTCCAGGGCGAGTACTACTCCCTGGTGCTGTTCGCCGTGCTCGGCATGCACCTCCTGGTCGCCTCGGCCAACATGGTCTCGCTGTACCTCGGTCTCGAGCTCCTCGCGCTGTCGTCCTACGCCCTGGTCGCGCTGCAGCGCGACTCCGCGCTGTCCTCCGAGGCGGCGATGAAGTACTTCGTGCTCGGCGCGCTGGCCTCGGGCCTGCTGCTGTTCGGCATGTCGCTGATCTACGGCGCCAGCGGCCACCTCGATTTCGACGGCATCCAGGAAGTCGCCTACCGCGGCAACGAACGGGTGATGATGCTGACCGGCCTGACCTTCCTCGTGGTGGGCATCGGCTTCAAGTTCGGCGCGGTGCCGTTCCAGATGTGGGTGCCCGACGTCTACCACGGCGCGCCGACCGCGGTGACCCTGTTCATCTCCAGCGCGCCGAAGATCGCCGCGTTCGGCATGGCCTACCGCCTGCTGGAGGACGGACTGGGTCCGATGTTCGCCGATTGGCGCCCGATGCTGATCGTGCTGGCGGTCGCCTCTCTCGCGATCGGCAACCTGGTCGCGATCGCGCAGACCAACCTGAAGCGGATGCTGGCCTACTCGACCATCGGCCACGTCGGCTACCTGCTGCTCGGCATCATCGATGAGAGCCCGGAGGGCTACGGCAGCTCGCTGTTCTACGCGCTGACCTACGCCGGCACCTCGGCGGCCGCCTTCGGCCTGATCGTGCTGATGTCGCGCGCCGGGTTCGAGGCCGAGGAGATCTCCGACTTCCGCGGCCTCAACCAGCGCAGCAGCTGGTACGCCTTCATGATGCTGCTGGTGATGGCCTCGTTCGCCGGCATCCCGGGTCTGGTGGGCTTCATCGCCAAGCTGTCGGTGCTGAAGGCCGCGGTCAACGCCGGCTACGTCGGACTCGCCGTGTATGCCGGCGTGATGGCGGTGATCGGCGCGTTCTATTACCTGCGGGTGATCAAGACCATGTATTTCGACGAGCCGGCCGCCGCCGATGCGCTGCCGCTGCCCGCCGACCTGCCGTTCCGCCTGGTGCTGTCGACCAACGGCCTCGCACTGCTGGTCCTCGGCCTCGCCGCGGGACCACTGCTGGCCTGGTGCCTGGACGCGACCTACCGCTGAGACGTGCGACGCCCGGTTGCCGGAGCCGGCAACCGGCTGCCGGCGGCCGTCCACGGGCGGCACCTCCGGCGCGCGTCCTCCCGGTCGGATCGACGCCGGGCGCGGCGCCGACCTCCACGAGTCGCGCGACGACGCTGGAACCGCCGTGGCGCGTTCCACCTCACCCAGGGCGCCCCTAGACTGTGCCGTCGTGTTCGCGCACCCGTCGGCCGCCGGGCCCGTCGTCGAACGCCGCCCCGCATGTCACTCTCCTCCGGCAGCCCAGACCATGAATCTCTCCAAGTCCCGTCGTATCGTCCGCCTCGCCCTGCTCGTCGTCGGGCTCCATGCGGCGATGACGGCATCCACCGTCGAGGCCCGCAACGGCACGCCCTGGCCGGCGCCGATCGCGCACCCGACCCGCGCCGAGATCCGCATCGCGCAGGACGGGCTGCAGGTCGACCGGGTCAGCAAGTCCGGCGAGCTGATGATGACGATCGCCGGCGGCGGGCTCGGCTACATCGCCGCGTTCGGCTCGCGCAAGACGATGGAACACGCGGCGAAGAGCCGGATCGAGGAAGTCCGCGAGGTGCTGGAGGGTTACGACTTCCGCGGCGCGTTCGAGCGCCGCTTCCGCGAGCACGCCGATCTCGCCGCGGTCGCGCCACAGCTGGAGCTGTCGTTCCTGCACAGCACCGTGGCCGCCGACCGTGACCGCAAGACCCTGGCCACCGGTCGCGACCTGCTGGTGATCGAGCCGCTGCTGACGGTAAGCCAGACCTTCCGCCAGGTGGCGGTGAGCCTGGAGGTGCGGATCGTCGATCGCGAGGCCGACGGTGACGGCACGATCGACGCCGGCCACGCCACTTTCCATCGCGTCTACCGCTGGGCCCAGGTGCTCCCGCCGCCGCTCGACACCACGGGCAAGCACTGGCTCAACCGCTCGGCCGACGACCCGCACTATGCCGACGACAACGCGGAACGCCTGGCCGCGCTCGGCCGCCCGGCGCTGGAGGCGGCGATCACGCGCGACATCGACCAGGTGATCGCGCTGCTGGTCGCCGACCTCGGGCCGGCGGGCCGCAAGGCCTATGCCGAGCACGATCACTACGACCGCTACCTCGTGTTCGGCACCCCGGTGCGCGGCGAAAAGCAGGATGCGCTGGGCCTGCCAGGCGAAGTGTTCCGCACACCCTACGGCGTGCTCGGCTTCGAGGGCTTCGGCGCGACGGCGAAACCGTGATCGACGGGCGGGTGCGGTGACGCATCGGAACCGCCGTCCGGAAGCGAATACCTGCCTCCGGCGCCCTGGTCTTCGTCCGTCGGCGTCGCGTTCACGCGTTGAACGCGAATTGTCGCGCTCTGCAAGCCGGCCCTGAAACCCAGCGTTGGCGCCATCTGCGGGGGGCGGCGGACGATCCTCGACCGCGCGCTCGCGACGCGCGGAAGAAATCGGTTGCCTCCGCAGGGCATCCTGCATACAATGCGCGCCGCCTGATGCGGGGTGGAGCAGTCTGGCAGCTCGTCGGGCTCATAACCCGAAGGTCGCAGGTTCAAATCCTGCCCCCGCTACCACGTCCTGGAACGTGGCGCCGCAAGGTGCCCAGTTCCTCCCGCGACACCCGGGAGACATCCGGGAGTCGCGCCGAAAAAGGAGCCAGTGGCTCCTTTTTTTTTTCCAACCCTTCGAGGTCGCGACGTCCGGTACGAATGAAGCGCGAAGAAATCGAAAACCTGCTGGCGCCGGTGATCGCGGATCTCGGCCTGGAATGCCTCGGCATCGAGTTCGTGCCGTCGGGCGGCAGCGCCCTGCTGCGCATCTACATCGACGTCGACGGCCGTCCGGTCACGATCGAGGACTGCGAGGCGGCCAGCCGCGAGGTTTCGGCGACGCTCGACGTCAACGATCCGATCGGCACCCGCTACACCCTGGAAGTCTCGTCGCCCGGCATCGAGCGGCCGCTGTTCAAGCCGGCGCACTACCAGCGCTTCGTCGGCAGCGAGATCAAGCTCGAGACCCACCTGCCGGTCGCGGGCCGGCGCCGCTGGCGCGCGACCCTCGTCGGCGCGGACGACGCCGGCATCGTGCTGTCGCAGGACGGCGCCGAGGCGCGCCTGTCCTATGCCGACATCCTGCGCGCGCGACTGATCGACGACACGGTGGGCCTCCCGGCCGCCAAGCCCGGCAAGGGCAAGGCGCCGGCCAAGGGCAAGCCGCCCGCGAAGGGCAAGGCCCCCGGCAAGGCCAAGAACAAGTAAGCGTTTTCGACTGACACGGCGCGACGACGGTCCCGCCCGGAGCTGAACATGAGCAAGGAAATCCTGCTGGTCGTGGATGCGGTCGCCAACGAGAAGGGCGTCTCGCGCGAGGTGATCTTCGAGGCGATCGAGGCCGCGCTGGCCTCGGCGGCGAAGAAGCGCTATCTCGAGGATGTCGCCATGCGCGTCGACATCCATCGGACCACCGGCGACTACGAGACCTTCCGCCGCTGGGAAGTGGTGGCGGACGACATCGTCATGGAATCGCCGGACCGCCAGATCCGCCTGATGGACGTCGTCGACGACCATCCGGAAATGCAGATCGGCGAGTTCGTCGAGGAGAAGGTCGAGAACGCCGACTTCGGCCGCATCTCTGCCCAGGCCGCGAAGCAGGTGATCGTGCAGCGCGTGCGCGAGGCCGAACGTGGCCTCGTCGTCGACGCCTACAAGGACCGCGTCGGCGAGCTGGTCAACGGTATCGTCAAGCGGGTCGAGCGCGGCAGCATCTACCTCGATCTCGGCGCCAACGCCGAGGCCTACATCCCGAAGGAAAAGACCATCCCGCGCGAGAACGTGCGTGCCGGCGACCGCGTCCGCGGCTACCTCGCCGAGGTGCGCGCCGAGACCCGCGGACCGCAGCTGTTCGTCTCCCGCACCGCGCCGGAATTCATGATCGAGCTGTTCAAGCTCGAAGTGCCGGAAGTCGGCCAGGGCCTCGTCACCATCATGGGCTGCGCCCGCGATCCGGGCGACCGCGCGAAGATCGCCGTGCGCGCCAACGACCACCGCACCGATCCGATCGGCGCCTGCATCGGCATGCGCGGCTCGCGCGTCCAGGCGGTGTCGAACGAGCTCAACGGCGAGCGCGTCGACATCATCCTGCACAACGACAACCCGGCCCAGTTCGTGATCAACGCGATGGCGCCCGCCGCCGTCGAATCGATCATCGTCGACGAGGAAAAGCACTCGATGGACATCGCGGTCGCCGAGACCGAGCTGTCCAAGGCGATCGGCCGCGGCGGCCAGAACGTGCGCCTGGCCTCCAAGCTGACCGGCTGGACGCTCAACGTGATGACCGCGGCGCAGGTGCAGGCGAAGAGCGAGAGCGAGCAGGAAGCCGCGCGCCAGCTGTTCGTCGACAAGCTCGAGGTCGACCAGGAGATCGCGTCGATCCTGGTGCAGGAGGGCTTCTCCACCGTCGAGGAAATCGCCTACGTGCCGCCGGCCGAGCTGCTGGCGATCGAGGAGTTCGACGAGGACATCGTCGAGGAGCTGCGCGCGCGCGCCCGCGACGCGCTGCTGACCCAGATGATCGCGGCCGAAGAGGACGCCGAGAGCCACAAGCCCAGCGAGGAACTGCTGGCGATGGACGGCATGGACGACGAACTCGCCTACGAGCTCGCCGGTCGCGGCGTGTGCTCGCTGGACGACCTCGGCGACCTGGCGGTGGACGACCTGATCGACATCGAGGGGATGGACGAGGCGCGCGCGGCGAAGCTGATCATGACCGCACGCGCGCCGATGCTGGCGCGGCTCGAACAGGCCGGCAAGTAAGAACCGAGCAAGCACGCCCAGCCCATAGCGGAGCGAAGAAAAATGTCGGAAGTGACCGTTAGACAGATGGCGCAGGTGCTCGGCCTGCCGGTGGAGAAGCTGCTGGAGCAGCTCTCCGAGGCCGGCATGTCGTTCTCCGGCCCGGACCAGATCGTGACCAGCACCGAGAAGGTCAAGCTGCTCGGCTTCCTGCGCCGCTCCCACGGCAAGAAGGACGCGGGGCCGGCGGAGCCCGCCAGTCCGCAGCAGATCACCCTCCGGCGCAAGACCGTGTCCGAGATCACCGTGTCCTCCGGCGCCGCCAAGGGCAAGACGGTGGCGATCGAGGTCCGCCAGAAGCGCACCTACGTGAAGCGCTCGGTGGTCAACGAGGACGCCGCGCCGGTCGATCCGGAGCGCGAGAACGCGCTCCGGCTGCTGAAGGAATCGGCCGATCGCAACACCGCCGAGCAGAACGCGCTGCGCGAGATCGACGACAAGCGTCGCCGCGTCGAGGAAGAGGCGCGCGCGGCCGAGGCCGCGAAGCGGGCCGCCGAGGAAGAGGCGCAGCGCGCCGCCGAGGAGGACGAGCGCCAGCGCCGTGCCGCCGAGGAAGCCGCCAGCAGCGCGACCCAGGAGGCTCCGGCGCCGCGGACGAGCACTCCGAGCTACCCTCGCAGCACCGCTCCCAGCAGTCCGCGCACGGGTCCGAGCGGGCCGCGCACCGGTCCCAGCGGTCCGCGCAGCGGTCCCGGCGCCGGCGCCGGCGCTCCGGTGGCGCGCGCGCCGCACGGTGCCAACAAGCCGGCCGGTCCGCCGCGCACGGCCGCGCCGGCGCGCCCGACCAGCGATCGCGACGAGCCGCACCGCCACAAGGGTGTGCGGGGTTCGCACCGGATGCAGGAGGACACCGCGGTCGACGTCGATCCGTCGGTGGGCCGCTATCTCCACGGCGAGCTGCACCTCGCCGACCGCGCGCCGCGGCGCGCCCGCAAGCGCCCGAAGGCGCGGGTCGACGTGCGCCCGGTCGGTGGCGGCATGCCGACGGGTCCCCATGGATTCACCCGACCGGTGGAGAAGGCGGTGCGTGAAGTCGCGATCAGCGAACACATCCAGGTCAGCGATCTCGCCAACCGCCTTGCGGTGAAGGGCGCCGACGTGGTCAAGGCCCTGTTCAAGATGGGCGTGATGACGACGATCAACCAGATCATCGACCACGACACCGCCGTGCTGGTGGTCGAGGAGCTCGGCCACAAGGCCGTCCGCGCGGTCGAGAAGGACGCCGAGACCCAGCTGACGGCGGTCACCGAGCAGCGCAGCGGCGAGCAGTCGCAGCGTCCGCCGGTGGTCACCATCATGGGCCACGTCGACCACGGCAAGACCTCGCTGCTCGACTACATCCGCCGGACCAAGGTCGCGGCGGGCGAGGCGGGTGGCATCACCCAGCACATCGGCGCGTACCACGTCGAGACGCCGCGCGGCGTCATCACCTTCCTCGACACCCCGGGCCACGCCGCGTTCACGGCGATGCGCGCCCGCGGCGCCAAGCTGACGGACATCGTGATCCTGGTGGTCGCGGCGGACGACGGCGTGATGCCGCAGACCATCGAGGCGGTGCACCACGCGAAGGCGGCCGGCGTGCCGCTGATCGTCGCTGTCAACAAGATCGACAAGCCCGACGCGCAGCCGGAACGGGTCAAGCAGGGCCTGATCCAGCACGAGGTCGTGTCCGAGGAATTCGGCGGCGACACCATCTTCGCGCCGGTGTCGGCGAAGACCGGCCAGGGCGTCGACGAACTGCTCGAGGCGATCCTGCTGCAGGCCGAAGTGATGCAGCTGACCGCCATCGCCGCCGGTTCGGCCAACGGCACCGTGGTCGAGTCCGCGCTGGACAAGGGCCGCGGCCCGGTCGCGACGCTGCTGGTGCAGTCCGGCATCCTGAAGAAGGGCGACTTCGTGGTCTGCGGCGTGCAGTACGGCCGTGTCCGCGCGATGTTCGACGAGTCGGGCCGCCAGGTCGACCGCGCCGGGCCGTCGATCCCGGTGTCGATGCTCGGCCTGTCCGGCGTGCCGGATGCGGGCGACGACTTCATCGTGGTCGCCGACGAGCGCCTGGCCAAGGATGTGGCGCAGCAGCGCGAGCAGAAGCGCCGCGAGATGCGTCTCGTCAAGCAGCAGGCGGCCAAGCTCGAGGACATCATGGCGCAGATGGGCGCCGGCGGCGCCGACGGCAAGATCGTCACGCTGAACCTGGTGGTCAAGGCCGACGTGCAGGGTTCCTCCGAGGCGCTGCGCGACGCGCTGACCAAGATCTCGACCGACCAGGTCAAGATCAACGTCATGTCTGCCGGCGTCGGCGGCATCACCGAGTCGGACGCCACCCTGGCGCTGGCGTCGCAGGCGATCATCATCGCCTTCAACGTCCGCGCCGACGCGGCCGCCCGCAAGGTGATCAGCGACAACGGCCTCGACGTCCGCTACTTCTCGATCATCTACGACGCGATCGACCAGGTGAAGCAGGCCGCCAGCGGTCTGCTCGGCACCGAGGTGCGCGAGAACGTGCTCGGCGTGGCCGAGGTCCGCGAGGTGTTCCGCAGCTCCAAGTTCGGCGTGGTCGCGGGCTGCATGATCACCGAGGGCATGGTCAAGCGGAACAAGCCGATCAAGGTGCTGCGCGACAACGTCGTCGTGTTCAACGGCGAACTGGAATCGCTGCGCCGCTTCAAGGACCAGGTCGACGAGGTCAAGTCCGGCATGGACTGCGGCATCGGCGTGAAGGGCTACAACGACATCAAGGTCGGCGACCAGATCGAGTGCTTCGACCGGGTCGAAGTGCAGCGTACGATGTGATGGCGCGGCGGATTGCGAGGCGAGAGTGACATGCGAGTAGGACAGGGCCCAGGGCACAGGGCCCAGGGCCCAGTCGGATCGGGGCTGGCCTGGAGTGCTTGGCTCTTTCGGACGGCTGTCCGCAGTGTCCACCCTGTTCGGCTTGCCCCAGTCGCACTGGGCCCTTTCTCTTAACCCCGCAATCCGCCGAGGACTCCCATGGGCCACCGCGAATACAACCGCACCGACCGAGTCGCCGCGCTGCTGCGCCGCGAGGTCGCGCTGCTGGTGCACGACGCCGTGCGCGAGAAGCTGGTGCCCTCGGTGTCGGTGTCCGACGTCGAGGTCACCCGCGACATGGCGCACGCCAAGGTGTTCGTCACCGCGCTGTCGGCGGACGAATCGGTCGGCGCGATCAAGGCGCTGAAGGAACTGGCCAAGGAATTCCGCCAGGAACTGTCGCATCGCCTGAAGATGCGCTCGGTGCCCGAGCTGCATTTCCACTACGACGACTCGGTCGACCGCGGCGAGCGCATCGACCAGCTGCTGCGCGGCCAGTCCTGAGCGACCGGCGCCGGTGTGCGCCGTCCGGGTTCCGACCACCAACGGTGCCTTCCGGCTTCGATAATGTGGCGCTGTGCGCCTGCCTGTCGTCCTGCTCGGGCGGATCTTCCGAGCCGGTCCCCGGCCAGGGCGGCGCGACCAACGCGGTCGTCGAGGGTTCGATGTTCCGACTGCAATCTCCGGTTCGAGGAAGCCACATGCCCTGCATTCCGATGATCGGCCTCCGACCGCTCCTGCTGGTGCTCGCCGCCGCGGCGACGCTCGCGACTGGCGCCGCCGAGGCGAAGAGCAGCAGTGCCGGAGGGGTCAGCGGTTCCACGCTGTCCGACCTGGCCATCCGTCTCGGTGCGCAGCCGCTGCCCACCCGGCAGGTGTGGCGCGTGGGCTATGTGGACATGGTGGACCCGACACTGCGGGTGCTGCTGCTTCCCTCGCGCGGCGAAGTGAGCCAGGTGACGATCGGCGGACTGCCGGAGCTGCCGGACCTCACCGTGATGCCGGTCAGGACCACCCCGATCGTTGCCGCGGGCGATTCCCTCACGCTCGACACGCACCCGGCCTCGCCGTTCGACAATCTCCGCGACGGCGTGGTGTTCTCCAGCGGCACGATTCCGGCCAACCCCGCGTCGACGGCCCAGCGGCAGGTCGTCTATGCCAACGGCGGATCGCAGCGCGCGTTCGACATCGACCTCTACGTCGGCATCGATCTCAACGGCGACGGCCTGCCGCAGGCCGATGAAGTGCTGTGTTCCGGCACCGGGCCGGAGCGCGGCGAGGAGTGCTTCTTCACCCTGCCGCCCAGCGCGTCGTCGCGGACGCTGTGGACGCTGGCGCAGATGTACTCGAACGCGTACGTGCTGCAGTACGACTCGATGTACACCTTCATGCTGCTGCCGGCGCTGGACGGCCCGGCCGATGACCGCGTGATCGTCACCGGCCCCGGCAAGGCGGCCGCGAACACGCCCGTGACGTTCAACATCTCCACCCACCTGCCCGGTTTCCGGTATTTCGAGTCGGTTGGCGGACTGATCGCCGTGAAAGCGCACCGCGAGGACGCCACGCCGACGGTGCTGATCCCGCTTCAGCCACTGCTGTTCTCGGACGGGCGGACCGACCAGTTGCTCGGCAATCGTGCCGTCGGCGGCCATATCGTCGATCAGGTCGACACGCTGATGGCTCCCGGCGAGGCCGGCGACCGGATCGCGATCGACGTGCCGGTGAACGCCACGTCGATGCAGGTCACCACCAGCGGCAGCGGCGAGGTCGATCTCTACGTCGCGAAGGGCGATGCCGAGTCGATCCGCGGGCCGGCGCTCGGCACCGCGCCGCCGCGCACCGCGGCGCAGGGCAGCTCGATCCATCCCGGCGCCAGCGAGCGCGTCGACCTGGCCGGCGCCAGCCTCACGCCAGGCCGCTGGTACCTGACGCCGGTCAACGTCGGCGACGGCAACGCGAAAGTCACCGTCGCGGTCGACCTCGCCGTGTCCACGACCGCCGCGCCGCAGGTCCGCGCCACGGGCTACTACAACCCGGCGCGCTCGGGCCACGGCATGTTCCTCTCGGACGGCGCCAGCGATCGGGTGCTGATCTGGTACACCTACGACAGCGAAGGCCAGCCCACCTGGTACTACGCGCAGAGTCCGCGTCCCGGCAGCGCCGATGCGGTGTGGAGCGCTGACCTCTACCGCTACACCTGGAACGGCTCGCGCAGCAACGGCGTCAACGTCGGTCGCGTGCTGACGACCGCCACCGCCGCCAACCGCTTCCAGTTCACCGCGCTGGTCGATGGCCGCTACGTCAGCGAGCCCATGATCGAACTGGCGGGTCAGGAGTGTCCGGTCGTCAACAGTGTCGCGACCGACTACTCCGGCTCCTGGTATCCGCCGGCCTCGCCGGGGACCGGAACCTCGGTGCTGACCCTGGGCCGCACCGAGGTCCAGATCGCCTACCTCTACGACCGCAACGGCAACCCGCGCTGGCTGTACGGCCAGGTGAGCCCGTTCGGCGTGTCGACCCTTCCGTTGAGCCAGTTCAGCGGCTTCTGCCCGAGCTGCACCTACCGCAGCGCGCACTCCGGGCACGACGTCGTCGATGCGGTGCTGGTCCCGCCGTTGGCGGGCAATTGGCTGTCGAACCAGGACACCGAGAAGCTCACCGTCGACGTGCCCTGTCGCTGAACGTCCCGAACGGAATAGGCCGCGACCCGCTCGTCCCGTCGGGATCAGCCGGCAGAGCTCGTCGCGCTCCGGGGCCGCTTCGGCGTCCGTTCCCGGTCGCTCGTCAGGGCAAGCCGGACGATGTTCTCGTTGCCGAAGCCTTCACCCTTCGCAAGGTCGAATCACCGGATAATCGGCGCCTCGAACGAGGCCAGCCGCCATGCGAACTTCTGCCGTCGCCTTCCGCCTCCTGACCATCGCTGCACTGGCGGCATTCGCGCTTGCCGAGGCCCAGGCGGCCGGAATCACTCCGTCGGCGAACGGGATCTACCTTGTCCGTCTCGCCGATGCGCCGCTCGCCGCCTACGACGGTGGCCGTGACGCGGTGGTGCAACACGACGCCAAGCTCGCCGGCACCAGCGCCGAGGCGCAGGGCAAGAGACGACTCGACGTCGCTGGACCGGCCGCCAAGGCCTATCTCGGCTACCTCGACGAGCGCCGCGACGGCGTGCTCGCGCGGGTGAGGAAGACTCTGGGCCGCGGAATCACGCCCGAATTCGTCTACCGCTACGGAGCCAACGGGATGGCGTTGCGCATGTCGCCGAGCGAAGCGGCCACGCTGCGCGACGTCGACGGCATCGTCTCCGTGGTGCCGGACAGCTTCACGCGCCCGCAGACCGACGCCGGCCCGACCTGGATCGGCGCCAACCAGGTCTGGCAGGGCACGATCCCGTCGTCGAGCCTGCAGGGCCGTGGCGAGGGCATCGTGGTCGGAATCATCGACGGCGGCATCAACGCCGGCCACCCGTCCTTCGCCGACATCGGCGGAGACGGCTACGACCACGTCAATCCGAAGGGCCGGCTGTTCGGCAAATGCGCCACGACGCCGACGCGCTGCAACGACAAGCTGATCGGCATCTACGACTACACCAGCGAGGGTGCGCGTGACGGTACCGACATCGAAGGCCACGGCTCGCACGTCGCAAGCACCGCGGCCGGAAACAGTGTCGGTGCCAGCATCGCGGCGCCGACCGTAACGCTGCCCTTCACGGTCTCGGGCGTCGCGCCGCACGCCAACCTGATCGCCTACAAGGTGTGCGTCAACGACAGCAGCGGGACCAACATCACCTGCGCGGCGAGCGCCACGACGGCGGCGCTCGACCAGGCGATCGCCGACGGCGTGGACGTGATCAACTACTCGCTCGGGAGTCTTGCATTCGACCCCTGGGCAACGGTGCGCTCAAGCGACATCAGCTCGGTAGAGTCGATGCTGAACGCGCGTGCCGCGGGCATCTTCGTCGCGGTAGCGGCCGGCAACAGCGGGCCATTCGACCGCTCGGTGGGCTCTCCGGCGAACGCGCCCTGGGTGATCGCGGTGGCGAACGCGACCCATGGTCGGCAATTCCTCACCCGCCTGACCGTCGACGACCCACAGGGCAATCTCGATCCGCCGCCGACCTTTGGCGGCGCCGCGATCTCCGCCGGCACCGGCACCGTGCCGCTGGTGTACGCCGGGGACTTCGGCAATGCCCTGTGCGGTACCGGCACGCCGGAACTGTCGTCGACGCCGACCGGCTCCAGCAATCCGTTTCCGCCGGGCACCTTCCACGGCGAGATCGTGATCTGCCTGCGCGGTACCTACGGCCGAATCGAGAAGGGCTACAACGTCAAGCTCGGTGGCGCCGGTGGCATGGTCCTGATCAACTCGTCGGCGGAAGGCGAGAGCGTCGTCGCCGACGGCCACTATCTGCCGGCGACGCACCTCGGATATGCCGCCGGGCAGGCGGTGCTCGCCCTGCAGCAACAGATCAAGGCGAGAGGTCACAATGCCAGCGGCCGCCTGGACGCGACCCAGCGCGTGTTCAGTGATGCCGCCGGTGACATTCTCAGCGCGTCGAGCTCCCGCGGACCGGTCTATCCGTCCGCGGGCTGGCTCAAGCCCAACCTTTCCGCGCCGGGAAGCGGCATCCTCGCAGCCGCGCCGACCGGCAGCGGCCTGGCTACCTTGAGCGGCACCTCGATGGCTTCTCCGCACGTCGCCGGCGCCGCGGCGCTTCTGGCCTCGGTGCATCGCGACTGGCGGGTGAGCCAGATCGAGTCCGCGCTGCTCACCACGGGCCTCGACGACCTCCGTCGCGAGGACGGCAGCACGCCGGCGCGCCGGATCGACGAAGGCGCCGGCCGCGCGTTCGTTCCCGATGCCGCCAAGGCTGCCCTGTATTTCCCGACCACGCGCGCCAGTTTCGTGGCCGCCGACCCCGCGCTCGGTGGCAATCCATCGACGCTCAACATGCCCTATCTCGTCAACGAGTCCTGCCAGCGGAGTTGCAGCTTCAGCCGCACCGTGACCAGCATGAGCAGCGCGACGACGAGCTGGACGGCGTCGTTCAGCGGCACGGCCGGCGCCGTCGTCACGATCACTCCGTCGAGCTTCGCGCTGGCGCCGGGCGCCAGCCAGACACTGACCATCGATGTCGACGTATCCGCCGCGCGCCTCGTCGCGGCGCGGGTCGAAGGCGAGGTCCGCCTCGCGCCGGGCAGCACGGCGGTCGCCACCAGCCGGATTCCGCTGTCCGTTCTGTCGTCGATCGGCACCCCGCCCACCGCGGTCGATCTCGGGGTCAACAGCAACGCCGCGCTGACGCGGGTCGACTTGTCCGGTCTGGTCGCCCTGCCGGACCTGGTTCCGCAGGTGACGAGCCTGGAGCGCGCGACCACGATTTCCGGCGCGGTCGTCGCCGACCCCACGCGCTTCGATCCCTTCGACGACCTCAGCAAGGGCGTGATCTTCACGACCTTCGTCGTGCCGGCAAGCACTGATCCGACGACACAGTCGGTCGTGCTGTTCGCGCGGGCGACTTCCGACACCGCGCGCGACGTCGACCTCTACATCGGTGTCGACGCCGACGGCGACGGCAAGCCCGACTCGTTCGAGATCGGCTGCATCGCAGCCGGCGCGGCCGCGACCGAGGTCTGCCAGGCCGCGATCCCACCCGCCAGCGTCGCGCGCACCATCTGGGTGATGGCGCAGAACGTTGTCGGCAATGGCGTCGGCGCCGACGTCATCAGCATCACCGCGGCGGCACCGAGCGTCGGCGGAGCGTCCAGCCGCAGGCTGGCGGTGACCGGTCCCGGCCACGTCGACGCCGGCGCGGCGTTCTCGCTCAACGTTGCCGTGCATGAGCCGCGGATGCAGTCCGGCGATCTCTGGATCGGCCTCGCCGCGTTCAAGGCCACCCGCGATGCCCTGGCGGTGACTGCGGTTCCGCTGGTGATCAGCGCGGTCACGCCATTCACCGTCGGCGACGAGGTGCTCGGCGGACCGATGGTCGCCGGCGAGGACGGGGCGATCGACCTCGAACTGCAACCCGGCGCCGCGCACGATCGCATCGTTCTCGACGTACCGATCAACGCCTCCACGCTGCACGTCGCCACCCGCGGCAGCGGCGAGGTCGATCTCTACGTCGCCCGGGGCGACGCCGCCTCGACCGCGGGCCCCGGCCTGCCGCCGGCGAAAGCTCGCAACCTGGCCGAGGGCAGCTCGATACACCCGGGTGCGACCGAGCAGGTCGACCTCGTCCCCGGTTCGATCAGTCCGGGGCGCTGGTACCTCACCCCGGTCAACGTCGGCTCGACCCGCGCCAGCGTGCACCTGTCCTACGACCTCACCGCCGGCGGCCCGGCACCGACGCTGCGCACGGCCGGCTATTTCAACCCGGCGCGTTCCGGCCACGGCATGTTCCTCTCCTACGGCAACGTCGATCGGGTGCTGATCTGGTACGCCTACGACGCCGATCGCAATCCGGTCTGGTACTACGCGCAGGCCGCGATCCCGGCAGCGAACGAGGGAGCGTGGAGCGCCGACCTCTACCGCTTCAGCTGGAACGGCAGCGCCAACACCGGCGTCGTGGTCGGCCGCGTCGTGCTGACGCCGACCGCCGCGAACCGCTACCAGTTCAGCGCGCTGGTCGACGGCCAGTACATCAGCGAGCCGATGAGCGAACTGGCGAACCAGGAATGCCCGCAGGTCGGCGGCCAGCCGCGCGACTATTCGGGTTCCTGGTACGCGCCGCTGCTCCCCGGCTATGGCTGGTCGGTGCTGACATTGGGCCGCGCCGAGGTACAGATCGCGTACCTCTACGACGGCCGTGGCGATCCGCGCTGGCTGTATGGCCAGGTCGAGCCCTTCGGCAATCCGACGATCCCGATGTCGCAGTTCCGCGGCTTCTGTCCGAGCTGCAGCTACACGGTGCCGACCTCGCAGGTGGTGGGTTCGCTGCTGCGCCGCTTCGACTCCTTGCAGCGCGGACACGCGGCGCTCAATGCCAGCTTCGTGTCTCCGCTGGTGGGGAGCTGGTCGACGGATCAGGACACGGCGAAGCTGACGATCGACCTCGCCTGCCCGTAGAGCGGCGCTCGCGCCGCCGGCAGTGTCGTCCGAGAGGAGGGGGTCGGAGGACCCCGACGCCGAACGGCAACGACGTCGCGATCCCCGACTGGCCTCTCAATCCATCAGGCCGCGCTTCACCGCATAGCGGATCAGTTCCGCCGTGTTGCGCGCACCGAGCTTGTCGAGGACGCGGCTGCGGTGGTTCTCGGCGGTCTTGGGGCCGATCTCGAGGCGGCGCGCGATCTCCTTGGTGGTGAGGCCCTCGACGATCAGGTGGAAGACTTCGCGCTCGCGCGGCGTCAGGTCACGGTAGGGATCGGCCAGCGGCGCGTGGGGCTGCTGCACCTGTTGCGCCAGCACCCGCGATGCATGTCCGGCGAAGTAGCCGCGACCCGCCGCGAGTGCCCGCACCGCCGCCAGCAGTTCGGTGGCCGCGGAATCCTTCAGCAGGAAACCGGCCGCGCCGGCGCGGACCACGTGCAGCACGTATTCCTCCTCGGCATGCATGGTCAGCACCAGGATGCGGGTCGACTCCAGTTCGTGCGCGAGCCGCCGGACCACCTCGATCCCGTTCAGGCGCGGCATCGAGATGTCGAGCACCACCACGTCCGGGCGGAAGCGGAGCGCCGCCTCGACTGCAGCGACGCCGTCGGCCGCCTGCGCCACCACCTGGCAGTCGCCGCTGCCGTTGAGCAGCGCGACCAGGCCCTCGCGCAGGATGGTGTGGTCGTCGGCGACCACCACGCGGATGATTTTCCCTTCAGCCATTCGGTTGTTCCGGGGGGATCGGTATCTGCACGCGGACCTGGGCACCGATGCCCGGACGCGACACGAAGGTGAACTGGCCGCCGAACAGGCGGACCCGCTCGCGCATGCCGGCGAGGCCGCTGCTGAGGCCGGCGCTGCCCTGCGCGAGCGCCTCGCCGGCGTCGCAGCCGCAGCCATCGTCGACGACGGACAGCGCGAGCCGCCGTTCGCGCTGCGCGAGTCCGACGGAGATCCGCTGCGCCCGGGCGTGCTTCACCGCGTTGGTCAGCGCTTCCTGGGCGACGCGGAACAGCAGGGTCGCGAGATCGCCTCCCGGCACGTCGACGTCGGCGCCGACCTCCAGGTCGACCGCCACCCCCGCCGCCTCGCCCGTGCTGCGGCACAGCCAACGCAGCGCCGCGACGAGTCCGAGATCGTCGAGGATCTGCGGCCGCAGCAGGCGCGACAGCGAGCGGGTGTCGGCGAGGGTGGTGTCGCAGAGCTGCCGGGCCTCGGCCAGCGTCCGGCCCGACGGCGTGTCGGGATCGACGGCGGCAGCCAGGGTATCGAGCCGGTGGCGCAGCGCCGTCAGGTTCTGTCCAAGGCCATCGTGGAGTTCGCGCGCGAGCCGTCGACGCTCGTCCTCCTGCACGCGCCAGACCGAGCGCGCCAGCGCCTTGAACTGCGCCTCCGAGTCGCGCATCTGGTCGAACAGGCGCTCCTGGTCCTGCCGCAGCCGGACCAGCTCGCGGGACAGCGCGGCCTCGTCGCGTCCGCCCGTGCTCACGGCAGGCGGAGTCCGAGCCGCTGGGCCAGCGCGTCGCTCGCCGGGCGCTCGGCGGCCGGGATCGCGGCCACGGCGTCGCGCCAGCGGGCGTCGGCGTCGCGGCTGAGGTCGGCGGCGAGTGCCGCGTCGCCGCGCAGCGAGCGCGCGGCCAGCGCGAGCAGACGCCAGCCGCGACCCCAGGCCGGCAGGCGCGCCATCAGTGCGGCGGCCGGGCGATAGTCTGAGGCCGCGCCGCGGCGCTCGTCGCGGAGCAGGGCCTCGGCGAGCCGGAGCCGCAAGGGCACGCTCGCGCTCGCCACGCCGGCGGCCGCGGCGGCGGCGAGCGCGCGATCGCGGGCGGCGCCGGGAGCCGCCGCCTCGGCGCGCAGGATGTGCGCCTGCTGCTCGACGGCAAGGCTGTGCGCTTCCTTCGCCGCGGCGATCGCCACGTCGGCCTCGCGGGCGGCGTCGTCGACGCGACCGGCGAGGAGCGCGATCTCGGCGCGGCGGCAGGCGCGCATGGCGAACTGCTCGCGATTGCCGAGCTGGTCCTCGGCGAGTCCGTCGATCAGCGACGCCGCCGCGGCGCCGTCGCCGAGGTCGAGCAGGATCTGGGTCCGCAGCAGCGTCATCTCGGTGCGGCCGCGCGTGTCGTCGCGCGCGGCAAAGGCCTTGCCGGCCTCGTCGGCGTGCTCCAGCGCCTCGCCCCATCGTCCCTCGAGCCGGTCGAGGTCGGCGAGGTTGGCGAGGCTGACCGCGCGCTCCTGCGCCATCTGCTGCTCCTCGGCGAGGTGCAGGCTGGATTCGAGCAGGCGCCGTGCGCTGCCGAAGTCGCCGCGTGCCGTCTCGGCGAGGCCCAGGTTCTGCTGCGCGGTGACCCGGCCGTTGCGGTCGCCGAGTCGTTCGTAGGCCTGGTCGGACTGCTGCCAGTACACCTCGGCGTTGTCGAAATCGCCGATCTGGAAGTAGGCGAAGCCGACGTTGTTGAGGCTCTCGGCGACCGCGCGGGGTTCGCCCTGGGTCTTGCGCAGCTGCAGGGCCTCGCGGTAGCTCGACAGCGCGGCGCGCCAGTCGCCCTTTTCCTCGGCAAGCAGGCCGGTGTCGTTGGCGAGGCCGGCCAGCGCCGCGCTGTCGCCGAGCGGTTCGATCAGCGTCCGTGCTTCGGCCAGCGCAGCGTCGGCGAGGTCGAAGCGGCCCTGCACGGCATTGAGCTCGGCGAGGTTGCGGAGGCTCGCCGACTGCCCGCGGGCGTCGCCCAGCTCGCGGCGCAGTTGCACCGCGCGCTGCAATTGCTCGAGCGCCGGCGGGTTCTGCCCGAGATCCTTGTATCCGATGCCCATCGCGTTGGCGACGTCGGCATTGAGGCGGGTGTCGCGCAGGCGATTCGCCAGCACCTGGGCGTGCACCAGGTATTCGTCGACGGCCTGCTGCGCATGGCCCTGCATCAGCGCATACATGCCGAGCGCGTACCAGGCGTCCCCGTTGCGGGGATCGTCGCGGGTGAGCTCGCGCAATGCCGCCTCGGCGGCGGCGAGGTCGCCGGCCTCCGCCATGGCGCGGGCGAGCAGGGCGCGCAGCGGATGGTCCTGGCGGTGGCCTTCGACCAGCCGCGCCAGCGCGTCCCGGGCGCCGGCGGGATCGCCGGTCAGCAGTCGCGCATAGGCGACCACCCGCTGGCTCTCGCGGTCACCGGCGGCGGCGAGCGCGACCTTCGCCTCGCCGGCCAGCTGGACGGCGTCGGCGCTGCGACCGCCGCGATCGAGCTGCCGCAGGCGACGCCACCAGGCGACCGGATGCTGCGGCACGGCCGTCGCGTCCGCGGGACCGGCGGCCACGGCACGGCTCAGATCTTCGATTCCCGGCCAGGTGGCGACACCGGGATCGAGGGCCAGCGCGCGACGGATCGCGGATTCCGCGGCCGGACCATCGAACAGGCCGGCGGGCGCGACCTGCGTCCATTGCCAACGCACCGTGCCATCGGCGGCGTCGACCAGCCGCCAGTCGAGGTCCTTGCCGTTCGGCGCCACCGCGACCTCCAGCCAGCGCCGTGCCGGCAGCAGCTCGCCGACCCGGCCACGGTGCCGGCGGGCCTCCTCGGCGCTGAAGCCGAGTTCCGCGAGGGCCGTTGCCACCCGCTTCGGGTCCGCGGCGGCGAGACCGCTGTCCTGGCTCAGGCGCTCGGCGATCAGTTCCGTTCCGAGGGTCACGGCGGCGGCGGTGTCGGGCACTTCCGGTGGCAGCACCAGCAGGTCGAGGGGGCTGGCGACGACGCTCGCCGTTGCCGCGGGAGCGCCCGCCGGCGGCCAGGCGTGCCACAGCGCGGTCCCTGTGCCGGCCAGCGCGACCGCCGCCAGCAGCATCGCCATCCGGCGGACCCGCGTGCGCTCCGAGCCCGGCACCCGTTCGGCATCGATCGCCGCGATCACCTCGTCGGCCCGCTGGAAGCGATGGGCCGGGCGCAGTTCGAGCAGGCGTGCCGCCAGCGCGACGATCCAGCGGGGCAGGTCCGGTCGCAGGGTGTCCACCCCCGGCGGATTGCGGACGATGCGCTGGGCCAGCATCTCGGCCGGCGTGCCGTCGCGGAACGGCAGCTTGCCGGTGAGCATCTCGAACAGGATCAGGCCGAGTGCGTAGAGATCGCTGCGGCCGTCGACCGTCTCGGCGCGCGCCTGCTCGGGGGACAGGTAGTCCGGCGTGCCGATCACCACACCGCTGCCGGTGATGCCGGTGACCCCGGCGGAGCGGGCGACGCCGAAATCGGTGATCAGCGCGTCGCCGCTTTCCGCCAGCAGCACATTGGCCGGCTTCAGGTCGCGGTGCACGACCTGCCGCTGATGCGCTGCGGCGAGGCCCAGCGCGAGCTGGCGGGTGATCGCGATCGCTTCGGCGGGGGGCAGCGGGCCGCCGCGGTCGAGCCGGTGCTCCAGCGATTCGCCGGCGACGTAGTCCATGCTGATCAGCCACGCCGGGCCGTGCTGCACCAGGTCGTGGATGCGGACCACGTGCGGGCTCGACACCTGACGTGCGAGCAGCAGCTCCTGGCGGAAGCGCTCGAAGGCGTCCGGCCGGCTGGCGAGTTCCGGACGGAGCAGCTTCAGCGCGACGTCCACGTCGAGCTTCAGGTCGTGGGCGAGGTAGACCACGCCCATGCCGCCCATGCCGAGCAGGCGTTCGACCCGGAAGCGCTCCGCGATGACATCGCCGCTGCGGAAGTCCGCGGCGGCGAGGATGCCGGTGACCGTCGCATCGGATGCGGAACCGACGCCGCGCGTGTCGCGACCCGGCGCGGTCATCGGGGCGGATCCTGGTGCGCCTGCAGACGGCTCCAGGCGGTGTTGCGGCCGCCGAAGGCGCGCTCGAGGTCGGCGAGGCGCTCGTCGACCAGCGCCGCCGCCAGCGCCTGCGCCGCCTGCGCGGCGAACGCCGTCAGCAGCTCGACGTCGAGGTCGGTGAACACCCGCGCGGTTTCGTCGGTGTCGACGTAGGCCACGCCGATCAGCTCGCCGCCGTGCAGCAGCGGCAGTGCGGCCAGGGCGCGGATGCCGTGCGCGACGACGCTGGCCTGCTGGCGCAGCCAGTGGTCCGCCGGGTTGGACAGGAAGACCGGCCGGCACTCGCGGATGGCGCGCTCGACGGCGCCGCGGCTGCCGTGGAAACTGTTCGCGGCGATGCCGTCGGGATCGAGACCGATGGCGGTGCGCAGCATCAGGTCGCGGGCATTGTGGCCGGTCAGCAGGAAGCCGCGACGGGCGTCGGCCAGTTCGACGATGGCTTGCAGCAGGTCGCCGAGCAGGCGCTCGCGGTCGGTCTGCTTCGCCAGCTGTTCCGCCAGGGCCTGCGATTGCTGTCGCCGCACCTGCTGCCGGGCGGCGGCCTGGTCCACCTCGCGCTCGGACAGCGGGGTGAACTCGAAGAACACGTCGCCGAGCGCGAACCACTGGGCGCGGCCGAGCGCGGCGCGCTCGACCCGGTGGCCGTCGACCCGGAGGCCGTTCTTCGAGCCGAGATCGACGAT
The DNA here is from genome assembly GCA_044221335.1 of Ahniellaceae bacterium. Lineage (GTDB taxonomy): Bacteria > Pseudomonadota > Gammaproteobacteria > Xanthomonadales > Ahniellaceae > JBGAPI01. Next base: position 50,530 of record JBGAPI010000030.1, read on the forward strand.
CGTCCAGACGCCGTCCGCGCCGCACTCCAGCCGCGCATGACGGCGCGACACCGAGTGGTGGTCGACGGGCAGGTCGCAGTCCGCGGCACGGCCGAGCACGCAGGACGCGCCATCGGCGAGAACGTGCAATCGTGCCGGCTGTTCCGGGAGTTGGACGACGAGGCGCGCGGGCATGCGGTGGACAGGTCGGAAGCGCAGCCAGGACTATGCCACGGCGCTCGCGCGGCGATTGCCAACAATGTGCCGATTCCGGCACCGGGCGCGGTGCCGCGGTCGGCTCAGGGCGTGCCGTTCAGGCGCGCGAGCTGGAACTGCAGCGCCAACACGTGGGCGAGCATCTCGCCCTCGTCGTCGACCTCGTCGCGTTCGGAGCGCCAGCGGTTGGGAATGCCGTCGCCGGAGTAGCGCCGGATCCGCGCCTCGATGGTGCTGGCGTAGCCGAGAGCCGCGGCGTAGTCGCCGGCATCGAAGGCCGAGCGGGCGAGGTTGATCTCGACTTCCAGTGCGCTGCGGGCGGACAGCGACAGGCCGCTGCGGCCGAGGTCCTGGTCGAGGTCCTCGAGGCCGTGGTCCGCGTCGTTGAGGTAGTCCTGCAGTGCGTCGGCCACCACCACGAACTGGGAGAAGTTGCCGCCGTTGCCACGGGTACGGACGCTGCCCGACGCGACCGTGCTGGTGATGTCGAGGAAGGCGCCGCCGACCGGCGCCTTCAGCAGGCGGAACTCGGAGAACGACTGGTAGACCAGGTTCCCGGTGTGGATCTCGATCTGGTAGGCGTCGCTGAAGCGCAGCCCGCAGCCGGGCGGCGGCTCGATCGTGATCAGCAGCGGAAACGCCGTCGGCACGGTGTAGCGGCCGCCGGCCGGCAGTCGGGGAAGCAGGGCGGTCACGGCGCTGCTGTCCAGCGCCGTCGCGGCCATGCCGAGGCAGGCGACCGTGAGGTTCTGCGGATTGCTGAAGGTCAGCGTGATGGTCGCCGACAGGGCGGCGCCGCCGTTCGGATTCGGCAGGTCGACCGTGGTCAGCGCCGTGCTGCCACTGATCGTCGTCACCACGCCGGCATGGGCCGTGGACACGGCCAGCAGCAGCGCGATCGCGGCCGATCCGAACAGGCGAGGAAAGTGGCGTGGACGCATGGCCGGGTCACCGGGGAAGCTTCACCCACCATAGAAACACCGGCGCGGCTTGTCGAGCGCGAGAGCACGGCCTGGATGGATTCCCGGGGCCGTCTGGGGGTTTTCCCCTGGGCGGCGGCGCGATCGTCCTATTCCCCGTCGACGCCGGCGCGCTCGAGGACCGCGGGCGGGACCGTCGGCTCGCCGTCGAAGAACCCCCGCGGCCGCCCGGCCGTCAGCGCCCAGCGATGCAGCCAGGAGATGCCGCCGGCACCCCGGAAGCGGTCGGATTGCTCGCGGTAGGCCGGGTCCGCGGCGGCGGTCGCGAGATCGACGAAGCGGTAGCCTCGTCGGGCCAGCATCGCCAGCAGGTCGGGCAGCGCGTCCGCATTGAGCGAGTTGGCGTGGATCAGCAGGATCTGCGGCATCTCGCGCCCGAGGAGGCGGCGCGACTCGTCCTCGAAATAGGCGGTCTTGGCGTCCATGTAGCGGACGTAGTCGCGACGGAGCTCCGCGGCGCCCGCGCGGTCGCCGTCGCGCTGGGCGTCGAGGTAGGCCCGCGCGTAGATCCACTCGCCGTTGTCGATCGTCACCGGCGCGACCTGATAGCCGCGCGCGGCGAGGAAGGCGCCGACCGCGTCGGCGACCGCGTCGCTGCGGCCGGTGTGCAGGAACGGATGGCGGAACCAGGTGAGCGAGCGGCCGCGGGCCGCCAGCAAGGCCCGGGTGGTGGTCTCGCCACGGACGATCGCCTCCTCGTAGGCGGCGACCTCGACGCGGTGCAGGTCGACATGGCCGTAGGTGTGGTTGCCGAGATCGAGACCGGCATCGAGCCAGTCGACCAGCAGCTGTCGTCGCTCCGGATCGACGCGGCCGTCGCGCTCGAGCTTGTCTTCGTTGACGAACGCGGTCGCCGGAGCGTGCCGCGTGCGCAGGGCGGCGATGATCCGGTCGAAGCGGCGGCGCGCCTCGGCCACCCCGACCCGATCGAACTCGACCCAGGGCAGGTCGTCGATGGTGATCGCGACCTGGCGCGGCGGCGGCCCGGACGGCGCGGCGGCCACCGGGAGGGCGCCGAGCAGCAGGGCCATGGAGAACAAGAGAGCGCGACAGGACATCCGGAATTCCGAGCGGAGAAGGAGACCAGTCCCGGCGACCCGAAGGCATGCCAACGACGTCCGGGGAAGAAACTGTGACGGCTGCACTGAGGCTTCCCGGCGGAGGTCCTGGGTGTTTTCCCGGATGGGCCGGCGGCCTGCCGGCAACTAGCGTATCCACATCACCGCCGTCCCGGCGAGCCCACTTCCGGAGGACCCCGCCATGTTCCGTCGCCCCAACCGTTTCCCGCCGCTGCGTCTCGGTCTGCTCGCCGCCACCGCCCTGTTGGCGCAGCAGGGTCATGCGCTCAGCCTGACCCGCGAGTTCACTGCCTCCTGGTACGACCCCACCCATCCGGGCACCGGGCTGATGCTGGAGGTGATCGATGCCGCCAGCGGCAAGCGTGCGGTGGCGTCCTGGTACACCTACGACGCGGCTGGCCAGCAGGTCTGGCTGTACGGCGACGGCCCGGTGGCCGGCAATCAGGCGACGATGACGGTCTACCTGCCGACCGGCGGCCGCTTCGGCAACAGCTTCGACCCGTCCGCCGTGCGCCTCACCGAGTTCGGCACGCTGACGGTCCGCTTCGACGACTGCGACAGCGGAACGCTCAGCTACTCGCCGCGGATCGCCGGCTTCAGTGCCGGACAGATGCCACTGTCGCGCCTGACCCAACTGTACAACTCGAGCTGCTCCGGCGGCGTTTCCGACGATGCCAGGTCGAACGCCGGCGACCAGCGCATCGTCCAGTTCATGACGGCCAGCGGGGTCATCCCCGGCGCCCACGGCAAGGTGGCCTACGAGTCGCGTGCCGATCACGCGCAGCTGACGGTCGAAGCCGAAGACCTGCCCGTCGGCAGCTACGACGTGCGTGTCGCCGGCGTCCGGCGCGGCAGCCTGGTGGTGACGGCGAGCGGTACCCGCTTCGAAGGAGAAGTCGAGTTCCGCAGCCCGCTGGAGGCCGGCGCGGTGCTGCTCGATTTCGATCCGCGCGGGGCCTTGATCGAAGTGCAGTCCGGTGGCGCCACGGTGCTGTCGACCACGCTGGGGAACGGCGCCGCGACCGGCTCCGGTGGCGGCAGCGCCCCGCCGGCCGGCAACGCGACCTATGTGCTCGACATCGCGCTGCAGGGGTCGAACGGACCGCAGTTGTCCGCGCGCCTGCGCCAGCGCAGCGACCATGTCGACTTCAGCGTCGAGCTCGAGCAATTGCCGAGCGGCACCTACAGCCTGCTGGTGGGCGGCGTCGAGCGCGGCCGGATCAGCGTCGCCGCGGTGGCCGGCGGCACCGAGGGCGAGATCGAATTCCGTGCACCGAACGAGGCGGGCAGCCTGCCGCTCGACTTCGATCCGCGTGGCCAGCGGGTCGAGGTCCAGGCTGGCGGCGCGACGGTCATCGGTGGACTGTTCCCGAATACGCCCAGTTCCGCCAACGACAATAGCGGGTCGGGGTCGGGCAGCGGGTCGGGTTCCGGCAGTGGCTCAGGTTCCGGCAGCGGCTCGGGCGGCAGCGGCGACGTCACGATCGACCTGCCGATGGTTTCCACCGGCCTCGACGCGGACGCCTCGGGCAGCGTGTCCTACCAGGTCGCCGGCAGCGAGAAGGAACTGCAGGTCGAGGCCGAACACCTGCCCGACGGCAACTACGAGGTGCGGGTCGGCGGCAGCGTTCGCGGCACCCTGGTGGAATCCGGCGGTCGCGGCGACCTCAAGTTCCGCAGCCCGACCCGCAGTGGCAGCCTGCCGCTGGACTTCGATCCGCTCGGCAAGCTGGTCGAGATCGTCGGCGGCGGGCGGGTCTACCTCAGCGTGACCGTGCACTGACGGCGGGGTAGGGCGCGCACTGCGCGCCATCGCTGCAGCGCCTCGCAATGGCGGCCAGTGGCCGCCCTACGGTAGGGCGCGCACTGCGCGCCATCGCTGCAGCGCCTCGCAATGGCGGCCAGTGGCCGCCCTACGGAAGGGCGCGCACTGCGCGCCATCGCTGCAGCGCCTCGCAATGGCGGCCAGTGGCCGCCCTACGCAGGGCGCGCAACGGGTGCCGTTGCGGAATGCAATTCCAGCAAGGAGCGGTCACTCGGCGAGGGTCTGCTACCATCGCGCGCCATTTTTCAAGCTGCGGTAATCCGATGATCGAGACCAATCCGATCGCCTCCACCATCGCCGACCTGGCGGAGCGACTGACGTCGCTCAGGGGGTATCTTTGACTACGACAGCAAGCGCGAGCGTCTCGAGGAAGTAAGCCGGGAGCTGGAAAATCCGTCGATCTGGGACGACCCCAAGCGCGCCCAGGACCTGGGCCGCGAACGCGCCCTGCTCGACAAGGTCGTCGGCGCGATCACGACGCTGGCCAACGGCGTCGCCGAGGCGAAGGATCTGCTCGAGATGGCGATCGCCGAGCAGGACGAGGGCACCGCGCGCGCGGTCGATGCCGACGTCACCGATCTCAAGGCCAAGGTCGAGGCGCTGGAGTTCCAGCGCATGTTCAGCGGCAAGATGGACTCGCACAACGCCTTCGTCGACATCCAGTCGGGTGCCGGCGGCACCGAGGCGCAGGACTGGGCCGAGATGCTGCTGCGCATGTACCTGCGCTGGTGCGAGGCGCGCGGCTGGAAGGCCGAGCTGATGGAATGCTCCGCCGGCGAAGTCGCGGGCATCAAGTCGGCGACCTTCCGGGTCGAGGGCGACTACGCCTACGGCTGGCTGAAGACCGAAACCGGCGTGCACCGGCTGGTGCGCAAGTCGCCGTTCGATTCCGACAACCGCCGCCACACCTCGTTCACCGCGGTGTTCGTCGCGCCGGAAGTCGACGACGACATCGAGATCGAGATCAACCCCGCGGACTTGAAGACCGACGTGTATCGCTCGTCCGGCGCCGGCGGCCAGCACGTCAACAAGACCGAGTCCGCGGTGCGCATCACCCACGTGCCCTCCGGCATCGTGGTCGCCTGCCAGAACGAACGCTCGCAGCACGCCAACCGCGACCGCGCGATGAAGATGCTGAAGGCCAAGCTCTACGAGGTCGAGATCCAGAAGCGCAACACCGAGAAGGACAAGCTCGAGGCCAGCAAGTCCGACATCGGCTGGGGCTCGCAGATCCGCAACTACGTGCTCGACCAGTCGCGGATCAAGGACCTGCGCACCGGGGTCGAGCGCTCCGACACCCAGAAGGTGCTGGACGGCGACATCGACGAGTTCATCGAGGCGAGCCTGAAGGCGGGCCTCGAGGTCGGTTCGAAACGCGCGGACGCGTGACGGATTCCGCGGCGCAGAATCCGTCCATGTGAACAGCGATCATTGGTTTTCAGCGGCCGGCGATGGTGGACTTGCACCGCTGACGCGGTCCCGCAAGGCGCCGCCATCGTCTTCGCAGCAGCATCGGGAATCGATCCATGAGTGACAACGACGACAACAAGCTGATCGCCGAGCGCCGCGCCAAGCTCGGCGCGATCCGCGAGCACGGCAACGCGTATCCGAACGACTTCCGTCCCGACGCGCTCGCCGGCGAGCTGCAGGCCGAGTACGCCGACAGCGGCCTGCACACCGCCGAGGCGATCGAGCAGCTCGGTCGCCGTGTGGCCGTCGCGGGACGGATGCTCGCCAAGCGCGGGCAGGGTAAGGTCAGCTTCGTCAACCTGCAGGATCGCAGCGGCCGCATCCAGCTGTTCGTCCACCAGGGGACGCTCGATCCGGCGGTCTACGATGCGGCCAAGGGCTGGGACATCGGCGACATCGTCGGCGCCACCGGCGTCCTGATGCGCACCAAGACCGGCGAACTGTCGATCAAGGTCGATGGCCTGCGCCTGCTCACGAAATCACTGCGCCCGCTGCCGGACAAGTGGCACGGCCTCGCCGACGTCGAGACCCGCTATCGCCAGCGCTACGTGGATCTCATCATCAACGAGGACTCGCGCCAGGTGTTCCGCCAGCGCGCCGAGATCGTGCGCTTCCTGCGCAATTTCCTCGAGACGCCGCCCTACGGCTTCATGGAAGTCGAGACGCCGATGATGCACGTCATCCCCGGCGGCGCGACCGCGCGGCCGTTCAAGACCCACCACAACGCGCTCGACCTCGACATGTACCTCCGGGTCGCGCCGGAGCTGTACCTGAAGCGCCTCACCGTCGGCGGCTTCGAGCGGGTCTACGAGATCAACCGCAATTTCCGCAACGAGGGCGTGTCGACGCGGCACAACCCGGAGTTCACGATGCTCGAGCTGTACCAGGCCTACGCCTCGTACTCCGAGATCATGGACATCACCGAGGCGATGATCCGCGAGGCCGCGAAGGCGGTGATCGGCACGACCGCGCTGACCTGGGAAGGCGCCGCGATCGACGTCGGTCCGGCCTTTCGCCGCTGGCGGATGGACGAGGCGGTGCGCCACTACAACCCGGAGATCGGCGCGGACGACTGCCGCGACCGCGCGAAGCTCGCCGCGCACGCGGAGCGCCTCGGCATCCACGTGAAGAAGGACTACGGCTGGGGCAAGCTGCTGCTGGAGATCTTCGAGAAGACGGTGGAAGGCAAGCTGATCCAGCCGACCTTCATCACCCAGCATCCGGTGGAGGTCTCGCCGCTGGCGCGCCAGCGACACCGAAGCCGGCCTCACCGACCGCTTCGAGCTGTTCATCAACGGCAAGGAACTGGCGAACGGCTTCTCGGAGTTGAACGACCCGGAAGACCAGGCGGCGCGCTTCCGCGCCCAGGTCGAGGCCAAGGACTCCGGCGACGACGAGGCCATGCACTTCGACGCCGACTACATCCGCGCGCTGGAAGTCGGCCTGCCGCCGACCGGTGGGCTCGGCGTCGGCATCGACCGGCTGGTGATGTTCCTCACCGATCAGGCCTCGATCCGCGACGTGCTCCTGTTCCCCTACATGCGACCGGAAGCGTAGGGCGAGCACTGCGCGCCGCCGCGGTGCGCACTGACGTAGGGCGGGCACCGCCCGCCACCGCGAAGCACCCCGTCGCAGGGCGGGCACTGCCCGCCATCGCGAAGCACCCCGTCGCAGGGCGGGCACCGCCCGCCATCGCGAAGCACCCCGTCGCAGGGCGGGCACTGCCCGCCATCGCGAAGCACCCCGCCGTAGGGCGGGCACTGCCCGCCATCGCGACGCGTTGTGGCAACTGCGTGCAGCGTAGCGCCTCGTCGCAGGGCAGGCACCGCCCGCCATCGCGAAGCACCCCGTCGTAGGGCGGGCACTGCCCGCCATCGCGAAGCGTCGTGGCACCTGCGGGCAGCGAAGCGCCTCGTCGCAGGGCAGGCACCGCCCGCCACCGCGAAGCGTCGTGGCAACGGCGGGCAGTGCCCGCCCTACGGCTCGTCGCCCATCAACGCCTTGAGGGCTTTGGTCCGCTGCCGCGTCAGAAAACCCAGCCACGCCGCCTTCGCGACGGGCGGATAGCGGCTCGCGCCGAATACGACCCACGCATCGCGATAGCGCAGCCAGGCGACCTCCACCTTGCGGATTCCCGCGGGATCGATCGTGCCGAGCGGTCCGAACGACTCGCCGGCCTCGTGCGCCGCGGCCTTCAGTACCTTGGCGTAGACCGCGTTGAGCTCGCGATCATCCGTCGCGTAGGCGGCCGCATCGCCCTGCGGCAGCTTGCCCGTCTCGAATTCGCGCAGCATGCCGAGCAGTTCGTCTTCCAGCGCCGCGCCGTGCTCGGTCATGAAGGCCGCGCGCAGCGTGCCGCTCTGGTCGACTTCCTGGTTCATGCTCTCGGTGAAGTAGCCGTCGGCGGCCGTGCGCAGCGCGCGAAAGGCCTCGAGCTGCGGTGCGCTCCAGCTCGCCTGGATCTTCGTCAGTTCGTCATGCCGCCCGACGCTCGACTTGCGTTCTTCGCGCGCCGTGCAGAAGCCGCCCATGACGCCGCTGGTGACGTCGTCGCAGAGGTCGAAGGGCTCCGTCGACTCGTCGCCGTCGGCGATCCGCTGCAGGTGATCGAGCCGACCGGTCAGCTCGGCCGGCGCGGACCACATCGCGCACGCGTACTTTCGCGCCAGATCGAGATCCTGCGGCACGCCGCGGCCATTGGCGTAGATCATCATCAGCACGCCGGCGCCGAAGATCCCCGGTCCCGGGTCCGGATTTTCCGCCTCGATCAGCGCGCACTTCCGGGCCGCAACGAAATCCGCCTCCGCACCAATGCCGTAATACAGCGCCTCGGAGTCGCAGTCGCGAAGTCGCCGGCGATCGGCGGCCGTCGGCAGGTCCCTTGCGGGTGCCGCGAGCTTCGCCGGGCCGGCGCATTCGGAAAATGTCGGCGCCTCGTCGGCCCAGGTCGTCGTCGCGGCGATCAACGGCAGGAACAGTGCGGACCGCTGGAGATCGAAAAGAGACGACATCGCCGGACTCCGGAAGGCATTCCCCGCGAGTCTAAGCCCCTGTCGCGGGCTCGCGGCCCGACGGGTCCTTCGGACCTGCCGCGGGGAGACGGTTTCAGGGTTCGGCGGGTGAAGCCGTGGCGCGACCGAATCGCCTCCACAGCACCGCGTACACCACCATCGCCGGCGCCAGAGCGACCACCGTGATCACGAAATAGCCGGCATAGCCGAGCTGGGTGGCGATGCCGCCGGCGAACACCCCGAGCAGCTTGCCCGGCAGGTTCACCAGCGAGGACAGCAGCGCGTACTGGGTCGCGGTGTGCTCGCGGTTCACCAGCGAGGACAGGAAGGCCACGGTCGGCGGGCCGAGCATGCCGAGCGTCAGGTTTTCGCCGGAGATCACCAGCGTCAGCACCGTGCGATCGCCGGGGTGGGCGATGAGGAACAGGTAGAGCAGGTTGCAGGCGCCGCAGACCACGACCATCGTGCCGAGCGAGCGCCAGGCGCCGAAACGCGCCACCAGTGCGCCGCCGAGGAACACGCCGACCATGCCGATCCAGACGCCGTAGATCTTCGTGATGGCACCGATCTCGGTCTTGGAGAAGCCCATGTCGCGGTAGAACGGGCTCATGATGCCGCCGATCGTCGCCTGCTCCGGAATCTTGAACAGCAGGATGAAGGTCAGCACCAGCGCGGCGACCGTCGTCCCGTAGCGGCGGAACAGATCGATCAGCGGATCGACGATGCTGATCCGGACGATCTCGGCGAAACCCCGCGGAGACGTCGGCGCGCTGTAGGCCGGCTCGGGCGCCCGCAGGTTCGCGATGATCGGAATGCCCATCGCCGCCGCCATCAGCAGGTAGACCTGCGACCACGGCAGGTGGTCGGCGAGGATCAATGCGGCGGCCCCGGCGAGCAGCAGGCCGATGCGGTAGCCGAGCGAGTAGGTCGCGACCAGCGCGCCCTGCGCTGCGATCGGCGCGATCTCGATGCGGTAGGCATCCACCGCGATGTCGTTGGTTGCACCGAACACGGCGACCGCGACCGTCGCGTAGACGAACAGCGTGAGTTGCCCCGGCGTCAGTACGGACATCGCGACCAGGCCGGCGGCCACGCCGAGCTGCGCCAGCAGCAGCCAGCCGCGGCGCCGGCCGAGCGCGGCGAACAGCGGCGGCCGGGCGTGGTCGAGCAGCGGCGCCCACAGGAACTTGAACGCGTAGGCCATGCCGGCGCTGGCGATCAGGGTGATGTCGGCGAGAACAATGCCGCTTTCCTTCAGCCAGTAGGCGAGGGTGCCGGCGGGAAGCAGGAACGGCAGGCCCGAGGAGAAGCCGAAGAAGAACATCGTCCATGCCGCGGGATGAGTGAAGGCCGCGAGGACGCCCGGTCGCGGTGCGACAGGCGTGGCGCCGGCGGCGCCCCGATCAGTCACAGGTCGTAGTCCACCGCATAGGGCGCATGGTCCGAGAACCGCGGATCGCGCGTCACCTTGCATGCCTTCAGCTTGTCCTTCAGCCCCGGCGAGCACAGCTGGTAGTCGATCCGCCAGCCCACGTCCTTGGCGTAGGCGCCACCGCGGTTGGACCACCAGGTGTATTCGACCTTGTCGGGGTTCAGCGCGCGGAAGGTGTCGATGAAGCCCTTCTTCGGCGGCTTCACGTTGCCGTCGCCGTGCGGGTCGGCGACGAGGCCATTCAGCCAGTCGCGCTCGCGCGGCAGGCAGCCGGAATTCTTCTGGTTGGACTTCCAGTTGTGGATGTCGTTCTGAGCGCGCACGATGTTCCAGTCGCCGCAGATCACGTACTGGCGGTCGCTGGCCAGCCACTTCCTGAACACGCCGGACAGCCAGTCCATCACCTCGAACTTGAAGCCCTGGCGCTCCTCGCCGGACGAGCCCGAGGGCACATACATCGACACGATCGACAGCTTGCCGTAGCGCGCCTCGATGTAGCGCCCCTCGTCGTCGAACGGCGCCCAGCCGAGCGAGCGACGCACCTCGTCGGGCTCGCGCCGCGACCAGATCGCCACGCCGCTGTAGCCCTTCTTCACCGCGTCGCGATAGAAGCAGTGGTGTCCGCCCGGACGGAAGCCCGGATCGGTCAGCTGCGACTCCTGTGCCTTGGTCTCCTGCAGGCACAGCACATCGGCCCGCTGCTTGCCGAACCAGTCGAGCAGCCCCTTGTTGGCCGCGGAGCGGATGCCGTTGGCGTTCAGGGTGATGATGCGCATGCAGCGGGGTCCGAGGTGATTGGTGGCGCGGCATTGTAGGGGCTGAGGGCTGTGGGCTGTGGGCTGAGTCCCGGCAGGTGGCTTCCGGCTTGGGGGCGTCGTCGAACGGGTTCGGGACTTGGAGCTCGGGGCTCGCGACTTGCGGCTTGCGGCTCGACATCAAGGCCCGTCATTGCAAGGAGGAGCGCAGCGACGACGAAGCAACCCAGCGCCTCGCGCTTTTCGACACTCGAAAGCTCGAGACGCTGGATTGCTTCGCTGCGCCCGCAATGACAAAGGGCTTTCTGAGCCCTCGGCCCCAAAATGCGACAATCGTCGTTTTCCCGGACGCCCCGCATGCAGCCCCACCAGCGCGACTTCCTCGACCTCGCCACCCGCCTCGCCGTCCTCCGCTTCGGCGAATTCACCCTGAAGTCCGGACGGGTCAGCCCGTACTTCTTCAACGCCGGCCTGTTCAACACCGGTGCCGCGCTCGCGGCGCTCGGGCAGGCGTATGCGGCGGCGGCGGAGGCGTCGGGGGTCGGCTACGACATGCTGTTCGGGCCGGCCTACAAGGGCATCTCGCTGGCGACCACGATGGCGGTCGCGCTCAACGAGCGTCACGGCCGCGACGTGCCGGTCGCCTTCAACCGCAAGGAGGCGAAAGACCACGGCGAGGCCGGGATCCTGATCGGCGCGCCATTGTCCGGGCGCGTGCTGATCGTCGACGACGTGATCACTGCCGGCACCTCGGTGCGCGAGTCGGTGGCGCTGATCCGCGCCCACGGCGCCGAGCCGGCCGGCGTGCTGATCGCGCTGGACCGTGCCGAGCGCGGGCAGGGCGAATTGTCGGCGGCGGATGAGGTTCGGCGGAGTTATGGCCTGCCGGTGGCCTCGATCGTCACCGTCGACCACGTGCTCGCCTACGCCAAGGCCCGCGCCGAGTTCAACGCGTTCGCCCCTGGGATCGCCGCCTACCGAGCCCAATACGGCGTGGCGGCCGGTTGAGCGATCGCTCGGCGTCGGGCCTGCCGGGTAGGGACGGCCTCCGTCCGTGACGGGACGACTCGCTCGCATTTGCATCAATTTGCACACCCGGTCTCGCCGCCGTCCCTCCCGGACGGCGATATTTCCCTTGCGGGTGATCGCGCTGCGACCACCCGTTTGATATCGTCGGCCCCGACGCGGCCGGCATCCTGCCAGCCCAGGTTTTCCCGTGTTGGCGCCGATGAGCAGCGAAGTCCCGAACGTCCCCGGCTACAAGATCATCAAGCCCCTCGGCGAAGGCGGCATGGCGTCCGTGTTCCTCGCCGTGCAGGAGTCGCTGGATCGCGAGGTCGCGCTGAAAGTGATGGCGCCGGCGCTGGCCGCCAATCGCGAGTTCACCGAGCGATTCCTGAAAGAGGGCCGGATCACCGCCCGGCTGTCGCACCCGAACCTGGTCACCGTGTTCGACATCGGTCAGGCGGGGACCGTGTACTACCTCGCCGCCGAGTTCATTCCCGGCGGCACGCTGCACGATCGCGCGCAGAACGGCATGTCGGTCGGCGAGATCCTCGCCGCCACCTGCGACGTCGCCCTCGGTCTTCACTATGCCCACGAGAAGGGCTTCGTCCATCGCGACGTGAAGCCGGGCAACGTGCTGTTCAAGAACAACGGCACGGCGGTGCTCGCCGACTTCGGTATCGCCAAGTCGGTCGATTCCTCGACCATGGCGACCCAGGCCGGCAGCTCGATCGGCACCCCGCACTACATGAGCCCGGAGCAGGCGCGCGCCGAGAAGGTCGACGGCCGTTCCGATCTCTACAGCACCGGCGTGATGCTGTACCAGCTGCTCGCCAACCGGCTGCCCTACGACGCGCCCGATCCGTTCACCGTGGCGCTGATGCACATCACCCACCCGATCCCGAAGCTGCCCGAGAACCTCGCGTGGCTGCAGCCGCTGATCGACGGCCTGATGGCGAAGGATCCCGAACAGCGCTTCCCGACCGGCGAGGCCTTCGTCGAGTCCTGCGAGAAGCTGCTCGGCGAGGCGCCGGAAGCGGCCGAGATCCGCAACAACAACGAGCAGCGCCGCCGGCTGGCGTCGCGGCTGTCGAACACCCGCACGGACGTGACCGCAAGCGCGGGTGGCGGCGGAAGTCCGAGTGGCGGTGCGGCGACCGTGGTCGGACCGTCGAGCGGCCGCGGAGCCGCGTCGACACCCACGGCGATCACCGCGGCACCGTCCCGCGGCGCGGCCGATCCGGCGGCAGGTTCCGCCGCGGCCGTGCCGGCGAAGAAGTTCCCGGTCGGAATCGCAGTCGCCGCCGTGCTGGCGCTCGTCGCGGTCGGCGGTGGCGTGATGATGATGGGCGGCAAGAAGGAACCGCCGCCGACCGTCGCGCCCGTGCAGCCGGTGACGCCGGTGCCGCCGCCGATCGACGAAGGCACGCTGGAAGACGTGGCCGCGCGTCCGTTCGACAACAACAAGGTCGCCGACGTGGTGAAGCGGGCCAAGTCCTTCGTGCGTCTAGGCGTCGGCGAGAACGGCCGCCGCCTGGCCTCCCCGGAAGGCGACTGCGCGATCGACCTGTTCAAGCACGCGCTGGAACTCGATCCCAGCAATGCCGAAGCGAGCGCCGGCCTCGAGCAGGTCGCCGCCTACTTCGAGTCCAAGGCCAAGGCAGCCTTCGACCGCGGCTTCATGCAGGGCAGTCTCGTACTCGCCGAGGAAGGCCTGCGGGCGCAGCCGGACCGCGAAGGGCTGAAGAAGATCGCCGAAGCCGCCAAGAAGGCCACCCCATAGAGCGGACTCTGGTCGGCAGGGCAATGCGCACGGTTCGGAGTTCGACAATCGCCGAGGAACGGTCGTAGGGCGCGCACTGCGCGCCATTGCGAGGCGATTCGTTGCATGTCCGCTGACGGCGAGGAGCAGTCGTAGGGCGCGCACTGCGCGCCATTGCGAGGCGCATCACGACAACGACTAAAACCGGCGAGAACCGGACGTAGGGCGCGCACTGCGCGCCATTGCGAGGCGCTTGGCAAGCACTTCCGTAAGCGGCGAGGAGCGGCCGTAGGGCGCGCACCGCGCGCCATCGCGAGGTGTTTCGTGTTCGCCACCGCGGTCGCCGAACACCGACCGCTGGAGCGGCACCTGGGCCGCAGCGCGAGGCGATACGCGAGTGGTCGACAACGGCCGATAGCCGACCTCAACATG
>JBGAPI010000031.1:0-64356 GCA_044221335.1 Ahniellaceae bacterium
CCAGATCAACCGCTACGGTCGTAATCTTGTCCACGGACTCGCCCTCCTCGCTCCCGATTGGTGAGTACATCTCACCACTGGCACCTCGATGCCTGGGTCAACACGAGGGGGGCGAGTCCACCCGATTACGTAGGGCGGCCACTGGCCGCCGTCGCGAGGCGCTTCGGTGATTTCGCCCGATGTCGACGCGAGGCATTGGCGCGCAGTGCGCGCCCTACGCAGGGCGGCCAATGGCCGCCACGCGACGTGCTTCGGCACGGTCGCTCCATGACGCGGCGAGTCGCTGGCATCGCTTTGCAGTGACAATGCCGCGACGGTCGTTCATCCTCGCTTCCCCCGATTCGCCGACGCCACCGAGCCTTCGCATGCACCCACCGATCGACTCACCCGCGACCGCCGGATGGCGCGCCGTGATGCGACGCCTCGCCGCGCTGACGGTGTTCGTGGGACTGGCGACCGCGGTTTCCGGCGCTGCCGCAGAGGCCGCAACGGCCACTCTCGAAACGGCCGCAGCCGCCGCTCCCGCGGCGGACGCCCCCGCGCGCTACCACGTCTCGCTCGTCACCATCGGCCCCGGCGCGATCTACTGGGAGCGCTTCGGGCACAACGCGATCCTGGTCGAGGACCGCGAGCGTGGGGTGCGGGCGACCTTCAACTACGGCATGTTCGACTTCGAGCAGGAGGGCTTCTTCGTCAATTTCCTGCGCGGCGAGATGCGCTATCGGCTGGCCGCGTTCGACGCCGACGACGACATCGCCGGCTACATCGCCGAAGGCCGCACGGTCGACGTGCAGGAGCTGAACCTGAATGCCTCGCAGTCGCAGGCGCTGGTCGATGCCCTGCGCGAGAACCTGAAGCCCGAGAACCGCGAGTACCGCTACGACTACTTCACCGCCAACTGCTCGACGCGGGTGCGCGATGCGCTCGATCGCGCACTGGGCGGCCAGCTGTACAAGCAACTCTCCAGCCCTTCCCGCGGCTTCACCTACCGCGCCGAGGCGCTGCGGCTGACCGCGCCGGACTTCTGGCTCGCGCGCGGCATCCATGCCGGCCTCGGGCCCTACGCGGACCGTCCGATCTCCTACTGGGAGGAGGACTTCGTGCCGATGGAATTCCAGAAGCACCTGCGCGACCTCACGGTCGACGACGGCCACGGCGGCCGCGTCGCGCTGATCGCCTCCGAGGCCCGCCTCGCCCCGGGCAGGATCGAGTGGCCGGCGGAAGAGCCTCCCTCCTGGCTGCCCGGCTTCGCCGCGACGGGACTCGCCCTCGCCGCGCTGCTTCTCGTTCTCGCGCGGCGCGCCGAGGCGGACATCGGGGCCACCGCGCGCATCGTGCTCGGCGTCGTGCTCGGCGTCTGGTGGCTCGGCTGCGGGCTCGGCGGGCTGCTGCTGGCCTTCCTGTGGGGCTTCACCGCACACCAGTCGGCCTGGGCCAACCAGAACCTGCTGGTGTTCAATCCGCTCGCGATCCTGCTGTTGCCGCTGGCCTGGCGGCTCGGCTGGGGTCGCCCGGCGGGCGGCTGGATGCGCCACGTCGTCGTGCTGATCGCGCTGGCGGTGCTCGCGGCGCTGCTGCTGAAGACCCTGCCCAACCTGCGCCAGCAGAACCTGGAATGGGTGCTTCTGGCACTCCCGGTGCACGCCGTTGCCTGGTGGATACTGCGGCGTCCCGCCCCGCCCTGACGTCGTACCGCCATGAACACCCCGCGGCGCTCCGCCGTCGTCGCCCTCGCGGTCCTGCTGTTCGCCGCCTTGACCGGTGCGTGGTGGTGGCGAGTCGACACGATACGCGCGAGCGCCGCTGCGCCCTCGGCAACGCCCCCCGAGGCGATCCCCTCCGTGGCCGTTCCGACCGTTACCCTCGACTTGCCGAAGGTGCTGAGCGACGACCTGGCGGCGCCGCCGGTTCCGTCCGCCGGTGCGACCTCCGCCACCGCAGCGATCGACGCCGCCCATCAGCTGGGTCGCAGCACCCAGCAGAACCTGGAGCGGAACTACCAGCGCTTCCAGGAATGCCGCCTCGGAAGAGAGAACGCCGCGCTGCTGGCCGCGCCGCTGGCGACGGCGTGGCCGGTGCTGGAGCAGCGGATGCTGGCCGGCGATGGCGGCGCGGCGGAAGCGCTGCTGGAGCGCGCGTCGATGTGCGAGACCTTGCGCTCGTCCGCGAAACTGGCGCCGGGGCCGGAGCGCGATCGTGCGTTGGCCCAGTTCGGCCCCGATCTCGATCCGGCGAGCGCGGCGCTGATCGACGCGATCTCGGCCGAGGCGATGGCCTGGTTCGACACCCGCTCCGCCGGCTGCGGCGACGGCGACTTCGGCATGGCGCGACTGCAGGACCTCAGCCGTCGTCGCGCGCTCGCCAGCGGGCACCGCGAGATCGCCGAACTCGATCCGAAGGACGGCCTCGCCCACCCGGAGATCTTCGATCGGCCGGCACGCAGCGAAGCGCAATGCCGTCCGAGGCGCAACGAGGCACGCCTGCTCGCTGGCGACCCGACCGTGCTGCCGCCGGACCTGATCGCCATCGCCGCGGGCGCGGCCGCGCCCGACAGCCCGCTCCGCGGCGCGCTCGAGGAATGCCAGCGGCGCGACTGCGACTCCCTCGTCGATCTGCCGACCACGCTGCAGCCCGGATTGAGCGAGCTCGCCGAACAACTCGGCCTCGACGACGACCTGCAGTACCGGCTCAACCGCGAGCGCGACGGCGGCCGTGCGGACGCGGTGTTCGGCTGGCTCCTCTACAAGCGCTGGCTGCTGCTGAACAGCTGCGAGGCCTACGCGCTGCCGAACGCCATCGCCGAGGTCTCGCTCGAACTGCAGGCCGCCGCGGCCCCGCTCACCGCCGCGCAGCGCCAGAGCGGTCTCGCGCTGGCGCAGCAGCGTGTCGCGCTGCACGGGGCGGCAGCGCTGCGGGTGCGCGGATGCGGGCCGTGACGGTCACGGCGCTCCGTCGGGCCCGACGCGACGCGACAGGCGGCGCGCGCGCGGCGCCGCGGCTCGCCGCGGGCGCGATCCTGTCCATGCGCGCACCGGAGACTGCCGTTGCGCCACGGGGGCGACGATGAGTGCTCCGCCGACCCGGCGCCGCCTCGCGGTCGTCCTGCTCGCCGTCGTGGCCCTGCTCGTCGGGCTCGGCATCGCAAACCGCCGTTCGCCGGCCGCGCAACGCGCCGCAACCGGGACGACGGCGACGCCGCAGCCTGCCGATACCGCGCGCCCGCCAGCGCCGGGCGGAACGCCGGCCGGTTGGGAAATCGACACGGTGCTCGAGGAGTCCCGCGGCAGCGACTCGACTTCGTCTCCCGGAGCCGCCGAACTCGCCGCGGTCGATGCGGCCGGCATCGCCATCGAGCGACGCCACCAGGAATCGATCCGGCGCCTCGACGAATGCGTGTTCGGCCCGGATGTCTCCGCGCTCCGTGGGATGCCGATGTCGATCGCCGCGCCGCGGCTCGAGGCGCTCGCACTGGACGGCGACGGGGCGGCCGCCCAGATGCTGTTCGATCGCGTCGCCGCCTGCGCGATCGTCCCGAACGAGGAAACCGTCGAGCGTTTCCAGCAGTCCCTCGTCCAGGGGCTGGACCCGCGAAGCAAAGCCCTGTTCCTCGCGGCGATGCGCGAAGAGCGGCGGATCGCCGCCGAGGCCCGGAAGGGGTGCGACCTGCCGTCCTACGACCACACGCGCTATGCCATCCTGATGGAACGTCGCGCCCGCAGCCTCGGCATCGCGCTGCCGACGACGGCCGATGCCGCGCCGCCAACCGAGGAGGACGTCCAGCGAATGTTTCCGGTCCCGATGAACGTCTCGCAGGCTTGCAGCGCGCCGCTGTCCATCACTCCGCTGCCGCCGCAGCTCGCCGTCGAATTCGCCCGCCTGCGCCCCGAGGATTGGCGGGAACTCGAACACCTTGCCGTCGCCGGCAGCGCGCTCGCGGTCGCGCTCGGCGAGTGCGCGTCCGGCGGCTGCACGAGCCTCGCCGATCTCCCGACGGAATTCGCGGGCGATGCGGAAGCGCTGGTCGCCGACGTCGGCAATGCCGAAGCGCTCGCGGCTGCGATCAGGCGCTCCCACGCGGACGGCGATCTCGTCCGGGAATACGCCTGGCTGCTGTATCGGCGCTGGCTGCTGCTCGGCTCCTGCAGTGCGGAGTCGGAGGTCGTGAATGCGATCGCGGTCAGCCGGACGCTGGAGCAGCTCGCCACCCGTCTCGATTCCGACCAGCGTGCCCGCGGCCTTGCCTGGGCGCGCGACCACGTCGCCCGCTACGGCGGCGCCGCACGGCGCCTGCAGGGCTGCCCCGGATGAGCCGCCCCGAGTCGGCATCCCGGCGCACGCCATGGCGACGGATCGCGTTGCTGGTCGCGCTGGCCGTCGTTGCCGGCGGATACCTGCACTTCGCACCGATCGCGGAGACGACGCCACGACCACCGTCCGCTGAAAGGCCCTCGCGCCGGGAGCGCGCCCAGGCGCCCCTGCCGGTGGTGCCGCCGGAACTGGTCGCCCCCGAAGCGATGCCGCCGACACCCGCGAGCGCGGCGACGCCGATCGCCCCCGCGACCGCCACCGGCGCACCGGCGAAAACCGCCGCGGAGATCTTTCTCGACAATTTCCGTCGCGCGCAACACCGGCAGATCGTCTGCGCCTACGGCAAGGAGGGCGAAGAGCTCGATGCGATGCCGCTCGGCGATGCGTGGCCCAGGATCGAGGAGAAACTGCTGAAGGGCGACGCCTTCGCCGCCGAGGTACTGCTGTCCTGGGCCCGGGGCTGCGACGAGTTCCGGCGCCTGGGCGGGCCGGAGCACGACCGCCAGCTTGCGCTGCTGCTGGACGAGCGCCTCCGCGAACTGGATCCGGCGTCTGCCAACTTCGTCGCTGCCGCGACCCGCAGCCAGTTCGCCGACGACCGCGAGGTGCTCGCCGATTGCCGCGCGGGCATGACCGAGGCGCGCATCCTCGATCTCCTGGCACGCCGCGCCGGCAGCGTCGGCTTGCCGGCCGAGCAGGTGGCGGCGGCGCGCGCCCAGGGTGATCTGTTCAACCTGCCCGGCCTCTACGACGCCCAAGCCAGCAAGTACAACACGTGTTTCGAGCGCAATGCGCTCCCCGACTACTGGCGGGACGATGCCTTCGACGACGCCGATGCCGCGGCGCGCTGGCGGACGATGATCGCGGCGGCCGTGCCCGGCAGCGACCTCGACCTCGCGCTGCGCGCCTGTCGGGACGCCGGCTGCACGTCGCTGCAGCAGATCCCGCCGGAGTACCACGAGGCACTGCGCGCGCTGCTGGTCGAGCTCGGCGACGCACGCGAACTCGCGACCTCGAGCTTCAAGGTGCAGGACCCGGCGTGGACCTACGGGAACGACCTGTATTCGCGCTGGCTGACCCAGGCCGGCTGCACCGTGATGTCGACCACGGATGTCTACGTCGCACAGACCCAGCAACTGCTGCGCCAGGGCCGCGACCTCACGCCCGAACAGCGCGCCCAGGCGACCGCAGTGGTGCGGGAGCGGATCGCGCGCTATGGGGCGCTCGCGCTGCAGCTGCGCGGCTGCGGCCTGTAGGGCGCGCTCGGCGCACCGTCGCCCGAACGCTTCGCGGACGCTCGGCGCGCGCGCCGGGACGGGCCTGAGCGCCTCGCCGCCCGGCGGTCCGAGGCGTCACGCGGAATGATCCGCGGAGGCTCCGACTTGCGTGAACTCCAAAGACCTCCCCGGCACGCCGGCGGAGCGGCGCGTCCGCGACTTCGGTCGACCGCCCCTCCGGCGCAGGGATGGAACCGTCATTCAAGGGAGAATCCGGATGTCTCAACGCCTCTTCGCGCGACTGGTCCTCGCCAGCGCCCTCGTCACTCTTCCCGCGCTGCTGCCGGCGACGGCCCATGCCGGATCGCTACTGCCTCCGGTGCTGAATGCCCAATTCACGCCGAACCACGTGGTGCCGGCCGGCGTCACCCAGATCCGCTTCGACATCGGCAACCCCAATGCGAGCGCGCTGACCGGCGTCGGCTTCACCTTCACCCTGCCGGCCGGCCTGTCGGTGTCCAGCATCGCGAACACCGCGATTGGCTGCGGCACGGTCTCGGCGACCGGTCCGTCGACCATCAACTACAGCAATGGCACCATCGCGGCGAACACGCCGAGCAGCAACAGCCCCTGCAACTTCGAGATCAACGTCACGGCGAGCACCCAGGGCGTGTACACCGGGACCGCGACGCCGATCACGTCGGCCCAGGGTGGCAACGGCAATTCCGCCAGCGCCACGCTGACGGTCGGCAACGCGCCGACCATCAGCAAGACCTTCAGCTCGCCGACCTCCGGGATCAACGGCTCCGCGACGCTGAGCTTTGCCCTCGCCAATCCGAACTCGGCGGTGACGGTCTCCGGCATCAGCTTCACCGACACCCTGCCGGCCGGCATGGTGATCGCGGCGACGCCGAACCTCATCAGCACCTGCGGCGGCACGGCGACGGCCGCGGCGGGAGGCGGTTCGGTGGCTCTGGCCGGTGGCACGCTCGGCAACAGCGCGAGCTGCACCGTGTCGGTGGCGGTGGCCTTCACCTCGACCGGCGTCAAGAACAACACCGTGCAGGTGAGCTCGACCAACCTCGGCAACGGCAACACCTCGAACACCTCGATCACCGTCCTGGCCGCTCCGTCGCTCACGGCCTCGTTCGCGTCGACGTCGATCGCGGTCGGCGCCAGTTCGCAGTTCGCCTTCTCGGTGGCGAATCCGAATGCCGCCAACGGCCTCACCGGCATCGCCTTCACCGACACGCTGCCGGCCGGCCTGGTCGTGGCGACGCCGAATGGCGCCAGCGGCACCTGCGGCGGCGGCAGCTTCACCGCGGCGGCCGGCGGCTCGTCGATCAGCTTCTCCGGCGGCGCGCTCGCGGCGAACAGCACCTGCACCGTCTCGGTCAACGTCACCGGCACCAGCGCGGGGGTCAAGAGCACCACCACCGGTGCCGTCGTCTCGACCGAAGCCGGCAGCGGCAACACGTCCACCGCATCGATCAACGTCGACGGCCCGCCGACCTTCAGCGCCGCGTTCGCTCCGAACGCCGTGCTGCCGGGCGGCAGCGCGACGCTGACCTTCACGATCGGCAATCCGGCCGCCAATCCCGACGCCCTGACCGGGATCGGCTTCACCGACACGCTGCCGACCGGCCTCACGGTCGCCAGCGCGACCACCAGTGCCTGCGGCGGCACGCTGACCACCACCAGCCCGTCGACCATCGCGCTGACCGGTGCAACGCTGGCCACCGGCGCCACCTGCCAGGTGTCGGTGACGGTCGGCTCGAACGGAACGCCGGGCAGCTTCACCGTCACCACCGGCGCGATCGCCTCGGGCAACGGCGGCAATGGATCGTCCGCGAATGCCACGCTGCAGGTGCTGTCGGGTTCGGTGCCGACGCTCGATCGCCTCGGGATGCTGCTGTTGGCGTTGCTGCTCGTCGCGGCAGTGTCGCTGGCGCGGAACGGGCGCTAGTCCGCGGGCCCGTGGGAGCGGAGCGAGCCGCGAGGCGGGAGGGACGCGAGTCCCGAGCGCGGAGCTCCAGCGGAGCCCGGTGCATCGGGCTTGTGCCCTCCCCCACGTGCATCGGCGCTCACGCCCCTCCCACCAGAGGCCTGTGCTCTTCGCTCGAGGAATTCGCGCGGCGAATTCCTCACTCGAAGCCGTCGGCGAACAATGCCGGCGGCGGCGCGGCACCGAAGCGCCCGACCCGCAAGCCACCGCCGAAGCTCGTCACCCAGACCTCGGCGCTGTCGTAGGGATTGAACACGACCCGCACCGGCTGGCGGAACGGATAAGCCGGATCCGCGACGAAGGTCGGCGCGGTCGCCCCCAGGTCGGCCGTGTGCCAGAGGCCCTCGATCTCGGTCGTCATGTAGGCGACACCCGGCGTCGTCGGACTGATGGCGACCGACTCGACACGGTCGCTCGCATTGATCCGCGCCCAGGTCAGTCCGCGATCGCGGCTGCGGTACACGCCTCCGAGCCCGTTGCTCGCGCCGTTGCCGCCGAAGCCGCTGAACACCGCGACGTACCAGGTGTTCTGGGTCGGGTCGTGCGGGTCGACGGTGATGTCCTTCGTCCAGTAGCGCATGCCCGCGTCGCTGCGGTCTTCCCAGGGCGCGGTCGGACTGGCGCGGTAGAAGACGCCGGAGCGCGGCAGGAAGGCGCCACTGGCGTCGCGATGTCCCGAATAGGTGGCCACGATCGCGCCGTCGTTCAGCGCCACGACGTTGTAGGCATGGCCGACGGTGCGCGGCGGTGCCGGCAGCCGCGTCCAGGTCGAAGCCGCTCCCGCGGACAGGTTGGTCGTGGTCCAGACGCCACCGTCGACCGAATGCGAGACCGCGGCGTAGGCGCGATTCGGATCGTTCGGTGCCAGGGTGATCCACGCAGTGACGTGGCCGAAGTCGTGCACCGTCGTCCAGGTGCGCCCCTGGTCGGTCGAGCGCTTCACGCTGCCGCCGCCGCCGTCGATCCGCGCATCGGCGAGGTAGCGGCTCTCGTACAGATCGTGCACGGTCGAGGTCGCGCCGTAGAGCACGCCGTTCGGGTCGGCGACCACGCGGTACATGCTGTTGTCGTTGTGGCCGCTGAAGTCGTATCCCCAGGTCGTGCCGCCGTCCGCGCTGCGCAGGCCGCGGAGATCGGTGAAGCCGGCGAACAGGTGGGCCGGATCGGCCCAGGCCAGCGACCACGCGCTGGTGTTCTCGAGCCCGACGCCGTGGTAGCTCATCCGGGGCGGCGTGTCGGCGCCTTCCGGATGCTGATCGGCCGGATCGACGTAGCCCTGCCGCCAGTGCGCGCCGCCGTCCTCGCTGACGTGGACGAAGCCGTAGTCGCTGACCGCGATCCGGCGCCAGTCGTTCGGCGCCACCGCGAGCCCGATCAGCCCGCCGCCATAGCTCCAGCCGCGATCGCCGCCGGCGCCGGCCCAACCGGTGGCGACGTTGGCGTTGTGGCTGATCCCGAGCACCGAACTCCAGCTCGCGCCGCCGTTCACCGAGCGGTAGACCACCGGGAACTCGCCGAGGTTCGGGTCGAGCGCACCCGCGATCAGCACGTGGTCGGTGTCGTCGTCGGCCATCGCCGCCAGCACCGGCTGGTCACCGCTGGTGATGCCGCTGGCGGATGCCACCCAGGTCGTGGTGCCCGGATCGAGCCGGTAGGTGCCGCGGTAGGCGCCGAAGGCCTCCTCGATCAGCATGCCGGCATAGATCGCTCCGGCGTCGGCCGTCGTGGCGATCATCCGCAGGCCCGCCGCGCTGCGCGCCGCGGCGAAGCCGACGATGCGGGCGCCCGCCGGCAGCCCGCTCAAGGCCATTGCCGAGAATGCGCCACCGCCGGTCGAGCGCAGCACGCCCTGGCTGCTGCCGACATAGACGTCGTTGCCGTCGAACAGCACGCCGCCGAGATGCACGCCGTTCGGATCGGCGGTGCTGTAGCGCGCGACGTAGTGCGCGCCGCCGTCGGTCGAGAGATACAGCTCGTCGTAGGTCGCGACCAGCAGCCGCTGGGTGCTGCGACGGTCGACGAACAGCGCGATCGCGGCGCGATCCGCCGGCCACACCGAGGTCGCGGCGCGCTGCCAGCTGAGACCGCCGTCGGCACTGTGGGCCGGCACCGGCAGTTCGTCGGTCTGGTCGATGGCGAACAGCTGCTGCGGATCCGAGGTGAACCCTACCCGGGTGCCGCGGTTGCCCTGGATCTGCCGATGATCGAGGTCGCTCCAGTGGCGACCGAGGTCGGTCGAGCGGAACAGTTCGCTCATGTCGCAGGCGACGAACAGGCGGTCGTCGTAGGGACTGAAGCTCGGGTCCATCAGCGCGCCGCCGGCGCCGGCGCCGCGCGAATCCCAGCGCGTCGGGAAGGACTGCGCCTCGGATCGGACCGTGCCGAGCAGCAGCAGCGCGGCGATGGCGAGCCGACGGCAGGACGAAGGACTCATCGCGCTCTCCTCACTCGAAGCCATCGGAGAACATCGTGTCGGACGGGCCGACGGCGGCCTCGCCGATTCCGGTCACCCGGAGCGTCGGCAGCGCGATCGTGCTGTCGCTGCTCACGCTCACGACCGCCTCGCGGAAGCCGGGAGCCGCCGGAGCGAAGCGCACGTCGATGCCACAGCTCGCGCCCGCGGCGAGGCTGGTGCCCCCCGGCAGGCAGTTGCCCGACAGGCTGTAGCCGGCGTCCGCCGGGCTCACCGTGATGGCGTTCAGGCTCAGCGGAGCGCTGCCGACGTTGGTCACGATGAAGCTCTTCGTCCGCTGTCCGCCGACCACCAGCACCGCGAAGTCGAGGCGCTCGGCATCGGTCACCGCGCGCGGCCCGGCCGGAGCGAGGACGGTCGGATCGAAATGCAGCACCCCGGCGCCGTCGGCGCGCAGGCTGCCGCCCGCGACCAGCCGGATCCGCTGAGTGGCGCCGACCACCGTGCGGGTCGCGCCGTAGGCTCCGTAGGGCGTCAGGTTGCCGACGAAGTGGTCGTTGGCGGCGAGAGCGACGGTGTACTCGAGGCATTGCGCCGGGGTGTCGAGATCGCGACGGAACGCGAACGCGCTGGCGCCGACGACCACGCCGTCGTAGCCGCCGTCGGGCAGCGCGCAGCCGGCGAAGGCGGTGCTGGCGAAGCCGGTGGCGGCATCGCGCACGCCGTTGGCGTCGGCGCCCTGCAGCACGGTGAGGAAGCGCGCGTCGGCCGGGCCGCCGGTCGCATCGATCCGGAGCCGGGTCGCGAAGTTCTCGAACGCGTTGGGGACCGGCTGCCCCGTGCTCGGATTGACGTACTGGCGGTGCTGCAGGATCGGGTCCTCCGCGCCGAGGCTCCAGAGATTGCCGCGGGTGGTGTTGATCTCCGCGTCGGTGGTGACGATCGCCAGCGTCTTCGCCGCCGGCAGCACGCTGGACACGAACAGGCGCTGGTTGCCCGGCGCGACCGAGGTCACGTTGCTGCCGCTGACCTGCGGCAAGGCAGGCAGGGTGTCCGGCAGGTTGAGCCAGAAGCGCTTGAAGCGGTTGGCGGTCGCCGTGCGGGCGCGGTCGTAGATCACCAGGTGGTCGGGCTTGCGCCACAGCACGCTGCGGCTGACGTGCTGCACGTCCAGCGCGCGCTGCGCCGCCGGCGTCTGATCGAAGGGATCGTAGTTGGCGTTGTACAGCCGGGTCGCGTCGCCGCCGGCATAGGCGTAGGCGGGGTCGTCGCTGATCGCCGGCGTCGGCGGATCGCCGGAAGCGCGGCCCTGCGGCATCTGCGCCCCGCGACGCAGCAGTCGCGCGATGAAGCTCTCGGGGTCTTCGCCGCTCCACTGCGTGTTCTGCACCGACAGCGAGTTCTCGTAGTCGGTCGCGCCACCCTCGAGGCCGTAGCCGAGCGCGCTCTTGGTGAGCCACTGGCCACGCCGGTAGAACTCGATCATCAACCCGTCGCCATGCTGGTGGTCGACGCTGTTCCAGCCGAGCTTGAAGTCGAACCAGCGTGCGTCGGGGCCCCAGTCGGTCCGCGCCAGGAAGCGGCCGAGGCCCGCGGAGAAGTGGTGCGTCGGATAGTCCGGACGCGGATCGGCGGCTCCCGCGCCGCTGGCCGGCGAGGCCGGGTCGAAGACGAGGAAGTACAGGATGCTCTCGACGATGTCCTCGTCGTTGCGGGTGCGCCCGGCGAGGCCGGAACTGCCGCCGGGCGGCATGTGTCGCTGGATCCAGCGGACCGCATCGGCCGTGCGGGTGTCGCCGACCGCCATCGCGTGGCGGGCCAGCGGCCCCAGGATGTTCATCGAGTCGTCCTGGTAGTAGAACTCGCCGTCGCCGTACCAGGCCGGCCAGTACACCGAGCCACGGTTGGGATTGGCGAAGGGCACCGGACTCAGCGAATTGAGGTAGCCCGGCAGCAGATCACGGTAGAACGGGGTAGTCGACAACGCCGCGATCCGGGTGCCGTGCTGCGCCTGGGCGCCGAGATCGGCGTAGCCGGCGGATTCGAGCGCGATCATGAACTGCGCCGGGATGCCGATCGAGGTCGGCGCGTATTCCATGCCCTCGGGCGGCATGCCACCGCGGGAGTCGTTGTTGAGCAGGTAGTCCTGCATGAACAGCCAGCCATCGAGCGCCGGCGTGAGGAAGCTGCCGAGCTTGCCGTTGGCGTCGTTGAACGGATACGCCGTGAGGTCGCCGTTGCCGTTACGCTTCAGGTAGGTCGCGGGGGCCAGCGGGTCGACCACGTCGTCGGCGGGGTCGAGCGCGATCGCCATCAGCCCGAGCTGGCGCATGTGCCCGGCGAAATAGTTGTTGCCGCCGTAGCGGACCCGACGGCGACTCGGATCGACCGACAGCCGGAGCAGCGGATCGCCGACCGTGCCGACCGGCAGCGAGAATTCCGGCGGATTGTTGTAGGGATTCGGATAGGCCTCCATGTTGAGGTAGGCCCACCACAGGAACACCCGGCGGATCTTCGCCTTGTCGGCGGCCGACAGGGTCGGCTGGCCGCCCGGCAGCGTCGTCGCGTACAGCCAGTCCACCGCGAGCGGGAACGCGATTCCCTGCCAGCGCGATCGGTCGGAGACCGGGAAGGAATCGCTGCAGTAGGCGCCATTGGTGGTCGGCGGCGTCGCGCGCATGCAGGCGTCGACGCGGTCGAGCACGAACATCAGCAGCGTGCGACCGCGCTGCGCCCAGCTGGCGCGCGCCGCCGGGTCCGGGTCGACGTTGGCGAGCAGCGCGAACAGGGCGGCATCGGCTTCGAGATTGACCGGGCTGTAGGTCGAGCCGCCGTTGTCCTGGCCGGTCAGGGTGCCGGCATCCATCGCCGTCGCCGCGTTGACGGCGAGCTGGCGAATCCCGTTCTGCCAGATCGGGTTGCCGGCGACCGCCCACTGCCGAAGCCTGGGAACCTCGGCGGGTGTGATCCACAACCGCGGGTGGCTGGTCGAGGGTGCGGCGGCGGCGCCGAGGGCGCCGAGCCCGAGCAGAGCCGCGACGGCGGCCTTGAAGAAGTGGTTCATGGAATCCCCTGTCACGACGGTTCGGTGATCTGCGATACGCATCGTGGAAGTCGGGTCCGCCAGCTCCCTGTGACGGCCGTCACACTCGCTCCGCGACATTTCGTCGGTGCCGCGGTCCGGAATGGAAACGGCAGGACACGCCGTGGCGGAATCCGTCCTCGCCGTGCGTATCGGTCTGAATCCGATCCAAGCCGGCCCGCCATGAGACTGCCCCGCCATCTCGCCAGCCCGCACCTGGCCTCGTTCCTCGCCGTCGCCGACAACGGCAGCATCGCCCGCGCCGCCGCCTGCCTGCACCTGACCCCTTCGGCGCTGTCGAAGCGCGTTCTGGCGCTGGAGCGCGAACTGGGCCAGCGGCTGTTCGAGCGCGGCAGCCAGCCGCTCCGGCTGACCCCCGCCGGTCTGCGCCTGCGTCGTCACGCCGATCAGGTGCAGCGGCTGCAGCGCCAGCTGCTGGCGGAGCTCGACGGTGAAGACGCCAACGTCGAATCCGACGACGCGCCGATCGCGGCCGCGCCGGTGCTGGAATTGCTCGATCGGGTCTACGCGCTGCTCGGCCGGGCCCCCGCCCCGACGGCCGCCGCCGGAGCCGGCTGCTGTACCGAAGCGGCCGTGGCATGCGCACCGTACCGGCCGTCGGAACGGCCGCACGGGTAGCGCGGCGCACGCAACAGCGCTCCGCCAGCACCAGGGCGGGGCCGCAGGCGAGGCACCGGGGAGGTCGGAAGCGCCGGGCCGCCGCACGGCGCTCGGCGGGACGGGACGGGACAGGATGGAACACGGAGAACCCGGCCGTCAGGATCCCGACAGCTCCAGCGCCAGCTTCCGCAGGGGGGACGCGTCGACCTGGGTCTCGACGATCAGCGCGATGCTGCGGGTGAGCGCCGCCGACGCGTAGGGCATTCCCCCGCGGCGCCGGGCCTCGGCCTCGAGCGCGATCATCTCGGCCGTCAGCGGATGCGATTCGCCGATCTGCTCGACCAGCCGCCCGACGATCTCGCGGCGCAGTCGCACGGCGACGGCAGCATCGCCGTCGGCCTCGGCGAGCGCGGCGCGCGCGTTGTCGAGGTCGGAGCGCAACCGCGCGTAGGGGTAGCGCATGCCGTGGGGCTGCAGCGCCTCCGCCCGCGCAAGTACCGCGCGGGCGCCTTCGCGGTCCCCCTGCAGCAGGCGCACATTGGCGAGACTCGCCCGCAGCAGACCGGTGAAGTACGAGTCCTCGCCGTAGTGCGCGCGGTACCACTCCTCGGCCACCGCCAGCTCGCGCTCGGTCGCCGCGTCGGCGATGCCGGCGCGCGCGTCGACACGCGCGAGAAAGGTCTTGATCCCCGGCGCCAGGCGTTCGCGCGGCAGCTCGGCGATGCGGGCGACCACGCGGTCGCGCAGCGTCCGCGCGGCCTCGCGATCACCGATGTCCTGATAGAAGTCGACCACGTAGAGCGTGTCGTTGAGCCAGTGGGTGCCGTGGCGCGGATCGAATTCCTCGAGCAGCACCAGCGCGCGCTCGAGATGCAGCTTCGCGTCGGCGACCGTGCCCTTCATCCGCACCAGCTCGCCGAGGTCGAAGTGGGCGGCGTGCTCGCGGTAGGCGCGGTTCGGGCCCGGCGTCGCCGCGCTGCGCTCGACCAGGCGACGCAGGTGCGCCTCGGCGGGCACGTAGTCGCCGGCCAACGACTGCACCCGCGACAGCAGCGTCGCCTCGGTCTCGACGGTCGGGTCGTCCGGGCCGTAGGCGCGCGTGAGATCGGCGAGCAGCGCCTCGCCGAAGGGCTTCGCTCGGTCGACCAGGAACTGGTCGCGCAGGATGCTGTGGGCGACCTGGCGCGCGGCGAGCAGCTCGACGCTGTCCGCACCGTAGAGGCCGCGACCGAGTGCGAGCGCCTCGTCGTTGTAGCGCTGCGCGTCGCCGAAGGCGTAGGCGAGATCCAGCGAAGCGCTGGTCTGCAGCAGCGCGCGGAAGCGGTCGTAGCGCGGCTGGCGCGTGGCATTCGCGAGCAGGCCGGTCGCCTCGCGGTTGAGCTCGGCGGCGCGTTCGACGTCGCCGTCGACCACCGCCAGTTGCGCCGCCAGTGCCAGCGACTCGGCGAGCGGCAGCGGCGCCCCGCCGACAAGGCCACGGCGCAGCGCGATCGCCTCGTCGAGCAGGGCGTGACAGTCCTGGCTGCGGCCGGCGCTGAGGCTGGCCTGGGCCAGCGAATGCAGCAGCGTGGCGCGAGTGGCGTCGTCGTAGTGCGGGTCGTGATCGAGCCGGTAACGCCCCCGGCGGATCATCTGGCTCAGCCGATCCTCGGCCGTGGCGGCCCCGCCCGGCTGTTCGGCGAACAGGTCGGCGTAGAAGCGTCCCAGCGCCTGCCGCGTGCGTTCCTCGCGCAGCGCCGCGCCCTGCTCGTCGTCGACCCGGCGACCCAGGTAGAGGGCACCGGCGGCGACCAGCGCGAGCTCCAGCAGCAGCAGACCGGCGGTCAGCCACAGATGGTCGCGCGCGAACGCCGCGAGTCGCAGGCGAAACAGGCTCGCCCGCACCCGCCAAGCGCGTCCGAGCTCGAGCGCGGGCGCGAGAGTGACGACCCGCGCGAGCTCGGCGTCGAACTCCAGCATCGACGGGTAGCGCTCCGCCGGCTCGGTCCGCGTCGCCCGGCCGATCACCGCGGCGAGGTTGCGCTCGACCGCCGGCGGCATCGCCTGCGGCAGCGAGGCCGCTGGCGTCCGCCGTCCCCGGGCGGCGCCGTCGTCGTACAGCAGCTCGTCGGCGAGCAGGGCCAGTTGATAGACGTCGGAACGGACGTCGGCCGGATCACCGCGGATCTGCTCGGGGCTGGCGTAGGCCGGCGTCAGCATCCGATGGTCGCGGCTCGCGTCGCCGGCCGAGGCGTCGCTGGCGATGCCGAAATCCAGCACCTTGGGCGAGCCCTGTTCGTCGACCAGGATGTTCGCGGGCTTGATGTCGCAGTGGATCACCAGTCTTCGGTGCGCCTCGGCCAGCGCGCCGGCAATCTGCCGGATCAGGGCGAGGCGCTCCGCCCAGCCCAGGCGCCGCTCCGCGGCGTAGCGGTCGATCCGCTCGCCGCGCACCAGCTCCATCGCGAACCACAGCACGCCATCGCCGGTCTCGCCGGCGTCGTGGATCTTGGCGATCAGCGGATGGGCGAGCTTCGCCAGCACGTCGCGTTCGCGGCGCGCGTAGTCGCGCAGCAGGCGACTGGCGAACGCGACCTTCAGCGCCACCGTCTGCGCGAAGCCGCCGTCGCAGCGCTCGGCCTCGTAGATCACCGAGGTGCCGCCCGCGGCCAGCACGCCGACGATCCGGTAGTTGCCGATCACGCTGCCGGCCGGCAGCGGCTCGGGGGCGCCGCGGCCCGGGGCAGCGCGTTCGAACAGGGCGCTCTGCAGCGCGCCACCGGTGATCAGTTGCAGCGATTCAGATCCCATCGAGCGGCGGCACCGGGGAGATGACGCGCAATATACGCCGACGGCGGATTGCCCCGCCGGACGGTAGCCTTCCGATCTCCGCGGGCGCGTCGGCCGCTGGCATCATCGTCGGTGGAACAGGCACGGAATCGGGCTGTGGGGACACGTCTTGACGAGGGAGATACCACCGGATTCACGCGGATGCTCGCGGGCTTCCGCGAGGGTGACGGCGCCGCCGAGCGCCAGCTGATCGCTCTGGTCCATGCCGACCTGCGCCGCCTCGCGCGCCGCAGCCTCGCCGGCAGCCGTTGGATGTCGACCCTCGACACCACGTCGCTGGTCAACGAGTCCTACCTGCGACTGGTCTCTCCGGCGGCACGCCACGTGGAATCCCGCGCGCATTTCCTCAACCTGGCGGCGCGCGCGATGCGGCAGATCGTCTGCGACTACGCCCGGAAGCGCGTGCGCGCTTCCCGCGATGCCGCGGCGGCGGCGAGCGAGGCCGAGAGCGATCCGTCGCTGTTCCAGGCCTTGCAATTCACCCGCATCGACGAGGCCCTGCGCGATCTCGCCCGGATCGCGCCGCGACAGGCCCAGGTGGTCGAATGCCGCTTCTTCGCCGGGCTCACCGACGACGAGACCGCCGAGGCGCTGGCGACCTCGGTGCGCACGGTGCAGCGCGAGTGGAGCGACGCCAGGAAATGGCTGCAGGCGCAATTGCAGGCTTAGGGCGTGCCCTGCCCGCCATCGCCGGGCGATTCCGCGAGCGCCAGGGCCGTGTCCGTTCCCCTGGGGCCGAGGAGCGGCACCCGCCGCTCTGTCGAAACGTCCAGATCAAGAGCATCGGGCCGGGGCCCGCTCGACGTCGGACGAGGGTCGGGGCCCGTCCTACAGGCGAAAGACCCACCAGAGCCCGAGGGCCGACACCAGGGGCCCGCCGACCAGAAGCGCCCAGCCGGCGCGGACCAGCTCCCTGCCGCGCGCGTCCGCGGCCGCCCCTTCGAGCGCTTCGCGCACCGCCATCCGGGTGCCCCGCGGAGGAAACCGACGACTCGCCAGGGTGGCGTCGCCGATCCGGCGCAGCAGCAGGCCGAGCACGACGCTGGTCGCGCTGACGATCACCGCGGCGATGCCGGCGACCAGGCGCAGCTCGCGCGTCGCCGACGCCCAATCTCCGGTCTCGAAGGCCTGGAACTGCAGGTCCTGGATGAAGCGCAGGGCGAGGAACAACAGCAGGCCAAACACCACCGCGAGCGCGAGCGTCGCCAGCAGCCCGCTGTCGGCGTCTTGCCGATCGGGCGGCAGATTCGGATCGCTCATGACGGCGTCGCTCCCCGGCGCTAAGGTGTGGCGATGAAATCCCCCGTCGAAACATATTACCGTGCGACTGCGCGCGACTACCCCGCGCACCGACCGCTCATCGGCACCCTGGAGGCGCAGGTCGCCGTGGTCGGCGGCGGCTATGCCGGACTCGCAACCGCGCTCGGTCTGGCCGAGCGCGGGCGCGACGGCATCGTGCTGGTCGAGTCGGAGGAGATCGGCCACGGCGCCTCCGGCCGCAACGGCGGTTTCGTGTTCGGCGGCTACTCGCTCGGCGAGGGCGCGCTGCTCGCCCAGCTCGGCGAGGCCGCGGCGAAGCGCGTCTACGGGCGCTCGATCGAGGCGGTGAACCTGATCCGCGACCGCATCGCGCGCTACGCGATCGACTGCGACCTGGTCGACGAGGGCGTGATCTGGGCCAACTGGTTCGACGACGACCGCGTGCTCCGCGACCGCCTGGACCTGCTCGAACGGGTCTACGGTCAACGTTGGGAGTGGCTCGCGCGCGACCGGATGCAGACGCTGGTGCGTTCGCCGCGCTATCGCGCCGGCGCCTGGGAGCGCAATGCGATGCACCTGCATCCGCTCGACTACGCGCGCGGCCTCGCGCGCGCCGCGAGCGCGCAGGGTGTCGCGGTCCACGAACAGACACCCGCGCACAGCTTGACCCGCCACGGCGACGGCTGGCGCATCGTCACCGGTCGCGGCGAGCTGATCGCGGACCAGGTCGTGCTCGCCTGCGGCGGCTACCTCGCCGGGCTGCGCCCCGAGATCGATCGCTCGATCCTGCCGATCGCGACCTACGTGATGGCGACCGAGCCGCTCGGCGATCGACTCGCGGAGATCTTTCCGGGCACCCGCGCCGCGATCTACGACACCCGTTTCGCCTTCGACTACTACCGCCCGCTGGCCGATACCCGATTGCTCTGGGGCGGGCGCATCTCGATCCTCGACCGCGCACCGGCCCAAGTCGCGCGTCTTTTGAAACGCGACCTCGGCAAAGTCTTCCCGCAACTGGCGGAGGTGAAGGTCGACTATGCGTGGAGCGGCCTGATGAGCTACGCCCGCCACCAGATGCCGCAGATCCGCCTGCTCGACCGCGGCCTGTGGTGCGCGCAGGGCTTCGGCGGCCACGGCCTCGCGACCACGACCGCCGCCGGCGAACTGCTCGCCGCGGCGATCGCCAGCGACGACGAGGGCTGGCGCGACTACGCGATCTACGGACTGCCGAGCGCGATGAAGCCCGCCGGCTATCTGGGAGCGCAGGCGACCTACTGGTGGTACCAGGGGCTCGATGCCTGGAAGGACTGGCGGGAGCGCGCGTAGGGCGGGCACTGCCCGCCGTTGCCCCGACGCTCGTCGATTGCGTCCGGATCAGGGCACGGCGAAGCCGACAGCCGGTGCGCATTCCTTGCGGATGTCGTCGCGACAACGCGATCGCATTGGGGTGCGCAACGATGGGGCCCGGAGCCCAGGTGCGTAGCGGCCTGCGGAAGGGCTGCCCCTTCCCACAATCGCAGGCGCGGAGGCCATGGCGGGCAATGCCCCCATGCGTCACGTCGAATGTCCCAACGAAAAAAGCCGGATCGCTCCGGCTTCTTCTGCCCTGGATTACCGCGTGGCGGTGTCCGGGTCGTCCCGCCGCGGAACGAGGTCCGCGGCGCGCGATCTCAGCGCTGACGCGCCTTGAAACGCGGGTTGGACTTGCAGATCACGAAGACCTTGCCGCGGCGGCGCACGATCTTGCAATCGCGATGACGGGCCTTGGCCGACTTGAGGGAAGACAGGACCTTCATGATCGTTTCCTTGCTAATACGGGTGAAGAGAGCCGCGCATGATAGCCGCGATTCGCGGAAAAGTGAAGACGTCGCGGAATGGAGGCGCTTTGCGCCGATTTGCAGTCGCAGGGCATGGAAAACCTCCCGTCATTGCGAGGAGGAGCGCAGCGACGACGATGCAATCGAGTGCCCTTGCACTCGATCTCGGCGCGGCGAAAAGCAAAGGCGCGGGATAGCTTCGCTGCGCTCGCAATGACGCGAATATGCAGGAGCATGAGGCCTTTGTACTGCCGGTGCGCCGAGGCGCACCCTACAATTGCGGCGCTGAGGTGCACCGTACCATCGTGACGCCGAGTCCGGCGGACACCCCCTTCAGAAGATTCCTTCCGGCGGCCGCAGTTCCCCGAGCGCGCCGCTCTTCAACTACGGAATTCGCGCAGCGAATTCCGCGACGGAGCGCGGAATGACGACAAGCGACAACGGTTGGGCCCTGATCACCGGCGCGTCCGCCGGCATCGGCGAAGCCTTCGCCCGCGAACTGGCGGGGCGCGGCTGGAACCTGGTGCTGACCGCGCGGCGGCAGGACCGCCTCGATGCGCTGGCCAGTGAGCTGCAATCGGCCCATGGGATCCGATGCGCGACCATCGTCGCCGACCTGGCAGACCCGGCCGCCCCGGCCGCGATCTTCAACACGACGCAGTCCCTCGCCCTCGACATCGACCTCATCGTCAACAACGCCGGCTACGGCGTACCCGGCCGCTTCCACGAGGCCGACTGGGCCACCCACCGGGCCTTCCTCGAGGTGCTGATGATCGCGCCGGCCGCACTGACCCACCTGTACCTGCCGGGCATGCGCGCGCGCCGGCGCGGCCGGATCGCCAACATCGCGTCGCTGGCCGGCTGGATGCCGGGCTCCATCGGAGCGACCCTGTACGCCGCCAGCAAGTCCTACCTGATCAAGTTCAGCCAGTCGGTGGCGCTGGAGAACCGGCCGGTCGGCGTGACCTGTACCGCCGTCTGCCCGGGCTTCACCTATTCCGAATTCCACGACGTGACCGGCTCACGCGACCTGGTCTCGAAAATGCCGAAGGCGGTCTGGATGAGCTCGGCGGAGGTGGCGCGCATCGGGGTCGACGCGACCCTGGCCGGCGAGGTGGTCTGCGTCACCGGCCGGGTCAACCGCCTGCTGAAGTTCGTCGGCAAGCACCTGCCCGACCGCCTCGGCCTGTGGCTGATGGAGCGGCGCTCGCGCGACTTCCGCAAGCTGTCGGACTGAACCTCGGGGATGGCCGCGGGCGCCCGAGCCTGCGGGAACGATTGCCGCATCGACGGCATTCGATATAGTTGCGAGGGGGAGAACGACCACGGGGACAGGCATGGAAATCCGCATTCATCGCGACGGCAGCGACTTCGGCCCGTACTCGCTGGAGGAGTTGCGCCAGTACCTCGCCAGCGGCCAGATCATCCCGACCGATCTCGCGTGGTACCAGGGCGCGCCGGATTGGATGCCGGTCACCCAGGTCCCGGGGCTCAACCCGAAGCCGGTGACGCCGCCGGTAGCCGCGCCCCAGATGCCGCCGTCGATGCCGCCGATGGGTCCGCCGGGCATGCCGCCGATGGGCGCGCCGGGCATGCCGGCGATGCCCGCGATGCCGCCGATGATGGGCACGCCGATGGCCGGCGGCTATGTCACCTACGCCGGCTTCTGGAAGCGCGCCGCCGCGCTGATCGCCGACGGCATGATCCTCGGTGCGGTCAACGCCCTGATCGCCGCCGGGATGCTCGGCAGCGTGATGAAGAGCGGCGACCAGCAGAAGATGGTCGCCGCGCTGCTCGGCTTCTACGCGCTGGTGATCCCGATCGCCGTCCTGTACTTCGTGCTGCAGGAAAGCGGCGCCGCGCAGGCGACCTTCGGCAAGCGCCTGGTCGGCATCATCGTCACCAACCGCGACGGCCAGCGCCTGAGCTTCCTCCATGCGTTCGGACGCTGGGCGGCCAAGCTGCTCAACGGATTCACCTTCAACATCGGCTACCTGATGGCCGGCTTCACCGAGAAGAAGCAGGCACTGCACGACCTGGTGGCGGGCACCCTGGTGGTCAACAAGGATCCGAACAACACCAGCCTCGGCGGCTGCGCGATCGTGCTGCTGGTCGGCATGCCGGTGGGCTGCGTCGTGCTCGGCATGCTCGCGGCGATCGCGATTCCGGCCTACGTCAACAATCAGCGCATCGCGGTGGTCAATGCGGCGATCGTCAACGCGCGTCCGCTGCAGGATGCGATCTCGACCTACACGCTGGCCAATCGCCAGCTGCCGTCGACGCTCGGCGACCTCAATATCGTCAACGTCCCGTCCGGCCCGGGTCTCGACTACCAGGTCAACGACGGCACGGTGCTGATCAGCTTCGCGGTCTACAACTACACCCCGCCGGTGATCGGCCAGGTCGCGCTGGAGCCCTACTACAAGGGCAACGAGATCGTCTGGCGTTGCGGCAAGGCGTCGGCGCCGGCCGGCGCGCAGGACGTCAGCCAGGACGACGCGGCCAACTCGACCACGCTCGACAACGTGCTGCTGCCCGCGAGCTGCCGCTGAGCCGGCGATGGCCGTCGGGACCGTCGTGATGCTGATGCTTCGCGACGGCCTCGCGATGCCATCGGGCGCGACCGTACCGGCGTCCTGCTCGATGCTGCTGTACTGCCGGATCCCGGAGGACTGGCTCGTCGGCACAGCGAGTGGCGAGGCCACCGACCTGTGGCAGAAAGGCTTCGACCTGAAGCCGGAGCGCCTCGAGCAGGTCTGCGCGACGCTCTACGGCGCCAACTGGCGGCAGGGCAACAGCGACGGCTCGCGCTACGTCCTGCTCGGCTACGGGCTGCGGCGGATCAACCCCACGCGCGCCGCCGAGAAGCCATGGCAGATCGCCAACGATAATCCCGAGATCCGGGTGCGCTGCTACATCGCGAAGGACGATGGAACGCTCGGGATGGGGCTGCCGTCGATGCTGTAGGGCGGCCATCGGCCGCCATCGCGAAGCGCCTCGCGCTCTTGTGGGAGGGGCGCACGCCCCGAAGCTTTCACACGGCAAGGCGCCTTGCGACTGCGCGGCGGGCGCGCCCTAGCCCCCCAGCGCCTTCTTCATCCGCGCGTCGTCCCGCAGCCCCTCGAACTTCGCGATCACCATCGTCGCCACGCCGTTGCCGATCAGGTTGGTGATCGAGCGCGCTTCCGACATGAAGCGGTCGATGCCAAGGATCAGCGCGAGGCCCTCGACCGGCACCTTGCCGTTCAGCGCGGACAAGGTCGCTGCCAGCGTGATGAAACCCGAGCCGGTGACGCCCGCCGCGCCCTTCGAGGTCAGCAGCAGCACGCTGAGCAGGGTCAGCTGATCGCGCAGCGAGAGCTCGACGCCCATCGCCTGCGCGACGAACAGCGCCGCCATCGTGAGATAGATGCAGGTGCCGTCGAGGTTGAAGGAATAGCCGGTCGGCACGACCAGGCCGACCACGCCCTGGTCGCAGCCCGCCTCCTCCAGCCGCGCGATCAGCCGCGGCAGCGCCGACTCCGACGACGAGGTGCCGAGCACCAGCAGCAGCTCGCTGCGGATGAACACGAGGAACCGCCAGATCGAGAATCCCGACCACGCCGCGACGCCGCCCAGCACGACGAACACGAACAGCGCCGAGGTCAGGTACACGCAGGCCATCAGCAGCCCGAGCTTGCCGAGGCTGGCGACGCCGAACTTGCCGATGGTGAAGGCCATCGCGCCGAAGGCCCCGACCGGCGCCAACTTCATCAGCATGGCGACGATGGCGAACACCGCCTTTTCCAGCGTCGTCATCAGTTCCAGCAGCCCATGGGCTGCCGTTCCCATCTGCGAAAGTGCGACGCCGAACAGCACTGCCACCAGCAATACCTGCAACAGATCGCCGCCAGTCAGTGCCCCGACCAGCGTGTCGGGGATGATCTTCAGCAGGAAGTCGACGGTGCCGGGCATGCCGTTGTTGTAGGCCGCGACGGCAGTGACGTCCTTCGGGTCCAGCGCGTAGTTGCCACCGGATCCCGGCGCGACCACGTTCGCCACCACGAGTCCGATCACCAGCGCCAGCGTCGTCAGAATCTCGAAGTAGATCAGCGCGGTGACCCCGGTGCGCCCCACCCGCTTCAGGTCCCCCATCCGCGCGATGCCGAGGCTGACGGTCAGCAGGATCACCGGCGCGATGATCATCTTCACCAGCTTGATGAATCCATCCCCGAGCGGCTTCATCGCCGCACCCCACTCCGGCCGCGCGACGCCGAGGGCTATGCCGAGGGCGATGGCGACTAGGACCTGGACGTAGAGGTGGGTCCAGAATGGGCGGGGCGCGGTGTCGGGTTCGTTCATCGGCGGAGCGTAGCGCTTCCGGGAGCCGGGATCGCGACCTCCACGGAACGCGTCATTGCGAGCGCAGGGAAGCAACCCAGCGCCTACGCTCCACGACCCATGCAATTGCCGAAAACAAGAACGGCGACCCGAAGGTCGCCGTCTTGAGCTGCGCGATTCGATGAACCGCGTCGGAATCGTCGAGCGATCCTGCGGACTTAGAGATCGCCGCAGGTGATGGTCGTCGAAACCAGGGATCTGCCACCACCCGGGCTGATCAGGAGCACCGAGACCTTGCCGCGCGCGCGCGGAGCACAGTCCACACCCATCTCGGAGCTGGCCGTGGAGTTGGTATTGGCCACGGTGATTCCAGGCGACCCCTGCCAGACGAAGGTGATCAGGCCCAACTCGACCGACTTCGGCCAGGCTTCACAAAGTGCACCGCCACCCGCGTAGGTCGTGCAGACCACCGACGCCGGGGTCGGCGGGTCGACGTTCCAGAGGCATTCGTTGCCGGCGCCCGTCGGGCAGGCCGTCGTTCGGGCAAGGTACATGCCGCCGGAGGCGGAGAGACTGTACTGGGCGTCAGCACCGAATCGGAAATTGGACGTCGAACTGGACGACGGAGGGACGCAAGCGTAGATCGCCGGCTGCGAGTCCGCACAATGATCCGGAGGCAGTTGATTGCTGTCGGCATGAGCAGGACTCGCGCTGTACATGAAGGGCAGCAGGAGGGCGGCACGGAGCAGGTTGAATTTCATCGGAGGTTGTCCCAGGTCTAGGGTGAGCGATGGCCCGACTTCGAACGATCGACTCTCTCGCGGCATCCGTGCCCCGTCGAAGCAGGAAAAAAGGCGCGGAATGCTACTCGTCAATCAGCGCCAGACTCGATCACACCTATGCACAAACTGTAACATTTAACAGTGCGTTACATTTGATCACTGCCGGGCAGTCGAAATGATCGTCGCCGTCGTGACCGAGCGGCGATTCGGTCGGGCGTCACTTCTGATCGGCGTGCGACTTCAGCGCGTCCTCGCCGCGCTGGCACGCGGCGGCATGCTCATCCCCTGTCGGGCGTGGGGGATTCAGGCTTCGGCACGAGCCGCCGTCGATCGCCTCCCGGAGGGACTTCAGGTACTCGTCGTGATTGCTGTCGTCGGGCAGCTTCAGACCCTCGATTCCGCGGGGGTCGGCCAGGACCTCCACCGCCTCGGCGTGCCGCGCGTGATCGAGCAGGTAGTTGCCGTAGCTCAGGCGGAAATAGAACACGAGGTGGCTTTTCGTGCCGAAGGTTCGCGTTGCGGTTTCCAGGACATCCCGGTAGTTGGTGTCGGCTTCCGCCAGGAGCTCGGGGACGCGACTCATCGCCCCGGCCATGTTGAACTGCGTTCGCAACGTATTGGAATGCGCATTGCCCATCGACAGTCGCCACGCCGCTACCGAACGGCGATAGGGCTCGATGCTGTCGGTATAGCGCCGCTGCTGGACCAGCGCATCCGCCAGCGAGCCCAGGGATGAGGCTGCCATCGCGGATTCCGCGCCGAAGGTCTTTTCGACTTCGGCGGCCACGGCCTTGGCCTCGGCCAGCGCCTGGTCGTGGCGACCCAGCTGATTCAGCAGATAGATGCGTCGCTGCCGCGTCTGAACGACGCGCGGATGCCCGTCAGGCAGCTCCTGGCGCTCCCACTCCAGCGCCCGATCGAGGACGGCAAGTCCGTCGTCGTAGCGCGATACATCTCGGAGGGCTTCAGCATGCCGCCAGCGCGCATAGATCGCCTGGTCGCTGGTCGGCCCCAAGGACTTCAGCCGGTCGACCAACTGCTCGATCATCGGCAGCACTTCCGCCGCCTTGCCGTTCTGGATGGCCAGCCGCGCCCAGGCCAGCTGGAGCTCCACGGTTCGCTGAGCGCTGAGACCGTCCGCTTCCTTGAGACAGACTTCGGCCTCGGCCCGCTTGTTGGCGATCGTCAATGCGTCGCCTTGCTGAACCAGAAGGTGCTGCAGGCGTTCATTGTCGATTCCGGCGCGCTTCGCCGCTTGGACAGCCTTCGCCGCGAGTGCCGCTGCCTGCGGCGCCATGCTCATCGCCGCCTCCACGTCGACGACGGTCGTCGCCAGCGACGCGTACAGTGCCGGCTGGGTGTCGTAGATCTGCTCCATCCGCGCGCTCTGCGCCTCGAGGATCTGCCGCGCGCTGACATCCGCGCCGCCCATCCGTGCCGGATTGGCCGCGGTGAAGGCGTCCTTCATGAAATCCAGCGCGTACTGCGCCCGATCCCGTTCGCGCTGCAACTCGACGTTCTTCCGCAACAGCACGACGCTGGCGACGATGAGACCGAGGATCGCGGCGGCCGCGATGCCCACCGGGATGCGGTTGCGCCCGACGAATTTGCGCAGCCGGTACCAGCCATGCCCGCCGCGCGCCTGCACCGGCAGGCCGTCCAGGTAATTGCCGAGGTCGGCTTCCAGCTGCTCGACCGAGGCGTAGCGCTCGGCCGGCACCTTGCGCAGGCAGCGCAGCACGATGTCGTCGAGGTCGCCGCGCAGCTGCTTCGGCAGCACCGGCGGCGACTCGATCCGCGACGCCGCCGAACTCGGCGCCATCGGCGGCACCGTCGTCACCAGCCGCTCGACCTGGCCCGGCGTCAGCCCGCTGAAGTCGAACGGCCGGGTGCCCGCCAGTACCTCGTATAGCAGCAGGCCGAGCGCGTAGACGTCGCAGGCCACGCCGATCGGCTCGCCCAGCAGCTGCTCCGGCGCGGCGTACATCGGCGAGAAGAAGCGCTGCGCCGTCGCCGTCAGCTCGCTCGCCGCATCCGGACCGGCCGCCAGCGGCTTGGCGATGCCGAAGTCGAGCAGCTTCGGCACACCGCCCTCGCTGACCAGGATGTTCCCGGGCTTCAGGTCCCGGTGCACGATCAGGTTGCGGTGCGCCTGCGCCACCGCGCCGCACACCGAGCGCAGCAGCATCACCCGCTCGCGGATGCCGAGCTTTTCCTTCGCGCAGTGCGCGGTGATCGTCGTCCCGGCGACGAACTCCATCACGAAGTACGGCGTGCCGTCGGGCAGTTCCGCGCTGTCGTACAGCCGCGCGATGTTCGGGTGCTCCAGCGTCGCCAGCGTCTGGCGCTCGATCTGGAAGCGGCGCAGCGTATTGGCGTCCAGCACCTCCCGGTGCATGAACTTGATCGCCACCTGCTGGGTCACGCCGCCCTCGACCCGCTCGGCGCGATACACCGCGCCCATCCCGCCGCGCCCCAGCTCCTCGCACAGCACATACGGCCCGACCCGCTGTCCGGACAGCGATGCCCCCGGCTCCGATCCGCCGATCAGCGTGGCCAAGCCCTGCGCGATCGGCACCGCGGTCGCGTCGCCCAGATCCTCGTCCGCCGCCAGCATCGCGCGCAGCTGTTCCAGCACGAACGCGTCGCCGGCGCACTCGCGCTGCAGGTAGGCCTCGCGCTCCGCCACCGGCAGCTCCACCGCCGCGTCGAACAGGGAGCGCAGGCGCGCGAATGGCGACGGGGGGCCGCTTTCGGGAGACGACATCAGGGCTCTCGATGAAGAGGAATGGGAGTCATCACGGCTCGACGGCATCGACGCCCAGGCGCGCGCCCAGCCAGGCGCGCGCGAAGCGCCACTGGCGCCCGACCGTCGCGACCGAGCTCCCGGAAACGGCGGCGATCTGCGCGGTGTTCAAGCCGGAAAAGAACTTGAGCTCCACGGTGCGCGCGCAGTCGCGGTCGACCCCGGCGAGGTCGGTCAACGCCTCGTCGAGACCGATCCAGTCGGCGTTCTCGTCGAAGGTCGGCGCCTGATCTTCGCGCAATTCATCGAGCGGCACCAGCGGCAGTCGACCGCCGCGCTTGCCGCGACCGCGCAGTCGCAGGTAATCGACCACCACCCGCCGGATCACGGTCGCGGCGATCGCGAAGAAGTGCTCGCGGTTCTTCCAGTCGATCCCCTGCTGAGCGGCGAACCGCGTGTAGGCCTCGTTGGCGAGTTCGGTGGCCTGCAGGGTCAGCACGCCCGAGTTGCGCCGCACCTGTGTGGCCGCGATCTCGCGCAGCACCGGATAGACCGCAGCGAACAGCGCATCCTCGATCGACTTGTCACCGGTCTTCCAGCGTTCGAGC
Organism: Ahniellaceae bacterium; assembly: GCA_044221335.1. Lineage (GTDB taxonomy): Bacteria > Pseudomonadota > Gammaproteobacteria > Xanthomonadales > Ahniellaceae > JBGAPI01. The sequence goes on from JBGAPI010000031.1 coordinate 28,009, forward strand.
AGGCCGGTGATGTCGGTGTGAGCCTCGCTCATGGGCGCGCCGGATTACAGCGTGGACAGGTTGCATCAAGTGTACCCAGGGAGCCCCGGACGTCGGTCCGGCGTCATAAAAACTGATGTTTCGGGGGCTTCGAAGGTTCCGTCCGACCGCGCACGGGACGGGTTCCAGACCGATGCCGATGCGGAAGACGACGCGAGCCACGACGGATCAGTCGAACAGCAGGGCACCCGGTCGACGCCAGGCCAGCTCCGCGCGGCCGGCGACCTTCGCCAGCATCTGCCCGGACCGGACGTAGCGATGAGCGCGGCGCGCGAACAACAGGCCGGCGCCGCGCGCGAGGACCGGCTCGCGGCGCGCGCTGCCCGGCACCACGATCTCGCCGATGACGGCGCCGGCGCGGACCCGCGCACCGAGCCCGACCTTCCAGACCAGCACACCGGTAGTCGGCGCCGTGACGATGTCGACGGCTTCCAGTCGCGTCGCGAACGGCGCCGCGCGGCCACGTTTCGCCGGCACGTCGAGCACGCCGCGGCCGCCGAGGAAGGCGATCAGCCGGGCAGCATCGTCGTCCGCCTGGGCGTCGTCGACGTCCCGCTCGCCGCGCAGTTCGACCGTCGTGGCGAAGCAGGCCGGCGGGATCGGGTGCGCGGGAAATTCCTCCGCGAGGCGCCAGAACACCCGCCCGCAGGCCTCGTCGAAGGAGTCGCCGCCGGAGTCGTCGGCGAGCAGCACGACCTTGGTGCCGAGCGCCGCCGCGAGATCGCGACCCTCCGGCCAGTTCGGCGCGCCGACATAGGCGTGCAGGAGCGCCTCGAAGTCGCAGTGCAGGTCGAGCACGATGTCGGCGTCGCAGGCGAGCCGGAACAGATCCCACTTCAGTCCGGCGTTCTCGCCCACCGGCGCGACCGTCGCCAGCAGCGACCGCAACGCCGCTCGGATCCGCCGCACATTCTCTTCCGCCGAGGCGCCGAGCTTGCCGCGCAGGTCCTTGGCCAGCGCGTCGATCAGGCGCGGGTAGCCGCGATTGAAGTTGGCCCCGGAGTCGAGATCGAAGCGGCCGAGGTGCGTGCCCCCGACGAACTGGTCGAGCCCGATCGGATTGGCATAGGGCACCAGCACCACCTCGCCCCGGATTCGCCCGCGCGCGGCGAGCGCATCGAGCCGCCGTTCCAGGTGATGAGCGACGAGCAGGGCCGGCACCTCGTCGGCATGGATTGCCGCCTGCACGTAGGCCTTCGGTCCTCCCTCGCCGCGCCAGCGGAGCACCTCGACTTCGCGGGTGGTGCCCGGGCCGGAGCCCGGCAGACGGATGGAATGGCGCTGCTTCTCGATCGACACGACGGCGACTCCGGGGAACCGCCGGCTACGATAGCGGCCGCGCGGCGACCTCGGTCATTTCGCCGCCGCGAAATACGGCCGTTCCGCGACGAAGGTCAGCCGCTCGACCTGCTGCCGCCAGTCCGCCGGAATGCCCGGCACGCCGCTGACCAGCGCCGCGACGTAGGCCTGGCCGCGGAGGTCCGGAAACATGCCGTCGACGGCCTGCTCGACGGCGATCCTGTCGCCCTTGCGGAGCGCCGCGACGAACGCCTGCCAGTGTTGCCGTTCCTTGCGGCTCATGTGCTTCGACGACAACGCGTCGACCGCTTCCACGCTCAGCGCGCGTCGGATCGCAAGCCCGGCCGCCGCGCCAAGCACGCTGCGGTCGACGCCGAGGTCGTCCTTGAGATTCAGCGCCTGGCCGACCAGCTTGTCGTCGTCGGGACGGGACGCCGCCGCCAGTCGCAGGCGGCGCGCCTTCTGGTGAGGGTTCAGGTCCGGTGCGGCAAGGAAGGTGTCGATGTCTCCCTTGGCGAGCGGCGCGTAGTCCTTCTCGGCGTCGAGCAGGAAATCCACGTCGGTCGCATCCTTGCGCAGCGTCGCGAGATCGGCACGCTCGCCGCCACCGCCGGCGCGATGCACCCGGATCAGGAAACTGGCGGCACGCCGGGACAGCTGCGTGCCGTGGGCCGGAACCTCCAGCAGGCGCTCGGCCTCCGCCCAGTGCGCGTGCCCGGCCTCGTCGAGACCGGCGGCGTAGGCGAGCCAGGGGTCCTTCGGCCAGCGCTTCGCCGCAGCGAGAAAACCGTCGCGGACCGAGCCGTCGAGATCCGCGCAGCGCAACGCGATGTAGGCCATCGCGGAATCGTCCGGCGCCGCCGCGGCGAGCTTCGCGTGGCGCTCGCAGACGGCGGCACGTCCCTCGTCGGTCGCCTTGTCCTGTTCGGCGCGCAGGGCGGCTACCTCGTGGGGATCGGCCGCCAGCCGCGCCTTGAGGATGTCCGTGAAGCCGGGATCGTCGTCGCCCATCGCGAGCCAGTCGAGCAGGTTCGGGGAGCCCGGCGGATCAAACCGCGCATGAGCGCGCTGCATCGCCTTCTGTTCCGCGGGATTGCTGACGAACTCCATCGCGACTCCCGGAACGGTCTCGTCGGCCGCCGCCAGCACACGCCGGGTTCCTCCTTCGCCGTGCCGCGTCGAGATGGTCCGTGGCGGCTCCTCGAACAGGTGATCGGCACTCGACTCGATCCAGCGCGGCGCCCCGAGGTTGCGCTGCGGCACGGGCGACGCCGGCCCGTAGGACGCGGTCCATTCCACCAGCGCCGAACCGCTGGCGACGTTGTAGACGACGTGGCTCATCGCGGTGCCGATCTTCGCGTCGAAGGATTCGATCTCGGTGCCGTCGAGCGTGCGCGTCGCGACGTGCACCGGCGCCGCCGCCAGGTCGAGGTGCTCGGTCGCGCCGGCGGCGACCTGGACGGTCTCGGCTCCGACCGACACCACCACTCCACGGCCCAGGCCGTTGTGGAGGTAAAGCCTCGCCGACTCGATGCTGCCGCCGAAGCCCACCACCGCCGCCACGATCGAGCCCGCGACGGCGAGCCGCGCGGCGCCGGGAAGCCAGCCGTCGGCGGTCTGGAACCGGTCCCACCAGCCGAGCGTGGTCTGCAGCGGTCGCTCCTGTCCGGGCAGCAGCCGCGGATAGTCGGAGGGCAGCTCCGCTGGCGCCGGCGCATCCCCCGGATCGCTGCCGTCGCGCTCGACGCCGGCGAGCTTCTTCTCGGTCTCGAGCAGTTCCTCCAGCGCGGCGCTCCTCAGCCTCTGCAGCATCCGGCAGGCGAAGTTGACCCAGCCGTCGACATTCTCCAGCCAGGACGACAGGTTCGCCTGCACCGGCGTCCCGAGCTTGAACTCCTGCCACAGCGCGCCGAAGTGCTCGACGCCGAGGCGCCCCAGCACGCCGGCATCCGGACGCAGCATCGGTGGGTGCGTGTACACCGCCTCCAGCGGACGCTGCAGTTCCGCCGCCGCCTTGAGCAGGCGCTCGATCTCGGCCTGGCTGACCTTGCCGTCGGCGGTGACGACGGCGTAGACATTGCCGACCATGCGCTGCGCGTCGCGCAGGTTGGCGATCTGGTGATCGGCATAGTGCAGCTGGGCGATCAGGCCGCGGTGATACTCCGGCCAGCCGCGCCCGAGCCGTTTCGCGATCGCGTGGTGGGTACCGCGGCAGCGGCGGTCATGCGCGCCGAGCCGTGCGGCGAGCTCGTCGGACTCCTGCTTCACGCCCGCGATCACCTGCGGAAGCTCGCGGCGGCGGAACGCGCGGCCGCGATGGCGCACCACGCCGCCGGTCGCATCGAGTCGACCGTTCCGGATGCCCTCGAGCTGGTTCAGCTCGCCCGCCAGCGTGCGTGCCTGCTCGAGGTCACCGCTCAGCGATTCCGGATAGAGCGCGTCGAGCTCCGCGCGGCGACCGCTGCAGCTGCCGTCGATCAGCGCGTCGACGTCGGCGCTGTCCCGCACCGGCGACCGGCCGAGGTAGGCGCCGCGGTAGTGGCCGCGCAGCGATTCGACCGCGAACTCCTCGTCGAGCGCCGCCAGGGTCTCCGCCGGATCGCGCGGCGTCGCGCTGTCGCCGGGCGCGAGCTTCGCGCTGATCTCGCGGCGCAGGCCGTCGGGGTCGTCGAACAGCGCCCATGCGCTGCGTCCGTCGCCCTCCGCCGAGAGATACTGGCGCTTGGCGTTGTCCTCCCGCTCGTGGTTCAGCGGATGGGTCAGCCACATCCGCGGCGGCGAGGCGAGCGCGGCGCTGAACACCCGCGCGTCCTTGCCGTGTGCCGCCGGCGTGCGCCCGAAGGAGGCATCGCCGTAGAGCCGTCCGAGGTGCTCCAGCGCGCGGGCCTGCACCGCGAACAGGTCGACCGTGCGATGGCCCTTCTGCCATTCGCGGTTGGCGAAGCCGATGGCCTGGTCCCAGGCCTCGTCGGCGCCCTGGATGCGGTGCAGCGCCTGGATCAGCGCGTCGCTTCCGGTCATCGACACGGCGACCAGGTCGGCCTGGAATTCCATCTCCCGCGACAGCGCCCGCTGGGCCAGCAGCACGCCGCGGAACACCTGCTCCAGCAGGGAGCGGATCGACCAGACGATCAGCCGGAGCAGCCAGCCGATCCAGGCGATGCGGATGTCGACCGAGGAGAGGCCGACCAGGAACTTGTCCATCCCGTCGCGCTTGGCGACGATGTGCTGCGCGATCTGCTGGGCCACGTAGACCCAGCGCCCGACCGCCATCGAGCGCTGCGCGAAGTGCCCGAACTCGTGCGCCAGCACCGCCTTCAGCTGTCCGAGATCGAGCACGTTGACGAGACCGAGTCCGATCTCCAGGTTCTTCTTCGACGGCACAATGAGGTTCAGCACCGACAGGTCGTAGAACACGCAGGCGTTGACCTGCGCCGACAGGAACACCCGGTGCGCGCGCGGCGCGCCGGCCTCGTCGGCGATCCGGTCGAGGAAGGCGAACAGGCGCGGCTGCTTCTCGCGCGTCACCTCGAGCTCGTCGCTGCTGCCGCCGGCCTTCACGAAGAACAGTGCCTTGATCATGAATACCGCGAGGAAGGCCGGCAGCAGCGCGACCAGGAACAGGAAGACGTTGTCGCGCCCTCCTCCCATGCCCGCCTCGACCAGCCGCCAGGCCTTGAACACGAACCATCCGGCGAGCGCGAGATAGAGGGCGACGAACAGGCACAGGGCCGCCATCGCGAGCCAGGCATGGCGTTTGTACTGGCGGGACGGTGCCGCGTAGTTCGGCGGCACGGCGGCGGGGCCACGCGGGTAGTCGATCGGCGCGGGCTGGTTCATCGGAGGCCCCCTGGGGCTGACGAAAGTGATCAGATTAGCAAGCCTGTCGGCACGCGTCGGCATGCGACCGAGGTTCGAGCGTGAGCGCGCGACGACCGCCACTTCGAGGCGCCGGGACCGTGGCGGGCAGTGCCCGCCCTGGGTTCGGGAACGTCCCCGGACGTTGGGCCCGAACGTGACTCGCGAACACCTGGAAGGTACCCTGAAGTCGCCCATCCACCCTGCCGCCGACGGAGGTCGTCCGTGCCGGCCGACCATCCCTTCCTCCGCCCGGGCGGCGCCCTCTCCACCCGCCTGTTCCGGCGCCTCGTCGAGAGCGCGCGGCAGCGCCGGCTGCTCGCGCCCGACGAGCGGGTCGGCAATTACCGGATCGTCTCGGAGCTGGGTCGCGGCGGCAGCAGCGTCGTCTACCGCGCGGAACGGGCCGACGGCGCATTCGCGCAGACGGTGGCGCTGAAGATCGTCCAGGCGACGACCGAATCGCGGACCGCGTTCGAGCGCGAGCGCAACATCCTCGGACAGCTCCGCCATCCCAACATCGCGCGGATCTTCGACGGCGGCGAGATCGACGACGGGACGGCGCTGTGGTTCGCGATGGAGCTGGTCGACGGCGCACCGATCGACGCCTGGTGCCGGCGCGAGCCCGCGGACTGGCGAACCCGGGTGCGCCTGCTTGCGACCGTCGCCGACGCCGTGCAGTACGCCCATGCCCACCTCGTCGTCCATCGCGACCTGAAGCCCGGCAACGTGCTGATCGATGCCCATGGCCATCCGCGCCTGCTCGACTTCGGGATCGCGCAGTCGACCGATCCCGACGATGGCGACGCGGCCGCATCGTCACGCTCGCGCGGCTTCACCCCGGAGTTCGCAAGCCCCGCGCAGATCGCCGGCGAGGCGCCGTCGACCGCGGACGACGTCCACGCGCTCGGCCGGCTCGTGGAGGAGCTGCTGCCGGTCGCCGCCGACGCGCGCGAGATCGCCCTGCCGTCGATGGCACGCGCCAACCTGCGCGCGCTGGTCGCCAAGGCGACCGCCGCCGACCCGACCCGCCGCCACGCGACCGCCGCGCAACTCGCGCAGGACCTCGAGAGGGTCCTCGACGGGCGTGCGGTATCGGCCTGGCGCGCGCAACCGCTGGCCCGGCTGCGCTACTTCGCGCGGCGCCGCTGGCTGCCGCTCGCGGTGGCGCTCGCGGCGGTGGCGACCAGCGCGACCGTCGCCGTGACGGCGGCGCTCCGGATCGCCGAGGAGCGCGACATCGCGCGCCTGCGCCAGGAAACCACGACCGAGGCGAGCCGCTTCATGGTCGACCTGTTCAGCGACCCCGGCCTGTCCGGCGACGAGGCGCATGCCGCGATCACCCGGGTGCTCGACCGCGGTCGCGAACGCGCTCTGGCGGCGAGCAATCGCCAGCCGGAGGTGCAGAGCGCGCTGCTGCAGGAACTCGGTGCGGCGTATCGCGGCGTCGGCCGGCTCGACGACGCGCAGCAGCTGCTGGCGCGCGCGGTGGCACTGCGCCGCGGCAGCGAGGCCGGGATGCTGGCCCTGGCGGAATCGCTGACGATGCTGGCGCTGACCCAGTCGGACCTCGGCCGGCAGTCCGACGCCATCGCCAGCGCCGTCGAGGCGCGCGCGCTGCTCGCCAAGGCCCCGTTCGCGACCGCGCGCGAGCGCTACGAAGCGCTGATGCTCGAAGGCAAGCTGTCGAACGGCGGCGTGGTGCACCTGGTCGACGCCGGGCAGGCCGAGGTCGCCCTGCGGCAGGCGGCGGACCTCAGCACCGAGGCCTTCGGCGCGGACAGTCCCGAGCATGTCGAGGCGGTCCGGCTGCACGGCCGCGTCCTGTGGACGCTGTACCGCGGCGAGGCGGCGCGCGCCGAGTCGCGCCGTGCCGTCGCGGGCCTCACCCGCTCGCTCGGTGCGGACGACCCGACGACGCTCGCCGAGGCGATCCACCTCGCCAGCGTCGAGCTCGAGATGGGCGATGCGCAGCGGATCGAGCCGGAGCTGCGCAGCCTGCTCGCCCGCAACGACACGCTGGTCGGCGATCGCGAGCGCCGGCGCCATTCCCTGCAGTTCTACCTCGGCCTGGCGCTCGACCTGCAGGGCCGCTGGCCGGAGGCGACCGCGACCTACGACGAGGCGATGCGCACGCTGGAGTCGCTGGAGCATGGCGCCGAGGGCGCGCACTGGGCGAACGACGTCACCAGTGTCGCGGAACTGGCGACCTCGCGCGGCGACTTCGCGACCGCCGAACGCCTGCTCCGGCGCGGGCTCGCGGCGGTGCAGTCCGGCCTTCCGGAGAGCCTGCCGGCGATCTCGCACAGTCGTTATGCGCTGGGGCGCCTGCTGGTCAGGCTCGGTGGCATCGACGAAGCGGAGTCACTACTCACCAGGTCGCTCGAAGGGATGGTCCACCACTACGGTCCTCACGGCCTCGCGACGGCCCGGGCCCGCGTCGCCGTCGCCGAGGTGCGGGTCGCGCGAGGTGACCTCGCCGGGGCGCGACGCGAGCTCGGGCTCGCGCAGCAGGTCGATCCGTCGGGACTGGTCTATCAGCACGCCGAACTCGCGGCCGAGGTGCACGCGACACTGGCGCGAGTCGCGGAGGCCAGCGGTTCAGCGAACGACGCCCTGCAGTCAAGGCGCCGCGCGATCGCCGATCTCGCGACGGTGTTCGGGGCGGACGATCCGCGGATTGCCCTCGCGCAGCTGGACCTCGCACGGGCACTGCGCACAAGTGATCCGGAACAGGCGCGCGCACTGCTGGCGCATGCGCTGCCGATCCTCGATGCGAACCTCGTCGACGGCGCCGGACGGCGGGTCGCGGCGCACGCCCTGGACGCGGCGCTGCCGCGCTGAGCCGCGCCCTCGACGCACCACCGCTCCCGGCTCATTCGAAGCCGTCCTCGAAGAGGTCGCCGATCACCAGGACGACGCGATTGCTCTCCGCGAGGCCGACAACGAAGGTGTTGCGCGCCGGGTCGTAGTCGACGGCGTGCTGGTTGCCGCCGTTGCTGACCGTGCCCAGCAGGCTGTTGGCCGCGGAGATCGGCCCCTGGACGCCGCCGGCGCGCCCCAGGGTCACGGCGCCGGCATCCACCGTCGAGCCGTTGTCCCAGCTCTGGCTGAGCACGGCGTAGGTGCCATCCTCGAAAGCACGCAGGTTGCCGACGAAATCGACCGCGGTGCTGCCGACCAGCGAGTTGGCCGCCGACACCGTCCCCGTGAGGCCGGTATTGCCGTTGATCCAGGTCACGGCCCCGATCCGGTCGACCACGCCGTTGCTCCACTCGTTGGCGGATACGACGAAGTTGGTGTCGCTGAGTACGATCAGGCCGCCGCCTCCGACCTGGTCGCCGGTGTGACTTCCGACCAGGGCGTCGAACGGTGTGATCGGACCATGCACGCCGCCGACACCGTTGCCCCAGATCACGGCTCCGGCATTGACGATGCCACCGTTGTCCCAGGACGGCGCCTGCACGACGTAGTTGCTGTTGCCGACCTGCCGAAGGTAGAAGCCGACACTGTCGTCCGTGGCCGAGCCGACCAGCGAATTCGCCGCCGAGACCACCGCCGACGTCGGGCCGGAGCCACCCAACCAGGTGGCCGCACCCGCCTTGCTGGACGCGCCGTTGCTCCAGTACGAACTGCCGACCAGATAGCTTCCGTTGTCGAGTGGCAGCAGCTGGAAACCGACCCGGTCGCCGCTGGTGGTGCCGATCAGCGAGTTGGCCGGCGAGACCACGCCGGTGGCCCCGGTCGTGCCGCTGCCCCAGGTCACCGCCCCGACGTTGCTCGCCGCGCCGTTGCTCCAATTGTAGGAGGCGACGACGTAGTGACCGTTGGCAAGCGCATAGACCCGTCCGACGCCATCGCCCGCCGAGGTTCCGACCAGCGAATTCGCGGCGGACAGCGCTCCGACCCGACCGACCTGGCCATTGCACCAGGTCACCGCGCCGGCGGCATTCGCGCCGTTGTGCCAGTAGGGACTGGAGACCACGTAGTTGCCGTTGGCGAGCACGGTGATGTTGCCGTCGCCCAGGAAATCGTTCTGCTGGGTGCCCACCATCGAGTTCGCCGCGCTGACCGCGCCGACCTTGCCGCTGCTGCCGTTGATCCAGGTGACCGCGCCGGCCACCGTGGCCGCGCCGTTGTTCCACTGCTGGCTGATCGCCACCAGGTGGCCGTTGGACAGGCGGGCCAGGCGATTGCCTACGCGATCATTGAAGGTGGTGCCGACCAGCGAGTTCGCCACGCTGACCGCGCCGAACGTGCCGCTGGCGCCGTTGCCGAGCGTCACGGCGCCGGCGGACTTCACGGCGCCGTTCGCCCACAGGTAGCTGCCCACCGCGTAGTTGCCGTTGGCCAGCGCGATCACTCCGAGTCCCACGGCGTCGTTGGCCTGGGTGCCGTAGAGCGAGTTCGCGGTCGTCACGGCACCGGTGCGCCCCGTGCTGCCGTTGCACCAGGTGACCGCACCGGCGTTGTCGACGGCGCCATTGTCCCAGTCGTCGGCGGACACTACGTAGTTGCCGTTGTCGAGCGCGGTGACATAGCCGACCGCGTCGTAGGCGGTCGAGCCGACCAGCGAATTCGACACCGACACCGCGCCGGAGACGCCGGAGCTGCCGCTGCCCCAGGTCACCGCGCCGGCATTGACGATGGCGCCGCGATCCCATTGCGCGCTGCGCACCACGTAGTTGCCGTTGGCGAGCACCGTGATCGCGCCGCCGACGGCGTCGTCGGTCGTGCTGCCGACCAGCGAGTTCGCCGCGCTGACGACACCATTCAGTCCGGTCGTCCCGTTGACGAAGGTGACGGCACCGGCGCCGCTGGCCGCTCCGTTGTGCCATTGCGGCGTCGAGACCAGGAAGTTGCCGCTCGGCAGCACGGTGATGCCGCCACTGCCGACGAAGTCGTTCGCGGTGCCGCCGGTGAGCGCACTGATCTTCTCGCCGACGGGGCTGTAGAGGTAGACCGCGCCCACGTTCGACGCGACGCCGCTCGGATCGGTGATCACGATGTTGCCGTTCGGCAGCACGGTGACGGAGCGACCGAAGCGAACGCTGCCGGGTGGGCCGACGATGTCGACGCGGGTCGTCGCCGCCGCGGGCGTCGGCAGCGTCAGTGCCGCCATCGACAGCGCGACACAGCACCGGAGAAGCCCGATCGCCACGGAACGTCCGGCATCGGGATGAGGTTTCCGCACATTGCACAGGGACTGCACGACACTGATCTCCTCGAACGCGAAGGCGTCGGGAGAGGGTCACGTCGAAAGTCGGATCGATCCGCCAGGAAATGCCGTCTGATGCCTGAATCGCGGCGACGGGATCGGATTCGCGCGGAGCATGTTCGCTGCAAGGTCGCTCGGGCGTTACCGCCGCGGGATTCCGTCGCCGATGGTGGGCTGCTCCGGCAGCCGCATCAGCGCATCCGCTGCGCCAGCCAGTCGCGCGCGTCGTGCCAGTTGCGCTGCGCGGTGCGCAGCGGCAGCATCAGAGCGGCGGCGGTCTCCTCGTCGGTGAGCCCGGCGAAGAAGCGGCACTCGAAGACCCGCGCCCAGTTCGCGTTTTCCTTCTCGAGATTCACCAGCAGGTCATCGATCGCGATCAGGTTCTCGATCTCGTCCTGGTCGGCGATGTCGATCTCGTCGATGTCCGCGTGGTCCGCACCCTCGCCGCGCTTCATCCGGAGCTGGCGCCGCGCGTAGTCGCAGAGGATCTGCCGCATCACCCGGCTCGACAGGCTGAAGAAGTGGTTGCGGTCCTCGATCTGCTCGCGCGACGACCCGGCGAGCCGGAGGTAGCACTCGTGGACGAGACCGGTGGTGCCGAGCGTGGTCGGCAGCGGTCCTTCGGTGCGCTTGCGCCGCGCGAGGCGGCGCAGGTCGGAGTAGATCAGCGTCATCAGCTGCGACCAGGCGGCCTGATCACCGGCGCGCGAGGCCATCAGCAACTGGTTGAAGTCGATCCCGTCCTCCATGGTGCCGCTGCTCCGGTGGCCTGCGGAGCAGCATACGCGCGCCGGTCGGCGGCTGCATCGCCGCGGGCCGTGCAATGGAAGCCCGCCAGGGTCAGGGCGGTCGCAGCATCCGCGTGGGCTCGATCCTCGCGTCGTCGTAGCACAGCAGGCAGGTCGCGACGCGCGGCGGCAGCGGCAGCGGCGCGAGGTCCGCGACCACCGCCATCACCAGGATCGGGTCGGCTTCCGTCGTGAACCGTCCGCTGTCGTCCGGCAGCGCGTAGCGGACCCTCCGCCGCAGCCGGAGCTGGCCGCTGGCTCCGGCGACGATGTCCGTCTCGCCGACACTCGTCACCAGCCACAGCCCGGCCAGTCGCGCCAGCACGCCCGATTCCGGCAGCCGGTGCAGGTCGAGCGGCTCGGCGTACTCGGGCGCGGAGCGCGGGACCAGGTGGATGAAGGGATGGCCATGGCAGAGCCGTTCGAGCTCGCCCAGTTCCGTCACCGTCGGGGCCCGCCGCAACAGCACCTCGTCGAGCCGGGCGAGCAGGCCGGCGAGCCAGCGGCAGCCGGCGGCCACGCCCATGTCCTCCCGATCGGACGGCACGGGCGACAGGGTCGGCGGCACGAGGCGGGCGGCGCTGGTGCGTTCGCGTTCGTCGGTATCGAGGCTGAACATGGCGGAAGCTTCGTCTCTGTCCTGGCGTTGGATACGTCGAATCGGGACAAAGTCCGCCACGCGAGCCGCAGGGGGGCCTCGGCGCACCTGCGGTACAAGCCCATGGGCCTCGATCAATACCCCGTCATTGCGAGGAGGAGCACAGCGACGACGAAGCCATCCAGCGCCTTGGCTCTTGCCCTGGCCTGGCGAAGAGCAAAGGCGCTGGGTTGCTTCGCTGCGCTCGCAATGACGGGAGACTTCTCATCGGTGAGCGTCGTCTGACCGGCGCACCGCGGGGCTCCCTAGGTTTCCAACAACACCGCCCCCGGCCCCCGCTTCGCCACGTCGTCCCCCGGATTCCGCAATCGGCAGCGCTCGAGCGACAGGCACCCGCAACCGATGCAGTCCGTCAGCGTGTCGCGCAGCGCGGTCAGCTGCGCGATCCGGTCGTCCAGATCCCGTCGCCAGCGCGAGGACAGGCGCGTCCAGTCCGCCCGCGTCGGGCTCCGCTCCGTCGGCAACGTGGACAAGGCATCCGCGATCGTGGCGAGCGGGATCCCGACCCGCTGTCCGACCCGGATCACGGCCAGCCGCCGCAGGACATCGCGCGGATAGCGCCGCTGGTTGCCCGCCGTCCGCGTGCTCCGGATCAGGCCGCGGGATTCGTAGAAGTGCAGCGCCGTGACGCTGACGCCGCTGCGCCGCGCGACCTCCCCCACGCCGAGTGCCGTGGCCGCCATCGCTTGACCTCGAGTTAAGTCGAGGTTTGATACTGGCGCCCCCTCGACCACGACGCAAGCCATGAACAAGAGCAGCGCGGAATTCCCGAGCCCCTCGACGCGGCGACCCCGGACCCTCGGGCTGGTCGCGCTGGTCGTGCTGATCGCCTCGGAATCGCTCGCCGTGTCGACGGTGATGCCGATGGTCGCGGAAACGCTGCGCGGCCTCGCGCTCTACGGCTTCTCGTTCGGCGCGCCGCTGGCCGCCTCGGTGCTCGGCATGGTCGCCGCGGGGAGCTGGAGCGACCGGGAGCATCCGGCGACGCCGCTGCAGGTGGGACTCGCATTGTTCGTCGCCGGGCTCGTGGCGAGCGGCCTCGCCCCCGCGATGTCCTGGCTGCTCGCGGGCCGCATCGCCACCGGACTCGGCGAGGGCATGGTCGCGGTCGCGCTCTACGCGCTGGTCGGCCGCGTCTATCCGTCCGCCGAGCACGCACGCCTCTACACGATGTTCTCCGCCGCCTGGGTCGTGCCCGCCCTGTGCGCCCCCGCGCTGAGCGGCCTCGTCGCCGAACACTATGGCTGGCGCGCCGTCCTGCTGGGACTGCCGCTGCTGACCGTTCCGCCCGCACTGCTGCTCGTCCCGGCGCTGCGCGTCGCCGCCCGCGGCAGCAAGCGCGTCCCGCGCCCCTGGGCGAGCCCGCGCCTGTTCTGGTCCACCGGCGCCGCCGCCGCGGCGCTCGCACTGCATGGCGCGGGCCAGTCCGGCCTGCCGCCCACGGTCGCCGTAGCGCTGCTCGCCGTCTCGCTGCTGCTGATGACGGCGTGTGCGACTCGCCTGCTGCCTCCCGGCACCCTGCGCGCTCGCCGTGGCCTTCCTGCCGGCATCGCGCTGCAGGCCGCGTCGCAGGCCGCATTTTTCTCCGCCGAGGCTTTCCTGCCGCTGGTCCTGGTCCAGCACCGCGGTCTCGCGATCGCCACCGCCGGCCTCACCCTCACCACCGGCGCCGTCCTGTGGTCCGCCGGCGCCGCCTGCCGCGGCCACCTGGGTCGATTCCTCTCGACCCAAGGGGTGCTCACCACCGGCATGACTCTGGTCGCGCTCGGCATCGCGTCGTCGCTGCTCCTTCTGCTTCCCGACGTGCCGATCGCCGTCGCCGCGATCGGCTGGTCCGTCGCGGGCTTCGGCATGGGCATGGTCTCCCCGACCCTCTCGGTCCTGACCCTTGCGCTCGCGCCCCCTGATCGCCACGGCGAAACCGGTGCCGCCCTGCGACTGTCGGCCGCGTTGGGCACCGCAGCGGCGCTTGCCGTGAACGGCGCCTTGTTCGCAGTGCTGATCACCCGATCGCCGGTTCCTGCCTACCTCGGCAGTCTCGCCGCGGCGCTCCTGCTGGCCGTGCTAGGCGTCGTGATTTCGCGGCGGACGGCCGTGGTGCCGACCGCGCAGGATTCGACGGGCGCAGTCGATCCCGCCGGGTCGCGCGGACTCCTGGCGAGCGACTGAAGCCGATCGACGGCTTCCGTCAGCGCGACGTGACCCGATCGAGCACTGCTGAGCACCGCCGCGGCGAGCGTCCGTAAATGCCCTCGTGGCAGGCGACCCGACCGTCGTTCCTCGCCGCGATCGCCGAAGAACTGCCCGTCATCCGACTTCGTTCAGCCACTGCTCGACGAACTGCAGGTAGTCGGGATAGATCAGCTCGCGGCGGTCGATCCCGGTGCGCTCGCACAGCCCCGGAAGACTCCGGGTGAATGCGGCATACGAGGCGCGGATGCGATCCGCCCCCATGAGTCCGGTGCGCTTCGAAGCGGACCGCAGGAAATCGCGAACGGCACGGACGATGTCCGCGATCGATCCGTCGTAGATCCGGATGTCCTGTCCGGCGATGTCGGACAGGAATTTCTGGTACCGGAACCGCTCGGTATCGAGCACGAGAATGATCTTGTCGGAGCGACGTCCGAGCTTCTTCGCTCCGATGTCCAGGCCGAGCTCGAACGGCATGTTGAACCGCGGCAGCTGGTTCCGATCGTCGAGTTCGACCCGCGAGATGTCGTGAATCCCGTAGCGGGACTCCTTGATCATCCGCACGATCTTGTCGAGACGGTTGTCGCTCGAGTCGCTTTCCTCGAGGGCGCAGCGCGGCACGAAACCGCAGGCGTAGATGGTGAAGACGACGACCTCGAACCGGGGCCAATAGGCCTCGTCGAACGGGCAGTTGATGAAGACGGAGTCTTTGCGCTGCGGACGCCGGCGCGCCACTCAGGCCGCCCGGGTCGGGAACTTGAACGACACCTGGCCGCTACCGGTCGCGGTCTCCGACGCCCGGATCGCGGCGGACCTCGCCGCACTCTTGCCGTCGCCGATCGCTCCCTCCGCGTCGCGCAAGGTCTTCCGGGCCGCCACGACCGCGTCGCGCACGGCCTTCCGGGCCGCCGCGACCGACACGGTGGCGCCGCGCTTCCGGAGCGACTTGACGACGAGCTTTCGGGTCTTGTCGGGCATGCGCCCATTATACGCGCTGCTCCCGCGACACTCCTCACGCCCGCGCTGGCCGATCCGGTTCCATCCCTGCCAGCCCGCCTCCGCCGCGACGGTCGCCAAACGACGGCACCACGTCCGGAGACGGCGCATCGTTCGAACCGCATGCTGGAACCGCAAGCCCCGTGAAAAGCAAAAACCCGCCATCGGCGGGTTTTTGTGATTGGTGCCCAAGGGGGGACTCGAACCCCCACACCTTACGGCGCTACCACCTCAAGGTAGTGCGTCTACCAATTCCGCCACCTGGGCTTGAAATCGAATCTTAGTGCTTTGCCGGCTCCGGAGTCGCCGGGGGGGGCGTCGCCGGAGCGGCGGCCGGGGCCGGCGTGGCCGGGGCTGCGCCGGTCGGGGCGGCCGCTGGAGCGGTGCCCGCCGGAGCGGCGGCCGGCGCGTCGCCGGTCGTCGGGGTCGCGGCCGGAGCCGCGGTCGGGACGTCGGTGGTCGCGGTGCCCGCGGCCGGGGCCGCCGGGGTGGTCGCGGCCGGAGTCTCGCGGCCCATCACGCCGAGGTCGTCGCCCTTCTTGGCGAGACCCGCGTGCGAGATGTACATGCCCATCGCCAGGCTCATCGCGAAGAATGCGGCGGCGAGCCAGCCGGTGGCCTTGGTCAGGAAGTTGGCCGAGCCGCGGGCGCCGAACACGGTGCCGGACGCGCCCGAGCCGAAGCCGGAGCCGGCCTGCGCGCCCGCGCCACGCTGCAGCAGGATGAAGCCCGCCATGGTCAGGGCGAGCAGCACGTAGATCACGTTGAGGATGGTCAGGTACATGTCTTTCCTGGAATTCAGCGCACCGCGGCGTGGCCGATGGCGAGGAAGTCGGCGGCCACCAGCGAGGCGCCTCCGATCAGTCCGCCGTCCACGTCCGGCAGCGCGAAAAGCTCGGCGGCATTGCCGGGCTTGACGCTGCCACCGTACAAAATCCGCAGCGAGTCGGCGATGGTAGCATCTTCCGCGGCGATTCGGCTACGGAGCAGCGCATGAACTTCCTGCGCCTGCGCCGGCGTGGCCGTCTTGCCGGTGCCGATCGCCCACACCGGCTCATAGGCGACGACCGCCCGGGCGAAGCTCGCGATGCCCGCGCGCTCGATCACGGCGGCGAGCTGGCGGCTCACGACGGCGGCGGTATGACCCGCCTCGCGCTCCTCCAGCGTCTCGCCGACGCAGAGGATCGGCTTCAGCCCGGCAGCTTGCGCCGCGACGAACTTGCCGGCGACCACCGAGTCGCTCTCGTGGTGGTACTGGCGACGCTCGGAGTGGCCGACGATGGCGTACTTGCAGCCGAGCTCGGCGATCATCGACGCCGCGATCTCGCCGGTGAAGGCGCCCTGCGCGTGCTCGCTGACGTCCTGCGCGCCGAAGTGGATGCCGGCCGCGACGAACTCGCGCAGCAGGTCGGGCAGCAGCACCGCCGGCGGACAGACCGCGAGGTCGACGCCAGTGCGGCGACCGGCCACGATCGCGGCGACCAGATCGCGCGCCATGGCCCGCGTTCCGTGCAGTTTCCAGTTTCCAGCGACCAGCGGCGTGCGCATCGGCACACCCTCGTGAATTTTTGGGGGCGGCGAGGATAGCGGGGGGCAGGCCCGGCGGCAATTGCCGCGCCGCTGGTGCGAGTGCTGCCGGGCACGCGACAATGCGCATTCTCGCGATCGCCGACGCGTCGCGCCCCCTTCTACTCGACGAATCCCATGCCATGAGCACAGACAAGAACTACGGCCTCGGCACCCTCGCGATCCATGCCGGCCAGGAGCCCGATCCGACCACCGGCGCAGTGATGACGCCGATCTACGCGACCTCGACCTACGCCCAGCAGAGCCCCGGCGTGCACAAGGGCTTCGAGTACAGCCGTTCGCACAATCCGACCCGCTTCGCCTGGGAGAACTGCGTCGCCGCGCTCGAAGGCGGTCGCCACGGCTATGCCTTCGCCTCCGGCCTGGCGGCGACATCGACGCTGCTCGACACGCTCGACTCGGGCAGCCACGTGATCTGCATGGACGACGTCTACGGGGGCACCTTCCGGCTGTTCGAGCGGGTGCGCAAGCGGTCGGCGGGACTGCAGTTCTCGTTCGTCGACCTCGGCGACAAGGCCGCGCTGGAGGCCGCGGTGCGTCCGAACACGAAACTGATCTGGGCCGAGACGCCGACCAATCCGATGCTGAAGGTGCTCGACATCGCCTTCCTCGCGGAGTTCGCCCGCAAGCGCGGCATCCGTCTCGGCGTCGACAACACCTTCGCCACGCCGATCCTGCAGCGCCCGCTCGACCTCGGCGCGCACGTCGTGATGCATTCGGCGACCAAGTACCTGAACGGCCATTCCGACATCGTGTCGGGCATGCTGGTCGTCGGCGACGACCGTGAACTCGAAGACCAGATGACCTTCCTGCAGAACGCCGTCGGTGGCGTGCAGGGACCGTTCGATTCCTTCCTCGGCCTGCGCGGCCTGAAGACCCTGCATCTGCGGATGAAGGCGCATTGCGAGAATGCGTCGCAGCTCGCGGAGTGGCTGTCGTCGCACAAGGGCGTCGAGAGGGTCATCTACCCCGGATTGAAGTCGCACCCGAATCACGCGCTGGCCACGTCGCAGATGAAGGGTCCGGGCGGGATGATCTCGATCTACGTGAAGGGTGGGCTCGACGGTGCGCGTCGGATGATGGAGCGTTGCAAGCTGTTCGCCTGCGCCGAGTCGCTCGGCGGGGTCGAGAGCCTCATCAACCATCCGGCGATCATGACCCACGCGTCGGTGCCGCCGGAGAACCGGGCGCGGCTCGGCATCCATGACAACCTCGTGCGGCTTTCGGTCGGCATCGAGGATGTGGCGGATCTGAAGGCGGAGCTGGACGCGGCGTTGTCGTAACGCCCCCTCATCCTGCCCTCTCCCCCACAGGCCGGGGAGAGGGACGCACAGTGCGTCCAGATCGAGGATGCGGCGGATCTGCAGGCGGTTTGGACGAAGCGCTTTCGTACGGATTCGCCTGCGCGGCGGGCGGTGCCCGCCCTACACCTTCGCCATTCTCGGCCAGGTGATCGCGAGCACCACCCACGCCATCGCTGCGGCGGCCGCGTGCACCATCGCCGCGTGCAGCGGATCGGCGTGCACGTCGAAGATCTTCGCGCCCTGCAGGGACAGGTAGGCGGCGATCGTCAGCGCCAGCTCGAACGGCCGCGGGTTGCGGAACAGAGCACCGGCGGCGAGGCCCCAGCTGGCGACCGCGGCGCAGACGGCGAGCAGCGCCAGCAATTCCGTCGGCGCAGTCGCGGCCAGGCGCACGATGCCGGGCAGCGCGAGGGCGAGCACGATGCCGACGCACATCAGCAGCCGGGCGGCGAGCAGTCGCGCGGCCGCGGACGGCGCGCTGAAGGTCAGCCCGCCGGTCCCGTACTCGCGTTCGCGCAGCACCGCGCGCGCCAGGATGTCGAGCGGCAGCACCAGGGCCATCAGCACGCCGATCGCGAACACCTCCGGGTTGCCGAACAGCTGAAGACCGTAGCCGGTCAGCGCCGCGGCCCACCACCAGAGGCGGCGCTGGCGCAGGACCAGCTTCGCCTCGGCGACGGCGAGATCGCCTGTCGGCAGCCAGCGCAGCGGTGCGAGCGCCCAGTCGAGCCAGCGCAGCCGGCGTCCGGCGCGATTGGCGAGCGTCGCCTGACCGATGCCGCGGTTCGCCGCCCAGTCGAGCAGCGGTGCGCCGGCCGCCACGCCGAGCATCGCAAGCAGCACCCACAGCGCGCGTCCCGCCAGATCCTGCGGACGCGGCGACCAGGACTGCCACTCGAATCGCGTCAGCTCGGTCTTCATCAGCCCGAGGCCCACCGAGAAGCCGAACTTGTGCTCCTGCCCGGTCTGCTCCACGCGCACCCGGTGGAAATCGCGCGCCACCATCGCCATGCCGTCCGGGTCGCTGCGCCAGGCCGCATCGGCCGTGGCCGGATCGGCGCCTTCGAAACTCGCCACCGACACCGCGACCAGGGTGGTCCACACGAAGAAGTACAGCACGTTGCCGGCGGTGCGGCGCAGCCACGGGATCAGGTCGAACCAGACCGCGAACATCGAGGTCACGGCGAGTCCGGGGATGCTCAGTGCCAGCACCGGCTTCACCAGCTCCCAGGGGTGGAAGGCGGTGTCCTCGGCGCGCACGTACTGCGCGACCAGGCCGACCAGCAGGCCGAGGCCCAGGATCACTCCGAACACCAGCATGTGGCTCGCCCACTTCGCCAGCAGGAAGCCGGCGCGGGTCATCGGGGTGGCGACCAGCAGCTGCCAGACGCGGGTCTCGAAGTCGCGCACCAGGGTGCCACGGACGAGATAGAAGCCGCCGAGGCCGAGCAGCACCGAGCTCGCCATCGCGAGCACCATTCCGACCCAGGCCGAGGAGAAGTAGCCGCGCTCACCACCGGACAGCGCGAGGATCGCGTACTTCGAGCCGATCGGCGGAAAACAGTTCCAGATCAGCCACAGCATCGCTGCGAGCACCACCCAGAAGCGCGGTCCGCGGGTGCGCTCGCGCAGGTCGGCGATCAGGATCGCCGCGAATCGGGACAGGGCCTGCATGTCAGTGCACCGTGGCGGTGTCGGCGAGCAGCCAGCTGCAGGCGTCCTCGAGGTCCGGAGCAACCGCGACCGCATCGGCATTCGGAGCTTCCGGATGGATCACCCGGACCCGCACGCCGTCGGAACGGCGCAGCGAGGCGCAGAGCTTGTAGCGGCTGCGGACATCGGTCAGCTGCTCGGCCGCGACGGTCCATTCCCAGACCTGACCCTGGGCCTTCGCCTGCAGGGACTCGGGCGTGCCGTGGAAGCGCAGGCGGCCGCCGGCGAGCACCGCGAGCGCGGTGGCGCTCGCCTCGATGTCGGAGACGATGTGGGTCGACAGGATCACCAGCCGTTGGCCGGCCAGCTCGGTCAGCAGGTGACGAAAGCGCAGGCGCTCCTCGGGGTCGAGGCCGACCGTGGGCTCGTCGACGATCAGCAGGCGGGGATCGTTCAGCAGGGCCTGGGCGATGCCCACGCGCTGGCGCATGCCGCCGGAGTAGTCGCCGAGACGACGATCCGCCACCTCGCCGAGGCCGACCTGCTGCAGGCAGGTCTCGACCCGCTCGCGGGCCCGGGCGCCGGACATTCCTTTCACGGCAGAGAGGAATTCCAGGAACTCGCGGGCGGACAGCGCGGGATAGACGCCGAAGTCCTGCGGCAGGTAGCCGAGCGCGTTGCGCAGCGCGTCGGGCGACTTGGCGATGTCCTCGCCGTTCCAGCGCACCCGCCCTTCGCTGGCCTTCGCCAAGGTCGCCAGCACACGCATCAGCGAGGACTTCCCCGCGCCGTTCGGTCCGAGCAGCCCGACGATGCCGGGGCCGAGTTCGAGACTGACCTCCGACACCGCCTGGTGGCCGCCCGGATAGCGGAAGGAGACCGATTCGATCGACAGTTGCGGCGTGGACACGCGAATTCCCCTGGGCCGCTCGAAGGGCGGCGTCATGTGTTGGTGTATTATATGACTACAACACCAAGACACATGGCCCGAAGGTCACGCCCCTGGCGATGAGCGTCCCGGGACGGTGTGATTCGCCGCCGGAACGCGCCTCCACGAGAGAGTTACGGGATTGAGGCGGGATCCGGACATGAGGTTGCGCCGGGCAGGAGCGGCGTGAGCCGCGATGTCGGAGCGACGCAAGTCGAGACCGGCGAAGTCGCGCACCCGCGACTCGCGTCGCTCCGGCGCCGGCGCTACAGGTGTGCAATGTCGAAGTCGAATGCCGGCTCGTCCAGCGCCGCCAGGCGATCCATCGCCAGTGCCGCCGACGGCAGCTCGCCGGCGAAGTAGGCCCGCGCCGTGGCGATCCGGCCACGCAGGAACTCGGAACGCGCGCCGCTCGCTCCCGGCAGCTGCGAAGCCGCACGCGCCGCCGTGTCGAGCCACATCCAGCCGACCACGACATGCCCCATCGCGATCATGTACTGCTCGGCATGGGCGAGCACTCGGCGTGCCTCGCCCGCCATCATCTTCTGGCCGAGGAACTGGCTGACCGTCGACAAGCGCTGGCCGTAGCCGCCCAGCGCGACGGCGAGGTCCGCGACCTCGGTCGCCGACGCGCGTGCGATGCTCGCGCCGATCCGCGCCGCCAGCAGGCGCAACCCCGCGCCACCGCCCATCACCATCTTCCGCCCGAGCAGATCGAGCGCCTGGATGCCGTTGGTGCCTTCGTGGATCGGATTGATCCGGTTGTCGCGCCAGACCTGCTCGACCGGATACTCGCGGGTGTAGCCGTAGCCACCGAGGATCTGGATCGCGAGGTCGTTGGCGATCAGGCCGTGGGTCGAACTCCAGGCCTTGACGATCGGTGTCAGCAGCTCGAGCAGGGTGTCGGCGTCCTTGCGCACGCCCTCGTCCGTCGCCTGGTCGCGCTCGTCGACCAGCTTCGACGCGTACAGGCCGAGCGTCAGCGCACCCTCCACCAGGACCTTCTGGCGCAGCAGCATCCGCCGCACGTCGGCATGCTCGATGATCGGCAGCGGTGCCGAGGTCGGATCCTTCTGGTCGGGATGGCGGCCCTGGCGACGTTCCTGTGCGTACTTCCGCGAGTAGAGATAGCCGACCACGCCATTGGCGACTCCGCCCATGCCGACCGCGATCCGCTCCTCGTTCATCATGTGGAACATGTACGCGAGGCCCTGGTGCGGCGCGCCGATCAGCTCGCCGTGGCAGTCGTCGCTCTCCCCGAACTTGAGGAAGGTGTTCACGCTGCCGCGCTGGCCGAGCTTGTGATTGAGGCCCGCGAGCTGAACGTCGTTGCGCACGCCGCGCGCGCCGGACTCGTCCACGCGGAACCGCGGAACGATGAACAGGCTGATGCCGCGCACACCCGCCGGCGCTCCGTCGATCCGCGCCAGCACCAGGTGGACGATGTTCTCGCCGAGTTCGTGATCACCGGCCGAGATCCACATCTTGGCGCCGCGCAGTCGATACGATCCGTCCGGCTGCGGATAGGCGGTCGTCCTGATGTCCGACAGCGAGGAGCCGGCCTGCGGCTCCGACAGGCACATCGTGCCGAACCAGCGCCCGCCGACGATCGGATCCATGTACAGCCGCTGCTGCCGCTCCGACGCGTGCGCCTTCAGCAGGTTGGCCGCGGCGCGCGCCAGCGACGGGTAGGCCACGGTGCCGGGATTGGCGCCGGCGAAGATGAAGTCGCAGACCGACGCGATCAGGAACGGCAGCTGCATGCCGCCGCGCGACTCGTCCTCCAGTGCCGCCGGAAATCCGGACTCGTTGTAGGCGGCCACCGCCTCGCCGATCTCCGGAATCAGCACGACCTTGCCATCCACCATCTGCGGCTCGTTGGCGTCCGACTTGCGGTTGTGCGGGTGGAACTTCGACAGCGCCAGCTGATGTGCGAGGTCGACCACGTTGTCGAAGGTCTCGCGCGAGTGCGCGGCATAGCGCGGCATCCGGGTCAGCGACTCGGCGTCGAGCAGGTCGTGGACGATGAAATCGAGGACGTCGCGGTCGATCAGGGGGCTGGTGGACATGGGGGCCTGGTGAGTGGGGCGGGCACTGTCCGCCGTTGTGAAAGGGGTTTGGGAGCTTTGGTCGACGATGCTTCGGAGCATCGGCGGGCAGTGCCCGCCCTACGCGCCGGAACATCTCCCGTCATTGCGAGCGCAGCGAAGCAATGACGGAAATCGGGAATCAGGGCGGCTACGCTCCGACAAACACCGGCGCGCGCTTCTCGACGAACGCCGCCAGCGCCTCCGCCGCGTCCTTGCTGTGCAGCACCGGAATCAGTGCGGGAAACATCGCCGCGATCGCCGCCGCGTCGCCCTGCTGCTGCGCCAGCCGCGCGCTGGCGAGCGCCGCCTGCACGCCGAGCGGCGCCATCGATGCGATCCGTTCGGCGATCGCCCGCGCGCGCTCGACCTGCTCGCCGGGCTCGACCAGTTCCTGCACGAAGCCGATTCGATACGCCTCGGCGCCGTCGATCTCCACGCCGCCGAGGATGATCTTCATCGCGTGCCCCCAGCCGACGT
This sequence comes from Ahniellaceae bacterium, assembly GCA_044221335.1. Taxonomy (GTDB): domain Bacteria; phylum Pseudomonadota; class Gammaproteobacteria; order Xanthomonadales; family Ahniellaceae; genus JBGAPI01. Next base: position 51,094 of record JBGAPI010000031.1, read on the forward strand.
TCCGCATCAGCCGCACGGTCGCGCCGCCGCAGGGAAAAAAGCCGCGCAGCACCTCGAGCTGGGCGAAGCGCGCGTCGCGCGCCGCCACCCGGACGTCGGCCGCCAGCATCAGCTCCATCGCGACGGTGAACGAGGCGCCCTGTGCCGCGACGACGACCGGCTTGCGCACCCGCCGCGCCTCGTCGAGCCCGAACGGCTCCAGTGCACCGTCCGGCAGATCGACCATCTTGCCCTGCGCCAGCACCGGTGCCCACTGCGGCAGGTCGAGACCGGCGGTGAAGTGCGGGCCGTCGCCGTAGACGAGCCCCGCACGGAGCCCGGGATCGCGGTCGAGCTCGCCGTAGGCCTCGGCCAGCGCGATATAGGTGTCGGTGCCGAACGCGTTGCGCTTGGCGACCCGGGTGAAGGCCATCTCCAGCACGTGGCCGCGTCGTTCGACGCGCAGTCCGCTGTCACTCATCGCGTGCTCCGGTTACCATGCCGTTATGAGTCATTCTTCGAAAATGAATCATACGACCGTAGGACCGGCGTCCACAAGCCGGGCACGCACGCCTCGGGCCGCCTCACGCTCTCCTGGCCCGCGAGCGCCGTCGCAGGCGCCGCCGGCCTCGGAAACCCGCCGCAACCGCGGTGGACTCCCGCAGGCCAATCGCGAGGACGTGCTGGCGCTGGCACGGCGCCGCTGGCTGCGCGGCGAACGCGCCGACGTCGGCGCACTGGCCGAAGCGACTGGCCTTGGTCGCGCGACCCTGTTCCGCTGGTTCGGTACGCGCGAAGCGCTGCACGGCGAACTGCTGTGGTCGGCCTACGCCCCGCTGCTCGCCGAACTGGCGACGCGCGGCCGCGGACGGGGCGCCCGGCGGATCCTCGCGGTGGTGCGGACGATGATGGAGCGGATCCGCGCCTTCGCGCCGCTGATGCGCTGGCTCGACCGCGACCCGGCCTATGCGCTCGGCATCATTTCCTCGCGCGCGAGCCCGATCCAGGCACGGACGGTCGCGTGGGTGGAAGCGCTGATCGCCGAGGAGATCGCGGCGGGCACCCTGCGGCCGCCGCTGAAGACCGCGACGCTCGCCTACACCCTCGTGCGGATCGTCGAGTCCTTCCTCTACGGCCGCTTCATCGCCGACCGCGACGACGATCCGCGCGAGGCGCTCGCGGCGATCAAGGTGCTGCTCGGCGCGTAGGGCGGGACCTGCCCGCCCTTGCCGCCGCCCTCGGGACGATACGCAGCACTCCCCCCGAGCAGCGCCGGCCTCGCGATCGCGCGCGCTGCCCGTCCGCGACCTCGTCTCCGACCGCACGCCCGCCGGGCGACCCGCAGGCAACCCACCGTAGCCCCCGCGTCGACTCGCGCGGGCTGACACGTCGAACGCGGTGATGCACGATACGGTGCCGATGAGCCTCGGCGTAGCCTGCCGACGCGATGCCCGCCGGGAGATCCCTGAATGTACGTCCCGAGCCCGCTCGCCGCCCTCGTCTATGTCGGCATCAAGGCGATCGGCTACGCCGCCGCTGCCGGCCTGCTCAATGTCCGTTTCGACCAGGACGCATCGCCGCTGGCCGTCTCCGCGACCAAGATCGCACTCGGCTTCTGCGCGGGCATGGCGGCCCTCTTCCTGTCGCTGCTGCTGTTCGGCGACCACGCGCCGGTCGCCGCGGTGCTCGCCGTCGCGCTGCCGTTCCGTCTCGCCGCCTGGGACGTCCTCTTGCGAAGGTTCTATTCGCTCGAACGGGGAACACGGCTGGCCACCGCCGCTGCAGGCACCGGTTGGTCGTACGCGCTCGACCTGGCGATGGCCGGCGTCTATCGCTTCGTGCCGGGAATGGTGATTCCCTGGTGTTGACGTGCAGGGCGCAACCTAAGGGTTGGCGATGGCGGCGTTGAGGTTCGACTTCGCGTTCTCTCGCCACAGCTGAGCGACCGCGACCCCGTGCATGACGGCCATCAGCGGTGGGATCCACAGCGTGGAAGGCGCCGCCAGCATCTGCGCCAGGGTCGCCAGCACCGGCATCCCGATGCCGAGCGTCCAGTAGCCGCGGCTGCGGTACAGCCAGCCGTAGCCCAGGAAATGCGAGCCGAACAGCACGCCCATCGCGAACGGCACCAGCGTCGGATCGCTCCGGTAGACGACGATCAGTACCGGCCAGAACGCGAACTGGCTGAAGTTGAAGATCATCCCGACCTTCGCCAGCGGCGACTTGTCGAACAGATCGCCGCCGAGGGCGCGGGTGATCGCGTAGCCGATCGGGAACACCAGGCCGGTGGCGAAGAACGCGAGCAGTGCGGCGGTCGCCGGGGCGCGGGTCGCTTCCAGGGTGGCGAAGGCGAGCCAGAACATGAGGCCGGCGATCGGCATGCCGAGGCCGCGCCGGGTGGCGACCGCCATGCGGTCGCGTTCGTGGTCCAGGGCGAGTTGGAAGGGAGAGTGGTTCATCGTGTCCTCCGGGTCGTTGAGGACAGAGTGCCGATCGCGCGCAGGACACCGCAGTGGCGCTTTGGAACACTTCGAGGTGACGGGTGTCACGACGCCTTCCACGAGCGGCCGAAGCCGCGATGCTCTCGATGCGGCAGCCGCTCCCACGGCAGCCGAAGCGAGGAGGACTTGGCCATCAGGACCGTAGCCCCCTCCCCCAGCAGCCGCTACGGCATCACGCGCGCTCGGTGCCGCCCACCGTCATGCCATCGACCCGCAGCGTCGGCTGCCCGACGCCCACCGGCACACTCTGGCCATCCTTCCCGCACACGCCGACGCCGCGATCCAGCGCGAGGTCGTTGCCGATCATCGACACCCGGGTGAGAGCCTCGGGGCCGCTGCCGATCAGGGTCGCACCCTTCACCGGACGGGTGACCTTGCCGTCTTCGATCAGGTAGGCCTCGCTGGCGGAGAACACGAACTTGCCGTTGGTGATGTCGACCTGGCCGCCCTCGAAGTTGACGGCATAGAGGCCGCGCTTCACCGAGCGGATGATCTCCGCCGGATCATGCTGGCCGGGGCGCATGTAGGTATTGGTCATCCGCGGCATCGGCAGGTGCGCGAAGGACTCGCGGCGGCCATTGCCGGTCGGTGCCACGCCCATCAGCGCGGCATTCATCCGGTCCTGCATGTAGCCCACGAGGATGCCGTCCTCGATCAGCGTCGTGCAGCGGGTCGGCGTGCCCTCGTCGTCGATCGACAGTGAGCCGCGACGTTCCGCCAGCGTGCCGTCGTCGACCACGGTGACCCCCTTCGCGGCGACCCGCTGGCCGAGCCGGCCGCTGAACGCCGACAGCCCCTTGCGGTTGAAGTCGCCCTCGAGGCCATGGCCGACCGCCTCGTGCAGCAGCACGCCGGGCCATCCCGGGCCGAGCACCACGGTCATCGTTCCGGCCGGCGCCTCGCCGGCCTCGAGATTGACCAGCGCCTGCCGCACCGCCTCGCGCGCATGGGCGCGGAGCTCGTCGGCATCGATCAGTCGCGCCAGCGTGTAGCGGCCACCGCCGCCGGCGCTGGCGCGCTCGCGCCGGCCCTTGGACTCGACGATCACCGAGACGTTGCAGCGCACCAGCGGCCGCACGTCGCCGATCGGCGCCGCGTCGCTGGCGGCGATCAGCACATGCTCGTGCACCGCGGCGACCGAGAGCATCACCTGCGCCACCCGGGGGTCGAGCGAGCGTGCGTAGGCGTCGATCTCGCGCAGCCAGTCGACCTTGCGCTCGGTCGCGACCGACTCGATCGGATCGATCGCGCCGTACAGGGGCTGGATCACGCGGCGATCGCCGAGCGCGACCGCGTTGCTGTCGCCGGACTTCGCGATCGCTCGCGCGGAACGCGCCGCCAGCAGCAACTCGGGCAGGACGATGTCGTCGGAGTAGGCGAAGCCGGTCTTGTCGCCGGCAACCGCGCGCACGCCGACGCCGCGCTCGATCGAGTGCACGCCGTCCTTGACGATGCCGTCCTCGAGGGCCCAGGACTCGTAGCGGCTGGACTGGAAGTACAGGTCGCCGCGCGCGACGCCGCGGCCCAGCAGTTCGCCCAGCACCGGCTCGAGGTCGCCGGCGGCGAGGCCGGTCGGAGCCAGCAGGGTGGCGCTGGCGATGTTCGTGGTTTCGGTCACGCGTTCATCCTTTCTGTGCCGGCGGTGGCGCGGTGGTGCCGGACGGTGGAGTCTTCTCTTTCGCCACCAGTGCGACGTTGGGCTTGTCCCAGCTGCCGGTGACCTTGTACTTCGCACGGCCGGTCTGCGGCATCACGCTGCCGAGCACGAGGCCCGCCGCCGCGCCGATCGGCCCGCCGGTCAACGCGCCGACGACCGGAAGCACGCTGCCGGTGCGCGGCGTGACCTCGATGTCCTGATCGTAGTCGCGGGCGGCGAGACCGGTGCGACCGCGCACCGAGATGTCGGCCGCCGGCCCCTTCAGCTCGAGATCCGCCGTGAAGGCGTTGCCGTGCTGCAGGTCGAAGGTGGCGTCGATCTGGTCGAAGGCAAGACCGGTCTTGAAGAAGTCGGAGAAGTCGAGCGACAGCCGCCGCGGCAGTGCCTGGATGCTGAACAGGCCGAACAGGCGTCCGGCACCGGGATCGACCTCGAGCACGCGGCCCTTGCCGATCCGCGCGGTCAACTTGCCGTCGATCAGCGGCAGCGCGAACGCGCCGGGCGCGCCGGCCCAGCTGCCGTCGACGCCGGCCAGGGTCGGTCCGCCGTCGACGATGCCGGCATAGCCGAACGCCGACAGCATGTGGCCGAGGTTCTCCGCGCTGACGTCGATCCGGAAGGCCGAGCTCTCGTGGCCGTCGACCAGGGTCCAGTCGCCCTTGGCGTCGAGGCTGAAGTCGGGCGAGCGCGAGCTGAAATTGTCGACGCGCAGGCCGTGCGCGATCGGGAAGGTCTCGATCCGGGTCGCGCCGAAGCGGGCCTTGCCGAGCACCAGTTCATCGACCTGCACGTGCAGCACCGGCAGCAGCGCGGGGTCGATGCCGCTCTTCTCGACCACCGGCGCCTTGCCCGGCGCGGTCGGCGGCGCCTCCGGGAAGGTGAGCCGGCTGAACTTCGCGGTCACCCCGCGCGCGACGTCGACGCCACCGGGCAGGTCGATGCTGCCCGCGAGCGCGGCGCCGTCGAGCTCGAGGTGGGTGTCGCCGTTGGAGACCAGCCGAACGCGGGTGTCGGCGAAGCGCTTGCCCATCACCTCGAGCTGGCCGACACCGAGGTCCGCGTCGATCGGCCCGCCGCCGCTGCCGCCCTTCATCGACGCGAAGCCGGCGAGATCGAGCGTGGGGGCGACGCCGCGGATGCGCATGCCGGCGGCCGGCAGCTCCGGGATCGTGGCGTTGCCGAACGCGATCGCGGCGCGCAGGGTCTCGCCCGCGGCCGGCAGCTTCAGGTCGGCGCGCAGCAGATCGTCGAGCACCAGCGAGCCGCGAGCGGCCGACAGCGGCAGGTCGAAGCGCACGGTGGTTCCCCAGCGCGCCGCGGCCGCCTTGTTCAGCGGCGCGGGCAGGTCCATCGCGGTGCCGACCAGGTCGGAGGACAGCGCGACGGTCTGCCTGCTGGCGCCGTCGGTGGCGCCGGCGACCGAGCTCACGACCACGTCCCAGCTGGACTTTCCGGTCAACGCGGACGACCAGCTCTCCGGCAGGACGTCCCCGAAAATCTCGTTCGGCGTGTACTGGCCGGTGAATTTCGCCTCGAACTCCTTGCCGCCGCCGGTGACGAAAGGACCGCTCGCGAGCGTGAGCTTCGTCGGCTCGCCGCGGAAACTGCCGCTCAGGCTGTCGGCGCCGAAGCCCCGTTCGTTGAACCGGAGATCGCCGTTGGCCTTCTCGAACAGCAGCTTGTAGCGCTCCATCGAAAGGTCGGCATCGGTCAGGGTCCCGCGTCCGTCCACCGTCGTGTCGCCGCCGTTCTGGCGAAGCGGGATGCCGAGGTTGACGTCGACGGCGAGGCGGCCGCCGATGTGCAGGTCGTCGATGTAGCGCGACAGGCGCGCATGCAGGCTGGACTGGCGCAGGACATCGAGCATGCGGTCGCCCGCGCCGCTGCCGTGGACGGCGAGCGTCAGCGACGCGTCGTGGAAATCGTCGATCTTCGCGCTGGACTGCTCGATGCGGTTGTCGAGCAGGGTGGCCTCGTCGAGCGCGACGCTCATGCCGTTGTCGACGAAGTCGGCGGTGGCGTCGATCAGGTGCGCATGCGGCCAGGACGGATTGAAGTTGAGGTCGACGTTGGCGAGTTTCGTCCAGGCCTCGAAGCGACCCTCGTTGCCCTTGAACGGCCAGTCGTCGAGGTCGCCGTGGAAGATCGCGTGCGCCTCCGGGATGCTGCCGCTGACGAGGCCACGATCGAGCCAGTTGCGGATCCGCTCCGACATCACGTTGAGCGGCCAGAACTGCTTGGCGACGTTGACGTCGCCGGCCTGCAGGTCGAGGCTGGCATCGAGCGTGGGCTGCTCGCGGTCGGGATCGAACCACAGGCTGGCACGACCCTGCACGGCGAACGCGCCGCCATCGAGATCGAGCCCGGTCGCCTCGATCCGCGCGCCATTGCCGGCATTCACCAGGGCGAGGTCGCCGGCCTTCCAGCGGGCGCGGATCGGCTGGCGGAAGGTGCGGCGATAGTCGAACACCAGCTCGGAACCGGCACTCGGGGAGAACACCAGCGCCTCGGCGTCGCCGAGCAGGCGACCGGACAGCCCGGACAGGCCGGGCGACTTCAAGCCCGGGCGGAACGCGAGCCCCTCGAGGTCGGCCTCGATCAGGTCGCGACCGCCGCGCTCGGCAAGGAGATTGCGGATCGCGCCGTGCGGCGCGCTCTCGAACAGGAACAGGCGCAGCGAGGGCGGCAGCTCCGGCACCAGTGCCGCCAGCGGCGCCAGCGCGTCGATGGCGAGACGCGGCGCGCTGACCTTCCAGCTCTTGCCCTCGGCATCGAGGTCGACGTGCAGCGCCACCGCCGGCTCACCGCTGCGATCCGGGTTGCGCCACTCCATCAGGTCGCCGCTCCAGTCGCCGTCGGCGCCGCGCCGGGCCGCCATCGACACCCGGCAGGTCGGGATGTAGGCGCGCGGCTCGATGCGGTCGCCATCGCTGAAGGTCACCGGCTCGGCGCCGGCCAGCACCAGGCCGTCGCCCTGCGACTCGACGCGGAGGTCGATGCCGTCCGGCGACCAGTCGACCCAGGCCTCGCCGGTCAGGGTGCCGGCAAGGGCGTGGATGCCGTTGAACGGCGCGGCACCGATCCAGCGGTGCGGCTCCATGCCGCGGCCACTGACGTAGCACTTGCCGCGCTGGTCGTGGCTCTCGCAGGCGACCGCCACCGGCGGCGTATTGTCGGCGAGGTGCAGGAGGGCGCCGAAGCGATGCTTGCGGCCGTCGTTCAGGATGCGCAGGTCCACCCGGTCCAGCCGGAGGTCGCGGCCGCTGACCTCGTCGGCGAGGTGGACCTTGGCGCCCGACAGCACCACCGCGCCGAGGCGCAGCACGGTATCGGCGCTGCCGTTGTCCTCGTCGCCGCCGCCGGTCAGTCGGGCGACCTTCCATTCGCCGTCGCGCTTGCGCTCGACATCGAGCTCGACGCCGTCGATGCGGAACTCGATCACGCTGACGCCGTGCTTGGCCCAGGCGTAGACGTCGACCGACAGCGCGGCGTGGGCGATGCGGAACGGATCGCCGCCGACCTGCGGGTCGCGCAGGGTGACGTTGTCGAGCTCGAACAGCGGTCCCTGGCGGCGCCACTGCGCGCGCATCGCGGTGAAGCCGACCTCGCGGTCCAGCACCTTGGAGAGGAACGCGCGCACGTCGTCCGGATGGCTCTCGATCCAGGGCAGCGCCAGCGCCAGGCCGCCGACCATCAGCGCCATGCCGATCACGGCGATGGCGACGGATGCCTTCAGCCAGCGGACGAGGCGCCGGAACATCGAACGCACTCGGCTCACGGACGCAGGACCGCGCGCGGCGACAGGCGCTCGGCGCGAGCGCCGCGGCTACAGCAGGACGACATCGAACTGCTCCTGCGCGTACTGCTCGTCGGCCTGCAGCCGGATGGTCTTGCCGATGAACTCCTCCAGCTCCGCGATCGCGGCGGGCTCCTCCTCGAGGATCTTCGCGACGACCTTCGACGCCGCGATCACCAGCAGGCGCCCGGCCTCGAACTGCCGCACGGCGCGGGTGATCTCGCGGAAGATCTCGTAGACGACGGTCTCGGTGCTCTTCACCGTGCCGCGCCCGCCGCAGGCCGCGCAGGGCTCGCAGAGCTGGCGCTCCAGGCTCTCGGTGGTGCGCTTGCGGGTCATCTCGACGAGACCGAGCGGGCTCATCGCGTAGACCGTGGTCTTCGCGTGGTCGCGCGCCAGCGCCTTCTCCAGCATCCGCAGGACCTGCCGCTTGTGCTCCTCGTCGGTCATGTCGATGAAGTCGATGATGATGATGCCGCCGAGGTTGCGCAGGCGCAGCTGCCGGGCGGCGGCCTGCGCGGCCTCGAGGTTGGTGCGGAACACCGTCTCCTCGAGGTTGCGCGAGCCGAGATAGGCGCCGGTGTTGACGTCGATCGTCGACATCGCCTCGGTCTGGTCGACCACGAGGTAGCCGCCGGACTTCAGCGGCACGTTCTTCTTCAGCGCGTTCTGGATCTCGTCCTCGACGCCGTAGAGGTCGAAGATCGGGCGCTCGCCCGGGTAGTGCTCGATGCGCTCGACCAGTTCGGGAATGAACTGCTGGGCGAACTCGCGGGCGCGGTCGTAGCTCTCGCGCGAGTCGATCCGCACCTTCTCCACCGTGGGCCGCAGGAGGTCGCGCAGCGCCCGCAGCGACAACGGCAGCTCCTCGTAGATGCGCTCGCCCGGCCGGGCCGTGCCCATCCGCTTCGACACCGCGTTCCAGACGCGATGCAGGTAGGCGATGTCCTCGGCCAGCGGCTCGGCCGACTGGCCCTCGGCATTGGTGCGCAGGATGTAACCGGTGGACTGCTCCGGCGTCATCAGCGTTCCGACGAGTTCCTTCAGGCGGGTGCGCTCGGTCTCGTCCTCGATCCGCGCCGACACCCCGACCATCCGCACGTAGGGCAGGAACACGACGTAGCGCGACGGGATCGACAGATGGGTAGTGAGGCGCGCGCCCTTGCTGCCGATCGGATCCTTCACCACCTGCACGATGACGTCCTGGCCCTCGCGCAGCAGCTCCGAGATCGGCGGCGCCGTCGAGCCGGATGCGGCGTTGCCGTTGCCGTCGCCGACCTCGGGCTCGACCATCGGCGCCCGCAGGATGTCGGATGCGTGCAGGAACGCGGTCCGCTCGAGACCGATGTCGATGAAGGCCGCCTGCATCCCCGGCATCACGCGCGACACCCGTCCCTTGTAGACGTTGCCGACGTAGCCGCGTCGCGACGCGCGCTCCAGGGTCATCTCCTGCAGCATGCCGTTCTCGACCAGGGCGACGCGGGTTTCGCGGGGGGTGACGTTGATGAGGAGTTCTTCCGACACCGTCAATGCCTCGCGTTGAACGAAGTAGGACCCAGGGCCCAGGGCCCAGCGCCCAGTTGGCCCGTGGCGAGTCTGAAGCCCCTCGCGTCGCAACCGTCGCGCGGTGCGGCGAGCGGCGGCGACTTCTGGTCGTGGCAGTTCATCGGTTGCATGTCATCGGAATCTCGCGAGGAACGACTGGTTCGGAACGGGATGCAGCGGCACACCAGGCGAGCCCTACCGGGCCCTGGGCCCTGTGCCCGGGGCCCTACTCCATCGCGACGCCGAACTCCTCGAGCAACCGCGACGTCTCGTGCAGAGGTAAACCCATCACCCCTGAATAGCTCCCGACGAGCCGCGAGACGAAGGTGCCGGCGCGGCCCTGGATCGCGTAGGCGCCGGCGCGGCCCATGGCCTCCCCGCTGGCGACGTAGCGCTCGATCGCCGCCTCGGACAGCTCGGCGAACTGGACTTCCGAGGTCGACACCGTCTCGCTCTCGCGCCCCGCGCTGACGCAGCAGACCGCCGAGTGCACGAGATGCGTGCGTCCGGACAGCCGCCGCAGCATCGCACGGGCGTCGTCGGCATCCGCCGGCTTGCCGAAGATGGCGTCGCCGAGGACCACTTCGGTATCGGCGGACAACACCACGGCTCCCGGCACTGCGGCGACCTGGAGCCAGCCGGCACCCGCCTTGTCGCGCGCAACCCGGCGCACGTAGTCGAGCGGTGATTCTCCCGCCGCGGGAACCTCCGGAACCTCCACGTCGATCACCGAATGGTGCACGCCGATGAGGTCCAGGAGCTCACGCCGGCGCGGTGATCGGGAGGCGAGAAACAGCATCGGACAGCGGCTCCGGGGGGCGAAAGGGCCGCAAAACTAGCATGCCAGGGGTTAAGAAAGCCCTGAACAAGCCGTCACGCTGGCTCGCGTCGCGGTTCGGTGGCACAATCCCGCGCCTCGCAATCCCGCCCCTGCTCTACTTCATGGCAAAAGACGATCAAATCGAGATGGAAGGCACGGTCTCCGAAACCCTGCCCAACACCATGTTCCGCGTGCGCCTCGACAATGGCCACGTCGTGACGGCCCATATCTCCGGCCGCATGCGCAAGAACTACATCCGCATCCTCACCGGCGACCGCGTCAAGGTCGAGATGACGCCCTACGACCTCACCAAGGGTCGGATCTCCTACCGCATGAAGTAGCCGTGCGGCCCGCGTGGGCGCGGCCGAGGCCGCGACACCCGCGCGACAGCCCGATTCCCGATCGTTGCAGCGTTGCGGCTTCCGCCGCGGGCGGCGCCGTTGTCAAAGCAGCGTGGGATTGCGCTGCAGCAGCGCCCAATTCAGCAATAGCGCGAAGCTGATCCAGGCGAGGTACGGCAGCAGCAGCAGGCCGGCCACGCGCTGCAGACGCCAGAACAGCACGGCGGTCATGAAGACCAGCCCCCACAGGATCAGCATCTCGGCGAGCGCCGCCTGTCCGCGATGCCAGGCGAAGAACAGCCAGCTCCACAGGGCATTCGCCGCCAGCTGCATCGCGAACAGGCTCAGTGCCGCGCGGTTGTCGCGGGTGAAACCGCGCGTGCGCCAGACCAGCCAGGCGGCCAGCGCCATCGCAGCGAACAGCATCGTCCAGACCGGCCCGAACACGCCTGCCGGGGGCGCCCAGTCCGGGCGCGACAGCGCGAGGTAGAACGGTCCGGCGTCCACCGCGGAAGCCCCGCCGATCGCGGCGGCGGCGAAACACGCGAGCAGCCAGCCGAGCAGGCCGCCGATCTGTCGAGGCTTGTCCAGCACCGCCTTCTCCCGCGCCGTACCGATGGATTCGCGGAAGGCTAGCACGCGCTTCCGCGTCGCCACCTTGCCGCCAAGGATTCATTCCCGGGTCGATCCGGCGCTGAAGTTTGCAAGACCTGACAGGCGCCGGCGCGCGGCGCCGCTAGGATGGCGCGGGGTGTCCAGGGGCGGCCCGATGCACGCGCAAGTCAACGAATCGCGACGTCTGCAGGCGCTGCGCGGCTATGTCGTGCTCGACACCGCGCACGAGCCGGTGTTCGACGCCATCACCGAGCTGGCGGCCGCGATCTGCGAGGCGCCGATCGCGATGATCAGCCTGGTCGATGCCGACCGGCAGTGGTTCAAGTCCTACCTCGGCGTGGACTTCCGCGAGTCGCCCCGGAGTTCGTCGATCTGCGCCCACGCGATGCTCGGCGACGAGGTGATGGAGGTGTTCGATGCCACCCGGGACGAGCGCTTCGTCGACTTCGACGGCGTCGTCGGCAGTCCGCACATCCGCTTCTATGCCGGCGCGCCGTTGCGCGACGCCGAAGGCTTCGCCCTCGGCACGGTGTGCGTGATCGACCGCGAACCGCGCACGCTGACCCCGGCGCAGCGCGCGTCGCTGACCCACCTGTCCACGGTCGTCATGCGCCTGCTCGAGGCCCGCAAGCAGGCCTTCCGCACCGAACTGCTCGGACGCGGCCTCGACGCTTCCAGCAGCGAGGTCTACGTGCTCGACGCCAACACCCGGCGCTTCATCCACGTCAACGAGAGCGCGCTCGCCAACACCGGCTACGGTTTCGCCGAGCTGATCCGGCTGGACGCACCCGCGCTGCTGCCGGAACTCGACCAGCGCTGGTTCCACGACGCGATCGCGCGCACCGGCCACCGCGACCGCCACAGCGCCGTCTTCGAGACCCGCTGCCGCCGGCGCGACGGCAGCGACTACCCGGTGCACGGCTCGCTGACGTTCTCGATCACCGCCGACCTGCCGCTGCTGTACCTGGTGCTGAACGACATCAGCAGCCGCGTCGCGGCCGAGACGGCGCAGCGCGAGGCCGAGCAGCGGGTCCGCACCATCACCGACAACCTGCCGGCGCTGGTCGCCTACATCGACGCCGAGGAGCGCTACCGCTTCAACAACGCGACCTACCGGCTGTGGCTCGATCGCCCGGTGTCGCAGATCACGGGCCGGACGATGTCGGAGGTGCACGAGCCGGCGCTGTACCAGCTGCTCGCACCCGCCTACCGCCGCGCGATGGCGGGCAAGCGCGAGAGCTTCGAGTTCGAATACCTGCACCACGGCCGGCCGCGCTACGTCCGCGGCACCTTCGTTCCGGAACACGACGCCGCGGGCGCCGTGATCGGCGTCTACGCGCTGACCCACGACGCGACCCGGGTGAAGAACGCCGAAGACCAGCTGCGTCGCCTCGCCCACTTCGATCCGCTGACCAATCTCGCCAATCGCGCCCGGCTGCACGAGCGCCTGTCCGAGGCGATCGCGCGCAGTCGCCGCGACGGCGGCCCGCTCGCCGTGCTCTACCTCGACGTCGACCGCTTCAAGCAGATCAACGACTGCCACGGACATCTGGTCGGCGACGAAGTGCTGCAGGAGTTCGCCGGTCGGCTGGTCACCCGGGTGCGGCAGACCGACACCGTCGCCCGCCTCGGCGGCGACGAGTTCCTGATCGTCCTCGAAGGACTGAAGGCGCAGGACGAGGCCGAGCGTGTCGCCGGCGACATCGTCAGCGTCATGCGCACGCCATTCAAGCTTTCGCGCACGACCCTGCACGCCTCCACCAGCATCGGCATCGCGCTGCGCCAAGATGAGCTGCAGCCCGAGCCGCTGATCCGCCGTGCCGACGAGGCGCTGTATCGGGCGAAGGCGGCGGGGCGGGATGGATACAGTCTTTGAGGGCTGAAGGCTGCGGGCTGCGGGCTGAGGGCTGAGGGCCCCGAAGCCCGAAATCCCGTCATTGCGAGCGTAGCGAAGCAATCCAGTGCCTTTGCACTTCGTCGCGGCAGATCGAGAGCAAAGGCACTGGATT
>JBGAPI010000081.1:0-8203 GCA_044221335.1 Ahniellaceae bacterium
GCGCACCGGTCAGCTCCATTCCAGCGGCAAGCGCGGGTCGGATGCCGGACGACGAGACCCGCCCTACTGGCAGGTCGCGCTGCAGCCGCCGTGGTTGCCGTCGTCGCAGGTCTCGCTGCCCTCGCGCACGCCGTTGCCGCACAGAGCGTTGTAGCGGATCAGCAGCTGGTAGAACGGCGTGGTGGTCGCGAACTGGTAGTCCTTGACGGCGACGTAGTAGGTGCCCGGTGGGACGTGGGTCACCTTGACGTTTCCGGTCGACGAATCGAGGCGCGAACAACGAGCGCCCGAACCTTCGTCGTCATTCTGGTCGATCAAGGTGAAGTCGCTCTTGTAGAAAGCGAGGACCGTATCGAAGGAGTTCGGGGAATTGGCGACAAATTTGCAGTTGGCATCGAACGGGTCGATCGTTTCAATGTCGAGATCGGCATAGTTCGGAATCGTGAACTTGAAGTAGTCGGTCTCTGTGACCGTGCTGAGCTGGCCACACGTCCGGACGGGGACCGGCACCACGTTGGCGCTGGCGAAGGCATCGTTGGGTTCGATCTCGCTGCTCTGGCAGCCCTGGCCGACGGCGTCCTCGCTGCCGTCCTTGAACATGCCGATCACGTTGCAGCCGACCTGGATCTTGTAGGCGCTGACGTTGTTCGAGAAGCCATCGACCGTGACGTCGTAGGAGGTGCCGGTGGTCGGCTGGAAGCTGATGGATTCGGTCGAGGTGCCGCCCAGGAACGAACCCAGCATGCAGTTGCCGCCGAGGCAGCTGCCGCCGGGCGCATTGAGGACGAACAGGTCGAGGTCCGCGCTGGTGGGCATCATCGTGACGGTCGCCTGCACCAGGTTGGTCTGCTGGCGGAAGCTGAAGGCCGGTCTCGCCGCTGTAGTTGATCCCGCTGGTCTTGCGGGTGTAGGTGAGTTCGACGTCGTGCTCGCGTTGTTGGGCCCAGTTGTCGACCGAGCCGCAGATCTGCTGGCGGAAGCTGTAGGTGAATTCCGGGCCGGTCTCGCCGCTGTAGTTGATCCCGCTGGTCTTGCAGGTGTAGGTGGAGTTCGACGTCGTGCTGCCCGCGTTGTTGTTGGCCCAGTTGTCGACCGAGCCGCAGATCAGCAGGGAGCCGACCTTGCACTGGCAGGGTGGCGTGCTGAAGGTGACCTGGACGCCGAGGCCGGTGCCGGCGGAATTCACCGCCCGGGCGCGCCCGTAGAAGGTCGTGCCGCAGGCGAGCGACGGGGTGCCGTTCACGGTCACCGGCGAATTGCCGGAGCCGACCGACCCCACCGCGAGCGTCGTGTTGAACAGGCCCGGCGTGACGCTGTAGTCGAAGAAGGCCTGGGTATCGGCGCGATTCGGGTTCACCGTGGCGTGCAGCACCGGCATGCCGCTGCCGTTCGTCGTCGGCGGGTCCGTGGAGACTGTCGGCGCGGTCGCCGGGCAAGCGCTGGTCGTGAAGTTCAGCGTCGAGCCCATGCCGCTGCCGCCCGCGTTGGTGCCGCGGGCGCGGTAGAAGTACTGGGTGCCGCAGGACAGGTTCACGAGTCCCGTGCTGATCGGTACGGCGGCATTGCCGGCGCCGGCCGAACCTGCGTTCGCCGTCTGGTTCAGGGTGTTCGCGGTGAGGCCGAAGTCGAAGAAGCCGCTGGCGGCCGAGCCGTTGGGATTCACGGTGCCGGCGAGACTGGCGCCGCTGGCGGTGATCGACGAGGCCGCGCCGGTGGTCGCGGTCGGCGGAGTCACGGCGCAGGACCCGGTCGGGACGCTCTGCGTCGCGCCGAGCCCGGTGCCGACCGAGTTCACGCCGCGCGCCCGGTAGAAATACGTCGTGCCGCAGGTGAGGCCGGCGACACCGGCCGAGATCGGCTGCGGCGCACTGCCGCTGCCGATGTTGCCGGCGCTGGCACTGAGGTTCAAAGTGCCCGCCGAGGTGCCGTAGTCGAAGAAGGTGTCGGTGGCGACACCGTTGGGATTCACGTTGCCGTTGAAGGTCGCCGTGGTCTGGGACGTCACCGCGCTGTCGGTCACCGCCGTCGGCTGGCCGGTGGGGCAGGCCGACGTGGCGAAGGACAGCGTCGCCCCGATCATGGTGTTGACCGAATTGGTCGCCTTGGCGCGGAAATAATAGGTCGTGCCGCAGCTCAGCCCGCTCGCGGCGCCGGTGATCGCGACGTCCGAACTGCCCGAGCCGATCGAACCCTTGTCGATGAGCTGGTTCAGGGAACCGGGACTGCTGCCGTACTCGAACTGGGCGGTGGTCGCGAGGCTGCTCGGATTGACCGTGGCGTTGAGGGTCGCCGAGGTCGTCGTCAGCCCCGATGCGGCCTGGGTCGTCACCACCGGCGCGCTGTTGGCACAGGCGCTGGTGGTGAAGTTGCGGGTGGTGCCGACGACCGTGTTGTTGCCGGTGTCGGTGCCGCGTGCCTGGAAGTAGTACGTCGTGCCGCAGGACAGGTTGTTCGGCGTCGCCGCGATCGCCTGTGCCGACGAACCGGTGAGCTGGCCCGCGCTGATCGGGACGTTGAGACTGCCCGGTGCCGTTCCGAGGTCGAAGAACGCGTTGGTCGTCGTGCCGTTCGGGTTGATCTGGCCGTGCAGCACCGCGGAGTTCGCGGTGATGCCGTCGGGGACGAACGTGGTCACGGAGGGACCTGGACAATCGAGCGTGCGGAAGCTGAACACGTCGCCGCGGGTGCCGGCGGAGAGGGTGTTGTCGCTGGGTTCGGTCGCTACCGCGGCGAAATAGTAGGTGGTGCTGCAACTGAGGCTGCTGACCGCCTGGTCGACCGGTGTCGTGCTGCCGGCGCCGCCGGTGAACGGTCCGCCGGTGGTCGCGAGGTCGAGGTTGGCCTGGTCGACGCCGTAGCGGAAGCCGAGGAAATAGGGCAGCACGCGATCCGAGACGACGCTGCCGTGCAGGGTCGCACCGGTCAGCGTGAGGCCGGTCGCGTCCGTGGTCGTGACCGCGGGTGCGGCATGGGCGGCCGACGCCAGCAACAAGATCGGGGACAGGAAGAGAAGTGCCGCGGAGCGAAGTGTCATGCCGTCCTCTGGACTGTGACCGGGGATGCGAGTCGTCGAACGATGTCGACGCGCCGGAGCCGATGAACTCCGCGGCGCGCGTCGAACCCGTCGACGACAGGCCGGAATTGCCGTGGGTGCCGTCCCACGCTACGCGTCACAACGATCGGTGATGTGTCGACCGAACCAGTATAGGTCTCCAGGTCCCCGTTCCCGCTCAATCGTTTGCAATCTGGCGCAGCCGGTCCGAATTCTGGCGCGGACGCGAAACGCCCGTGAGCGGGTTCGATCCCGCTGGTCGTCCGGTCGTCCGGTCGACCCGGGCGGGTGCACCCGGGACGAGCGCTACTTACACTCGCGGGCCTCGATCCCCCATGGACCGCCGCGATGCACCACCTCCTGATCGACACCGACCCCGGCGTGGACGACGCGCTGGCCATCCTGCTCGCTCACGCGCATCCGGAGGCCAAGGTCGCCGCTCTGACCATCGCCGCCGGCAATGTCGGGCTCGGGCACACCGTGTCCAACGCTCTGAAGCTGCTCGACGTGATCGGCGCCGACACCCCGGTGTACGCGGGCGCGCCGCAGCCACTGGTGCTGCCCGCGGAGGATGCCGCGTACGTGCACGGGATGGACGGCTTCGGCGACACCGGCTATCGGCCGTCCGCGCGCCGGCCCGAGCGCGAGCATGCGGTCGACGCGATGCTGCGGCTGTCGCGCGAACGTCCGGGCGAGCTGACCTTCGTGATGCTGGGGCCGCTCACCAATCTCGCGCTGGCCCTGTCGCTCGATCCCGAGCTGCCGCAGCGGGTCAAGCGGCTGGTGATCATGGGCGGGGCGGTGACCGGCGTCGGCAACACTCGCCTGCCGGCCGAGTTCAACGTCTACTTCGATCCGGAGGCCGCCTACATCGTGATGTCGCGCTGGCCGAACTTCGAGCTGTCGGACTGGGAGGCGACGGTGCGCCACGGCTTCGCGTTCGAGACCTTCGAGTCCTGGCTCGGCGACGGCAATCCGCGGGCGGCGTTCTACGACGCGATCTCGCGCAAGACTCGAGCCTGGTCACGGAATACCGCGAAGCGACCGCTGTGGATGGCGGCCGATGCGCTGGCGATGGCCGTGGTGCTGGAGCCGGAGAACGTCACCGAGTGGGCCGAGCACGCGCTGCACGTCGAACTCGCCGGCAGCCATTGCCGCGGGATGACGGTGGTCGACTGGGCGAACCGCGACCCCGGGCCGAAGCGGGCGAAGATCGCCCTGCGGTTCCGGCAGGAGCGGTTCGAGCGCCTGCTGGCGTACGCCCTGGGCGCCTCGACGTTGTAGGGCGCGCTGCGCGCCATCGCCGGGCGTCGCGCGCTCGCGGGGATTGCCCGCTCGGCTCCGTCCGGAGACGTCTCCGGACGCCGCGCAGCGGCGGGCGGCGGCCGTCCTACTCCGCGCGCAGGCGGAACGCCTCGTTGAGCGAGATCACGTGCGCCCGTGCCAGCGAGATCGCGTTGGCGGTCAGCGAGGTCATGCCCTCGGCGACCGCCGTATCGTGGATGTCGTCGGCGGAGCAGTTCGGCACGATCAGGCGACGCAGCGCCGGAGAGATCGGCATCAGCTCGAAAACGGCGATCCGGCCGTGCACGCCGAGTCCTTCGCAGTGCGAGCAGCCGCCGCCCCGCTGGAACACCTCGTCGGGACCGACCCCGAGCAGGTCGCGCACGTGCGGGTCGACCGGTTCGGGCTCCAGGCAATTCGTGCAGTTGCGCCGCGCCAGCCGCTGCGCCAGCACGCCGAGCAGGGTGGAGCGCAACAGGAAGGACTCGACGCCGAGGTCGAGCAGGCGGGTCACCGTGGTCGCCGCGGTGTTGGTGTGCAGGGTCGACAGCAGCAGGTGCCCGGTCAGCGCGCTCTCGATCGCGATCTGCGCCGTCTCATGGTCGCGGATCTCGCCGACCATGATCACGTCGGGATCGTGACGCAGGATGTTGCGCAGTGCGCTGGCGAAGGTGAAGCCGGCCATCCGGTTGACCTGCATCTGCTGCACGTCGGCGATGTGGTACTCGACCGGGTCCTCGACGGTGACGATGTTGACGCGCTCGCGACGCGCCTCCAGCAGCGCCGCGTACAGCGTGGTCGACTTGCCGGACCCGGTCGGGCCGGTCACCAGGATCATCCCGTGGCTGCGCGACATCAGGTCGCGGAAGCGCTGCTCGTCGCGGCCGCTGAAGCCGAGCGCGGCGATGTCGCGCAGCCCCTCGAGGGTGTCGAGCAGGCGGATCGCCACGCTCTCGCCATGGATGGTCGGCAGGATCGAGATGCGCAGGTCGATCGCGTGGCCGCCGGCGATGGCGAAGCTCGCTCGGCCGTCCTGCGGGATGCGGTGCTCCGCGACGTTCATCGCCCCCAGCACCTTGATCCGGCTGACCAGTGCCGGCGCCAGCGCCCGGAGGAAACGTCGCACCGGCAGCAGCTCGTTGTCGATCCGGTAGAGCAGGTCGAGTCCGTCGTCGGCGGGGCGCAGGTGGATGTCGGAGGCGCGGCGCTGCGCCGCATCGGCGATCAGGTCGTGGACGATGCGCACGACCGGCTGTTCCGACGCCAGCCGCTGCGCCTCCTTCACCGCGGTCTCGCCGCTGCCGCTGGCGTTGGGGTCGAGGCCGAGCTGGCGCGCCACCGCGGCATCCTCCGCGCGGTCGTAGCTGGCGGCGATCGCGCCGCGGATCTGCGCGGGCTCGGCGACCAGGAGCGCGACGCGCAGGTCGGTCAGGAAGTTGAAGGTCGGCAGCAGCTCCGGATCGGCGGGATTCTCCACCGCCATCGCGATCGCGGTCGGCGTGCGCAGCAGCGGGATCGCGCGGAAGCGGCGGGCGACGTCCGGGCGCATCAGCGCGGCGACGCCGATGTCCGGCGTCACGCCCGCCAGGTCGACCAGGGGCAGGCCGAAGCGCTGCGCACGCAGGAAGGCATCCGCCTCGGTGCCGAGGCGCGACGTCCACTGGGCCTGGTCGTTGCGCGTGCCGCGGCAGTACTCTGAGGTCTCGCCCGCGCTGATCGCGGACAGGAACGCGACGAGGCCGGCACGGTCGAGGATGACCGGGACGGTCGGCGCGATCGCCGCCGGCGGCGCGACGTTGCCGGCTGGAGCCGGCGGCTCGACGGCAGGTGTGTCGGCGTTGTCGGGATCGGACATGCGGCACGCTCCGGGGGACGCCGTGATCATCGCGTGGCGGGGAGCCGATGGGTGTTGATCGATGTCAATCCGCGCGACGTGCCGGGGCGCACGATCGAAGCGCGGGAGCTCGGGCGGATAGCGAGCCCCGAGGGTCCGTTGCCGGTTCGTCGCTGCGAGGCCGGTGCCGGCGCCCCTCCCGCCTCGGTCACGGCAGCTCGGCACACCGGATCGCCGGCGCAGTGGTTCCCGCCGACCGCTGCAGCTCCCACGCGCCTGACTTTCCCCGCGCCAGTCGGAGGACCGCGACCGCCTTGTCCTCGCCGGTCCAGCTGAGCCGGAACCCGCCGTCGGGCTCGAAGCCGCAGGCCGCGAAGGCGCCGCGGGCACCCTCCGTGACGCGGCAGTCGATCCTTGGCGCCGCCGGAGCCGACGCCAGTTCGGTCAGCGTGATCCGGTAGGGCGAATTCAGCAGCTCCGCGACGGCCAGCCAGCGGCCATCGGGCGATAGCACCGCGGCACCGCCGCCGTTGTGGACGAAGAAGGCATCGCCGCTCGCCGGATCGACCAGCCAGCTGCCCGGCGCATCGTGCTGGTAGTCGCTCTCGATCCGCCAGAAGCGGGTTCCGGCAAGGAGCCCCGCGAACTGGAAGCGGGTCGCGTCGCCGTCGGCGGTCTTCGTCGCCGGCACCACGACGTCGCTGAAACGGATCGGCTTGCCCAGTGCCGGCGTCACCGTCAGGGTGTCGCCGACGCGGCGGACCTTTCCGCCGCTCGCCGCGAGGCGCGCCGCCTCGCCGCGACGATCGGCGACGGTGTCCTCGCCGAGCCAGTGGATCTGGCCCGGCGCTTCGTCGCCACAGGCCTCCGTCGTTGCCGGCAGCGTCTGCGCCTCCGCCAACGACATTGCCGCCTTCGGCAGCGCGGGCGGTGAGGCCGCGGACAGATCGACATGGCGATGGCCGCCGAGATCGACGCCGGGGTCGGCAAGGACGGCATTCGCAAGCAGCATCAGGGCGGCGCATCGGACGACGTGCATGGGGGCTCCTCGGTTCACCTGACTCAACGACCAGGACGGGTCCATCATTGCGCGCAGGGCACCGCTATCCCAAGCCACGGCTCGCAGAGGGCATGAAAGCAACCGCGGTCGGATCGGGTCCTCGCATCGACAACGGAACGGAAATCACCCGATGAAGCGGACAGCGATCCTCCTGGGCCTGATCGCGACGGCCGGTCCCACCGGTGCCGCATGTCGTCTCGACGCGGCAGTGCCGGACCGGCCCCTGGTCGAGCTCTACAGCTCGGAAGGCTGCAGCAGCTGCCCTCCGGCCGACCGCTGGCTGCTGGAGCAGGGCGGGGGAGGTGCGGTGGTCGGTCTCGCCTTCCACGTCGACTACTGGGACTCGCTCGGCTGGCCCGACCGCTTCGCCCAGGCCGCCTTCGGCACCCGGCAGCAGCAGCGCGTCGGCGCCACCGGATCGACCGCGGTGTACACGCCGCAGGTGATGGTCGGAGGAAATTCGCAGGTGCACTGGTACTCGCCTGGCGAGGTGCGGCGCGCGCTGCCGTCGGTCGCGAAGCTCGACGACGGCTTGCGCTACACCCTGGCCACCGCCAGCACTGGCGACCGGGTCCAGATCGACCTCGCCACCGCACCCGCGGCCGCGGAGCGCGCCCCGCGCCGGGTCTATCTGGCGGTGTTCAGCGACGGCCTGAGCAGCAAGGTCCGCAGCGGCGAGAATTCGGGGCACACGCTCGAGCACAGCCGCGTGGTGCGGTCGCTGTACGGCCCGTGGCCGACCGTCGGCGGCGTCGTCACCCAGTCGATCGACTATGCGCTGCCGACGGAACGCGGCGCGCGGATGGGCGTTGTCGCGTTTTCCGAGGATGGGCGTGGGGTGCCGGCGGGGGCAGTGGAGTTGGGATTGGATCAGGCGTGTGCTGTTCCGAATTGACCCCTCGCGGGAGTACCCGGCATCGGGCGGAGCGCAGAAGCCGTTCCGTCATTGCGAGCGCAGCGAAGCAATCCAGTG
>JBGAPI010000032.1:0-60972 GCA_044221335.1 Ahniellaceae bacterium
TCAAGATGGTGGTGACGCTGATCCACCCGATCGCGATGGAAGAGGGCCTGCGCTTCGCCATCCGCGAGGGCGGCCGCACCGTCGGCGCCGGCGTCGTGGCGAAGATCTTCGAGTAAGAGAGAAAGCTCAGGGCCCCGGGCACTGTGCCCAGGGCCCTTAACCAAGCGAGCGGTACGGGGTGTGCGCGCCCCGGACCCCGAACAGGACAAGTGACATGGCGGAACAACGCATTCGGATTCGACTGAAGGCCTACGATCATCGCCTGATCGATCGTTCGGCTTCCGAGATCGTGGAAACGGCCAAGCGGACCGGCGCGCAAGTGCGCGGCCCGATCCCGCTGCCGACCAAGCTCGAGCGCTACACCATCCTGGTGTCGCCGCACGCCGACAAGGACGCGCGCGACCAGTACGAGACCCGCACCCACAAGCGCGTGCTCGACATCGTCGACCCCAACGACAAGACCGTGGACGCGCTGATGAAGCTCGATCTCGCGGCCGGCGTCGACGTCCAGATCAAGTTGTACTGAGCGCTGCCGCCAGGACAGGACCATGAGTATCGGAATCGTAGGTAAAAAGTGCGGCATGACGCGCGTCTTCACGGATGCCGGCGTGTCCATTCCGGTGACGCTGATCGAGGCGTCCCCGAATCGCATCACCCAGGTCAAGACCGACGCCACCGACGGCTACAACGCCGTGCAGGTGACCGCCGGCAGCAAGCGCCCGTCGCTGCTGAACAAGGCCCAGACCGGTCACTTCGCGAAGGCGAAGGTTGCCGGCGGCCGCGGCCTCTGGGAATTCCGCGCCAGCGCGGGTGAAGTGGCGAAGCTCGCCGTCGGCGGCGAACTGAAGGTCGCCGAGCTGTTCCAGCCGGGCCAGATGGTCGACGTGGCCGGAATCAGCAAGGGCAAGGGCTTCCAGGGCACGATCAAGCGCCACAACTTCACGATGGGCGACGCCACCCACGGCAACTCGCTGTCGCATCGCGCCCCGGGCTCGATCGGCCAGCGCCAGACGCCGGGTCGCGTTTTCCCGGGCAAGAAGATGTCCGGTCACATGGGTGCCGAGCGCGTTTCGGCGATCAACCTCGAAGTGGTCAAGGTCGACGCCGAGCGTCACCTGATCGCGATCCGCGGTGCGGTCCCGGGCGCCAAGGGCGGCGACGTGATCGTCCGTCCGGCGGCCAAGGCATAAGGAGGACGGCGATGGAAATGACCGTCATGAATTCGAAGACCCCGGTCGCCATGAACGATGGCGTGTTCGGCGTCGAGTTCCGTCAGGACCTGGTCCACCAGGTGGTGACCGCGTACCGCAACGCGGGCCGCGCCGGCACCAAGGCGCAGAAGTCGCGCTCCGACCTGTCGGGTACCACCAAGAAGTTCAAGAAGCAGAAGGGCGGCGGCGCTCGCCACGGCGACTACCGCGCCCCGATCTTCGTCGGCGGCGGCGTCACCTTCGCCGCGCGTCCGCGCAGCTTCGCGCAGAAGGTCAACAAGAAGATGTATCGCGGCGCGATCGCCTCGATCCTCTCCGAGCTGGTGCGGCAGGATCGCCTGCGCCTGGTCGAGAGCTTCGACGTGGCCACGCCGAAGACCAAGACGCTCGCCGGCAAGCTGGCCGAGATGAACCTGGGCAAGACCCTGTTCGTCACCGAGAACGGTTCCGAGAACCTGTTCCTGGCCGCGCGCAACCTTCCGCACGTCGCCATCACCGACGTCAGCGGCATGGACCCGGTATCGCTGATCGATGCCGAGCACGTCGTGATGACGGTCGAGTCGGCCAAGAAAGTCGAGGAGTGGTTGGCATGAACAAGGAACGTCTGATGCAGGTCATCCGCGCTCCGATCGTTTCGGAGAAGACGAGCCTGGTCCAGGAGAAGTCGAACCAGTTCGTGTTCGAGGTCGCCTCCGACGCCACCAAGGGCGACGTCAAGGCCGCCGTGGAAGTGCTGTTCAACGTGAAGGTCGATTCGGTCAATGTGGTCAACGTCCGCGGCAAGTCGCGTGCGTTCCGCGGTCGCCTCGGCAAGCGTTCGGATTGGCGCAAGGCTTACGTGCGTCTGAGCCAGGGTCAGACCATCGACCTCACGGCGCAGGCTTGAGTTAGGTAGGACATACCGATGGCACTGATCACTTTCAAGCCGACCTCGCCGGGCCGCCGCGCGATGGTCCGGGTCTCGACCCCGGCACTGCACAAGGGCGACCCGTACGCCCCGCTGACCGAGAGTCAGAACCGCACCGGCGGTCGCAACCACTATGGCCGCATCACCACCCGCCACGTCGGCGGCGGTCACAAGCAGAACTACCGCCTGATCGATTTCAAGCGTGACAAGGTCGGCATCCCCGCCCGCGTCGAGCGCATCGAATACGATCCGAACCGCACCGCGCACATCGCGCTGCTGTGCTACGTCGACGGCGAGCGCCGCTACATCATCTCGCCGAAGGGCATCAAGGTCGGCGACCAGCTGATCGCGGGCCGCGAGGCTCCGATCAAGGCCGGCAACTGCCTGCCGCTGAACAACATCCCGGTCGGCTCGACGGTCCACTGCATCGAGATGCGCCCGGGCAAGGGTGCGCAGCTGGCGCGCAGCGCCGGCGCCTCGGCGCAGCTGGTCGCCCGCGACCAGGGCTACGCGACGCTGCGCCTGCGTTCGGGCGAGATGCGCCGCGTCCCGTCGGACTGCGCCGCCACCATCGGCGAGGTCGGCAACGACGAGCACAACCTGAAGAAGATCGGCAAGGCCGGTGCCAAGCGCTGGAAGGGCATCCGCCCGACCGTCCGCGGCGCCGCCATGAACCCGGTCGATCACCCGCACGGTGGTGGTGAAGCCCGCGCCGGCCAGGGTAATCCGCATCCGGTCTCCCCGTGGGGCACGCCGGCCAAGGGTTACAAGACCCGCAACAACAAGCGCACGCAGAAGTTCATCGTGCGTGACCGCCGCAGCTGATAGGACACGACGATGGCTCGTTCTCTGAAGAAGGGTCCGTTCGTGGACCACCACCTGATGAAGAAGGTGGAGGCGGCGATGGCCGCCAACAGCAAGCGCCCGATCAAGACCTGGTCGCGCCGTTCGATGATCACGCCGGAGATGGTCGGCATGACCATCGCCGTGCACAACGGCCGCCAGCACGTCCCCGTGCTGGTCAACGACAACATGATCGGCCACAAGCTCGGCGAGTTCGCCGTGACCCGCACCTTCAAAGGCCATTCGGCCGACAAGAAGGCCGCGGACGCCAAGAAGTAAGGATGAGCGCCATGGAAGCCAAAGCCATTTTGCGCACCGCGCGCATCTCGCCGCAGAAGGCCCGCCTTGTCGCGGACCTGGTTCGCGGCATGCCGGTCGGTCGTGCCCGTGACGTGCTGACGTTCTCGCCGAAGAAGGCCGCCGGCCTGGTGAAGAAGGTGCTGCTCTCCGCCATCGCCAACGCCGAGAACAATCTCGGCGCCGACGTCGACGACCTCAAGATCTCGAAGATCTTCGTCGACGAGGCTCAGACCATGAAGCGCATGCACGCCCGTGCCAAGGGCCGCGGCTCGCGCATCACCAAGCGGACCAGCCACATCACTGTGGTGGTCGGTACCGGCAAGTAAGCGAAGGATCATCGATCATGGGTCACAAGGTTCATCCGACCGGTATCCGCCTCGGCATCGCCAAGGACTGGAACTCGAAGTGGTTCGCGGGCAAGCGCGAGTACGCGCAGTACCTGGCCGCCGACCTCAAGGTCCGCGACATGCTGCGCAAGAAGCTGGCGCAGGCCGGCATCTCGAAGATCTTCATCGAGCGCCCGGCGAAGTCGGCGCGCATCAACATCCACACCGCCCGCCCGGGCGTGGTGATCGGCAAGAAGGGCGAGGACATCGAGAAGCTGCGCCGCGACGTGACCGCGCTGATGGGCGTCCCCGCCCACATCAACGTCACCGAGGTGCGCAAGCCTGAACTCGACGCGCAGCTGGTCGCCGAGTCGATCGCGCAGCAGCTCGAGCGCCGCATCATGTTCCGCCGCGCGATGAAGCGCTCGGTCGGCAACGCGATGCGCCTCGGCGCCCTGGGAATCAAGGTCAACGTCGCCGGCCGCCTGAACGGTGCCGAGATCGCGCGTTCGGAGTGGTACCGCGAAGGTCGCGTGCCGCTGCATACGCTGCGCGCCGACATCGACTACGGCTTCGCCGAAGCGAAGACCACCTACGGCATCATCGGCTGCAAGGTGTGGATCTACAAGGGCGAAGTCTTCGATTTGAACGCAGTGCGCGACGAGCAGGCGAAGCCTGAGCGCGCGGGCAAGTAAGGGAACGTCGTCATGCTGCAACCCAGTCGTCAGAAATTCCGCAAGCAGTTCAAGAGCCGCAACCGCGGCCTGGCCCAGGTGGGCAACCAGGTCAGCTTCGGCGAGTTCGGCCTCAAGGCCACCACCCACGGCCATCTGACCTCGCGTCAGATCGAGTCGGCCCGGCGTGCCATCTCGCGCTTCATCAAGCGCGGCGGCAAGCTCTGGATCCGCGTGTTCCCGGACAAGCCGATCTCGCGCAAGCCGATCGAAGTCCGCATGGGCAACGGCAAGGGTGGCGTCGAATTCTTCGTGGCTCCGGTGCAGCCGGGCCGCGTCCTCTATGAAATGGAGGGCGTCAACGAAGTCACCGCTCGCGAGGCCTTCCGCCTCGCCGCGGCGAAGCTGCCGGTGCAGACCACTTTCGTTTCCCGGACGGTGATGTAATGGACATCAAGGAACTCAAGGCCAAGTCGCCGGCCGAGCTCGCGACCCACATCGAAGAGCTGCGTCGTGAGCAGTTCGGTCTGCGCATGGCGCGCGGCACCGGGCAGCTGACCAAGACGCACGAAATGCGCCGCGTGCGGCGTGACATCGCGCGGGCCAAGACCGTGCTGGCCGCCAAGGGCTGAGGACAATGAGCGAAACCGCCACCCCCGCTGTGCGCACCCTCGAAGGGCGCGTCGTCAGCAACAAGATGCAGAAGACCGTCACCGTGCTGATCGAGCGTCAGGTCAAGCATCCGATGTACGGCAAGTACCTGCGCCGTTCCACCAAGGTCCATGCGCACGACGCCGAAGGGCAGTGCCGCGAGGGCGACGTGGTGCGCATCGTCGAATGCCGCCCGCTGTCGAAGACCAAGAATTTCCGCGTGGTCGAGATCGTGACCCGCGCGGGCCAGTAAGCGGCCGGACGCAAGGAGCTTCCCATGATTCAGATGCAAACCCGGCTGGAAGTCGCCGACAACAGCGGTGCACGCGAACTGATGTGCATCAAGGTGCTCGGCGGCAGCAAGCGCCGCTACGCCCAGATCGGCGACATCATCAAGGTGTCGATCAAGGACGCCATCCCGCGCGGCAAGGTCAAGAAGGGCGAGGTCTATGACGCCGTCGTCGTGCGCACCCGCAAGGGCGTGCGCCGTGCCGACGGCTCGCTGATCCGCTTCGACGGCAATGCCGCCGTTCTGCTCGACAAGAAGCTGGAGCCGATCGGCACCCGCATCTTCGGACCCGTCACCCGCGAACTCCGCGGCGAGCGGTTCATGAAGATCGTGTCCCTGGCCCCGGAAGTGCTGTAAGGATTCGGACCATGAAGCGTATTCGCAAGGGCGACCAGGTGGTCGTCATCACCGGCAAACACAAGGGCCAGAAGGGTGAAGTCCTGTCGATCACCGAGAACGCGGTGGTGGTGCAGAACGTCAACCTGAAGAAGCGTCACACCAAGCCGAACCCGCAGGCCAACCAGCCGGGCGGGATCGTCGAGCGCGAAGCCGCGATCGACTCGTCGAACGTGATGCTGGTCAATCCCGCCTCCGGCAAGGGCGAGCGGGTCGGATTCAAGGTTCTGGAGGACGGGCGCAAGGTGCGCGTGTTCAAGTCCTCCGGCGAAGTGGTTGATGCGTGAGGAGTAGCGCCGTGACTCGGCTCGAGAAGCATTACAAGGACACCGTCGTCCCGAAGCTCGTTGAGCGCTTCGGCTACAAGAACCCGATGCAGATCCCGCGTCTGGTCAAGATCACGCTCAACATGGGCGTGGGCGAGGCCGTGGGCGACAAGAAGGTCCTGGAGAACGCGGTCGGCGACATGGCGAAGATCGCCGGTCAGAAGCCGATCATCACCATGACCAAGAAGTCGATCGCGACCTTCAAGATCCGCGACAACATGCCGATCGGCTGCAAGGTCACGCTGCGCAGCCACCGCATGTACGAGTTCCTCGACCGCCTGGTGAGCATCTCGCTGCCGCGCGTGCGCGACTTCCGCGGCATCAGCGGCCGCGCGTTCGACGGCCGCGGCAACTTCAACTTCGGGATCAAGGAACAGATCATCTTCCCGGAGATCAACTTCGACACGATCGACGCGCTGCGTGGCATGGACATCGCCATCACGACGACCGCTCGCAGCGACGCGGAAGCCCGCGCCCTGCTCGAAGGCTTCCAATTCCCGTTCCGCAATTAAGGCGTAGAGATTTCCCATGGCCAAGAGCTGCATGATCAACCGCGAAGTGAAGCGCGCCAAGGCGGTCAAGAAGTTCGCCGCGAAGCGTGCCGAGCTGAAGCGCCAGGCCGTCGACACCAAGCTGTCGCTGGAAGAGCGCATGGCGGCCGCCGCGAAGCTGCAGAAGCTGCCGCGCGACGCCAACCCGGTGCGCCAGCGCACCCGTTGCGCGCTGACCGGCCGTCCGCGCGGCGTCTACGCGAAGTTCGGCCTATGCCGCAACAAGCTGCGCGAGGCGACCATGCGCGGCGACGTGCCGGGCCTGCGCAAGTCCAGCTGGTAATAGTTTCCGATTCCAATCGGATATCGATGCTTCGATTTTCAAGGAACACGTTTCATGAGCATGACTGATCCCATCGCCGACATGTTCGTCCGTATCCGCAACGGACAGGCTGCCGGCAAAGCGACGGTGAAGATGCCGTCGTCGAAGGCCAAGGTGGCCATCGCCAAGCTGCTGAAGGACGAGGGCTACATCAACGACGCCATCGTCCGCGACCTCGGCGGCAACAAGAAGGAACTGGAAGTGGCGCTGCGCTACTACCAGGGCAAGCCGGCGATCGACCGCCTCGACCGCGTCAGCCGTCCGGGCCTGCGCCGCTATCGCGGCACGTCCGACCTGCCGAAGGTCCTCGGTGGCCTCGGCGTCGCGATCATCTCGACCTCGTCGGGCCTGATGACCGATGCCAGCGCGCGCGCCAAGGGCGTGGGCGGCGAAATCATCGGCGTCGTGGCGTAAGGAGTCAGTCATGTCCCGAGTTGCCAAGAAAGTCATCGCCCTGCCGAAGGGCGTCGAGTGCAGCATCGCTGCCGACAAGGTTTCGGTGAAGGGTCCGAAGGGCACCCTCAGCATCGCGCGCCCGAGCGGCGTCGACATCGCCGTCGCCGGCTCCGACGTGAAGCTGTCCGCTTCCGCCGCCGACATGTGCATGGCCGGCACCCTGCGCGCCCTGCTCAACAACATGGTCAAGGGCGTCAGCGAAGGCTATGCCCGCAAGCTCGAGCTGGTCGGCGTCGGTTATCGCGCCACCATGCAGGGCAAGGACCTGTCGCTCGCGCTGGGCTTCTCCCACCCGGTGGTGTTCAAGGCCCCGGAAGGGATCAGCCTCGAGACCCCGAGCCAGACCGAGATCCTGATCAAGGGCGCGGACAAGCAGGCCGTCGGCCAGGTCGCCGCCAAGATCCGTTCGGTGCGTCCGCCGGAGCCCTACAAGGGCAAGGGCGTGCGTTACTCCGGCGAAAAGATCAGCCTGAAGGAAGCCAAGAAGGCCTAAGGGCCTTCCGGCGAGGAGCTAGTGATGAACAAGAACGAACAGCGTCTGCGTCGCGCCAAGAGCACGCGCATGCACATCCGCAAGCTGGATGTGGCCCGCCTGACCGTGCACCGCAGCGGCCAGCACATCTACGCCCAGGTCACCAGTGCGACCGGCGACAAGGTCCTGGCGGCCGCGTCGACCGTCCAGAAGGACGTTCGCGAGGGTCTCTCCGCGACCAAGAACAAGACCTCCGCCGCCGCGGTGGGCAAGGCGATCGCCGAGCGCGCGCTGAAGGCCGGCATCGAGAATGTCGCCTTCGACCGCTCGGGTTTCCGCTACCACGGCCGCGTCAAGGCGCTGGCCGAGGCCGCCCGCGAGGCCGGTCTCAAGTTCTGACGAACACCCTGCGACTACAACTCTAAGCGGCTTCGGCCGTAAACAGATCCGGATCCCATGAATACGACAGATCGCGAAAACACCGACGGCATGGTGGAGAAACTGATTGCCGTGAACCGCGTGGCCAAGGTGGTCAAGGGCGGCCGGCAGTTCAGCTTCACCGCCCTCACCGTGGTCGGCGACGGCGACGGCAAGGTCGGCCTCGGCTACGGCAAGGCCCGCGAGGTTCCGGTCGCCATCTCCAAGGCGATGGAGCGTGCGCGCAAGAACATGACCTCGGTCAGCCTCAACAACGGCACCCTGTTCTACGCGGTGAAGGCGCGCCACGGCGCGGCCAACGTGTACATGCAGCCGGCGTCGGACGGTACCGGCGTGATCGCCGGTGGCGCCATGCGCGCGGTGCTGGAAGCGGTCGGCGTCAAGAACGTGCTGGCGAAGGCCGTCGGCTCGCGCAACCCGATCAACCTGGTGCGCGCCACCATCAAGGGCCTGCAGGCGGTGAGCTCGCCGGCCGACATCGCCGCCAAGCGCGGCAAGAAAGTCGAAGACATCCTGGGCCGCCATGAATAAGCCGACCACTGGGACCATCAAGGTCCGGCTCGTCAAGAGCTACAACAGCACCCCCTGGAAGCACCGCCTGTGCGTGAAGGCCCTCGGCCTGAACAAGCTGAACGACGTGCGCGAACTGAAGGATTCGCCGCAGGTCCGCGGTCTGGTCAACAAGATCAACTATCTGGTGCGGATCGAGGCCTGAGCCTCGCGCCGCACGGAGCAAACGACATGCGCATGAACACGCTTTCGCCCGGTGAGGGCTCGCGTAAGGACCGCGTCCGCGTTGGTCGCGGCATCGGTTCGGGCCTGGGCAAGACCTGCGGCCGCGGCCACAAGGGCCAGTACGCCCGTACCGGCAAGGGCAAGGTCAAGGCCGGATTCGAAGGCGGCCAGATGCCGATCCAGCGTCGCCTGCCGAAGGTCGGCTTCCGCTCGAAGATGTCGCACGATGCCGCGGAAGTGCCGCTGTATCGCCTGGACAGCCTGAAGGACGCCTCCATCGACCTCGCCAAGCTGCTCGAGGCCGGCCTGGTCCCGACCGGCACCCGTCGCGTCAAGGTCATGCTGAAGGGTGGCATCTCGCGCGCGGTCAAGCTGACCGGTATCGGCGCGACCGCCGGCGCGAAGGCCGCGATCGTCGCCGCCGGCGGCAGCGTGGAGTAAGCACGGGTGGCCAACCCCAGTCCACAACAGATGCTGTCCGGGATGGGCAAGCTGACCGAACTCAAGCAGCGCTTGATCTTCGTCGTCATCGCCCTGGTGGTGTTCCGCCTGGGCACCTTCATTCCGGTGCCCGGCGTCAATCCGGAACAGATGGTCCACATGCTGGAACAGCAGAAGGGCACCATCATCGACATGTTCAACATGTTCTCCGGTGGTGCGCTGGGCCGCTTCTCGCTGTTCGCGCTGGGCGTTGTTCCGTACATCTCGGCGTCGATCGTCATCCAGCTGCTCGCGCAGGTGATGCCGGCGATGCAGGCGCTGCGCAAGGAAGGCGAGGCGGGCCGGCGCAAGCTGACCCAGTACACCCGCATCAGCACCGTGTTCCTGGCCGCGTTCCAGGCGGCGGGTGTCGCGATGGCGCTGCAGTCGCAGAGCACCTCCGGCAACATGGCGGTGGTGGTGAATCCGGGCTTCGGCTTCGTGTTCTCCGCGGTGATCGGCCTCACCTCCGGCACGCTGTTCCTGATGTGGCTGGGCGAGCAGGTGACCGAGCGCGGCGTCGGCAACGGCATCTCCCTGATGATCTTCGCCGGCATCGTCGCCGGGCTGCCGCATGCGGTGGCCTCGACGCTGGAGCTCGCGCGGACCGGCGACCTGTCGCCGCTGAAGGTGATCTTCGTGATCGCCCTGGTATTCGGCGTGACCTGGTTCGTGGTGTTCATGGAGCGCGGCCAGCGCCGCATCACGGTGAACTACGCGCGGCGCCAGGGCGGGGCGCGGGCCTATCAGAACCAGAGCTCGCACCTGCCGCTGAAGCTCAACATGTCGGGCGTGATCCCGGCGGTGTTCGCCTCGTCGATCATCATGTTCCCGGCGACGCTGGCCTCGTGGTCGAGCTCGATGTCGAACAACCGGATCCTGACCAACATCTCGCAGGCGCTGTCGCCGGGCGAGCCGCTGCACATGATCCTGTACGCCGCGCTGATCATCTTCTTCGCGTTCTTCTACACGGCGCTGGTGTTCAACTCGAACGAGACGGCCGAGAACCTGAAGAAGTCCGGCGCGCTGATTCCGGGCATTCGTCCGGGTCGGGCGACCGCCGACTACATCGACCAGGTGCTGACCCGACTGACTGGCATCGGCGCGCTCTACCTGGTCGCCGTGTGCCTGCTGCCGGAAGTGCTCCGGGTGATGTGGAGCGTGCCGTTCTACTTCGGCGGCACCTCGCTGCTGATCGTGGTCGTCGTGGTGATGGACTTCACCGCCCAGGTGCAGGCGCACCTGATGTCGCACCAGTACGAGAGCCTGCTGAAGAAGGCCAATCTCAAGTCCGGTGGGCGTCCGGGTCTGACCCGGTAAGCCCACCGCGATCGGGTCCGGTCAGCCCCCTCGCGCGGGGTGCTGGCGTTCGACCCCGATCTGTGTGTACAATTCCGAGTTCACTGCGCAAAAAATAACGTTTTGGAGATTCGCCACATGGCGCGCATTGCAGGTGTCAACATCCCGGTCCACAAGCATGCCTGGATCGGTTTGCAGAGCATTTACGGTATTGGTCGCACGCGTTCGCGCAAGGTCTGCGTCGAGGCTGGCGTCAACCCGGCCACCAAGATCAAGGATCTGACCGAGGCGGAAGTCGACAAGCTGCGCCACGAAGTCGCCAAGTACGCGGTCGAGGGTGACCTGCGTCGCGAGGTGGCGATCAGCATCAAGCGCCTGACCGACCTCGGCTGCTATCGCGGCCTGCGTCACCGTCGCGGCCTGCCGATGCGCGGCCAGCGCACCCGCACCAATGCGCGCACCCGCAAGGGCCCGCGCAAGCAGATCAAGAAGTAATTCCCTGATTTCGACTTCGAAGCGAACTCCATGAACAAGCCTGCTGCCGGCGCTGCCGGTGCCAAGACCAAGAAGAAGGTCAAGCGTGTCGTCACCGACGGCATCTGCCACGTGCAAGCCTCCTTCAACAACACCATCGTCACCATCACCGATCGCCAGGGCAACGCCCTGTCGTGGGCGACCTCGGGTGGCGCCGGCTTCCGCGGTTCGCGCAAGTCGACCCCGTTCGCCGCCCAGGTGGCCGCCGAGAAGGCGGGTCGCGCTGCGCTGGAATACGGCCTGAAGACGCTGGAAGTGCGGGTGAAGGGCCCGGGCCCGGGTCGCGAGTCCGCCGTGCGTTCGCTGAACGCGCTCGGCCTCAAGGTCACCAACATCGTCGACGTCACCCCGATCCCGCACAACGGCTGCCGTCCGCCGAAGCGCCGTCGCGTCTGATTTGAAGGAATAGACAGCATCATGGCTCGTTACATTGGTCCTACCTGCAAGCTGGCCCGCCGCGAAGGCGCCGACCTCAGCCTGAAGAGCCCGGCGCGCGCGCTGGACTCGAAGTGCAAGCTGGAGAACAAGCCCGGCCAGCACGGCGCTGCCGCCAAGAAGGGGCGCCTGTCCGACTACGCCACCCAGCTGCGCGAGAAGCAGAAGGTGAAGCGCATCTACGGGGTGCTGGAGCGTCAGTTCCGCAAGGTCTACGCGACCGCCGCCCGCCAGAAGGGCAACACTGGCGAGTCGCTGCTGCAGATCCTGGAGTCGCGCCTCGACAACGTCGTCTACCGCATGGGCTTCGCCCTGACCCGCCCGCAGGCGCGCCAGCTGGTCGCCCACAAGGCGGTCACGGTAAACGGCAAGTCGGTCAACCTGGCCTCCTACCAGGTCAAGGCCGGCGACGAGATCGCGGTGTCCGAGAAGGCCCGCAAGCAGCTGCGCATCCAGGAAGCCCTGACCCTGAGCCAGGAGATGGATCTCGCGCCGTCGTGGATCGAAGTCGACGCCAAGAAGATGACCGGCGTGTTCAAGGCGCTGCCGGATCGCGCCGACCTGCCGAGCGACATCAACGAGAGCCTGATCGTCGAGTTGTACTCGAAGTAATCGGGCCGCACTGGTTTTTTATTTAGCGGGGTTCGCTGTCCATGTCGACTGCCACCAACGTTTTGCGCGCACGCGGCATCAACGCCGAGAAGATGGGTCCGAACCGGGCCAAGATCTCGGTGGAGCCGTTGGAGCGCGGTTTCGGACACACGCTGGGCAATGCCCTGCGGCGCGTCCTGTTGTCCTCGATTCCCGGTGCAGCGATCACCGAGGTCGAGATCGACAACGTGCTGCACGAGTACACCTCGCTCGAGGGGCTGCAGGAGGACGTGATCGAAGTCCTGCTGAACCTGAAGGACGTCGCCATCCGCATGCACAACGTGGATGAGACGACCGTCACGCTGGCCCGCAAGGGCGCGGGCGTGGTGAAGGCCGGCGACATCGTGGTCGACCACAACATCGAGATCGTGAATCCCGACCACGTGATCTGCCACCTGACCAAGGAAGCCTCGCTCAACATGCGCCTGCGCATCTCGCGCGGCGTGGGTTACCAGTCGGCCGCCTCGCGTCGCCGCCCGGACGACGAGACCCGCCCGATCGGCCGCCTGCAGCTCGACGCCTCGTTCTGTCCGGTCCGTCGCGTGGCGTTCGAAGTCGACAGCGCGCGCGTCGAGCAGCGCACCGACCTCGACAAGCTGATCATCGACATCGAGACCAACGGCACCATCGACGCCGAGGACGCGGTCCGCCGCGCGGCGGACATCCTGGCCGACCAGCTGTCGGTGTTCGGCGACTTCACCCGGCGCGAGAGCGCGGCGGCGAAGCCGAGCGCGGCGGGCGTCGACCCGATCCTGCTGCGTCCGATCGACGACCTGGAGCTCACCGTGCGTTCGGCCAACTGCCTCAAGGCCGAGAGCATCTACTACATCGGCGACCTGGTGCAGAAGACCGAAGTCGAGCTGCTGAAGACTCCGAACCTCGGCAAGAAGTCGCTCACCGAAATCAAGGAAGTGCTGGCTCAGCGCGGTCTGTCGCTGGGTGTGAAGCTCGACAACTGGCCGCCGGCCGGTCTCGGGCTCGGCATGCAAATCTCGTAAGGAATATCCGTCATGCGCCATCGTAACGCCGGCCGCGGGTTCTCCCGCACCAGTTCCCACCGCACCGCCATGTTCCGCAACATGGCCGCTTCGCTGCTGAAGCACGAAGTGATCAAGACCACCCTGCCGAAGGCCAAGGAGCTGCGCCGCGTCGCGGAGCCGCTGATCACCTTGGGCAAGGTCGACGGCGTCGCCAATCGCCGCCTCGCCTTCTCGCGCCTGCGCGACAAGGAAGCGGTGGGCAAGCTGTTCACCGACATCGGCCCGCGCTTCAAGGCCCGTCCGGGCGGCTACATGCGCATCATCAAGTGCGGCCTGCGCGTCGGCGACGCCGCTCCGATGGCCTATGTCGAGCTGGTCGATCGTCCGGCCGCTGCTGTCGCGACCGAAGCGTAAGTCCCCGCGCAAGCGTGGTTGCGAAGCCCTGCACGGCGACGTGCGGGGCTTTTGCTTTGGGGCGTCGGAAGGAGCCTCCTGCACTTCGCTGAAGCGACGCTGTCGTGATCAGACGATGCGGCGGTGTGCGCCCCCTTGAGTCACTGCGTGCGCTCCCGGCGCGCGCGGCGACTTCCAGGGCGCTCCCATAGCCGCTTCGCTTGCGCATGACGGCGGCGCGGAAATGGACTGCGGTGGGTTCGTCGTCACCTTCCAGCGAACTTCGGCAGCGACGCGATGTCCATCCGATCCCACCGACCGGTTCGCCACTGCTCCGCGATGAATCTCCTGACGCTGCAGCCCCGCACGGCCTACCTTCTCTGCGCGGCGACCTGCGCCGCGCTGCTTGCCTATGCCTTCTACGAGCAGTTCGCCGCGAACGTCGAGCCCTGCCCGCTGTGCATCCTGCAGCGCCTGGGCTTCATCGGCCTCTTCCTCGTGAGCGTCGCCGCGGCGATCCACGACCCGGCGATGAAGGCGCGCCGGATCTACGGTGCGCTCGCGTTGCTCTGCGCCGGCGGCGGGCTGGCGGTTGCCGTTCGCCACGTCTGGGTGCAGCACTTCCCGCCGCCGACGGCCGGATGCGGTGCGCCGCTGTCCTATCTGCTCGACAGCCTGCCGCTCGCCGAAGCCTTGAAGAAGGCCTTCACCGGAACAGCGGAGTGCTCCGAGGTGAACTGGGCTTTCGCCGGGCTGTCGATGCCGGAGTGGACCCTGATGATCTACGCGGTGATGTGTTTCGCCGCGTACTGGTTCGGCCTGCGTCCCCTCGGGCCGCGATCGTCATAAGCCGTCGGATTGCGCCCTCCACCGAATTCACGTAGAAGAAAACCAATGAATCCCCTAGCCCTCAAGCCCCGGACCGCCTTCATCCTGAGTGCGCTGCTCTGCGCGTCGCTGCTCGGCTACGCCTACTACTCGCAGTTCGTCACCAACCTCGAGCCGTGTCCGCTGTGCATCCTGCAGCGGGTCGGCTACATCGGCCTGTTCGCCGTCAGCGTGATCGCCGCGATCCACAATCCGGCGCCGAAGGCGCGGCGGGTCTACGGCGTGCTGGCGATGCTGGCGATCGCGCTCGGCATCGGCACCGCCGGTCGCCACGTCTGGATCCAGCATCTGCCGCCCGATCAGGTCCCGGCCTGCGGTCCGGGCCTGTTCTACATGATGGACACCCTGCCGATCGCGACCGCGCTGAAGAAGGCCTTCATCGGCACCGGCGAGTGCGCCAAGGTCGACTGGACCTTCCTCGGTTTGTCGATGCCGGAGTGGAACCTCGGCATCTACGTCGTTCTTTTCTTTGCCGCGTACTGGTACGGCTTCCGTCGCTACGGCGACTAGGCCCCTCATCGCGCGCACCCGGTCACCCGTCGCCCGAGAGGAATCGAAAAGGGTGACCGGAGCAGCGAGGACACTCGGATGTTGAGGATGCAACGCGCGATGGCCAATCCCCCCATCGAAGCCGTACACGAGATTCCCGGCTGGACCCCCGCCACCTGGCGCGAGCGTCCGGCGGTGCAGCAGCCGAGCTATCCGGACGCGGTCGCGCTGTCGCGCTCGCTCGCCGAGCTGTCCGCGCTGCCGCCGCTCGTCACCTCCTGGGAGATCCTGACGCTGAAGCGGATGCTCGCCGAGGCGCAGGAGGGCAAGCGCTTCCTGCTGCAGGGCGGCGACTGCGCCGAGAGCTTCGCCGACTGCCAGTCGGGACTGATCTCGAACCGGTTGAAGGTGCTCCTGCAGATGAGCGTGGTGCTGATCCACGGCCTGCGCCTGCCCGTGGTCCGCGTCGGCCGCTTCGCCGGCCAGTACGCCAAGCCGCGCTCCGCCGACGTCGAGACCCGCGACGGCGTGACCCTGCCGTGCTACCGCGGCGACATCGTCAACGGTCCGGAATTCACCGCCGCCTCGCGCACGCCCGACCCGGCTCGCCTGACCCGCGCCCACGCGATGTCGGCGATGACGATCAACTTCATCCGCGCGCTGATCGACGGCGGCTTCGCCGATCTTCACCACCCCGAGTACTGGGAGCTCGGCTGGGTCGAGCATTCGCCGCAGGCACGCGACTACCGCAAGCGGGTCGAATCGATCGGCGAGGCGGTGCGCTTCATGGAGACGCTCGCCGGCGACACCATCGGCAGCTTCTCGCGGGTCGACTTCTACACCTCGCACGAGGCGCTGCTGCTCGACTACGAGCAGGCGCTGACCCGCCAGGTTCCGCGCCAATGGGGCTGGTTCAACCTGTCGACCCACTTCCCGTGGATCGGCATGCGCACTGCCGCGCTGGACGGGGCCCACGTCGAGTATTGCCGTGGCATCCGCAACCCGATCGGCCTCAAGGTCGGCCCGACGGTGACGCCGGACCAGCTGATGAAGGTGATCGACGCGCTCAATCCGCACAACGAACCGGGGCGCCTCAGCCTCATCCATCGAATGGGCGCGGGCAAGATCGGCACGGCCTTGCCGCCGCTGCTCGACGTCGTGAAGCGCGAGGGTCGCCGGGTGCTGTGGGTCTGCGATCCGATGCACGGCAACACCGAGTCGGTCGCCAACGGCACCAAGACGCGGCGCTTCACCAACATCGCCAGCGAACTCGACCAGGCCTTCGACGTCCACGCCGCGGCCGGCACCCGCCTCGGCGGGGCACACCTCGAACTCACCGGCGAGAACGTCACCGAGTGCATGGGCGGCGCCCGCGACCTCACCGAGGCGGAC
Source organism: Ahniellaceae bacterium (assembly GCA_044221335.1). Lineage (GTDB taxonomy): Bacteria > Pseudomonadota > Gammaproteobacteria > Xanthomonadales > Ahniellaceae > JBGAPI01. Next base: position 16,439 of record JBGAPI010000032.1, read on the forward strand.
CTCGAACGCGCCTACCTGTCGACGGTCGATCCGCGGCTCAACTACGAGCAGTCGCTCGAACTCGCGATGCTGATCGTGCAGAAACGAGGCGTGGAAGCGACGCGCGGTCTGCACGGCTAGACGGGGCAGGGGGCGACCTCGCCCCCTCCTCGGGCCGATCCGTCGGAGCACCCGGTCGGGCAATCGCGCCGGGAAGGAGACGGTGCGAACGGAAACATTCCGGTATTTCCGAGCCCAGTCCTCGTCCGAAACGACCACGCCCCGCCTCGCAGCGCGCCCGAGCGCCGTCGGAATATCGGAGAGCCACCGAAAGGCGGTGCGGAAACCTCGCGAATCGGCGCCAACGATTCCGTGGCAACTCTGTCCGCCTTCGTGCTTCTCGCCTCCCGGCCGGCGCAGGTGCCGAGTGCGGGCGATCGGGGCCGCTCTGCTGGCACTCGGAAGGCGACGATGCGTTCGTCCTCGCGTCGCCCCCGGCGGGGGGGCGCACGCAGCGCGCCCATGGTCGATTTCGCGAGCAGCGACTCCGGCGCGGTGCTGCGCTACTCAGCGCCGGATCTCCCCCGAGCGCAGCACCATCATCTTGCGGACCTGCATCTCGTGCATCGTGTGCGGCACGCCGCCCACGCCGTGGCCGGAGACCCGCAGGCCCGCGAACGGCATCCAGTCGACCCGGAACGCGGTGTGGTCGTTGACCATGACTGCCGATGCGTCCAGGCGCTGGTAGCAGCGCATGGCGGTGTCGATGCTGCGGCTGAATACCGCGGCCTGGAAGGCGACCGGCAGGGAGTTGGCGCGCCGGATGGCGTCGTCGACGTCCTTCGCGGTGTACACGCACACCACCGGACCGAAGATCTCCTGGGTCGAGACCTCGGCGTCCGCCGGCGGATCGAGCAGTACGGTCGGCGCGTAGCAGGTGTCGGAAATCCGTTTGCCGCCGCACAGCAGGCGCGCACCGCCGGAGACCGCGTTTCCGATCCACTGCTCCAGGCGCTTCACCTCGCTCGGATGGATCAAGGGTCCGACCTCGGTGTCGGGCGAGGTGGGGTCGCCGACCACGAGCCGATCGGCCTGCGCGGCGAGCTGGCGTGCGAAATCTTCGACGATCGCGGCTTCCACGAACACGCGCTGCACCGACACGCACACTTGGCCGGCGTGATAGAAGCCGCCCTTGGCGATCAACGGAAGGGCCTTCTCGACGTCGGCGTCGGCGGCGACCACCACCGGTGCGGCACCGCCGTGCTCGAGCGCGCAGCGTGCCCCGGGGGCGAGCTTGGCGCGCAGGTCCCAGCCCACGCGCGCGCTGCCGATGAAACTCAGGAAGGACACGCGCGGATCGCTGGCGAGGCGGCTGGTGAGATCGTTGCTCTCGGGCAGGAAGGGCATGCACCACTCCGGCGGCAGCCCGGCCTCACGCAGGATGTCCACCAACCGGAAGCACGACAGCGGCGTGGCTTTGGCCGGCTTGACCAGCGCGGGGCAACCTGCGGCGATCGCTGGGCCGATCTGGTGCGCGATCAGGTTGAGGGGATGGTTGAAGGCCGAGAGCGCCAGCACCACGCCGATCGGCTCGACCTGGGTGAACGCTAGACGCCCCGCGCTGGAGGCGTCGATCGCCATCGGGATCACCTCGCCCTGGTGAGTGCGAAGCGTCTCGGCGCACCAGCGCAGCGAGTTTTCCGCACGCTTCACCTCCACGCGGGAGTCGATCAGCGGCTTGCCGCCCTCGCGCGCGGCCTCCACGGCGAGAACCTCGGCGCGCTCGTGCAGCAGCTGGGCGGCATGCTCGAGGATCTCGATGCGGCGCGCCTGCGGCAGCCAGGCATCCCGATCGCGGTGCAAGGCGTGCGCCGTAGCCAGCGCGTGCTCGAGCGCATCGGCGTCGGCGACGGCAACCGTGCCGATCTCTTGCCGGTCGTAGGCCGAATACACCGTGACCGCCCCGGCCTTGGAGCTGGCGCCGGGAATCTTCAGTCCGTAGTCGTTTGCCATCGATCAGGCCCTCTTGAGTGCGTGCACCATTCGTAGCACGGTTCCGGTGGCCGGCGCCTGCGATTCGCGGTCACCGGGACGGCCAATCCTACGTCGTGAACCGACCGCCCGACCACCGCCGGAGCGAGCGGCGAGGCACGGCGCCGGACGCCGCGACCGCATTCCGGTCGAAGCCGGTCGCGAATCGGCGCTGTCGACCCACGACCGTGGCATCCTCGGCAGGTCCGACGAGGAGGAGTCGCGCATGAACGCGTTGCGCACGCCCGAGGAGCGCTTCGCGGCGTTGCCCGGCTTCGAGTTCGCGCCGAGCTATGTCGACGACTTGCCCGGCTACGTCGGTCTGCGGCTGCACTATCTGGATCTGGGCCCAAGCCGCGCGGACGTGGTCTGGCTGTGCCTGCACGGACAGCCCACCTGGAGCTATCTGTACCGGCACATGATCCCGCGCTTCCTGGCGGCGGGGCATCGTGTGGTCGCGCCGGACTTGTTCGGCTTCGGGCGCTCGGACAAACCGGTGGAGGACACGATCTATACCTTCGACTTCCACCGCGGCAGCCTGCTCGCGCTGGTGGAGCGACTCGACCTGCGCGGCGTTCGGCTGGTTTGCCAGGACTGGGGCGGGGTGTTGGGACTCACGCTGCCGATGGAAGCCCCCGTGCGCTACGCCGGGCTGCTGGTGATGAACACCGGCCTCGGCACCGGCGACGTGCCTCTGGGCGAAGGCTTTCTCGCCTGGCGCGCCTTCGTGCGCACTCAGCCCGACCTGGACATCCGCGCGCTCATGCTGCGCTCGACTCCCACGCTTTCGGCATCCGAGGCCGATGCCTACGCCGCCCCCTTCCCCGATCGCGATTTCAAGGCCGGCGTGCGCCGCTTCCCCGACTTGGTTCCCGACCACCCGGACGCGCCGGGTGCTGCGTGCTCGCGCCAGGCCCGCGAGTGGTGGCGAAGCCAGTGGCAGGGCCGCAGCCTGATGGCGATCGGCATGCAGGATCCCGTACTCGGTCCACCGGCCATGCGCTACCTGCACGCGCAGATCCGCGGCTGCCCCCCGCCGATGGAGATCGCCGAGGCAGGTCACTTCGTCCAGGAATGGGGAGCGCCGATCGCAGACACCGCGATCGCGGCGCTGTCCTGAGCGGGCGCCGACCGCGAACGAGTCCGGCCTCGTGGTCAGGCCGAAGCCCGGCATCGTCCGAGCGGATCTGCCGGTCGACGCGTCGCGTCGCGAGCCAAGGGTGATCGGCGACCGCATTGCGACGGGCGCTGGGCGGGCCCTGCCCGCCAACGCGAGGGTTCACGCTTCGCTCGCTTTGTCCGACGTGATCGTAACGGCGGCTAGGGCCTGCCCTCCGACAAGAACGACGACGGCCGCAATTGCGGCCGTCGTCGTTTCACCGAAAGAAGAAGCCCGCCAACCGGCCGTAGGGGAGGGGTCTGACGGCCTGGTTGGCTGGCGGGCTGAAAAAGTGGCGAGCGTCACTCGCCGTCTTGCGTCTCACCGGCGCCGCGGACGGCACCGTCAAAGCAACCTCAATCGCGCAAGCGCCTTACTGCTCGATCGCCTTGCGCGCCTTCTTGACGGCGGCCTTCACCACCTCGGCGGCGGCGACCTGCGCCTCGCCGGCGGCTTCCGCCATCATCGCCACGCTCTGGCGCGCCTTGTCGACGCTGCGCGAGACCGACGCGGCGGCGGACTTCTTCGCCGGCGCCTTCTTCGCGACGGCCGGCTTGGCCGCCGCCTTGCCGTCGGCGTTGAGCTTGCGCACCGCGCGGTTCAGTTCCTCGACCCGCTCGATCAGCGCCTTCATCTCGTCACGCCCCGGCACGCCGAGACGGTTCAGGGTGCGCGACACGCGGTCCTCGAACACGCCTTCGAGCTTGTCCCAGGTGTCGGCCGCACGCTCCTTCACCTGCGCCACGGTCGCCTCGACGGCGTCGCGCGCCACGTCGACCTTGCCGGTCGCGAACTGGCGGGTCTTGTGCTCGATGTTGAGGCCTTCCTTCACCAGCGACTCGAACAGCCTGCCGCCTTCCGACTGCGCGCGGGTGAACGCGCCCATGCCGGCCGACCAGATCTGGCGCGCGGTTTCCTGCAGCGACTTTTGCGATACGGTGCCGCGCTGCGGCGCCGCCTTCTTCTTGAGCTTGGCCTTGGCCATGGATTCCTCTCCCGGAAATGTGGATCGCATTCGCGATGTGGGAGGAAATCTATGAACGCTGCATAGAGCGATCACACTACGCTGTCGCGAGCCGGCAATCGTGCCGGGACGGTCGTCGCAACCGTGGTGCGCTCTGTGGGTCGACCGGACGGCGACTCCTGCTCAAGCGGAACGTTGAGTCAATCGCGTGCAATGCGCAGCAGATTGCAGCGCTCGAGCGAGACGACCGACATCGCTTGATCTCGGTCGGGCGCGCCGTGACCGGGCAGCACCGCGCTTCACTGCGTCAAACAGCGCGTGCACGCCGAGCGGCGATCGTCGAAGCGAAGCGTCAATGCACGCGCTGTTTGAGGGCGGCGTCGAGGTCGTCCAGCGCATGGCGCAGTTCCAGCGTCGGGCGGGTGAAGCGCGGCTTGCGGCCGAGGCCGGTCAGAAGGCCGCGGCGGCGGTCGCGCAGGATCTCGTCGCGGATCCTGATGCCGTGACGCGCCAGCACCGGCTCGAGCTCGGCGCGGCGGCGGCGCAGGTCGTCGAGCGTCGCCCGGTAGGCGTGCTCGGTCAGGCGGCGGCGGCTCTGGTAGCTGAAGATGTTGGTGAAGAACATTTCGGCGTCGTCGACGTTGGGCTCGAACACCATCAGGTCGGTGCCCTCGTGCTGGGTGCGGTACTTGTCGAGGCCGACCTGCATGCGCGACTTCAACAGCGTGCGGAAGGTCTGCGACAGCACCGCCGGCAGCCCGGCGTCGATCAGGTTCTCCGGCACCGGCTTGCCGTTGCGCACGGCGACGTTGGCGTCGAAGGGCACCAGCGGATTGAGCCCGATGACGAGGTCGGCGCCGTGCTCCATCGCCACCGAGGCGTGCAGCGTTCGGCGCAACGCGCCGTCGACATAGTGCTTGCCATTGATCTCGACCGGCGGATACAGGCCGGGCAGGGCGGCGCTGGCGGCGACGGCCTGCGAGATCGGCACGCGGTCGAGCCCGGCAGCGCCGAAGTGGGCGGTGACCCCGGTGTCGAGTTCGACGGCCACCACGTACAGCTTGCGCTGCAGCTTGCGGAAGTCGTTGCCGCGGCCGTGGGTCTCGAACACCTCGCGGAGGAATTCCTCCAGGCCGGCGTTGTTGAAGAGGCCGGTCGGGATCAGCGTCGCCAGGCGGCCGATCATCGCGGTGAAGTTGGAATCGAGCGGATGGCTCACGACGTCGGCCAGCCAGCCGGCGAGCAGACGCGGCAGTGTCGACAGCCGGCGCGCGTATTCGGTGAATGCCGGCATCAGGAAGCGCGACGGGGAGAACTTCACCGACTTCGATTCGCCGGTGATGAAGATCCGGCACATCTCGGCCGTATTGATCCCGTTGGCGAGGCCCGCGGCGAGGAAGGACCCCGAGCTCACGCCGACGTAGACCCCGAGGCGGGTGAAATCGACGCCCTCCAGCGCCTCCTCCAGTGCCCGCAACGCGCCGAGTTCGTACATGCCACCGATCGGGCCGCCGCCGGCGATCGCGAGGCCGATCGTGCTGCGGGCGGGAGTGCGGGGCTTGCTGGCGGCTTGGAGTACGAGCATGAGGAGTCCGACGGTCGAAAGCGGGGGATTGTAGGCAAAGCCGCTGGAGCATGTCGTCGACGGTACTCCGGCGCCGTCGCGGTGACGATGTTTTGAAATGCGCGGCGCGATCCGCCGGCCGATCCGGCGTCGCACCATTGTGCCGGCGCGAAAGTGGCCCATATGCTGGCCGCATGACCGTGACCTCCGCCGAACAGGTCGTCGAACTCGCCGCCACCATCGCCCGCGAACGCCAGCCGGTCGATGCCGGGCTCCGGCAGGCGCTGTCGTCGCTGCAGACCTGGCAGAGCCGGCGCCTGTCGCGTTCCTTCGCGGACCTGCGCGAGATGCCGCGCTACTCGCTCGCCACCGCGTTCTTCCTCGACGAGCTCTACGGCGATCGCGACGTGTCCTGGCGCGATCGCGACCTGAATCGCGTGCTGCCCTACTTCAAGCGCTGGCTGCCGCGCTCGCTGCTGACTACCCTCAGCCTGACCCTGGAACTCGACCTGATCAGCCATCGCCTGGATGTCGCGATGGCGGAGCGCCTGGTCGAGCGGCCGCTGGAGGAGGGACTCGCCGGCGTGTCGCGCTACGCCGCGACCTACCGCCAGGTCGGACGGGCCGACGAGCGCGCGCGCCAGCTCGACCTCCTGCAGGTGATCGGACGCGAGATCGACCGCTGGGCGCAGTCCCCGCTGCTGCCGGCGCTGCTGAAGCTCGCGCGAGGGCCGGCGAAGGGTGCGGGACTCGACCAGCTGCACGGTTTCCTGGGGCGGGGATTCGCCGCGTTCCGCCACATGCGGGGCGCCGAGTTCTTCCTCGCGACGATCGACGAACGCGAACGCCACGCCTCGTCCCGGATGTTCGCGGCGCACCCGCGCCCGTTCGAGGTGCCTTCCGGCTAGCCCGCTCGCGGGTCCGGTCCGGGCCTGCCGCGCCCCCCTCGGCAGCGCTCGCGTAATAGTGCGTAACAGGAATCTCGGCCGCAGTGACCTTCCCGGCGGTCCAAAGACGTTAATGTGTGACCGATTTCACGAGGAACGGTGGTAATGCGCACGCCCGATTTCGGCTACACCCCGCCGCCGACGGAGACGGCACCGGCATTGACGGTGCTGGCGCAGCGTACCGACCTCGCGCCGAAGGTCCGCAGCCTGCTGCACGGGGTGAATTCGATCTCGGCCGCTCTGTTCACCCGCCACGTCAACGAGGCGATCGACAACTTCGAGCAGGCGCTGTTCACCAGCGCCGAGCGCGCGCGCAGCAACGACGTGCAGAACAGGTTCTTCGACAGCCTGCGCGAGGTGAAGCGGCGGCGCATCGACATCACGCCGCGCTTCCTCGCGGTGATCGAGGACGCCATCGCGAACTTCGACCGTGACCTCGACAAGAAGCACAGCGTGCACCCGGCCGCGAGCGGCGGCATGGACGAAGGCGGCAAGCTCGGCCTGATCGCGCACAACGACCTCGAGGAGTCGCTGGCGCTGCAGGAGATCGCCGCCAAGGCCGAGGTTCGCCAGAGTCAGCCGCTGTATGCGCTCGGCCACCGCTTCGCCGTGCTGGCCGCCGCGCCGCTGATCGAGGCCGACGCATTGGCGATCGGTCCGGCTCGGATCGCCGACGCCGCGCGCCTGTCCACGGCCGACCTCGACCTCCCGATCGACCATCGGGTGATGTTCTACCGCAGCTTCGATCACGCGGTGATGATCGAACTGCGCAACCTTTATGACGCGCTGAACGAGTACTTCTCGCAGCATCGGATCCTGCGCCATCTCCGCGCCCAGCCGTTTCGCGGCAAGGGTGCGGCTCCGGCGGCACCCGCGACCACGGTCGACGCGAGTGCGGCCAAGCGCGACGCCAAGACAGCCAATGGCCCCGAGACGGCTGGCCAGGACGGCGAGCCCGCCGTCGCGGGGGGCGATGGTGGTGCCTGGGGGGGCGATGGCGGCCATCCGGGCAGCGCCCACGGCAGCTCCGGCCGTTTCCCCGGGCCAGGGCGCGAACCCGGCCTGGAACCGGCCAGCCCGTCCGGACCGTCGGACGGTGCTGTTCAGGTCGGTCCGGGCGGGCAGGGCGTGTCGCCGGGATGGGCGTACGACCACCCCGCCGATCCGGCCGGAGGCGAACATGGCGCCGCATCGGCTCCGCGCGTCCGTGCAGAGGGCATGGGCCCGTCGGCCGCTCATCGCGGCGGCCACGCCAACGCGCCGCTCGGCCCATCCAACGCCGCGGCGGGCAGTTCCGAGGGGGGCGGCGAGGCCGACCCCGACTCGCAGATGTTCACCATCCTGCGCGGCCTGCTGTGGGATCGCCGCAGGACGGCCGCGTCCGGCGCGGTCAATTCGAACGCAGGCGCGAGCCCCGCGCCCGCGGCGGGCACGCCGACGATCAGCCGCAAGGACGCGCAGTACGTCGCGACGGCCGACGACGTGCAGGCGACACTGAACATGCTGCAGCGCCGCCCCGCGCCGCCGATGGTGGTGGGCGGGCGGCCGGTGCCGCGGACCATCGATCACCTCAAGCAGGACATGCTGGGCCAGTTGCGCAGCTTCAGTCCGGACGGCACGCCTCCGCGCTTCGCCGAGGAGGACAGCGACACGATGGACCTGGTCGGCATGCTGTTCGACCATGTCGGCAAGCTCGCGCATGCGGACAGCGGCACCCAGAGCCTGATGACTTCGCTGCAGGTGCCGGTGCTGCGGGTCGCGCTGAAGGACAAGACCTTCTTCTCGCGCAAGGCGCACCCCGCCCGCAAGCTGCTCAACACCATCGCGGAGACCGGGACGCACTGGATCGACCACGCCGACGGCGAGGTCGACCGCTCGCTGGTCGACAAGATGCGGCTCATGGTCGAGCGGGTCAGCAACGACTTCGACGGCGATGTCGGCCTGTTCGAGGACATGCTGGGCGACCTCACCCAGCACATGAGCATGCTGACCCGCAAGGCCGAAGTCGCCGAGCGCCGCCACGTCGAGGCGGCGAAGGGGCGCGAGAAGCTGGAGCTCGCGCGCGAACAGGCGGCGTCGGCGATCGCCCACCGGGTGGAGCAGCACAAGCCGACCAAGCTCCTGCGCACCGTGCTGGAGCAGGGCTGGACCGACGTACTTGCGCTGACCCTGCTGCGCCAGGGCGAACAGAGCCCGGTCTACAAGCGCCGGCTCGAGGTCGCCGACCAGCTGATCGCGGCCGAATTGTCGGCGCGCGCCGGCAACGACGCCTCGAAGAGCCGCGGCAACGACGAGCTGCGCCAGGAGGTCGAAGCCGGCCTCGACCAGGTCGGACTGCACCGGGACGACGTGCAGACCGTGGTGAAGAAGCTGTTCACCCCGGAAGACGAGGCGCAGGACGAGAACCCGGTCTCGCAGACCGAAGTGGCGCTGAAGCTGAAGAACAAGGCCCACGTCGGCGTCGACGCCGCCGAGGCCGGCGCGCCGAAGCCGGCGCCCGGGAAGTTCCAGGGCGCTCCCCTCAACGCCGAAGAGGAGCGCATGCTGGAGCGTCTCGGCAAGGTCCCCTTCGGTACCTGGTTCGAGTTCGTCGTCAACCAGCAGGGCCAGCGGGTGCGACGCAAGCTGTCCTGGTTCTCGCCGGTGACGCGGCGCTGCCTGTTCGTCAACCAGCGCGGCGCGCGATCCGTGGAGACGAGCATGGATCAGCTGGCGCGCGACCTGGTGCGCGGGCAGGTGCTGTTCATCGAGCCGCAGTCGGATTCGCTGGTCGACCGCGCCTTGCGCGCGATCCGCGATTCGTTGCAGAGTCTGGTCGGGCGCGGGTCGGACGGAGATTCCGCCCTGGCGGCCCAGCCCGCATCGGGCAGTTGATTCACGCGCACGAGCTTCGGGAGCGCTGCCATGGTGGAACACCGCCGCTCGCAACGAAAACGCGCCAGCCAGACGATCACGGTGACCAACTCGCTGAACGGGGAGGTCATCGGCACCATCAGCAACCTCTCGGTCGACGGCCTGATGCTGGTCGGCACCCGTGCCTTCCGCGAAGACGCCCTTTATCAGGTCCAGTTCCAGCTCCCGGGGGCGGAAGGGGCGAGCCCACGCGGCATCGAGGTCGGCCTGCACGAACAGTGGCAGGAGCCGTCACGCTTCGGTGGCCAGTACTTCGTCGGATTCCGCATCATCGATGTCGGCCCGGACGACCTCCACGCGATGCAGGCCTGGATCAACCTGCCGGGAAGCCAGTTCGACTAGCGGAAGGTCCTGCGCGATCCCCCCCGACAACAGAAAATCGCTGCACGGGAACGGACGTGGCTCTTCGATCCGGGGTGCATCCGGCGCTGCGTGCGGCGCGTACTCGGCCCGGCTCCTGAGGCTCAGCCGCGCTTCGACCGGAGGATTTCAGCCCCTGGCCGCCGGCTGGACCGGCTTCCAGGGGGCATGCTCAGCTGAATTCCGCGTCGAGGTGCTTCCTGATCTCGTCCTCGATCGCCGACTTGATCGGCAGCATCAGGAAACTGATGTCGGCCTTGACCCGGACCTCGGACTTGGTCAGCGCGATGTGGCCGTCGACACCCGCGCGTGAGAAATCCAGCGTGTTCTCGGTCCATCCGTAGTCGATCGAGAAGCGTTTGGCGATGCCCTTGGCGATCCGCTCGATCGACGCCCGGGCTTCGGTCAGCGGTCGCTTGTGCTTGCGGGTGATCAGGATCGTCGGCATGGCGCTAGTCTTGGCAGTGGCGCGGTGGTGGTGGATCATGCCAGAAGGCCGTTGCGACGGGCGCTCCGCCCGCCGCCTTGCGAGGGAAGCGGATGAATCGGCAATCAGGATGGGTGCTGGCTGTACTCGGGCTCGTGGCGACACCGGCATCCGCGTTCGACCTCAACGGAAAGATCGAGATCTACACCGGCGGACAGGCGCTCCGCGCCTCGGAAGCGCAGGAGGCGATCGTCTACTTCCGGCCGAAGGCGGCGACGGCGTTCAAGCCGTTGCCGGAGCCGGCGCAGATGGTGACCCGGCGCAAGGATTTCGTGCCCCACATCCTGCCGATCACGGTCGGCTCCTCGGTGCAGTTCCCGAACGAGGACCCGATCCTGCACAACGCCTTCTCGACCTCCAAGGACAACGCGTTCGACACCGGCGTCTACGGCCAGGGGGCGGGCGCCAGCTATACCTTCAACCACACCGGACTGGTGCGGGTCTACTGCAACGTCCACCACTCGATGTTCGGCTACGTGGTGGTGCTGGACACGCCGTTCTACACCCGCCCCGGCGCCGATGGTCGCTACACGCTGACCGGCATCCCCGCCGGCGAGGGCGAGCTGGTCGTTTTCCACGATCGCGGCGATCCCTGGCGCAAGCGGATGTCGCTCGACGCCAACCAGGACATCGACGTGCGCCTCGACCTGGATCGCCGCATCGTCCCCACCCACATGAACAAGTTCGGACAGCCCTACCGGCCGGGAACCAATGCAAACCCCTACTGAGTCCAGCGGTTTCCGCGTCCCGCTCGCCTGGCGCATCTTCCTGCTCTCCGCGACCCTGGTCGCCCTCACGGTCGGTCTGGCCGTCCTGGTCACCAAGAGCCGTGGCGAGGCGATCGCCGACGCCGCGATCAGCCGGTCGATGACGGCCAGCTCCGAGGTGCAGGGGCAGCTGGCGGAACGCCGCCTGGAAGAGGTCAAGCTGAAGGTCCAGGTGATCGGGCAGGACCCCAACGTCGTCAAGTACGTCAGCGACGCGCAGGGCGGCGATCTCGGACTCGGCGGCGACAACGCGGCCGACCTGTCGTCGCTGGCCGACCTGATGCGGGAGCGCCAGCAGGACTACCACTTCGACCTCGGACTGCTGCTCAACGCCCGGGCCGACGTGCTGGTGCGCACCGACGAGACCGAGGCGCTGCAGCAGAACCTGTCCGGCGATCCCTTCGTGATGTCGGCGCTCAATCCGCCGCAGCCGATCGCCGGCTTCTGGCGGCAGGGCGCTAAGCTCTACCAGGCGGCGATCTTCCCGATGGAGCTCGATCGCCATCTCATCGGTTTCGTGATGGTCGGCATCGAGGTCAACAACGACCTGGCCGCGCGGATCGGCAAGGCCAGCGGCTCGGACATCGCCTTCCTGCTGCCGTCCGCGGACGCGGCGGCGATGGTCGGCTCCTCGCTCGACGCCGGCGTCGCCGAGGCGCTGGTGGCGAAGATCAGGGAACCGGCATCCGCGGTGACCGCGGCGGTGAAGGACGGCAAGCCGATCCAGCATCTCGACCTCGACTTCGCCGGACAGCGCTGGATCGGGGAACTGGCCCCGGTCGATGCCAACGGCGGTCCGCAGCTCGGCGCGGTGCTGCGCCTCACCTCGCGCGACAAGGCGGCCGGCGGCTTCCGTCAGATCCTCAACCTGGTGGCGCTGGTCGGCCTGGGCGCGTTGCTGTTCGCGCTGCCGCTGTCGCTGCTGCTGTCGCGGGCCAGCCTGGCGCCGCTCCGGCAGATGGCGCAGGCCGCCAAGGGCGCGGCAGCCGGCAATTTCCAGGTGCACATCGGCGTCGACGGCAACGACGAACTGGCCGAGCTTTCGCACGCCTTCGACTCGCTGCTGTCGGACCTGCGCGAGAAGAGCGACATGGAAGGCTACGTCAACAACCTGTCGCGCTTCCTGCCCGAGCCGGGGCAGGAGGCGCCGGTGCCGAGCTTCGTCACCCAGCAGATCGGGGCGACGCCGGAATCGACTCCGGTCCCGTCCGCGCCGGCGATCCGGCAACTGCCGATCCTGCGCGTCGCCCGCACCCTGGTCGGCATCGAGTTCCGCGACCTCATCAAGTCCTTCGACAGTGCCGACGTGGATCTCGCCATCGATCGCGCCGCCGGCCGCATCGAACGGCTGCAGGAGGTCGCCACCGCCATGGGAGGGGAGCTGCTGCTGTCCTCCGGCCAGCGGCTGCTGATCGGCTTCGACGGCGAGGACCGGCTGATCGCCGCGTTGCACCTGATCGAGACGGCGCTGCGCGAATACACCCATTGCGCCATCGGCCTCGCCGACGGCGAGATCGTGCAGGGCGCCCTGGTCCGCGCGGCACCGGGTACCCCGGTGGTCGCGGGCACCGCTGCCGCGCTGGTCGATCGCCTGCTGCTCGAAGCGCCGACCGGGCGGGCCTTGACCTCGCGAGCGGTCGGCGACGCCGCCAAGGCCTTCCTGGCGCCGTCCGCGCTGAAGGTCGCGCAGGGCATCGCCAGCGGCAAGCCGTTCTACGCGCTCGACGTCGAGTCGATGATCGGGCTGCCGCCCCCGCCCGAGGTCGAGCCGAGTGAACGCCAGACCACGCCGACGCCGCAGCCGAGCCCGGCCGCGACGCTGCCGCCGGTCATGCGTACGCCGACCGAACTCGCACCGGGCTCGCGGATGGGCGGGCGCTACGAGATCCTGTCGGTGCTCGGCGCCGGCGGCATGGGCGTGGTCTACAAGGCACGCGACCTGGAGCTCGACGACGTGGTCGCGTTGAAGATGCTGCGCGGTTCCGCGCTGCTCGACGCCGAGCAGCTGGAGCGGCTGAAGAGCGAGATCCGGCTGGCGCGGAAGATCACCCATCCGAACGTGCTCCGGACCTTCGACTTCGGCGACTACCAGGGACTGCCCTACATCTCGATGGAGTACGTGCGCGGCATGACGCTGCGCTACCTGCTGGCCCAGGCCGGTCGGCTTCCGTATTCCGCCGGCCTGCGCATCGCGCGCCAGCTCTGTGCCGGGCTCGCGGCGGCGCACGAGGTCGGTGTCGTCCATCGCGACATCAAGCCGGAAAACCTGATCCTGGAGCAGAACGGCAACGTCAAGCTGATGGACTTCGGCATCGCGCGGCCGGTGCGGCGCACCCAGGTGGGCCAGACCCAGCCGGGCATGTTCGTCGGGACGCCGGCCTATTCGGCGCCCGAGCAGCTGGCGGGCGAGGACGTCGACCAGCGCGCCGACATCTACTCGTCCGGCGTGCTGCTGTGCGAGGTCTTCAGCGGCAAGCTGCCGTTCTCCGGCAGCAACACGATGGAGATCTACCTCGCGCAGATGCAGCAGCAGCCGCTCAAGCCGTCGACCTTCTGGCCGGACATCCCGACTCGGCTGGAGCAGATCATCCTGAAGTCGATCGCGGTCAAGCGCGAGGAGCGCTACCAGAAGATTTCCGATCTGGCAGCGGATCTGTCGCAGCTGCGGGCGTAGTCGCGCCGGGTCGGAGTGCTGTTCGCCGGGCGGCGGACGGCGCGGGGAGGGGCGTGGAGAGTGTCGTGTTCTGGCGAGGGTGAGCTCGACCGAGTGGCGTCGAGCCGGTCCCAGGGAGTGCTTCGATGGATGGAATGAAACCCGCTTCTGGTCGGCTGGCCGTGTCGCTGATGACGTTCCTGCTCGCGGGAAGCGCAATGGCCGCCGATCCCCTCGACACTCCGGCGGACGAGGCCGCTCCGGCGGCGCCCTGGAGCGTGTTCGGCGATGTCCTGCTGCGCTCCGATCAGGTGCACAACCTGCCCGGGCGCGATCCGGTCGACCGGCTGCGTGCGCGGACCCATCTCGGCGTGCGCTTTGCGAACGAGACCGTCGAGTTCGCCGTCGCGGTCGCCGGCAACCAGGGCGACGACAGCAATCGCGACAATCGCCGCAACAACGACAATTCGGCGAGTGACAGCTTCGACCTCGACCAGGCCTACCTGCGCTGGCAAGCCAGCCCGGAAACGTCGCTGCTGCTCGGCAAGGCGGAACTGCCGCTGTCGCTGACGCCGGCGGTGTGGGATGCCGACCTTCGCCCGATCGGAGCCTCGGTCACCTGGTCGCACCCGGTCTCGGACTTCGATCGCGTCAGTGCCGTCGGCGGCTACTTCGCCGGCGATCACCTGTACGGCGACGACACCCGCTTCGCCGCGGCGCAGATCGGCTGGCATCACGGCGAGGGCGGACCGGGCGCCCTCGAGCTGCTGCTGGGCTGGATCGACTTCCAGCAGACCGGCGACCTCGCCGCCGAGGGCCTGTCGCGGACCAACCGGCGCGTCGGCAGCCGCCTCGTCAGCGACTACCGCCTGCTCGACGGCCAGGTCGGCTGGCGCCACAACGACGCGCGCTGGCCGATCGACCTGCGCCTCGATCTGGTGCGCAATCTCGGCGCCGACAACGCGAACGACGGCGTGCGCGGCAGCGTCGTGGTCGGCGATCGGCGCCATGCCGGCGGGATGGAATTCGGGCTCGCGATGCAGCGCCTGCAGCGCGACGCCGTCCTGGCCGCCTTCAACGAGGACGACTGGTGGTTCCACTCGTTCTCGCGCGGCACCATGCCGTGGTTCGGCTACGGATTCTCCGAGCACTGGAACCTGCGGATCGCCGGCTTCTTCGAGCGCCGCGACGACCAGGAGCCGACCATCGTGCGGGCCCTGGTCGATGTTCGCGGGCAGTGGTGACGATCGTTTCCGAATGTCATCCCGTTTCGCGAATGGCAATGCAAATGCCGGGCAGGCTGGCACATTTTCGGCAACCTGCTAGAGTTCGACCGGGGTCATGAGTCGGGAGCCGCAGTGCGACTGAGCTTTCCACAAGCCGAGCACAAGGATGTGGTCGTCCATACGGGCGAAATCCGCATCGGTTCAGACTCCGACAACGATGTGGTGCTGGTGGCGTCGAGTATCGCGCCGCGCCACGCCCGTCTCCTGATCGATCGCCGCGGCTACCTGCTGTTCGTCGAGCGCGACGCGCGGGTGCACGTCAACGGGCGGCCGGTGAAGGAATTCGCGATCCTGCGTCTTGGCGACCTCGTCAGCATCGACTCGGTCAACATGCAGGTGAAGCCCGACGCCGACGCGTCGATTCGTGCGCCGGCCGACCATACCCTGGTCGCCAACAACCAGGCCGAGCGTCCGCCGAAGGTCGCGCTGCGCGCGGTGCAGGGCCCTTTGTTCGGTCGGGCGATCCCGATCCGCAACAAGCTGACCGTCGGCAAGGGCGATGGTTGCGATCTGGTGCTCGACGACCCGGCGGTCGGCGCCCACCACGCCACCATCGAGTACCTCGACAACGCGGTGCTGCTGCGCGGCACCGCCGACACCCAGGTCAACGGCGTGCCAGTGCGGGATGCCGTGCTCCATCCCGGCGACCAGATCGCTTTCGATCGCAATCGCTTCCTGCTGGAGGCGCCCGGATTGCCGGTGCGTCCGGTCGAGTCGGCCCAGGTCGCCCAGGTCGCGCATTCCGGTCCCACCGTCCAGGTGACCCAGACCATGCGGGCCATCCGGCTGGAGCCGTCGGCCCAGGCGGCTCCTGCCGCGCCGCCCGTCCCGGTGCCGATTCCGATGGCGGATCATGACGCGGCCCCGGCCGACCTGCCGACGTCCGCTTCGGGCCAGGGCGACGATGCCGAGGAACAGGGGCAGGGGCCGTGGCGCCTGATCGCCGCGGCCATCCTGATCGCGCTCGGAATCGCCCTGCTCCTGCTTGGCGGCATTCCCGGCGTCTCGCGTTAAGGTTTGGCGGCATTCACGCTTCGGACCGAACGCTCGTATAAGATTCCCGGCTGATCTGTCCTTCGGCGGGAGTCTTCCATTGAAATCGTTCCTGTTCGGCGCGGGCCTCGCCCTCGTCGGCGTCAGTGCCGCGCATGCGGCGTGTGATATCCACACGTCCACCATCGCCGGCACCGTGACCCGTGGCAATGCGCCGGCGGCCGATGTGCCTGTCACCGTCGACTTCCGCGAGAAGCTGGCCGGCGAAGTGACCGTCCTCGGCCAGACTGACGCCGACGGCAACTTCAGCATCGACGTCGACTACAGCAGCTACAACGGCAAGACGGTGCTGGGCAAGGAGCGCTGCGACTTCGAGCTCGAGGAACTGACGGTGAGCGCCGAGAAGAGCGGCAAGGGCAAGGCCAAGGCTACGGTGAACCTCAAGGGCGATCGCCAGGAAGGCCCGGTCCGCCTCGACCTCAAGTAGATGCGACGGTAGGAGCCTCCAGCGCTTCCATGCCGAGCCGAGGCCGACGGTAGACGAAGCGGCTGTGCCAGCCCCCTTCGGTCACGGGAGCGGCCAGGTGCGCTGCACCGGGCCAGGGCCGTGGGCGCGAGACACCCTGTTCGACCGCCGGACCCAGGGGCTCCATCAACCGTCAAGTCCGGCGGAAGCGGCGTGAGCCGCGATGCGCTTGCGGGTGGGGCGCCAGCGCCGATCGCCGGACTCCCTCGCTCCGCTCCGGGCTTGTGCCCGTCCCGCATCGCGACTCGCGTCGCTCCCGCGAGCCTGCGCTCCGGTAGCATCCGCGCCCTGATTCGACACCGGTCGAAGCCAACGGGACGATGCGCATGACTCTTCCTCAAGACTTCCGCTGCTTCCGCATCCACTCGGACGGCCGCTCGCAACGCGCCGGGATCGAGCACCTGACGCTCGACGCACTGTCGCCCGGCGACGTGGTGATCAAGACCGCCTACTCGTCGATCAACTACAAGGATGCGCTCGCCGGCAGCGGCCAGGGCAAGATCCTCCGGCAGTTCCCGCTGAACGCCGGCATCGATGTCGCCGGCCACGTGGTTCGCTCCACCGCGCCGCGGTTCCGCGAGGGCGATGCGGTGCTGGTCACCGGCTGTGGGCTGTCGGAAACGCGCGACGGTGGCTATTCCGAGTACGCGCGGCTGGAATCGCGCTGGGTGGTGCCGCTGCCGAGCGGCCTGACGCTACGCGAGGCGATGGTCCTCGGGACCGCCGGCTTCACCGCCGCGCTGTCGTTGTACCGCATGCAGCAGAACGGCCAGACGCCGGATCTCGGTCCGGTGGTGGTGACCGGCGCGAGCGGCGGCGTCGGCAGCATCGCGATCGACCTCTTCACCCGCGCCGGCTACACCGTGCATGCGATCAGCGGCAAGCCCGAGCAGTTCGACTGGCTGCAGCAGCTCGGGGCGAAACAGTGCATCGCGCGCGAGAACCTGCACTGGGGCCAGCGGCCGCTGGAGACCGCGACCTGGGCCGGCGCGGTGGACAACATCGGCGGCGACATGCTCGCCGGCCTGACCCGCGTCGTGTCGCCCTACGGCAACATCGCGGTCTGCGGACTGGCCGGCAGCCCGGCGCTCGCGACCACCGTGATGCCTTTCATCATCCGCGGCGTCAGCGTGCTCGGCATCGCCTCGGCCGGAACGGCCTATCCGATCCGCGAACTGCTCTGGCAGCATCTGGCGAGCGACTGGAAACCCGCGCATCTCGACGCGATCGCGCGGGCCGAAGTCGGTCTTGCCGATCTTTCCGGGGTGTTCGACCGGATGCTTGCGGGCGGCTCCCTAGGACGGACTGTGGTGAAGTTTTAAACCAGCCGTGGCGGTCGCTGCGCCGCGCGACAGTTCAGCTACACTCGTCCCACGACTTACGGAGAAGATTCCCCATGGCGCGCGTCCTGATCGTCGACGACTCCCCCTCGCAGCTGCTCGGACTGCAACGCATCGTCGAGAAGCTCGGTCACCAGGTGATCACCGCCGAGGACGGAGCCGCGGGCGTGCAGGTCGCCAAGCGCGAGATCCCGGATCTCGTGCTGATGGACGTCGTGATGCCGAACCTCAACGGGTTCCAGGCGACCCGTCAGATCAGCAAGGACCCGTCGACGTCGCACATCCCGGTGATCCTCGTGACCACCAAGGACCAGGAGACCGACAAGGTCTGGGGCATGCGCCAGGGAGCCAAGGCCTACATCACGAAGCCGGTCGACGAGGCCGCGCTGGTGAAGACGATCAAGGACCTGATCGGCGGTTGATGGGACGAACGCTGCGCGCTCGTCCCCAATTCAACGCTGTCGGCAATGCGATGTTGCCGCGAGAGTGGTCAGTCAGGATGGAGTTCAGGGCGTCGGGGTTCGCGGCGCCCTTTCATTTTCCGGAAGGTTTTCATGGGGTCGGTGTCGCAGGCGCCGACCGGGCGAACACCTTCGCCAGCTCCTCGTAGGCCCGCCGCTGCGCATCATCCGTCGGCGTCGGTGCGACCACCCGGAACTGCACGTACTGGTCCCCTGGCGTCGCGCCGGGCAGGCCGCGGCCCTTGAGTCGGAGCTTCTTGCCGCCGCGTGAGCCGGCCGGAATCTTCATCTCGACCTTGCCGCCCAGCGTCGGCACCTCCGCGGTCGCTCCGAGCGCCGCGTCCCAGGGAGTGATCTCGACCTCGACCTCGACGTCGCGACCCTTGACGTGGAACTGCGGGTGGTGCCGGAAGTGCACTTCGAGCAGAAGGTCGCCGCCGCCGTCGGCCTGGCCGGCGAGGCGGATCTGCTGGCCGGAAGTGATGCCAGGCGGGATCTTCACCTCCAGCGTCCGGCCGCCGACGGCGATGCGCTCGCGGCCGCCGGCGTAGGCGGTCTCCAGCGGGATCTCGACGCGCGCGGTCGCGTCGCGCGGACGCCGCGCCCGCGGGCCGCCGCCGCGCGCTTGACCGAACAGCGACTCGAAGAAATCGGAGAAGCCGCCGCTGCCGTTGCCGAGATCGCCGAAGTCGAACTCGAAGCCGCCATGGCCAGCGCCGAAACCCGGCGGCGGCTGGAACTCCTCGCCCGGGCGGAAACCCTGCGCCCGCAGCCGGTCATAGTGCGCACGCTTCTTCGGGTCGTGCAGGACCTCGTAGGCCTCGTTGATCGCCTTGAAGCGCTCCTCGGCGTTCTTCTCCTTGCTGACGTCCGGATGGAACTTGCGCGCGAGCTTGCGGTACGCCGTCTTGATCACGTCGGCGTCGGCGCCCGGGGGCACGCCGAGAATGTCGTAGTAGTCCTTGAACTGCATGCGAAGACTCCGGTCGCAAAACGGAAGCGGTCCAGGAACTCGCGCTCCTGGACCGCAGGTTGCGAAGCGCGGCCTCCGGGAACGCGCCGCCAGCGTATCGCGCGGCGCGCTCCCGCTGCGCGGGATCAGGTTGATGTTGATCCGGCGCGGAGTCGTTTCCGGACGCTTCGGGATCACCACCTCGAGCACGCCATGCTTGCCGCTGGCACTGATGCCGTCCGGGTTGGCGGTGTCCGGCAGGGCGAAGCGCCGATAGAACACGCCGTGGGTGCGCTCGACGCGGGTGAACTTGTCACCCTCGGTCTTGGCCTCGGCCTTGCGCTCGCCCTTGATCGTCAGGATGCCCTTGTCCATGTGGATCTCGATGTCCTTCGGGTCGACGCCGGGAATGTCGGCCTGGATCAGGAAGCGTCCGGCCTCTTCCTTGATGTCGACGCGCGGCGCCCACTGGCTGGTGACGACGTTGGACTGGTCGGACTCGTCGGCGCCGAAGAAGCGTTCCATCACCGAACGCAGGTCGCCGACGCGCTCGTTGGTCAGGTTCCAGTGGGGATAGCGGACGATGCTCATTTCGTTGCTCCAAGGTAGGTGCGACAGGGTCGCGTTGAGCGCTAACTGGGGCCGTCGCGCGGGGCTTCAAGGGGGCGCCTCCAGCCGCATCGCGACGGGGGATGGGCTACGATGCGCGCCCCTTCATGGAGACGTGCGATGAGCATTCAAGTCGGTGAGAAGATTCCCGCGGCGACCCTCAACTATCTCAAGGACGGCGTGCAGGCCATCTCCAGCGCCGACCTGTTCGGCGGCCAGCGCGTGGTGCTGTTCGCGGTGCCGGGCGCCTTCACGCCGACCTGCTCGGCCAAGCACCTGCCGGGCTATGTCGAGAAGCTCGAGGCGATCCGTGCCAAGGGCGTCGATCGGATCGTCTGCATGGCGGTGAACGACGCCTTCGTGATGGACGCCTGGCGCAAGAACCAGAACGTGCCGGACGACATCCTGCTGGTCGCCGACGGCAACGGCGCGTTCTCGAAGTCGCTCGGCCTTGAACTCGACGCGACCGCCTTCGGCATGGGGATGCGTTCCAAGCGCTTCGCGCTGGTAGCGAAGGACGGCGTGGTGGAGCAGCTGTTCGTCGAGGCGCCGGGCGAGTTCAAGGTGTCGGCGGCGGACCACGTGCTGGCGGCGCTCTGATCTCGACCGGGCCGGGGCGCCGTCGCCCCGGCCCACCGGCTGACGCGGCAACCGATCGCGCCATGGCGCGCGATTGAGTCGAGTTCATCGGTCGTGTTGAGTGATTTCCCCGCCGGGCGGTTGGGCCCCGGGCTCCCCGCGGTCCTAGACTAGAGGGATCCTCTAGAGGCTGGACTGTCATGAGCCTGATCTCGCGCAGTGTCGCCATGGTTGTCGGTTTGCTCGTCGCCTCCGGCGCCGCGGCCGGCGGCTTTCCCTCGGGCGCCTCGACGCTGCCGCTGCTGCTGAGCCGCGGCACCGACCTCGCCTGCAACCAGGGCGACTTCGTCCAGTGTCCGCCGCCGGCCGGCGACATCGGGCTTGCGGCCAACAAGTACCACTCCTATTTCGTCGAGGTGCCGCCCGGAACCGGCAACCTGACGATCGAGCTGTTCGATGCGGACGCCGGCGCCGGCGCCGGCGAGGCAGCGGCGGGGCGCGACACGGTCGCCGCCACGCTGGCGCAGAGCACGCAGTATTCGGTGCTCAACCCGGCGGGCACCGCCCAGGCCGTGCGCTACGCCCGCGGCAACAGCGTGTCGGCAAGCGGCGGCGTGACCACTGGCCTCGCCACCGCCGCCGGCGCGGGCGTGAGTTGCACCACGGTCGGCAATACCACCGGCGACAACGCGTGGTGCCCGATCCTGATCGTCACCAATCCCGCCAGCGGCCACTGGGAGATCCGCGTCCAGGCGGTGAATGGCAGTGGCCTCAACTATTACGGTGTCCGCGCCCGCGACACCGCCACCAGCCGCGACCTCAACGTATACGCCCGCAGCTACCTGCACTACGGCAACCAGAACGTCCAGGCAGGACGGGTCTACTCCGGCAGCAACGCGTTCTTCCCCTACGTGACCGAGGGCTGCCAACTGCGCGCGGCGGACTTCGATTCGGACGATGACGCGGGCGAATCGATCCGCTACGCGAGTCGCACCCTGCTGTTCGACCAGACCCTGACCGAGGCGGCGAACGACCTCTCCGGCAACAACGTCTGGAACGACGAGCTGCTGACCTTCACCACCAACACCGATGCGCGCGAATACGGCATCTGGCGCAACGAGTGCACCGCGACGCTGACCAATTCCAACCATGTGACGCCCTGGCTCGGCAGCGAGATGTCGACCGCGTCGCCGCCGACGGCGCAGCCGCAGGGCGGCAGCGATCGCGGCACCTCGGCGGTCACCAGCGGCGAGAGCTATCGCCTCTACTTTCCGACCAGCACCGGCGCCGCGCCGCAGAAGCCCTGGGTCGAACAGCACCTGGTCGCGGTGAATGCCGGCACCACGCCGACGGCGGGACAGAGCGCGACCTACCAGGTCTCGGTGATCGTCGCGAATCCCAGCAACTTTCCGATCACGTTCGGTACGGTGGCGGCGGAGCAAGTCACCTCGACGATTCCGGCCGATACCGGGGCCGGCACGACGCTGCGCAACTACGGCTACGTTGCCGGCAGCTTCTCGGCCTCCACAGGTTGCGGCACGGCGACGACGCCCGCCGCCAACGCCAGCGGCAACGTCGTCTGGAACCCCGGCACGGTGGCCGCCAATTCGATCTGTTCCGCGACCTACCAGATGAGCCTCGCGTTGGGCTCGGCCGTCGCAAACGGCACCGTGGTGCCGATGACGGGCGTCACTACCGCCGGGACCACCGCGGTGTTCCTGGACGAGACCAACACCCGGTTCGTCTTCGGTCCGCTGTGCGCGCTGCAGGTGACGGTCGGCACCGCCGTGGCTGTGCCGGTCACGCTGAGCTACTTCGATGCGCGCTCGCTGGGCGACGATCGCCTCGACGTGCGCTTCCGCACCGCGACCGAGGCTGGCACTGTCGGCTTCACGCTGCTCGAGGGCGCGACCGCCGCCAGCGCGCGACCGCTGACCGACGGCAGCATTTCCGCGCAAGGCGTGCGCAGCCTGCGCAACCACGACTATCAGCTGACCGTGTCCGGCTTTCACGGCGGTTCGCTGTGGTTGCAGGAGGACGCCGGCTCCGCGCGGCCGCTGCGCCACGGCCCCTTCGTCGTCGGCCAGGCGGCGGGACGCGAAACCTTGCCCGCCGCGATCGACTGGCGCACCAGCCGGGCCGAGCGTCTCGCCGCGGCGGCGGCCACCGACCAGACTGCGCGGAGCTCCGGCGGACGCGAGGTCGAGCTTCGGGTTGCCCGCGACGGCGCGTACCGGGTCCGCTACGAAGACCTGCTGGCGGCCGGCAGCGACTGGTCCGGCGTCGCCGCCGATCGCATCGCGCTCACGGCGAACGGCGTCCCGGTGCCGATCGCGGTCGATGGCGCTGCGACCTTCGGTCCCGGCAGCGCGATCCGCTTCATCGGACTCGCCCGGCGTGGAAGCCTCTACACCGATGACACCGTCTACGTGCTGAGCGACGCGCCGACCCAGGCGCTGCGAATGGGTCGGATCGCGCCGGCGACGCCGTCGAGCTACCGCAGCAGCGCCGACCGCAAGCTCGAGGTCGCTCCGAACAATCTGTGGGACTTCGCCTCGCCATTGCCCGATCCCTGGTACGCATTGGAGCTGTATCGCAACGGCAACAGCTACCCGACCGCGCAACTGAGCCTCCCGCTGAACGGACTGGACGCTGGCGTCGACGCGGTGCTGCGTCTGACGATGTGGGGCGGAATCGATCAGGCCGACGTCGGCGGCGACCACGCCCTGACGGTCACGGTGAACGGCCAGCCGCTGGTGCAGGCGGATCGCTTCGACGGCATCAGCCCGCGCTACCTCGACCGCAGCGTGCCGGCCGCGCTGCTGCACGACGGTATCAACAGCGTCGGATTGGCCCTGGAGCCGAATGGCCTGAGCTTCGATTCCGTGGTCGTCGATGGCGCGACCCTGGTCTACCGCGGCCACCTGCAGGCGCAGAACGATCGACTCGACTTCCAGTCCGCCGGTGCCGAAACTGGTGACGCGCTGTTCGGCGACGGCTTCGGCGACGAGCGAGTGGAGTGCCAGGCGGGTTGCACCGGCTACCAGGCCGACGGATTCGGCAGCCTGCCGGCGTCGGTGTACCGGGTCCGCGGCGCCGGCGTCGACGAGCTGCCGACCTCGGCCAGCAGCGGGACGACGCTGCGCTTCGCCGGCTCCGAGGAGCCGGCGGATCGCTATCTCGCCGCGAGTACGACGGCGCACCTGCTGCCGGCAATCCGCCTGGCGCGACCGCCGGTCGACCTGTTCGCCGGTGCGGCGACCTGGCTCGCCATCGGTCCCGCCAGTGTGCTGCCGGCACTGCAGCCCCTGCTCGCCGCGCGCCGCAATCGCGGCCTCGCCGCCAGGGCCGTGGCGATCGAAGATGTCTATGCGCAGTTCGGGGACGGCGCAGCGGATCCCGAGGCGGTGCGCCGCTTCATCCGCCAGGCCGCTGCCGAGCTCGGCACGCACTACGTCGTGCTGGCCGGCGGCGACACCTACGATTACAAGAACTACGGCGGCGCGGGCTCGGTCAGCCTGGTCCCGACCTTCTATCGGCAGACCTACCCGATCGTGCATTACGGACCGACCGACGTGCCCTACGGCGACCTCGACGGCGACGGCCGTCTCGACCTCGCGGTCGGCCGCCTGCCGGCCCGCAACGGACCCGAAATGGCGCTCCTGGTGTCGAAGACACTGGCCTACGAGGCCTCGCCGACCACGGCGCGACCGCTGTTCGCCGCGGACCAGTCCGGCAATGGCGTCGACTTCGGCGTCGGCAGCGATGCCTTCATCGGCATGCTGGATCCGGCGTTCGTCGCGAGTCGTCCACCGGCGGACAAGGTCTACCTCGGCAGCGCCGCGTCCACCCAGGCGGCCCGCGACGCCTTCTTCGCCGATCTGAGTGGCGGACGCGGCCTGGTCAGCTACTACGGGCATTCTTTCCCGTCGGGCTGGACTTTCAACGGACTGCTCGACGTCGGCGACGTGCAGGCGGGCCTGATTCACAACAGCGCCGCGCCGATGATCGTCACCCAGTGGGGCTGCTGGGGCGCGTTCTTCGTCGACCCTCAGTACTCGACGCTCGCCCACGGCCTGCTGGTCGCGCGTCCGGACGGCGCGTTCGCGGGGATCGGCGCCACCGCGCTGACCGACTCCAGCGACGACGAGGCCTTCGCGGCGCAACTGCTGCCGCGCCTCAGTAGCGCCGGGACGACCGTCGGCGATGCCCTGCAGCAGTCGCAGTCGGCCTTCGCAGCGACGCATCCGGAAGGGCGCGACATCAGCCTGGGTACCGTGCTGCTCGGGGATCCGGCGCTGGTCCTCTATCGACAGTGAGGCGGGCGCGCCTGTTCGGATCAGGCGCGGTGGCAGGGCGTCTCGCGCCTGCAGCAGGGACGACACCGACGTCGTGAGTCGTCGCCCCCCGGCGACATCCGTCTGCAGGCGGATCGGGTCGGGTGCGGACCTACGACTGCCGGCGGAGTCCGCCCGTCGACGCACGATTTATCATGCCGCGATCGTGTGCTCGATACCGGAACGACCACGAAGGATCCGCTGTTCCCGCCCAACGGCGCCGGGATCGCTATGGCATCGAGTCCTGCAGTGCGTACAACTCCGGAACCGTCCGGGGCCGCGCTCCGGACCGTCGGCGGGTCGCGGTTGCCGCGTGCGGCCGCGACACGGGATCGCGTCCAAGACGATCGCGGGGCGCGACGGTTCGCCGTTGGGATCGCTGCGACGCCGTCTTTCGTCGGATCCGTACTACTGGATCGCTTCCGGGCGGGTTTCCACTCCTGGGAGGTCGCTCGTCCCGGTCGGCGCGCGCTGGCGCATTCTCCGGACGGGCAGGCCTGGCCGGCCGACGTGCCGCCGCCGTACCATTGTTTTTCAGTTCGATACAGTGCGGTTCGCATCGATTTGACGAGCTTCCACTATCATTGATTGGATCAAAGGTCCGGGTTTCGGGTCCCGGCCCTACAGGGGTGCGTGATGAGAATGCTGGGTTGGGTCTTGGTGGCGTTCGCCGCCGTCGTGTCGTCGTTCGGTTCGAGGGTGGAGGCCGCATCGACCGGGGCCAAGCTGCTGCGCGTGCAGGGCAATACCGCCGGCACCGCTTCCGGCGACTACGTGTCCGACACCGGTGGCCAGAACACGTCCTACCACTTCTGGGTCGAGGTTCCGCCCAGTCTCGGGTCGCTGCAGATCGACATCTTCGACGCCGACTTCGGCGTGGGCGGTGCTGCGGAGGGCGATGCCGATCGCGATCGCCTCCGCGGCGGCGCGGGCGGCACCACGACCTATCGGCTGTTCCAGCCGGACGGCACCGAGATCACCACCGCGTCGACGCCGGCGCTGGCGTTCAACACCGGATCGGCGACGCTGCCGGCGGGTGCCAACAATGCCTGGCTCAACTTCTACACGCGCGCCAATCCTCCGGCCGGGCACTGGGAGGTGCGACTCACCACCAACGCCGGCAACGACGTCAATGCCTTCGGCCTGCGCGCGCATGACGGCACATCGGGCGCCGGCGGTACCGAATTGACGGTCTACGCGGATTCCGAATACGAGATCGGCGTCAATCCTCCGGCGACCGGCACCCGCACCAGTTCGTTCACGATGTATCCCTACGTGACCAGCGGCTGCACGGCGAACCACCAGGACTTCGACTACGACAGCGGCACCGTGACCGTCGTCGGCGGCGTCAGCCAGTCGGCGACCTACACCAATCGCGATGCCACCTGGACCTCGACGATCGCCAACGCCGGGCTGTCGGGCGACAACGTCTGGGTCAACTCCACCCTGCCCAATGCGGGGGGCATCCCGCCCGCCGGCGGCATCAACAGCCGCACCGGCATGGGACTGTGGACGGCGACCTACGTGATCAACGAGACCGCCGGACCGGCGGCGAACTTCTCCGAACTGATCGTGTCGGCGGACGGCAGCACGGCAACCCCGACCGCGGCCACCGGCAACCCGCCGGCGAATACGTTCCGGGTCTACTTCCCCAACGACGCCGGCGCCAAGCCCAGCAAGCCCTACCTGCGCCAGGGCATCAGTCGGGTCAGTGGCGCTACTCCGCCGGCCGTCGGTTCGCCGTCGCGCTACGGCGTCAGCGTGAGCTTCATCAACGACGGCTTCCAGGCGGTGACCTTCGCCAATGCCTCCAGCCGCTGGATCCAGGCCGTGGTGCCGAACGTGGCCGGCCTGACCTATGTCGCCAACTCCGCCGCCGTGACCCAGGGCACGGTCAACGCGAGTCCGGGAGGGGCTCCGGGTACCTCGACGACCCGCACCATCCGCTGGGACCCGGGCACGGTCGCCGCCGGCGTGCGCGTCGATCTCTACTACGAACTCGACTTCACGCCGACGGCTGCGGGCACCATCAACATGACCGGCGCGGGCAACACCAACGCGCTGGACAGCGTCACGATGGGTACCCGCGCCGATTTCCTCGACAACACCGGCAATGCCGCCCAGGCGCGCGCGATCTTCGGATTCGGCGGCCTGTGCCCGCTGCAGATCACGATCGGTACCGCGGTTCCGACCCCGGTGACGCTGTCGTGGCTGAATGCGAAGCGGACCGGTGCGGGCGTCGATGTCCGCTGGGCGACCGACACCGAGGTCGGCAATCTCGGCTTCAACGTCTACGGCCAGAGCGGTGGACAGTGGATCAAGCTCAACAACCAGCCGATTCCCAGCCATCGCCCGAACAGTTCGCGCCGCCAGAAGTACGCGATCAG
Source organism: Ahniellaceae bacterium (assembly GCA_044221335.1). Taxonomy (GTDB): domain Bacteria; phylum Pseudomonadota; class Gammaproteobacteria; order Xanthomonadales; family Ahniellaceae; genus JBGAPI01. Next base: position 43,733 of record JBGAPI010000032.1, read on the forward strand.
CCTGGTCGCACCGTCGGACGTGAGCCGGATCCAGCTGGAAGACATCTCCGCGAAGGGCACCCGGGTGCGCCACGGCGCTGTCGAACTCGGCGGCGAGAATGGCAGCGACATCGCGATGCCGACGACCAACTGGGCAGGACTGCCTCAGGGGAGAGGAACGCAATCGGTCACCGGCGCGCAAGCCGGCAAGATGTACGTCGACGTCAATGCCGACGGTATCTGGCGCATCCGGATCGCGGATGCGGCCGCCGCGGGCGTCGATCTGTCCTCGGTCTCGACCTCGGCGATCGCGCTGGTCGGCAGCGACGGGCCGGTGCCGCTGCGCATCCTCAATGCGGCTGGCAGCGTGCTCGGCAGCGGCGCCGTGCTCGAGTTCTACGGGCGGGCGCGCGATTCGGTGTTCGGCCGCACCAACACCTACCTGCTGTCGATCGATCCCGCGAATGCGCGCCGGATGCGCGAGGCGAACGGCTCGAACCTGCCCTGGGACCGCCAGGTGGCCTGGTACTGGGAAACCTCCAGGATCGCGCGGCAGTCGCAGTACAGCTTCGCCAGTCCGACGGCCTCGCCGTGGATCGATTCCGAATTGTTCGCGCCCGGCGCATCGGCGGAAGCGAGCTACAACCTCGTCGTCGATTCCGCCTGGTCGCTCGACAACGCCTCCATCGGCGTGAATGCCAGCGGACAGGATGATTTCCCCGGTCGCGACGACGACCATCGACTGCGGGTCGAGGCGAACGGCGTGCTCGTGCGCCAGCTCGACTTCCCGGGCATCCGCGAGGAGCGGATGCGCTTCAATGCCGCTCCGGGTCAACTGAACGACGGCAGCAATACCGTCCGACTGAGCCTGCCGGCGGACCAGGGCGTCGAATTCGACCTGGTCGACATCAACTCGGTCGACATTCTCTATCAGCGCCGTTTCGTCGCTCGCGGCGGCATCCTCGATGCGTCGCTGGGCCCGGTGGGCGACAGCGTCACGCTGGGAACGGATGTCCTCTTCCGCGACCAGTTCGGCGACTCGCCCGATGCCTGCGGCGCGGCCGAGTGCGCGGCGGTCGTGGTCAGTGGCGTATCGACCGGCGCGCACGCCTATGCCGTCGACGGCAGCCAGGCCGTGCACTTCGCCGACGCCGCGGCGAGCGGCGGAACGCTGCGAGTGGTCAGTCCGGTCGACGGCAACTGGCGGCTCCTGGTGAATGATCCGACGACGACGCCGGTCGCGAGCCTGCGCCAGGTGCCGGCGCCGGCCGACGTTTCCGGGCCGCCGTCGGAGCTGCTGATCGTCGCCCATCCTGATTTCGTGGCTGGGCTGTCGGCATTCGCGACCGCGAAGGCCAATGCCGGCATCAGCACCCGCGTGGTCGCGATCGATTCGGTCTATGCGAAGTACAGCGGTGGCCGTCGCGATCCGGAGGCGCTGCGCCGGCTGTTCGCCGACGCCTACGCCGGCGGTACCCGCTACGGCCTGCTGGTCGGCGGCGACAGCTACGACTACGACAACAATCTCGGCACCGGCGCCATCAGTTTCGTGCCGACGACCTACACCCGCACCAGCGAGGTGATGCAGTGGACGCCCTCGGACCCGCTGCTCGGCGATATCGACGGCGACGGCCTGCCCGAGGTCGCCATCGGGCGCTGGCCGGTGCACAGCACGGCGGACCTCAACCTGATCGTCCAGCGGACGCTGGACTACGCGGCCGGACCGGCCGGTCATCGGGCGATTCTCGCGGCCGGTGGTTCCTGCGACCCCGGCACGACGAGCTGCCAGCCGACCATCGATTTCACCGCGATGAACGGCAAGATCCGCGATGCCGTGGCCGGACAGGGCTGGGCCACCAGCCGGATCGAAGTCGATGCGCTCGGCCGTTCCGCGGCGAACGTCCAGCTGATCGGGGCGTTCAACAGCGGCCCGAGCATCGTCACCTACGTCGGACATTCCTCGCCGTGGCGCTGGTCGTTCGACCCGCTGCTCACCCAGGACGACGTCGTCGCGATGCTGAACAATGCCTCCAAGCCGACGGTCGTGGCGCAGTGGAGCTGCTGGACGACCTACTTCGTCGATCCGGCGTCGAACAGCATCGGCCAATCGCTCCTTTTCGACGGCGTCGGCGGTGCCGCGGCGGTGATCGGCGCGACCGGCCTGGTCGACGTCGGCAGCGACGATCCGTTCGTGACGTCGGTCATGCGCCGCGCCACGAGCGGGGTCCGTCTCGGCGACGCCCTCGACCAGACGCGCCGCCAGTTCGCCAACGATTCGCCGCGGCGGCTGGACATGATCAATGGCGTGAGCCTGCTCGGCGATCCGACCCTGGTCCTGCACTGACGGCGAGGCAGCCACCGCCCGGCGCGCGGGCGGTGGCGAGCCCGCCGACCGTAGCACTGGAGGCGCGCGGCCCGGCCTTGGCGCGCGCCGCCGCTCCGCATCGACGTGCGCCGTGGGCGCGCTAGAGCGTGATGTCGTCCGGCGCGAATCCGGCCCGCTGCCGCTCCACGATCACGCTCATCGCGCGCTCGAAGTGGCGGGCGTAGCGGCCGCCGTCGAACAGGCCGGAGGCCTTGCGGCGCTCGGCGACGCGGTGGCGGATGTGGGTGCGCGCCTTGACGCTCTTGCCGATCGCCACGGCGCGGGCGATGTAGTCGCTGGTGTTCTTCGCGATCAGCTCGGGCAGCCCCAGCGTGGACAGCAGGGAGCCGGCGACACGCGAGGCGAAGGTCGTGCCCGGCAGGGTCAGCAGCGGGCAGCCGGTGAACAGCGCGTCCGAGGCGGTGGTGTGCGCGTTGTAGGGCCAGGTGTCGAGGAACAGGTCGGCGTGGCGGTAGCGCGCCAGGTACTGCTCGTGGGTCAGCTTGTCCTGCAGGACCAGCCGGTGCGCCTCGATGCCGGCCGCGGCCGCGGCCGCGCGCAGGTTGCCGATCGCCAGCGCACCGGCCTCGGGCGCGAGCAGCCACAGCACGCTGTCGGGCACGGCGCGCAGGATCTCCATCCAGCAGCCGAACACTTCCGGCGTGATCTTCCAGGTCTGGTTGAACGAGGCGTAGACGGTGCCGCGCTCCGGCAGGCCGCAATCCTTGCGCGACGGCGGCGTCACCAGCCGGCGGGTGCTGTCGTTCGGCTGGTAGCTGTCCGGCAGGCGGAGCAGCTTCTCGCTGTAGAACGAACGCTGTTCCGGCGGGATGACGTAGCGGTCGACCAGCAGGTAGTCGATGAACGGCGCCGCCGTCGGCCCCGGAAATCCGAGCCAGCCGACCTGCAACGGCGCGGGACGCAGCGCCAGCAGTTCGGGCCAGGAGTGTTCGATGTAGCCGTCGAGGTCGATCAGCACGTCGAGCTCGGCGCGCCGGACCAGGTCGGCGGCAGGCTCCGGCCGGCCCCGGTGCAGTTCGTGCCACTCGCGGAACGCGCGCTTCATCCGCTGGCGCAGCGCGCCCCCGTCTTCCGGCCGGGTCGCGAAGGCGATGGTGCGCAGCGGGCCGCCGGCGAGGCGCTCGATCAGCTCCGAGATCAGGACGGCGGTCGGATGGTTGCCGAAGCCGCAGGAGAGGAACCCGACCCGGAGCGGCTGCGCGCCGGCCGGCCGCGCCGGCGGAGACGGCCGCTGCGGCAGGTCCGCGATCCAGTTGGCCGCCGCGCGCGCCTGTTCGGCCGTGCCGACCGGCTCGGCCAGCAGCGAGAAGGGGGTGATCTGGCGCTGGTCCGCGAGCACCGCCGCGCGCAGCCGCTGAGACAGCGCTACGACCTCGCGCCAGTCGGCGAGCAGACGCCGCAGGTGCAGATGCTGGGCGATCACCGGGCCGTTGTCCGGAGCGAGCTCCAGCGCCGTTGCGCCGGCAGCGAGGGCGCCCTTGAGGTCGCGGCTCGCGAGCAGCGCCATCGCGAGGTTGTGCTGTGCCTCGGCCCAGCCGGGCTTCGCGAGCGTCGCCGCGCGGTAGGCGTCGGCGGCGTCGGCCGGCCGGCCGCGCGCCTCGAGGACGTTGCCGAGCACGTAGTGCGATTCGCCGCGGTCGGGGTGGCTCGCGATCGCGGCGCGCGCCGTCGCTTCGGCGGGCCCGAGATCGCCGCGGGCCAGCATCACCGACGCGAGATCAAGGCGCGGTCGCAGCGCCTGCGGACACTCCTCGCAGGCATGCGAGAACGCGATCGCCGCGTCGTCGAGCACGCCGATTGCGGCAAGCGTCTCGCCGAGCAGCATCCAGGCGGCGCCGTCGTGACGGTCGATCGTCAGCGCCTGGTTCAGCGCTGCCCGCGCGTCGAGCAGCTGGCCGAGAGCGACGTAGGCGCGAGCCAGCGCGTACCAGCCGATCCCGAGTCCGCGATCGCCCTTGACCGCCTGTGCCGCCAGCTCGAAGGCGCGCTGCGGCTGACCATCCGCCAGCGTCAGCAGGGCGTCGAGCGCGCCGGCCGCGTAGTGCAGCGGCTCGTCCTGCAGCAGGCAGAACAGCTCGCCGCGACCGGTCTCGCCGTCGACCCAGGTCTGGCGCAGCTGGGCGAGCCGGCTGGCGAATTCCGCACTGCTCATCAGGCCGCGTCCGTCAACGCCTGCAGCTGGTCCGCGCGGTACTCGGCGAGCAGCGGCTCGATGACCGGATCGAGATTGCCGTCGAGCACGTCGTCCAGCCGGTAGAGCGTCAGGTTGATCCGGTGGTCGGTCACCCGACCCTGCGGGAAATTGTAGGTACGGATGCGCTCCGAGCGGTCGCCGCTGCCCACCTGCAGGCGGCGCGATTCGCTGGTCGCCGCCGCCTGCTTCTCGCGTTCGGCGTCGGTCAGGCGGGCGGCGAGCAGGCTCATCGCCCGGGCGCGGTTCTTGTGCTGGGAGCGCTCATCCTGGCACTCCACCACGATCCCGGTCGGCAGGTGGGTGATGCGGATCGCCGATTCGGTCTTGTTGACGTGCTGGCCGCCGGCGCCGGAGGAGCGGTAGGTGTCGACCTTGAGATCGGCGGGATTGACGGTGACGGCGTCGACCTCGGCCGCCTCGGGCAGGATCGCCACCGTGCAGGCCGAGGTGTGGATGCGGCCCTGGGCCTCGGTCGCCGGAACGCGCTGCACGCGATGCGCGCCGGACTCGAACTTCAGCCGCGAGAACGCGCCCCTGCCCTCGAGGCGGGCGACGATCTTCTTGTAGCCGCCGTGCTCGCCGTCGCTGGCGTCGAGTACCTCGACGGACCAGCGCTGGCGTTCGGCATAGCGGCTGTACATCCGGAACAGGTCGCCGGCGAAGATCGCGGCCTCGTCGCCGCCGGTGCCGGCGCGCACCTCGAGGAAGATGTTGGCGTCGTCGCGGTCGTCGCGCGGCAGCAGCAGGAGCTGCAGGTCGGCATCGAGCGCCGCACGCCGTTCGGTCAGCGCCGGCAGCTCGTCGGCCGCCAGCGCCGCCATCTCGGGATCGCTTCCCTTCACCATCTGCTCGGTGTCGGCGAGGTCGCGCTCGATCTTCGCGAAGTCCGCCAGTGCGCCGACCACCGGTTCCAGCTGGGCGAATTCGCGCGACAGCTCGCGGAAGCGGTTGGCGTCACCCATCACGCCGGGCTCGGCCAGCAGCAGGGCGACTTCGTGGTGGCGTTCGGCCAGGGCTTCGAGCTTCTTTCGGATCGAGGGAGTCATTCGGGGCAAGGGGAAAAGAGGGTGATGCGAGAACGGCGGAGGAGCGCGGAACGGGCGTTGCGCTAAGCCTCTTCGCCGCTTGCCGCATCGAACAGCCGATCGGCGCTCCGGAGAAGTTCGTGATCGCCACGCAGTGCGGCGCTGCGCAGGTTGGCGCTGGGCGCGTGCAGCAGCTTGTTGGTCAGCTGCTGCGCGAGCTGGGCCACCACGTCGTCGGCCGGCTTGCCGGCGGCCAGCGCCTCCCGGGCGCGGGCGAGCGCGGCGTCGCGTTCACGCTCGGCGCGTTCGCGCAGGCGCTTCAGCGGTCCGGTTGCGTCCTGCGCCTGGGTCCAGGCGAGGAAACGCTCGGCCTCCAGTGCCACGATCGATTCCGCCTCGGTCGCTGCCGCCCGCCGCGACTTCATGCTCTCCTCGATCGCGGCACCGAGGTCGTCGACGGTGTAGACGAACACGTCGTCGAGTTCCGCGACTTCCGGCTCGACGTCGCGCGGGACCGCGAGGTCGATCAGCAGCATCGGCTTGTGGCGTCGGCGCTTCAGCGCGGCCGCCACCATCGCGCGGGTCAGCAGCGGCTCGCGGCTGGCGGTCGACGCGATCACGATGTCGGCCTCGTGCAGGTGGCGTTCGAGCTCGGCCAACGGCGCGGCGACCGCGCTCAGCTGCTCGGCCAGCGACTTGGCGTTGGCCAGCGTGCGGTTGGCGATGATCAGGTGCCGGACCTCGGCCTCTTTCAGGTGCCGCGCCGCCAGCTCGATGGTCTCGCCCGCGCCGATCATCAGTGCGGTCGAGTCCGACAGCGCGCCGAAGATCTGGCCCGCCAGGCGCACCGCGGCGAACGCGACCGAGACCGGATGCGCACCGATCGCGGTCTGGGTGCGGGCGCGCTTGGCGACATTGAAGCTCTGCTGGAACAGGCGCTCGAGCGTCGGTCCGAGTGCGCCGGCGCCGCGGGCGGCGTGGTAGGCCTGTTTCATCTGGCCCAGGATCTGCGGCTCGCCGAGGATCAGCGAATCGAGCCCGGTGGCGACCCGGAAGGCGTGCGCCACGGCGCTCTGGCCGGCGTGCCGATAGGTGAACTCGGTGAGGTCGTCGCGCTCGATCTGGTGGAAGCGGGCCAGCCAGGCCAGTGGTGCCGCCTCGGCATCGTCGCGGGTGCGGCAGTACAGCTCGGTGCGGTTGCAGGTCGACAGCAACGCGGCCTCCAGCACGCCGTCGGTGGCGCGCAGGTCCGCCAGCGCCGCGGGCAGCGCCTCGGCGTCGATGGCGAGGCGTTCGCGCAGCGCCACCGGTGCGGTCTGGTGGTTGAGGCCGAGGGCGACCAGGGTCATGTCGGGATTGTCCCGTGCGGCGCCGTCACCCGGCAAGAAAGGGCGCCGAAGATCTCCCACGGAGCCGCACCATCGGGGCGGGAGCGCCGTACGCCGGCCGTGCCGGCGGCGCATGGGGACGGCGGCGTTTCGCGGCGGAACGGGTCTCCCGGGGAACGAGCCGGGTCGAATCGTTCGTGAACGAACTCGCGACGCCCGCCGTGGTCCGATGGTCGCCGTGGCGGGCTTTCGCTACGCTGGCCCTCCACTGTTGCGCGTTCCCCGAGCCCAAGGATCCTCCGTGCCCGCCATCGCTTCCCCCCTTCGCTTCGCCGCGCTAGCCGTCGCGCTGTCCACGCTCGTGGCCTGCCAGCCGTCCGCCGTCCGACCCGCAGCAGCGGCGAAGAAGAGCATCGAAGTGGGTGCGGTCGATGCGCCGGTGGCGGACACCAACCCGGCCCCGGAAGTGATGACCGCCCTGATGGCCGGAGAGATGGCCTGGCAGGACGGCCATCCGGACGCCGCCGCCAAGCACTACCTGCGGGCCGCCCTGGCGAGCAGCGATCCCAAGGTCGCGGAACAGGCCACCCGGATCGCGCTGGCCGGCAAGCAGGCCGACGCCGCGCGACAGGCCGCCGCGCGCTGGCGCGAACTCGCGCCCTCGGCCTCCGGGCTGCTGCAGGCCGACCTCGGCCTCGCGCTGATCGAAAACCAGGACGCCGCGGCAGCCGGCGCGGCGCGGCGCCTGATGGAGGAGGGCCAGTCCGGCCGCGACCTGCTGACCCAGGTCCTGTCGGCGGTTGCATCGCCGGCCCAGGCGGCGTCCCTGATCGAAATCCTGGCGCTGGGCTCGCCGCCGCCAGAGAGTTCGGACGACTATGTCCTGCTGGCGCGCATCGCCCAGCACATCAAGAACGACGAGCTCGCCCATAAGGTCGTCGACCGCGGCGTGAAGGCGATGCCGAAGGACGCCGGCCTGCTGTCCTGGCGCGGCGCGATGAAGGCGCGCGCCAAGGATGCGGCCGGTGCCAAGGCCGACCTCGACGCGGCACTGAAGATCGATCCGGCCAACAAGACCGTGCGGCTCGCCTACGCCGCCGTGCTCGACGAGCTCGGCGACTCGACCGCCGCCAGCAAGGTGCTGGCGACCGCCAAGCCCGACGACGAGCTGCTGGCGGCGCGTGCCGCCTACGCCGCGCGCGCCAACGACACGCCCGAGACCCAGGCGACCTATGACGCGCTGAAGTCCCTGCCGGAGCCGCGGCCGGCGGCGCGCCGCGAGCTGCTCGGCCAGCTCGCGGAGCTGTTGAAGCGCTGGGGCGACGCGATCGGCTGGTACGGCAGCATCGGCAAGGGCGAGGCGCAGTTCCTCGATGCGCAGCTGCGCATCCAGGTCGCGCTCGACAACCAGGGCAAGCTCGACCAGGCCCTGGCCGGCATCACCAAGATGCGCGACGACGGCATCGAGGACGACGACAAGCTCGCCGAGACCTACCTGCTCGAGGCCGAACTGCTCGGTCGCCACGAGCGGCGGAACGATGCGCTGGCCGCCTATGACCGCGGGCTCAAGGTACTGCCCGACAATCGGCGACTGCTGTATGCCCGGGCGCTGGCCGCCGAGCAGGCCGACCTGGTCGACCGCGCGCTCGCCGACCTCCGCCGCATCGTCGAACTCGATCCGGAGGACGCGGACTCGCTGAATGCGCTCGGCTACACGCTGGCCGACCGCACCGACCAGCTGGTCGAGGCGACCCGCCTGGTGGAGAAGGCGCTGAAGCTGAAACCCGACGAGCCGGCGATCATCGACTCGATGGGCTGGGTCCAGTTCAAGGGCGGCAACCTCGGCGACGCCGAGATCCACCTGCGCCGCGCGTTCACGCTGAAGCCCGATCCGGAGATCGCCGCGCACCTCGGCGAGGTGCTGTGGGCCGCGGGCAAGAAGGACGAGGCGCGCAAGGTGTTCGCCGAGGGCAGCAAACTCGACGGCAAGAACAAGACGCTGCTGAAGGTGATCGAGCGCCTGAAGCCGTGAACCTTGCGCTGCGCGCGGCGTTCCCCTCGAGGTTGTGGTTCGCGGGATGCGTCGCGGGACTGCTCGGCGCCTGCGCGACCGTTCCGAAGCAATCGTCGGCTCCTGTCGGGAGGGACGGCGACGCCGCCGCGCAGGCGCTGCTGACGGCGCGAGAGCAGCGCTTCGGCGGGCAGCCGCACTGGCATTTCAGCGGACGCTTCGCGGTGAGTGACGGCCGCGACAGCGGCAGCGCGAACATCGACTGGCAGCAGGACGGGGAGTTCTTCACGGTGACCGTCCGCGCGCCGCTGTCGGCGGAGACCTGGCGGCTGACCGGCGACGGCGAGATGTGCCAGCTGGAGGGTGACGCCAAGGGGCCCGACATCGGACGCGATCCGGCCGAACTCCTCGCCCGCAAGACCGGCTACCAGCTGCCGTTCGCGTTCCTGCGCCAGTGGGTGCGCGGCGTCGACGGCAACCTCGATGCGGTCGCGACCGGGCGGGATGCCGGTGGGCGTCTCGCGGGCCTTGTCGACCACGACTGGCGGATCGAGTACACCCGCTGGAACGACGACGTCGATCCGGTGACGGCCCTGCCGTTGCGCCTCCGGATCCGGCGCGACCCCTATGACCTGCGCATCTCCATCGACCAGTGGTCGCCGTGAGCCCGGTGCAGGGCCCCGTCGAGCTGCGGCTGTCGGCGCCGGCCAAACTCAACCTGTTCCTGCACGTCACGGCGCGCCGGGCCGACGGCTACCACGAGCTGGAGACGGTGTTCCAGCTGCTCGATCTCGCCGACACCCTGCGGCTGCGGCGTCGCACCGACGGCCGCATCGAGCGGATCTCGGTGCTCGACGGGGTTCCGGCCGAGCAGGATCTGGTGGTGCGCGCGGCCCGTGGCCTGCAGGCGGCGACCGGCACGCCGTTCGGCGCCGACATCGCCGTCGACAAGCGTCTGCCGATGGGGGGCGGCCTCGGCGGCGGCAGCTCGGACGCGGCCACCGTGCTGGTGGGATTGAACGCGCTGTGGGGCTGCGGCCTCGACCTCGACCGGCTGGCCGAGCTGGGGCTCGCGCTCGGCGCGGACGTGCCGGTGTTCGTCCGCGGCGACAGCGCCTACGCCGAGGGCGTCGGTGAACAATTGCAGCCGCTGGCCCTGCCGGAGCGGCACTTCGTCGTGCTCCATCCGGGCCTCGGCGTCCGCACCGCCGAAATATTCCAAGCGCCTGAATTGACAAGGAACTCGCCGAAAACGACAATGCGCGGCTTCGTTTCCGGTGCTGCGACGCACAACGACCTGCAAGCCGTCGTCGTCGCACGCCAGCCGCGAGTCCGCGAGGCGCTGGATTGGCTGGGCCAGTTCGGTGCCGCACGGATGACCGGCAGCGGTGCCTGCGTGTTCGCGGCATTCGAGAATGCCGAAACAGCGCAACGCATCGCGGTGCAGGCACCGGAGTCGATGAAGGCATTCGTCGCACGAGGGATCAACCGATCCCCACTGCACGACGAAGTCGAGGCGGCTGGATTTCCAGCGCCGAAGTAGTCGGGCATGGGCCCGGCCACTGGTTCAGGGTCAGGCAGTCAGACTTTCCGCAACATCCTCACGAGCACGGAAGAAGAGCGCGACGCGAAGGCGGCGCGCGATTGCTCCGACTTCGCTGAAGTTTCTCGTCACGGATGACGCCGATCGCAGGGCACCGCGAGCGGTACGACAACCCGATCGAAGCGTCGTGCGCCGAGGAATCCGGCTGCACCGCGACGAAGAGGCTGTTCGCGTACATGGATGTACGCGCGCCCGACGCGAAAGCGGCGGGCGGAAGCTTGTCCGAATTCACTTCGGACAAGCGCTTTTGAAGTCGGGCAGGATGCCCGATCTTCAAATCATTGATACTGGGGCGTCGCCAAGCTGGTTAAGGCACGGGATTTTGATTCCCGCATGCGTAGGTTCGAATCCTACCGCCCCAGCCACACGGATTCGGTTGAGCTCGAAGGAGCGGGACAGTGAAGACGGATGGCATGCTGGTGTTTTCCGGCAACGCGCATCGGGGGCTCGCGCAGGCGATCTGCAAGGAGCTCGCGATGCCGCTCGGCAAGGCGCTGGTCGGGCGCTTCTCCGACGGCGAAGTGCAGATCGAGATCGAGGAGAACGTCCGCAACCAGCACGTTTTCGTGGTCCAGCCCACGAGCGCGCCGAGTGCGGAGAACCTGATGGAGCTGCTGGTGCTGATCGACGCGCTGAAGCGGGCGTCGGCGGCATCGGTCACCGCGGTCGTGCCGTACTTCGGCTACGCCCGGCAGGATCGTCGCCCGCGCTCGGCGCGGGTGCCGATCACGGCCAAGGTGGCGGCGAAGATGCTGCAGGCGGTGGGCACGGATCGCGTGCTCACGGTCGACATCCACGCGGACCAGATCCAGGGCTTCTTCGACATCCCGATGGACAACGTGTACTCGTCCCCGGTGCTGCTCGCCGACGTCTGGCGGCAGCTCGGGACCAAGGACCTGCTGGTGGTGTCGCCCGACGTCGGCGGCGTGGTGCGAGCGCGAGCGATCGCGAAGCGCCTCGACGACGCCGAGCTGGCGATCATCGACAAGCGGCGTCCGCGGCCGAACGAGTCGACGGTGATGAACATCATCGGCGACGTGGAGGACAAGCTGTGCGTGCTGATCGACGACATCGTCGACACCGCCGGCACCCTCTGCGCCGCCGCCGCCGCGCTGAAGAAGCACGGCGCGCGCAAGGTGGTGGCGTATTGCACGCACCCGGTGCTGTCGGGTCCGGCGATCCGCAACGTCGGCAATTCGGCGCTGGACCAGCTGGTGGTGACCGACACCATCCCGCTGTCTGCCGAGGCGCAGGCCTGCGACCGCATCCGCCAGCTGTCGGTGGCGCAGTTGCTGGCCGAGACGATCCGGCGGATCGCGTTCGGCGAGTCGGTGAGTTCGTTGTACATCGACTGAGGTCGGTGCGTCGGCCGCACTTGGGTGCACCGCTCGAGGGCACAGGACACAGGGCCCAGAAGAGCGGGCTTCGCAGGGTGCGCCTCGGCGCACCAGCGGTACAAGGTTTCAAGGGCCCGGAACATCGGGTCCAAGGCCCAGAGCGATCGGGCCAGGGCGGGACGACGCGGCGTACCACGAGCCGCTCTCCTGGGCCCTGGGCCCTGTGCCCCGGGACTTCGCTTTTCCAGCCACTCCTGGTCGCGGGAGGGGCACAACAGCCGCCGCAAGGCGGTTCATCAACCGAGGCAACATCCATGGCAACGATTCACGAAATTCCGGCAACGCTCCGCAAAGACGAGGGGAAAGGTGCGAGCCGCCGCCTGCGTCACGCGGGCCAGGTGCCGGCCGTCCTGTACGGCGCGAAGGAAGCGCCGGTCAGCCTGCAGCTCGAGCACAACGCGGTCTACCTCGCTGGCCAGCACGAGTGGTTCTACTCGTCGATCCTGGACCTGGTGATCGACGGCAAGGCGCAGAAGGTGCTGCTGCGTGACCTGCAGCGCCATCCGTTCCGCCAGCAGTTCATGCATCTCGACTTCCAGCGCGTCTCCGAGACCGAGAAGATCCGTCTGCGCGTGCCGCTGCACTTCCTCAACCAGGAGAAGTCGCCGGCCGGCAAGACCTCGGGCGCGATGATCGCGCACGAGCTGACCGACGTGATGGTGGCGTGCCTGCCGAAGGACCTGCCGGAGTACATCGCGGTCGACCTCGCCGAGCTCTCCGTCGGCGACATCGTCCACCTGTCGGACATCAAGCTCCCGGCCGGCGTCGAAGTGCCCGAACTGCGTCTGGGTCGCGAGCACGACGTCGCTGTCGTCACCGCGAAGATGATGAAGGAAGAGGTCGAAGCCGCCCCGGCGGCGGACGCCGCTGCGGCTCCGGCCGCGGGCGCTCCGGCGGCCAAGGCTGCGGCTCCGGCGGCGGGCAAGGCCGCTCCGGCGGCGGCTGCCAAGCCGGCCGAGAAGAAGAAGTAAGGTCTCGGGATTCGCCGGCTTCGCCGACGAATTCCGTAAGTCGCCGCGGCGCAGCCGCGGCGATGAACGGCAGGATTCTTCATGGCTGCACTGCGGCTTCTCGTGGGGCTCGGAAATCCCGGTCCCGAATACGCCCGAACCCGGCACAACGCCGGGTTCTGGTTTATTGACGCCGTCGCGCTGGCGCTCGGCGTTCGATTCGGACTCGAATCGAAGCTCGGCGCCGAGACGGTCAAGACGTCGATCTCCGGCAATCCGGTGCTGCTGGCGAAGCCGACGACCTTCATGAACAAGAGCGGCCACGCGCTGTCGGCGTTGTCGCGCTACTACAAGATCGAGCCGGAGGAGATCCTGGTCGCGCACGACGAACTCGATCTGCCGCCGGGCACGGCGCGGCTCAAGTTCGACGGCGGCCACGGCGGCCAGAACGGCCTGCGCGACATCCTCGCCCAGTTCGGCCACGGCAAGTTCCACCGGCTGCGTCTGGGCATCGGTCATCCGGGCCACAAGGACCGGGTCACCGGCTGGGTCCTCGGTCGCCCCTCGGCGCACGACGAGCAGTGCATGCTGGAGGCGGTATCGCGGTCGATGGATGTGCTGCCGGATGCGGTGCGCGGGGAGATGAATGCCGCGATGAAGACGCTGCACACCGCGAAGGCGGAGGGCTGAGGGCTGAGGGCTGAGCACTGAGCGCTGAGAAGGCACTTCGTCATTGCGAGGAGGAGCGCAGCGACGACGAAGCAATCCAGTGCCTTTGCTGTTTGATTTTCGCTTTTCGCTTTGAACTCGCGAAAGCGAAGGCGCTGGATCATTTCGCTGCGCTCGCAACGACGAGCGCTTTGGAAGGCGGTTGGAACCGCGATCAAGAACTTTTCGGGACGAGTGCTTCCGGTGTCAATGCGGCTGTCGGTTTCAGCCCTGATCCCAGAGCCCTCTGCCCTCCACCCAGAATCAACGGAACCCCATCATGGGCATCAAGTGTGGAATCGTCGGCCTCCCCAATGTCGGCAAGTCGACTCTGTTCAATGCGCTGACCAAGGCCGGCATTCCGGCCGCGAACTTCCCGTTCTGCACCATTGATCCGAACGTCGGCGTGGTGGCGGTGCCGGATCCGCGGCTCGACGCGCTGGCGTCGATCGCGAAGCCGCTGAAGATCATTCCTACGGTGTTCGAGTTCGTCGACATCGCCGGCCTGGTCGCCGGCGCCGCGTCGGGCGAAGGGCTCGGCAACAAGTTCCTGTCGCATATCCGCGAGGTCGACGCGATCGCCCACGTGGTGCGCTGCTTCGAGCACAGCGACATCATCCACGTCGCCGGCAAGATCGATCCGATCGCCGACATCGAGACCATCGACACCGAGCTGGCGCTCGCCGACCTCGATTCGGTGGAGAAGGCGCTGAACCGCTACGAGCGCGCCGCCAAGGCCGGCGACAAGGACGCGATGGTCCGCCGCGACGTCTGCCAGATCCTGAAGAAGCATCTGAATGAAGGCAAGTCGGCGCGCAGCGCGGGCCTGGACGCCACGCAGCAGGCGCTGGTGCGCGAACTCTTCCTGCTGACGATGAAGCCGATCATGTACGTCGCCAACGTGCGCGAGGACGGCTTCACCGACAACCCGCACCTCGACCGCGTGCGCGCGCACGCCGCCGCCGAGGGGGCCGAGGTGGTGCCGGTCTGTGCCGCGATCGAGGAGGAGCTGGCCCAGCTCGACGACGCCGACAAGGGCGCCTTCCTCGCCGACATGGGTCTGGAGGAGGCCGGCTTGAATCGTGTGATCCGTGCCGGCTACCGGCTGCTCGGCTTGCAGACCTATTTCACCGCCGGCGAGAAGGAAGTCCGTGCCTGGACGATCAAGGCCGGCTTCACGGCGCCGCAGGCGGCGGGCGTGATCCATACCGATTTCGAGCGCGGCTTCATCCGCGCCGAGACGATCGCCTACGACGACTACATCAAGTACAAGGGCGAAGCGGGTTCGCGCGATGCCGGCCGGTTGCGGCTGGAAGGCAAGGAGTACGTCGTGCAGGAAGGCGACGTGCTGCACTTCCGCTTCAACGTCTGACGCTGTCGCGGGAGGGGCGCAAGCCCCGATGCTCTGGCGCATGATCCGACGTCAAACGATCGGGGCTTGCGCCTCTCGAGCATCGTGACTCGCGTCGCTCCCGCAACAGTATCGCGGCTTCCGCCGCTCCTACGACAGGTCGCGTCTTCGGTCGGCGTTGTGCGACACCACTTCGTTCGGTGTCGCAAAGCGTCGCAGCTATTCGAAGTCGGTGGCGAACAGCACCTGCAGCGCGTCGCTCCCGTAGAGATAAGTCACCCCGGCGCAGAACGGGTTGTTGCATGCCGTCACCGGGACAGCATGATCAGCCGACCGTTTCAGAATGATCAGCTTGCCGACGCCGGTGATCAAGTCATCGAAACCACCCGAGCGATGTGCTGTTCAATCACGGAAATCGGATCACGGTCGATGACACGGTGCCGCTTGCCTGGCATCCTCGTGAGAGCCGCTAATGATTCGGCATCGAGAGCCTCGAGGCCAGCGCGAATTTAATTGGGAACTTGAAGTGGCACCACTGCGAGTAACCCTACCGCCACAAAATCCGATCGAGGCCCCGAAATAGACTTTCCCATCGATAGCAAAGCGCGGGATGGGAGTACATGACCCACGGCAATATGTCGATGGCGCAGGCCGCCGGCAGGAAGTTTGGCTTGCGTGCCGGCAAACTCGCCGGGTCCTCAATGTGGACAAGATCAACTTAGATGACCGCCGAGGGATGCGCGGGGCGGCGTTGATCGAATGAAGCCCTAGTTGTCGCAGGGATTGAGACGGCGAGTGCGTAGCCTTTGTCGGCTGGGGCTCGGCTTGCATGCGCCGCACAATGCAACAACGTGTCAATTTTGCGGTCGCGAGCTGGAGATACCCCGCCCAGTGTCGTCGTTTCGCCCTTCCGTGCCCATCGGCACGGTGGTTGGTGCGTGATTTCACTTCCCTTTGGAGTTTCCATGGTCAGTGCAGCTTTCGGTCATGCGACGCGATGGCTCTTCGCATTCCTCGTTCTCATCGGTTCATCGATCGCCACCGCTGCGACTACCGGCGACCTGCCAGTGAAGACGGAATGGTCGTACACCGCCAGTACCTACAACTCGAGCCACGGCGGGAATACCGAGGCAGCCGCGATCGCCGCCATGATCGCCGACCCCATGGGTTGGCTGTACGGATGCACCGGTGGCGGTACCATGATCCCGCTGGCGCCGTGGAGCGATACCGGCTCCACAACACTTTGGTCCGGGGCGTATCCGATCCATCAGTCGCGCCCGTACAGCTATCTGATCCCGACGAGCCAATACACCATCCCGAAGTGCGGCTACGTCACCGACAACGGCGCCGGGGTGTTGCGGACTCGGTCCGTGGGTTGCGCAGTTTGGTTCGAGGACCCGGTCACGCATCTGTGCCTCAAGCCTAGCTCGCTCTCTCTTATCCCTGAGAAGAACTTCGATGTCTGCAGCGTCGGTACCCAAAATACAAATCCGATCAACTGCGCGACCGGTAGGAAGCTTCAGACGGAAACTGATTTCGTGTCGCCGACGTCGCCCTGGCTTCGGCTCGATCGCTACTACGCGAGCGGATCCGGTTTCCCCGGCTCGTTGCTGAGCGATCATTGGCGCCACAGCTTCAATCGGCGGCTTGACATCGTGACCCGGGTGGTCGACGGCATCCCGAACGAGTTGGGCCTGCGGGTGCAACGGCCGAATGGCAACCAGTACCAGTTCATCCTCAATGCCAGCGGCGGCTACGACCATGACGACGACGTCAACCTGAGCCTGACGCGGATCACCGATGGCAGCGGGCAGGTGACGGGATGGCGCCTGACCACCGACAGCAACGATAGCGTCGAGGTCTACGACGCCCAGGGTCTGTTGACCTCGATCGAGGACCGGACCGGGGTGGCGGTGACGCTCACCTACACGGGGGAGCTGCTAACCCGCGTGACGGATCGCCAGGGTCGGTTCCTGCAGTTCGCCTACAGCGTGCTCGGCACCGCCACGGCCGCACAACGGCTGACCGAGGTGACGCTGCCGGACGGCCAGGTCATCACCTACGGCTACAACAGCGATTTTCATCTGAGCCGAGTGACCTATCCCGACAGTACCCCGACCGTTTCGACCGACAATCCGCACCGGGACTACGTCTATGGTGAAGGCACCTGGAGATTCCGGTTCATGAGAGGCCAGCATTCCGGAGCATGTGAAGCCACCGTTCCGGACCATGTGAAGCCACGATTCCGGGCCATGTGAGGCCAGTCGCCCGGGTCGGATTCCGGTCCATGGGAAGCCAGTGCGGGGCC
>JBGAPI010000082.1:0-7764 GCA_044221335.1 Ahniellaceae bacterium
CTGCTGCCGCTTCCGACCGCCGCCTCGGACTGGGAACTGTCCTGGGATGGCCGCATGCCCCTGGTCCTGCCGCAGGGGCTCGGCACCCTCGCCTTCGACCCGCCACCGACGGCGCCGCTGGCGCTGACCGTGCGCAATCGCCGCGGCGGCGAACGCCTCCGTCTCTCCCTCGCGCGCCCATCGCAGTCCTTGAAGCACCTGCTGCAGGACGCCGGAGTGCCGCCCTGGGAACGGCGCCGCCTGCCGTTGCTGCTGCTGGATGGCGCCGTCGTCGCGGCGGGGGAGCGCTGGCGCTCGGCCACCGCCCCGTTCCACGCGCTGCGCTGGACGCGCGGCGTCTTTGCCAATCGGTGACAGCGGCGGCCGCCGCGTTGAATCCCGACCGTCGCTGCGTTATTTTGCGCGCCATGCCCAACCCCAGCCCGCCCGCGGAGCAGAGCTCGATCGCCGAATTCGAGCGCTCGCTGTCGGAACTGGAGCAGATCGTGTCGAAGCTGGAGCACGGCGAGCTGTCGCTCGACGAATCGCTGTCCACCTTCGAACGCGGGATCGCCCTGTACCGCGACTGCAAGACCGCGCTGGACGCGGCGGAACTGAAGGTCAAGCAACTGACCGATCCGCTGCGACCCGACGGCGCCGTGCCGTTCGACCCGGAAGCGTGAACCTCCCCCGTTTCGAACTGACGCCGCGGCTCGCGGCCTTCGCCGCGCGCGTCGAGGACGTGCTCGACCGCCTGCTGCCGCCGTCGGCGCAGCCGCCCGAACGCCTGCACGAGGCGATGCGCTACAGCGTCCTCGGCGGCGGCAAGCGGATCCGTCCGATGCTGGTCTATTCGGCCGGTGCGCTGGGCGACGGCACGCCGGATTCGCTGGACGCGGCTGCCGCCGCGGTCGAGATCATCCATGCCTACTCGCTGATCCACGACGACCTGCCGGCGATGGACGACGACGATCTCCGGCGCGGCAAGCCGACCTGCCACATCGCGTACGGCGAGGCCACCGCGATCCTCGCCGGCGACGCGCTGCAGGCGCTGGCCTTCGAGGTCCTGGCACGCGACGACGGCCACATCGATGCCGCCGCGCGGGTGGCGATGCTGCACGAACTCGCCGTCGCCTGCGGCGCCCACGGCATGGCCGGCGGTCAGGCCATCGATCTCGACGCGGTCGGCCAGCGCCTCGACCTGCCGGCGCTGGAGCGGATGCACCGCCACAAGACCGGCGCCCTGATCCGAGCCTCGGTGCTGCTCGGCGCGATCGCCGGCGGGCGCCGCGACCCGCAATCGCTCGAGCATCTGCGCGTCTACGGCCACGCGGTCGGTCTCGCGTTCCAGATCCGCGACGACATTCTCGACGTCGAAGGCGACACCGCCGTGATCGGCAAGCGCCAGGGCGCCGATGCCGCGCGCGACAAGCCGACCTACCCGGCCCTGCTCGGGATGGACGCTGCGCGCCGCCTAGGCGATGAGCAGCGGGAGCTGGCGCTGTCCGCCCTCGCCCGTGTTGGCGGGCGCACCACCGACCTCGCCGACCTTGCCCACTACGCCGTCGAACGCCGTTCGTAGGGCGGCCTCCGGCCGCCGTTGCGACAGGACGTCATTCGCGCGACTTCCGTTACGCCTCGCGATGGCGCGCGGTGCGCGCCCTACGCACCGGCCTCGACGACGCCGCGGGTATGATTACCCGACTCCATATCGACGTTGCACCGTGCATGGCGAAGCCCAATCCCCTCCAGGCCCAGCTGCTGAAGGCCGGCCTCGTCAACAAGGCCAAGGTCGCCGAGGTCGCGCGCGAGCAGAACAAGGCACGCCACGGCAAGAGTCCGGCGGATCCCAGCGAGAGCCAGCTCGCCGCGGAACGCGCGCGGATCGAGAAGGTCGAGCGGGATCGCGCGCTCGAGGCGGAGCGCAAGGCGCTCGCGCGCAGCATCGAACTGCGCGCCCAGGCGCGGCAGATCATCGCCGACAAGAAGCTGCCGCGGACCGGCGACAGCGACTACCGTTTCACCGTCGACGGCACGATCCGCTCGCTGCCGGTGAACGACGAGCAGCGCCGCAAGCTCGCCACCGGCGCGATCGTCGTCGTGCGCCATGGCGACACCTTCGAGCTCCTGCCGCGCCTCGCCGGCGACAAGGTGCGCGAACGCGACGCGACGCTGATCGTGCTCGACCATGGGCAAGGGCAGGCGACCGAACCGTCCACCGGCAACGCCGAGGATGACGCCTACTACGCTCAGTTCACGGTGCCCGACGACCTGGTCTGGTGAGACCGGGCGACACCGCGTGCGCGGCATCGGGCCGCACGCAGCGGACCTACCCAACACGGCGCCAGCGTCTATCATCGCGTTTTGCACGCCAGTCCCGCATGCCCCCCGTCGAACTGCTCGATCCCGCCCGACTCGCCGCGCCCGACCTGCTCCGCTCCGAGCCGTTTCCGTTCGTGGTCGTGGAGAAGCTGCTCCCCGACGGCGCCTGCAACACGCTCGCCAGCGACTTCCCGCGCTACCGCGAGGCCGGCTTCTTCCCGCACGACACCGCCGAGTGCGGCGCCAGCGTCAACACGCTGATCGCCGAGGCGACCACCGCCGCATTCGCCGACGCGCTCGGTGACCGGCTCGGCATCCCGCGGCTGTCGCAGTACCCGACCCTGGTGACGATCTGCCGCGCGCTCAACCGCCGCCACGGCACCATCCACACCGACAGCCGCTCGAAGGTCGTCACGGCGTTGATCTATCTCAACGAGCACTGGCCCGACACCAGCGCCGGCTGCCTGCGCTTCCTCGCGAAGATCGACGACATCAACGCGACCGTGGTGCCGGAGATCCGCCCGCTGTACGGCACGCTGACCGCGTTCGCGCGACGCGACAATTCCTTCCACGGCCACCTTCCGTACGAGGGTGAGCGCCGGGTGATCCAGATCGCCTGGGTGACCAGTGCCGAAGAGGCGGCGCGGAAGAGCCGTCGCGGACGCTTCTCGCGGATGGTGAAGTGGCTGACCGGTCGGCTCGACACCTGGTTCGGCGCCAATCGCGACGACAACGCCGCGCATCGCGATTGATGCCGTTCACGCTGCACACGGCCTTCGAGGCCGCCGGCTACGCGATCGGTTTCCGGCTGTTCCTGTGGCTGCGCCGGCGCCGGCCCAACGCGGCGCTGGCGGACCTAGACGACGCGCTGTGGATCGTGGTCGGCGCGATGCTCGGTGCCGCCAGCGGCTCCAAGATCGCCTACTGGATCAACCAGCCCGACCTCGCCTTCTCCGGCTTCCCGAGTCTCGCCCACCTGATGGCCGGCAAGTCGATCGTGGGCGGGCTCCTCGGCGGCTGGCTCGGCGTGGAGGTCGTGAAGTGGCGCCGCGGCATCACCGCGAGCAGCGGCGACGTGATGGTCTGGCCGCTCGCCGTCGGCATGGTGATCGGCCGCATCGGCTGCTTCCTGTCCGGTCTCGACGACCAGACCCATGGCCTGCCGACAGCGCTGCCCTGGGGCCACGACTACGGCGACGGCATCCCGCGCCATCCGGTGCAGCTCTACGAGATCCTCTACCTGCTGGTGTCCGCCGCGCTGATCGAACGGGTCCTGCGGTCGAGCGACCCGGTCGCCGTCGGTGCGGCGACGTCCGCCCCGGCCGGCCTCCGCGCAGGCGATGCGTTCAAGCTGTTCCTCGGCGGCTACCTCGCGTTCCGGCTGCTGGTCGACTTCCTGAAGCCGGTCGAGTATTCGTGGCCCGGCGGTACCGCGGGGCTGCAATGGCTGTGCGCGGCGGGACTCGTGTACTTCCTTCCGCATATGCTTCGGATCGCCCGCTCGCTGCCCGAAGGTCCGCACGGATGACGGCCAAGGTCCGACCCTACCTGTTCTACGACACCACGACGTCGATCTGCGCCGAATGCCTGATCCGGGTCGAGGCCAAGGTGCTGGTGAAGGACGGCAAGGTCTACCTGGAGAAGTGGTGCCCGGAGCACGGCTTCGCGCGGGTCCTCGTCGCCGATGACGCCGACTACTACCGGCGCTCGCGCGAGGTCTACCTCAAGCCGCCGGAGCTGCCACGCCGCTTCGCGACCGAAATGCACTGGGGTTGTCCCTACGACTGCGGCCTGTGTCCCGACCACATGCAGCACTCCTGCCTCACGCTGCTCGAGGTCACCGACCACTGCAACCTGCGCTGCCCGATCTGCTACGCGGACAGCGGTCCGCACCGGCCGGAGTTCCGCTCGCTGGAACAGATCGAGTCCATGCTCGAGGCGATCGTCGCCAGCGAGGGCGAGCCCGACGTGGTGCAGGTCTCCGGCGGCGAGCCGACCCTGCACCCGGACTTCTTCGCCATCCTCGACGCCTGCAAGCGTCGACCGATCCGGCACCTGATGGTCAACACCAACGGCCTCCGGATCGCGAAGGAACCGGACTTCGCGAAACGGCTGGCGGAGTACCAGCCCGGCTTCGAGCTCTACCTGCAGTTCGATTCGCTGCGCGAGTCCGCGCTGGAGCGGCTGCGCGGCGCGAAGCTGACCGAGATCCGCAGGCGCGCGCTGGATGCGCTCGACGCCGCCGGGGTGTCGACGACGCTGGTGGTGACGGTGATGAAGGGCGTCAACGACGACGAATTGGGCGACATCATCGAGTACGCGCTGGCGCGGCCCTGCGTGCGCGGCGTCACCTTCCAGCCGGTGCAGCAGGCCGGCCGCCTCGAGGCCTTCGACACCGCGGAGAATCGCCTGACCCTGACCGAGGTTCGCCGCCGCATCCTCGAGCAGTCCGGCCGCTTCGAGCCCGACGACCTGGTGCCGGTGCCGTGCAATCCCGACTGCCTGGCGATGGCGTATGCGCTGAAGCTCGGCAACCGCGTCGTGCCGCTGACCCGTTACGTGAAGCCGGAGGACCTGGTCGAGCAAGGACGCAACACGATCGTGGTCGAGCGCGACGAAGGACTGCGCGAACTCGCCTTCAGGCTGTTCTCGTCGAGTCCCGGCCCCGAGAAGCAGGCGACCTTGCTGTCCGAACTGCTGTGCTGCCTGCCCCAGGTCGCCGGCCCGGCGGGACTGGACTACCGCAACGTGTTCCGCATCATCATCATGCAGTTCGTCGATGCGATGAGCTTCGACCTGCGCTCGGTGAAGAAGTCCTGCGTCCACATCGCGCAGCCGGACGGCTCGATCATCCCGTTCGACACCTACAACCTGTTCTACCGTGACGACCGCCGGAAGAAGCTGGCGGAACTGCGCCGGCAGCACGAGCCGCGGGTATGGACCTCGCGGCGACTCCCGTCGACGACCCGCACCGGCTAGGATCACCCGCATGAGCGACCTGCCTCCCCTGCCGCCGGAACTCCCGCCGGGCCCGCCACCGCTCAATCCCTACGGCGCGCCGAGCCAGCTGTCGCCCCCGGAGCCGCCCGGCGCGCCGAACAAGGGATCGGTGCTCCTCGGCTGCGCGATCTCGGTGGCACTGCCGGTCGCGACCTTCATGCTGATGGGCTTCTTCGCCGGCCTCGGCGTCAACAGCGAAGTGCCCTTCATGATCATCGCCGCGATGCCCTTCGTCGGGCTGCTCGCGCTGGTCGTACTGTTCATCCGGCTGCGTCACACGCGCACCCTCGGCGGGCTGCTGATCGGCGTCGCGATCGAGGTGCTGCTGGTGGTGTCGTGCTTCGCGATGCTGGCGGGCACGAATTTCCACTGAGTGTTGCGGGAGCGGCGCGGACTCCGATCGCGACGCTCCTCCCGTCGACGCGCCCTCGCGACGTTCGCTCCTCCCGCATTTGATACGCTCGGCGATCACCTCCCCGAGGACCGATCCATGCCGCGCATTACCCTGCTTGTCGCCGCACTGCTGTTCTCCCTGGCCGGCCACGCCGCCGAATCGAAGGGCAAGACCTCCGCACCGGCGACCACCGTCCTCAAGGCCGCGCATCTGTTCGACGGAAGGAGCGGCACGCTGGCCTCGCCGGGAGTCGTCGTGGTGAGCGGCGAGCGCATCGTGGCGGTGGGCAAGGACACGGCGATCCCGGCCGGCGCCACGGTCGTCGACCTCGGCGACGCCACACTGCTGCCGGGCTTCATCGACGCGCACACCCACATCACCGAGGACCATGACGACGACTGGGCGAAGGGCTTCTACGAGAGCACGATGCGCTCCGCGCCCGAGCAGTCCTTCCACGCGCAACGCAATGCGCAAGTGACCCTGCGTGCCGGCGTCACCACGGTGCGGGTGCTGGGCGCCGGCGACTTCGTCGACGTCGCGCTGCGCAATGCCGTCAACGACGGACTCGCCGAAGGCCCGCACATGCTGGTCGCCGGCCACGCGATCGGCTCGACCGGCGGACACTGCGATGGCTCGCCGATTCCGCCGGGCCGGATGCCGCAACCCGGGACGCTGGAGGGCGTCTGCAACGGTCCCGACGCCTGCCGACTGGCGGTGCGCGAGCAGATGAAGTTCGGCGCCGACGTCATCAAGATCTGCGCTTCCGGCGGCGTGCTTTCGGAGTCCGATCCGGTCGATGTGCCGCAGCTGACGCCCGAGGAACTGCGCGCCATCATCGGCGAGGCCCACGCCTGGCGTCGCAAGGTCGCGGCGCACTCGCACGGCGACCTGGCCGCGAAGCTCGCGGTCGAGGCCGGCGTCGACTCGATCGAGCACGGCAGTTTCCTGACCGAGTCGACGCTCACGCTGATGAAGCAGAAGGGCGTCTTCCTGGTGCCGACGCGGATGACCCAGCTATGGGTCAATCGCAAGGCCGACAGCTATCCGCCGAAGATCCGCGACAAGGCGATCGCGGCGTCGACCGCGCACACCGAGATGATGAAGCGCGCGCTGAGGATCGGCGTACCGATCGCCTTCGGCACCGATGCCGCGGTCTTCCCGCACGGCATGAACGCCGAGGAATTCGGCGACTACGTCGACCTCGGCATGAGCCCCGCCGCCGCGCTGATGACCAGCAGCCAGGGCTCGGCGAAGCTGCTCGGCATCGACGCGGACACCGGCACGCTGGAGGCGGGCAAGTACGCCGACATCGTGGCGGTGCCCGGCGACGTGCTCACGAACATCCGCGCGACCGAGCATCCGACCCTGGTCATGACCCGCGGCCGCAAGGTGCAGATGTAGGGCGGCCACTGGCCGCCATCGCGAGGAATTTCGGCGAGATCAATGCGAGTCGCCGATTCAATTCGATTGCACTCGTGCCCAGATCGACGACGACTTCTCCTCTTCCGCGCGCTGGAGGTGCGACACGAGGCAAGGGATGTTCGCCTCCTTGCCTCGAAACAACCACTCGCCCGCCGGCGCGGAATGATCGACTTGCGGGATAGTTCTCGAATGATTCATCGGGAATCACCGAATTCGAGGATTGCAGGATGAAATGCGGACGTTCTGTACCCGTCGCCACCCTACTGAGCCTGGCGGCCGGCCTGGCGCATGCTACGTCGCCGGTCGCCCGGTTCGAAAACGACTACGGCGACGGCGAATTCTGCCGAACAGCGCTGAGCGCCGTGGGCGACAGCTTCGTCGTGTCGACGGCGACGGCCGCGCATCCGCAGGTCGCGCGGC
This sequence comes from Ahniellaceae bacterium, assembly GCA_044221335.1. Lineage (GTDB taxonomy): Bacteria > Pseudomonadota > Gammaproteobacteria > Xanthomonadales > Ahniellaceae > JBGAPI01. Next base: position 7,538 of record JBGAPI010000082.1, read on the forward strand.
AATACCGCAAGGTCGGCGGAGCGTGGTCGGAAGTCGACCCACTGACCCTGGACACCGGAGCCGTCTTTCCCGCCTGCAGCTCACGCTTGTCACCGACCGCCCCAATAGAGCCATTCCATGATCGGCATAATGGAGCCAGGTGATGATCGGCGTAATGGAGCCACTTCATGATCGCCGTAATCGAGCCAGTCCAGGATCGGCTTAATCGAGCCACCTCAGGATCGGCG
>JBGAPI010000033.1:0-58027 GCA_044221335.1 Ahniellaceae bacterium
CGGTAGTTCCGGGGGCTTATGGTCCGACGGATTTGGTTCCGTTGCTTCGATAGGCGCATGGCGGTTTGGGCGTTGTATTCGAAGCCGGCGCAGCAGGTGAGGCGATGCCACTTGAGGAGGCGAAAAGGGAGCTCGAAAAGACAATGTTTGAGCGCCTAGTCGCGGTCAATGTTGAGCGCGCGGCAGAGGAGGCGCGCGGCGTGCGACGTCGCTCGGAACTGGGCATTTTGGAGATCCAAATTTTGCGTGCCGTCAACGTGTCGGACGCGATCTGGCTTGAGATGAGATGCCCCTATCCCTTGCCCTAGGCGTTGCGGCCTGAAGTCAGGCGTCTCCGGCGCCGACACTTTGCAAATGCAGGGAATCTCGCCATCAGCTGCTGCCGTCGTAGTGAACCGAAATGCTGCCGGAGGTCACGCATCGGGACCGTGTGCGGCAAGACTTGAGCGCCGGTCCGGGGACCCGCCGCGATTCGACCCGCTGTCGTATTCCTCACGCTGTTCGAGTGGCCTGTTGCGAGCAACTGCTAGCCAGTGCTGCGCATGGGGTTCGACGGGTCACGGATGGTCACGCGCCGTCACGCGTGATTGACGCGCCGTCGTCACGGTCAGCAGGTACGGCGCGCGCCGCCAGTAGGCCCACACCTTCGCCGGCACCACCACCACGGTGCAGCCGCCAACGGTCGTCTTACGAATCGGTGCGCTTCTGAGGTTCCAGCCGGCGTTGCGGCGTGCGTCGATCAGCGCCGTGTGCAGGTCGATCGACGCGATTCGTTCCGGGACCATGCTCATGTCGATTTCCGCCGGTTTGCGCCCGATGCCAGGGCCGGAGCGGGAGAAGGATCAACAGCGGGAACAACAGAGCCAGAGCGGACCCCCATTGGTATCCCTATCTGTGTAGTCGAATCGACTACCGTGGGAAGCTCAGAACTCGGATGATCGGTAGTCGAATCGACTACCGTCGGGGTCATTTTTCGTGGTTTTGTGCGGCCCTCTGTAGTCGAATCAACTACCGATCGGTAGCCGATTCGACTACCGTTTTTTTTCATCGTGATCGCCGTCGGAACGTTCTGCGACGGCTGCCAGGTCATGTACGCCTTACTCGCGAGCGAGGTTCCGACGCTGTCGTTCGGCGGCTCGTTTTCCAGCGTGAATTCGGTTGCGTGGCGGACCTTGGTCTGGAACGCGCCGAGCTGAACCATCTTGATCCAGCCCTTTGCGATCAGCTCATCACGCGCCCTCGTCGCTGCGCGCTGCGTGAGGTTGCAGCTCTTCATCATGTCGCGGATGCTGCGAAACACTCGGTTGTTGCCCGCTAACGGTCTGTAGAGACTGCGAAGGTCCACCAGCAATGCGCGAGCTGCGGGTGACAGCGCCCGATAGGCCGGGCATTTCAGTTCCCATAGGTAGAGCCTCACGTGAGGTTCCCCGGCCGCACGCTGGGCACGCTTGCCCGACTTGTCCCGGGCACTCACGGTGCACCGTCCTTCGAGTATTTCGATGCCAGCCTGGATTTGCTCCGGTTCCACGTCGCGAGGAATTCGGACATTGACTCGCGCTCGGCGGTCTCGACCTCGATCGCCCTGTTCCAGCGGTGCACGTCCAAGAGCCCGGCTATGGCGTTGGCCACCCGCTGCCGCAGGATGACCGGCGACATCGCGTCCAGCTCCCAGCAGCGCGCGCCGTGCCGCTCAGCGAACCATCTGTATCGCGGGTCGTGGCGCTTGGTGTCGGCGTCGAAGTGCGGGATCGTTGTCCCCGGCGCCACGTCGGCGGTGGACAGCGCGACGGGTACGATGTGGACGCTGCCGCCGTAGCGATCCAGTCGCGCCGGTAGGTCGACCTCCGACATGTGCATCCCGCTCGGGTCGAAGTCGCCGGCGTAGAACACCGTCAGCGGCTTGTCGCCAGCGACCGAATCCTCGGCCGCGGTGTAGAGCGCGGTCGCCGAGCCGTAGCCGTGCATGACCCGGAAAGTGACGCCGTACTCGCTCAGCACGGGCGCCAGGGTGCCGCGCACGGTGCCCTTCTCGGACCACACCTCGACCCGGTGCGCCTGATCCTGCCAATAGTCGCGGCGGTATTGCTGGACGGCGGCGCGGATGATCTGGTCTGGGTTCGCGAACGTGTTGATCCGCTCAGGCTCGCGCGTCTCGTCGACGATGCAGGTCCAGTCGATCAAGCCTTGTTCGCGCGCGTAGACCAGTTGCCTCGAAACCTTGTCGGTCTCGCCCTTCGACATGCTTTTCAGCAGCCCCATTGTGAACAGCCGATAGCACACGGCGCGCACGCTGCATGGCTGAATCTCGGCGAGGATCGCGATAGCAGCCTCGATCAGTTCCAAGCTGGCCTTGGACCGGCCGCGACCGCGGCGGCGTCCGGTGTTTTCACTGGTCTGTGCGGTCATCACGCGGCCTCTTTCGAGTCACGCGCCGCGATCCGTAGCGCAATCCATTGGTCGACCTCGGATTCCACCCAAGCCGACGTGTTTTCGCCGATCCGCAACGGCGGAGGGAACCTCCTGTCGCTAATCCACCGATACAGCGTGGATCGCTTGACGCCGACGCGCGAGAGCACGGCGGGCAGCCTGAGTAGCCGTAGTTCAGAAGCCATAGCAAGGTCCTCAAATGAAAAAACCCGCACGCGGCGGGTTTTGGTGGGCACAAAAAAACCGCCTTGCGGCGGCTTGGGTTTGCGTGGGAATCGTGCGGGCAAAAAAATGCCGCCCGAAAGCGGCTAGGTTTCCTTGTCTCCCACATCCTGACTATAGGTTCCCGAATTTCCAAGGCCCTCCCGAAGCCCCAGCCGTTCAATCTCAGCGGTGGCGACGTTCAATACCTTGAAGAAGGTTTGCGGTCTGACTCGAACTTCTTTTGCGAGGTCCCGTGGATGCTTGATACCCCGTTCGCCGCGAGTGCGGGCAATAGCTAGACCGACCGCCTTCGCGATGACTTCCGGAGTTGGCTGTCGCCGCCAACTCTTCAGCTCGCTCCAAACGGCGATGAGCAGTACCTGTACTGACTCGTTCGAAAGGTCAGGATTATCGAGGTCTACCGGCGCTGGCAGCTCCGATAGGTGTTCGAGGAAGTCGCTGTCGATGGCCTCCCAAATCGCCGGTTCAGTGGCCTTCTCGATATCCGTCCTCAAGTCGAGGTCGTCGAAGCTGACGTCGTCTCCCCGTGAAGTCCTCCCATCACCGATGACTGGCAACGACGTAGGTCGATTCATGCCGAGCCATTCCTCCTCCGTCATCGTGGAGAGGCGCTTCTCCATGAAGCCGTCATACGGCGGCGGAACGGGCATGACGTACGCCTGGGGAGCGGCTGGAACCTTGATCACAATTTTTCGCTTTGGCATGAGATCGACCTCGGGGCACTCGCGAAACACACTGACGTGGCGACCGTTGATAATCTCTACCTAGGCCCGTTGCCGGATGGCTATCACCGCTGCGCCGATTCGTAGGCCGTCAAGGTAGTCCGCCCACGCGACCATCATCTTCCGCCGTTCTGCCATGTAGCTGGCGCGGTTGTAGGCGGCGCGGACCTTGTTGCGCTCGGCGTGGGCCAGCTGGCGCTCGATTACGTCGGGTGGCCATCCCAGCTCGTTCAATCGGGTCGATGCCAGCGCGCGAAAGCCGTGACCGGTCATCGTGTCCTTGTCGAATCCCATCCGGCGCAACGCGGCGTTGACGGTGTTCTCGCTCATCGGGCGGTTGCCAGTGCGCAGGCTGGGGAAGCAGTAGCGGCCGGTGCCGGTCAGCGGTTGCAGGGTGAGCAGGATCGCGACGGCCTGCGGCGCAAGCGGGACCGTGTGCGCCTCGCGCATCTTCATCTTGCCGGCGGGGATGCGCCATTCCCCCGCGTCCAGGTCCAGCTCGGACCACTCCATCGCGCGCAGGTTGCCCGGGCGGGCAAACAGCAGCGGCGCGAGCTTCAACGCGGCGGCGGTGGTCGGCTGGCCGGTGTAGGCATCGATCGCTCGGAGCAGGTTCGCGACGGCGGCGGGGTCCGTCAGGGCGGCGCGCGCCGTGACGGTGGGGGAGGTGAGGGCGCCGCGCAGGTCGGCGGTGAGGTCGCGCACGGCGCGGCCGGTGGCGACGGCATAGCGGAACACTTGGCCAATGCGCTGCTTCACGCGATGCGCTGTCTCGTGGTTGCCGGCCTTCTCGATCGGGCGCAGCACGGCGAGGATGTCCGGCGGGGCGATGCTCGCCAACGGCAGCGGATCGAGCGGGGCGGCGAGGCGCAGGTGCCATTCCGCCTTCTGCAAGGTGACGGGGGCCATGCGGGGGCGTTCGCGGGCCAGCCATTCGGCGGCGACTGCGCCGAAGGTGTTGCCGGCGTCCAGCACGGCGCGCGCCTTGGTCGCCTGTCGCTCTGCGCCAGGGTCACGGCCATCGCGGAGGATCGCGCGGGCAGCGTCGCGGGCATCGCGCGCGGCGACCAGCGACACCTCGGGATAGACCCCGAACGCGAGCCGCTTTTCCTTGCCGGCGTAGCGGTATTTCCAGCGCCAGTAGCGCGCGCCGGTGGGCATCACTTCGAGGTACAGCCCGCCGCCCGCAGCGAGCTTGTAGGGCTTGTCCTTGGGGCCGGCTTTGCGCGCGGCGGTGTCGGTCAACGGCTTCGTGGCCATGTGGGGGCATCTCCCCGGGCCGGGGGCACGGTGCCCCCGATGTGCCCCCAATCTTGCCCCCTGGTGCCCCCGGATTCAACGGGACGGCGTTGGATGACCTGGAACGAAAAAACCCACCAGAGCGGCGGGTTTCGCGGGGTTTCCGGATCGCGTTGGACGGCGTCGGAAGGGTATGTGGTGCCGGGGGTGGGACTCGAACCCACACGTTGTCGCCAACGGCGGATTTTGAGTCCGCTGCGTCTACCGATTCCGCCACTCCGGCACGGAGGGCGCGCAGTATACGAGCGGGGCGGGGGGATTTCACCCGGCTGCAGCGGCACCGGCACGCGCGCCGCGGCACGGCGACAACCGGCGCCGGTGGTCGCACAATGCCGCCCCGGTTTACCTGGCGGTCGATGGCGATGGCGATGAGGGGTGTGGTGACGGCGCGCGCGGTGCGGATCGCCTGCGGCGTGCCGATGACGCTGGTCGCGGCCACCCTGCTGTCGGCTCCGACGGCCCGCTCCGTCGAGGAGCCGCTCGCGGAGTGCCGCGAACTGCGCCAGCGCGAGCCGGTGAAGGCGATCGCCCGCTGTGCCGGGATCGCGGAAGAGGCGCTCGCCGACCACCGGATCGACGTTGCCGAGGAAGCCTGGCTGCAGCAGAGCGACGCCGAGCTGGCCGTCGGCGATGTCGCGGCGGCCGCGAAGTCGCTGGAGCGGATCGCGCACCTGCCGCCGGTCGGGGCGCCGGAGAAGCGCACGCTGAAGCTGACCCGCCGGCGCGGCATCCTCGCCTATCGCGAGGACCACTACGCCCAGGCGCTGGTCGAATTCCGCGCCGCGCTCGACCTCGCGCGCTCGAGCCGCGACGCTGTCGGCGAAGCGCAGGCGCAGAACGATCTCGGCAACGCGTTGCGCCGGATCGGCGACTACCGCGCCGCGCTCGAAGCCTATCTCGCCAGTCTTGCGCTGAAGCGGACGCAGCCGGGTGCGCCGCTCGGGCCGATCCTCAACAACCTCGCCGACCTCTACGTCGACCTCGGCGAGAGCGACACCGCGCTCGCGCGCTATCGCGAGGCGATCGCCGCGCATCGTCGGGACGGTCGCCCGCTCGATGCCGCACACAGCAGCGAAAGCCTGGCGCGACTGCTCGCCGGGCGCGGCGAGCCGGCGGCGGCGCGCGCGGCGCTGGAAGAGGCACTGCAGATCGACCGCGACGGCGGTGTGCTGCCGGCCCAGTTGCGGGTGCTGGCGCAGCTCGCGGCGGTCGATCGCGAGCGCGGCGACCGCGTCGCGGCGGCGGCATCGGTGGCGCAGGGACTCGCGTTGCCGCTGCCGGCAGCGCAGCGGCCGGCGGACTTCGTCGCCGAGCAGGCCGAGGTCGAGCTGGCGGCGGGACGCCCCGCGGCGGCGGTCGAGCTGCTGCGCGCCGCGCTGACGCGCCTCGGCGACGACGCGGTCGAACGCATCCCGCTCGATCGCCTGCTCGCCGGCGCGCTGGAGCAGACCGGCGATGTCGCCGCCGCGCTGGCCGCCTGGCGGCGCTACCAGGCCGAGGACGGCCGCCGTCGCGAGCGCGAGCACGATGCCGCCCTCGACCGCCTGCGGGTGCGCTTCGAGGTGGCCGAGCGCGATCGCGCGATCGAGGCCTTGCGGCAGCGCGAATCGCTGCAGCAGGCGACGCTGGCGCGGCGCAACCTGCAGCTGGGGCTGCTCGCGAGTGTCGCCGTCAGTGGCGTGCTGCTGCTCGGTCTGCTGTGGCAGCGCAGTCGCCAGCGCTACCGGCTGACGCTGGCGCGCCGCGAGGCCGAACGCGCCGCCGAGGCCCAGGAATTCCGCCGCGCGGCGCAGGCGCTGGCCGGGGACTCGCAGCGCCTGCGCGCGCTGCTCGATGCCTCGGACGAGGCACTGCTCGCGCTGGCACCGGACGGCGTGTTCGTGCATGCGAACGCGGCGGCGCGGCGACGCCTCGGCGGTGACGGCGCGGCGCTGGACGCGCTCACGCTGGCGCAGGCCTTTGGCGCGGAATCCGGCGCGAGTGTGGCTGCCGCGCTGGCGACGATCGACGAGTCGCCGCGCCAGGTCGTCGACCTCGGCGCCGGCGAGGGCGTGGCGCTGGCCGCAGCGAACGACGGCGAACTGGTCGTGTTGCGCTGGTTGCCGGTGGCGTCCTCCGACGCGGTGGTCGCGGTGCCGGCGACGTCGGAGCCGGAGGAGGTGGCGCCCGTGGACGAGGGAGTCGACGGCGTCCAGGAACGCTTCCGCCAGGACCTGGTCGCCTTGATGCTGGCGACGGTCGAATCCTGGGAACAGGCGACCCGCAGCACCCGCATCGAACTGGCGGAGAAGAGCCGGCTATGGCGGGTGACCATCGACGATGGCCGGCTTCGGGTCCGCGCGATGGAGCGCTATCTCGCGCTCGCCAAGCTGCCGCGGCAGCCACGGTGGCGCGAAGTGCTGCGCACCGCGTACTTCGTGCTGGCGGAGTGCGAGCTGTCCGAAGCGCGGCGCGACGAGCTGCGGCAGCGCTGCGAGCGGATCAACCAGGCGATCCGCGATCGGGCGAGCCGGCTGACCGCCTAGCAGGCTGTTGAACGTCAGCCTGCAAGTGTTGCCCCCGGCGCGCCGTCGCCGCGGCGGCGTGTCGCGAGGGCAGGTTCACGTGGCCGCGCGAGGGCGGCAATGGGCGGTGCTACTGGATGGGCGCCACCACGGTCGTCCTTGGCAGCACACACACCGCACAGGTGCCGCTGAGACCCTGGCGCAGCCGGAAATCGGCGTGGTGGGTGCTGCCGTTGTAGCTGGCCGGAGCGGTGATCATCGGCAGCACGCTACCCTCGTCGCGGATCGCCGGGCTGGCGGGGCGGAAAGCGAAGGCGGCGCAGTGGTAATCCGCCATCCGTGCGGCGACGCCGTAGTCGTCGTCGAACTGCCCGCAGTTCATCGTGCTGCAGCTGCCGCCCTTGGCCGCGGTGCTGCCGATCGGTGTCGCCGCACTGTTGTCGACGCAGGCGCCGGAGTGCAGGCAGGCGGAATAGTCGGACAGGTCCTGCGCGCTGAAGGCGAAGCTCCCCGTCGTGCGCACCGTGCCGCCGGCGCACCAGGTCGGCGAGGCGAGGCGTTCGTGCGCCCCGGCGGTGGCGGAAAGCAGCAAGGCGCCCAGAAATCCGATCGTTCTCATCTCACCCTCCCAGGTCGAGGGACGCGATCCTAGGCCATCGCGGCGGAGCGTGAGCGCCGCGGAGTGATCGGAGGCGGGAACAATCCGGGAAGAAATCGTCGGCGGCGGGGCGGTGACGAGAGCGACCGCCGATTCCGTCGCTTGGCGACAAGCCACTGATCGGAAAAGAATAGTTCAGGGCGCTTCGGCGTCCGGACGGAATCCTTCCCGGGTTTGGCCCGGGGTTTCGCTTGGCGAGCGGACGGACGTCGATTGGACTGTGGGCACCCCGGGCAGCCCGCCCGGTCATGCCCTCACAGGAGAGTCCCCATGCTTCGTTTCGTTGCCCCCGCCGTCGTCCTCGCCCTCTCGGCCGCCGCTGCCCTCACCCCGCGCCCGGCCCATGCGGCGCCGATCGGTGGCGGCACCACCCCGCGCTACTGCGGCAGCGCGTGGTTCTCCAACCAGTCCGGCGTCGGCGTCTGCGAGAGCTCGCTGGCCCAGTGCCAGGCCAGCCTGCAGAGCGCGATCAACACCCGCCTGTCCTGGGGCTGGACGATGGTGAGCTTCTCCGGCTGCACCCGCTCCCAGTACAACGGCGGTCCCTTCATGGACGTCGTCGCCCAGTCCGACCTGAAGGTGGAGATCCATACCCCGGCCGAGGCCGAGGAACTGCAGGCGGCCGACGCCGAACTGCGCGACCGCTACAACATCGAGCAGTACCAGGCGGAGCGCCTGCAGCGGCTGGGCCGGAAGTAGGCGGGGCATCGTCCGTTCGCATGGAAGGGTTCGTCGGGGCGTCCCTCGACGGGCCCGATTCGTCGCGCAGGCGGCGAGGCGCCGGACGGTCTCGCGGCACGCGGATGGGGGCGGGACGGACGTCCGTCCCCGTTCCGGAGCGGCTGCCACTGGCCGCGACGGCCTTCCCGTGCGCCGTTTCCGGCGTCGGGACGTGGCCGCGGCGCCTCGACTCCGCCGTGTCCGCCGTCGCCTGGGCCGATCCGCCGCTACAGTCGGCGAATGTCCGCTCTCCTCAATCTTCTTCCGCGCCAACGCGGCGGCACCCGCCTGCGGCGCTTCGCCGCCCCCGACGTGGCGGCATTCGCAGCCTACCGCGCCGATACCGAACTGGCTCGTTTCCAGGGCTGGACGCCGATCGACGTCGCCCAGGCCCGGAGGTTCGTCGACGCGATGGCGACCTGTTCGGATCTCGTTCCCGGCGGCTGGATCCAGCTCGCGATCGCGGAGCCGGACAGCGATGACCTGGTCGGCGACCTGGGCGTCTACCTCGACGAGACCCTGGCCGAGGCCGAAGTCGGCTTCACCGTCGCGCGGGGCTTCCATGGTCGCGGTCATGCCGCGAATGCCGTGCGCCTGCTGGTCGAACTCCTCGTGGCTGGGACGGGGGTCGAGTGCCTTCGGGCGACGACCGACGTTCGCAACCTGCCGTCGATCCGCGTCCTCGAAAGTTGCGGCTTCGTGGCCGCCGGCGAGCACGCGACCGTGTTCAAGGGCGAGCCCTGCGTCGAACGGACCTGCCGGCTGCGGCTCCCGCGCGGCTGACGATCGTGAAAGTTGTTGTGGCGGGCTCCGGTCTGCAATGACATTCACCCAAGGATCGCATCCGGCGCGGCAGCATGGCCGTCTCGGATCGGGATCCCGCCGCCGGAGCCTCAATGCGCCTCGCCAGTCTCGTCTACGCCGCGTTCCTCGCGCTCATCCTCGCCAGCACGTCCGCCTGCGGCGTGAGCGGGACGTCGACCTCGAAGCCGGCGCCGGTCGCCGAGCATCGGATCGAGGTGACCCTGCCGGACCTCGACGGCAAGCCGGTGAACCTCGCCAGCTTCCGCGGTCGGAAGGTCTACCTGAAGTTCTGGGCCAGCTGGTGCCCGATCTGTCTCGCCGGCATGTCCGAGGTCGAGGCGCTGGCCGCCGACAAGACGAGCGGCGTGGAGGTGCTGACGATCGCGTCGCCGGACTACCTGTCCGAGCTGCCGATCGAGGAGTTCCGGCGCTGGGCGAAGGAGCGCAACTTCAAGCTGACCATCCTGGTCGACGACGGCGGCAAGTTCGCCGCCTCGCTCGGCATCGACAAGTACCCGACTTCGGCGTGGATCTCCGCCGACGGCAAGCTCGTCGACCTGCACCCGGGCCAGGTATCGCGCTCCTACGTCGTCGCGCATTTCGACGAGGCGAAGGGGCCGGCGCTGCCGCGCGCCTCGCGCTTCCCGCCGAACCCCAACGTCGGTGTCGACTACAGCCACGCGAAGCTGCGCGAGATCTGGCTCGCCGGCGGCTGCTTCTGGGGCGTCGAGGCCTACTTCGCGCGAATCTACGGCGTCGCCGATGCGGCCTCCGGCTACGCCAACGGCAGCAAGGACAACCCGACCTACGAGGAAGTCTGCTTCGGCTCCGGCCACGCGGAGACCGTGCGGGTGCGTTACGACCCGGCGCGGGTGAGCCTCGAGAAGCTCCTCGCCCAGTTCTTCCGGATCATCGACCCGACCTCGCTCAATCGCCAGGGCAACGACCGCGGCCGCCAGTACCGCACCGGCATCTACTTCCAGGACCCCGCCGATCGCGCCGTCGCTGCCGCGGTGATCGCCGCCGAGCAGAAGAAGCTGTCGGCGCCGATCGTCACCGAGCTGGTCCCGCTGCAGCGCTTCGATCTGGCCGAGGACTATCACCAGGACTATCTCGAGAAGAATCCGGACGGCTATTGCCATACGGACTTCTCCAGTCTCACCAATGCCACCGAGCCGCCGGTGCTCAAGGTCGACGCGAGCCGCTACCACAAGCCCGACGACGCGACGCTCCGTCGGACGCTGACGCCGGAACAGTACGCGGTGACCCAGACCGCCGACACCGAGCGCGCGTTCAGCAACGAATACTGGGACAACCACGTGCCCGGCCTCTACGTCGACGTGGCGACCGGCGAGCCGCTGTTCAGCTCGACCGACAAGTTCGACTCCGGCTGCGGCTGGCCGAGCTTCACCCGGCCGATCGTGCCGGACGTCGTCCACTTCAAGGTCGACACCGGCTTCGGCATGGTCCGCACCGAGGTGCGCAGCCGCGTGGGCGATTCCCATCTCGGCCATGTTTTCGACGACGGCCCGCGCGACCGTGGCGGCAAGCGCTATTGCATCAACTCCGCCGCGATCCGCTTCGTGCCGGTCGACAAGCTGACGGCCGAGGGCTACGGCGAGTACCGTCGGCTGTTCGGCGAAAGGTAGGGCGCGCGGTGCGCGCCGTTGCCAAGCGCTACGCGATGGCGGGCGGTGCCCGCCCTACGGACAGCGACGCGAGGTCGTGATCGGCTCGTCGAACAGATAGCGGACGGCATCGGGAAACATCTCGCGCCACGCAGCCTCGTTGTGCTCCGCGCCGGCGACGACCCGGCAGGTCCAGTGGGGCGCTCGTTCGCCGAGCCCGATCAGCGTGGACTGCATCCGCAGAACGTCGCGCACCGGATCGTCGCCGAAGCCCGATCCCTCGCGATCGCCGATGCTGAGCCAGATCCGCGCGTCGGTCGGCGGCGGGCGATCCATGCCGAAGGTGAAGACGTCGGCGGCGAACCAGTAGGACGGCGACAGGACGCCCGCGCCGCCGAACACGTCCGGTCGGGCGAACAGCGCATAGTGCGACATCAGTCCACCCATCGAGCTGCCGAGGATCGCGGTGTGGCGGCGGTCGGGAAGCGTTCGGTAGTGCGCATCGATGAACGGCTTGACCGTATCGACGACGAAGCGCAGATAGGCCTCGCCCTCGCTGGCACCGAAGCGCACATTGGTCCAGGGCCCGAGTTCGTTCATCCGCTTCTCGCCACCGTTGTCGATGCCGACCGCGATCACGTCCAGGCCCTCACGATGCAGCCGGTCGAGCGTCTCGTCGACCCGCCACTCGCCGGCGTACGAAGTCGCGTCGTCGAACAGGTTCTGGCCATCGTGCAGGTACAGCACGGGATAGCGCCGGTCGCTGACGGCATAGTCGGGCGGCAGGTGCAGGCGAATCGCGCGCCGCCGCTCGAGTCCCGGCATCGGCAGCGGATCCAGGATGACGACGTGCGAGCAAGCGGAGGCGGGCCGGACCGGTGCAGCGGATTCAGGTCTTCGCGCGAACAGCGCGAGGGCGGCGAGGGCAAGCAGGACGACGACGATGCCGATGCGGGCGATGGTCATGGGGCCGGACGCGGCGCCGCCTCGGCCTTCTCGGCTTCGCGCGCACCGGACAGCATCTCGCGGGTGACCAGCGCCAGCACGCGCTGCCAGGACTGGCGCGCGGCATCGTCGAACAGGCTGCCGTTGGCATCGGCGACCGTGTCGAGCAGGGCGTCGCAGATCACCACGTAGTGGAAGGGCTTGGCGCCATAGCGCCGGTGCGAGGCCCCGAGATGGCGCAGGCTCGGCACCAGCAGGTCGATGCGGTCGAGGCCGCTGACCAGCGAGGCGATCATCTGCGCGAGTTTCTGCTTCTGCGTCTGCATGTCGCCGCGGAACAGGCTGCGCAGGCCCGGCGCGCGCTCGAACACGCGGCGGTAGAAGCCGTCGACATGGGGTTGCGGATCCGCCAGCAGTCCGGCCGAGGTGGCACGCACGCGGGCGCAATCCTCGGTATCCGGATTGACCAACCAGGGCAGGGTGGCATTCACGTGCATTCTCCGAGACGCGGGGTATCGGTCGAAGGGACGGAATGTAGCGCGGAATCCGGACAATCCCCCTCACCCTGGCCCTCTCCTCCGCTGCGCGGGGTGCGGGAAATTCCATGGCGAAGGGTTTCCCTCTCCCCCGCCTGCGGGGGAGAGGGTGGGACCAGGGGGCTAGGGCGCGGAGAAGACATCCCCGGTCTGCAGCTCCCGCTCGTCGCCCAGCAGCAGCGTGACGTCGTCGAAATGCACCGGCATCCCCGCGCAGTGCAGCGCATCGGGGGCGTCGCACAGATGGAAATGCAGGTGCGGCTCGGTCGAATTGCCGCTGCCGCCGACCGCGGCCAGGACCTGGCCGGCTTTCACGCTGTCGCCGTTCTTGACCTTCAGGCTGCCCGGAGCGAGGTGCGCATAGACCGAGTAGATGCCCTCCGCATGGCGGAGGATCACGTGGTTGCCGGTGACCGCCGCCGTGCCCTTCGCGAGCAGTTCGCCCTGACCCGCCAGCAGCCGCTGGTTGAAGGCCTCGGCCGACTCGTCCGGGCGGCGCAGCATTCCGACGTTGTCCGGCTGGCCGGACTCGACCGACACCACGGTGCCGTCCGCCGTGGCGCTGACCGGCTGGCCGTAGGCGTAGTAGTCGCGCATCGCCATGCCGTTTCCACGGTGGGTCGTCGCATCGTCGCCGAGCCGGAGCAGGTCCAATGCGAACTCCTCGGGCACCGCCCAGCGATGGTGCGAATGCGGCGTGCTGGCGGCGCCGACGAACCAGCGGCCGCGCAGCGGCGAGCGGAAATGCCCCGGGGCCGTGCCGGATTCGAGCCGGAGGTCGAGCTCGACCGCCTTGCCGTCGTCGACGTCGGCGTGGATGCGCAGGCGGTCCGCCGTACCCTGGTAGGACAGCAGCTGCGAACCGATCAGCAGCGCCTGGCCGGGGCCGAGCTGGCGCTCGGCCCCCAGTGTCACCTTGTCGCCGAGGAGCTGCTTCGGGGCGAACTGGAAATCGACGGCCTCCAACATTCCGGACTGCTGGAGCTTGGCTCCCTTGGCGGCCGCGGCGTCGAGCCGCGCGGTCGGCAGCACGCGCTGCTCGATGACCTCATCGCCGCGCAACACCTCGAGCCGGATCGAGGTCGGCGCCAGGGCCTGCTTGCCATGGTTGACGATGGCGAGGTTCTGCAGCAGCAGGTTGCGGTAGCCGCGGACGGCGTCGACCTCCTGGGTCCAGATCTTTCCGGCGGGGTAGCTGCGCAGTTCGACGTCGTCGGCGGAGGCGGGGGCGGACAGGCCCAGCGCGGTCAGCAGCAGGGTGGCGAGGGGCGTGCGGATCAGCATGATCGAATCTCCGGTTCGGGGGGCTTGAACCGGTACACACGGATTGCCGGCCGGACCGGACACGGCGATCATCACGGGATGCAGACCCCCTCCCGGTTCAGCCTGATCGTGTCCTGGATCGGCGTCTTCGGCATCGTTCTCGCCGCCGTGTGGCCGTTCCTGTCGGTTGACCCGATCCCGTTCCCGGGCCTGCGGCGCCTCGCGAGCGGCGATCCACTTCTTGTCCTCATGCAAGCGGCCGCTGTGCTGGCGGCGGGCCTCTTCGTCACGGTCCGGCGCTGGCAGACGCGCGACCGCTGGCTGATCTTCCGCGGGATCGCGATGACGCTGGGGATCCTGGGTTTCGCCTTCATTGGCGGGCCGTTCGGCATCGTGTTCATGTGGTTCTTCCACGACGCGGTGCGGGTGACCCGACTCGACACGGCGATGTCCTCCTGACGCCGCGCCGGAACGGCGCGTTCGCCTTTCCTCTAGTCGTAGCAGGGCGCGCTGACCACCCGCCCCAGGCGCACGACGTCCTGGCAATTCGGCAGCTTGAAGTCCAGCCGAACGGCGGCACAGGTGCCGACGACCTCCGCATCCTTGCCTGACCGTCCGCTGGTGGACGAGGCGGTCGTGCCCGCGGGCGGAAGGCACAGTCCCTGGCACTGCTTGCTGTCGGTGCAGGACTTTCCGGCATCGGTCGCGGGCCGGGCGCATACCGCGGACGCCTGTGTGAACGCAACAAGGTGCCCGCCGCGCGCGACGCATTCCGCCAGGGCGGCCTGGTCGGGTGGAATCGTGGCGCAGCCGGCGAGCGCCGGGATCGCGACCAGGAGGGAGCGAAGATTCATCGCTGCTGTTCGACGGTTGTCGGCATCGTATCGTTGCACGGCGATGCTCGCCGCGATCGCCGCCGGTCGATCGCGAGCTTCTGCGTCGCCGCGGACTCCGTTTCGCCGCGACTCTTCCCCGGATGGCTTGCCGCGCGGCGCCGCCGAACCGAAACTGACCGCACGACCGGATCGCACCCATGACTTCAGGCTCCGAGATCACTGCCCTGATCGCCGATGTCGCCGCCGGTGATGCACTTGCGGAGGATCGGCTGTTCGCGCTGGCCTACGACACGCTTCATCGCATCGCCGCCAGCCGCGTCCGGCGTTCGAGCGGGGCGATGAGCCTCAGTCCGACGGCCCTGGTCCACGAAGCCTGGCTCAAGATCGCCGGTGACGGTCCACGGCAGTTCAAGGGCAGCGGGCACTTCTATGCGCTGCTGGCGAAGGCGATGCGCCAGGTCGTGGTGAACCAGGCGCGCGACCGGGTCGCGGCGAAGCGCGGTGGCGCCGCGGTGGTCGCGACGCTGACCGACGGTATCGCGGCCGAGGGCGCACGGCTGGAGGACCTGCTCGGCGTCGACGCGGCGCTGACGAAGCTGGCGGAGATCGACGCGGCGCTGGCCGAGCTGGTCGAGCGGCACTTCTTCGGCGGGCAGAGTTTCGTCGAGATCGCGGCCGAGCGCGGCGTCACCGAGCGCACCGTGCGGCGCCACTGGGACGCGGCGCGCGCTGTGCTCGCCGAGCTGGCACCGGAAGCCCTGTGAGATGAGCGACCCGCTCGACGCCGACGGGAAGCGCCGCTGGCGCGAGCGGCTGCGGCAGGTCGACGAGCTGCTCGACCTCGGCAGGACCGAGCGTACCGCCCGTATCGCCGCGATCGCCGATCCCGCCGAGCGCGACGCGCTGGCGAGACTGATCGCGAAGGCCGAACAGCCGTCGCCGCTCGATGCACCGGCCGCGGCGTGGCTTGGCGAGCTCGGCGAGCGGACGGAAGACTGGGACCAGCGCCAGATCGGCCGCCGGATCGGCCCCTTCACCATCGTGCGCCAGCTCGGCCGCGGCGGCATGGGCACCGTGTTCCTGGCGACACGCGAACTCGGCGAGGCGGTCCAGCAGGTCGCGCTGAAGCTGCTGCCGGCGGCGGATCCCGGCCTTCGGCGCCGCTTCGCCCGCGAGCAGCGCGCCTTGGCGGCGCTGTCGCATCCGGCGATCTGTCGCCTGGTCGATGCGGGCGAAGCCGAGGACGGCACGCCCTGGCTGGCGATGGAGTATGTCGACGGCGTCGCGCTCGGCGCCTGGTGCGAGCGCCGACAGCTCGACGCGCGCGGCCGCGTCGCGCTGCTCCGGCCGGTCGCCGACGCGCTGGCCGCGGCGCACCGCGGCCTGTTCGTGCATCGCGACATCAAGCCGTCCAACCTGCTGGTCGACGCCACCGGCACGGTGCACCTGCTCGATTTCGGCATCACGAAGCTGCTCGGAGGCGAGCGCGACCTCACCGAGCAGCGCCATGGACCGATGACGCCGGACTACGCCGCGCCGGAGCAGTTCCGCGGCGGCGCGGTGACGGTCGCCACCGACGTCTACCAGTTCGGCGTGCTGCTGTTCGCGCTGGTCGCCGGGCGCCTGCCGTATTCCGCAGCCCGCGACGACGCGCTGGCCTTCGCGACCGCGGTCTGCGAGGAGCCACCACCGAGTCTCGCGCGCGTGGCGTTGCCGAACGGCATGGCGGCAGGCCGCGGCTTTCGGCGCGACCTCGACGCGGTGATCGCGCGCTGTCTCGCGAAGGCGCCGGAGGAACGCTACCGCAGCATGGACGCGCTGCTCGCCGACCTCGACGCGCTGGTCGACGGTCGGCCGGTGTCGGCGATCCGTCGGCGCGGCTACCGGCTGCGGCACTTCCTGCGGCGGCACTGGCTGGCGGTCGCGGCGAGCGGCATCGCGGTCCTCGTCCTGGCCGCGCTGACGGCGTGGTCGTGGGTCCAGGCCGAGCGCGCGCGTCGCGCGGCGGAAATCGCGAGCATCGCCGCCGAACGCACCAACGGCACGGTGAAGTTCCTCGCCTCGCTGTTCATCGTCCCCGATCCCGGCGACGGGCGGGCGCATCGCCTGCGGGCCGACGAGCTGCTGCGCGCCGGCGCCGCGAGCCTGCCGACCGAGTCCGGCAGCGATCCGCTGATGCCGGTGGTGACCCACGCGGTGCTGGGCTACATCCACACGCGCCTCGAGGACAGCGCCGCGGCCGTCGCCGAGTACCGCGTGGCCCTGGCGGGCTTCGATGGAAGGGACCCGCGCCAGGCGATGGGATTCGGCGAGATCTATGCGATGGCGGCGGGGCAGGCGGCGCAGGTCGGGGACCTGGACCTCGCTCGGCGCTGGCTCGCCCGGTCAGAGCAGATCCGCGGACTGCAGCCTCCGAACGCGGTCGCGATCGCGTTCGAGCAGCACCTGGCGCGGGCGGTGCTGGCACGGGTCGAGCGCGAGGCGGAGCGCACGTCGAGCGAGCTGGAAGCCGCGCGTGTGCTCCTCGACGGCGGGCTCGACGATGCGCCGGCGGAGGATCGGGTCGACGCGTGGCGCGCGCTCGCGTCGGCGGAGCTCGCTACGGGCGACCTCGTCCATGCCGAGACCAGCATCAGCAACGGCCGCAAGGCGGCCCAGGCGTTGCCGCCGGGAAAGCCGATCGCGCTGGCGCTCGACTGGCTTTCCGTGAGGCGACTCGCCGCCGCGGGGCAGCGCGATGCCGCGCGGGCGGAAATCGACCGGATCGAGCCGGGTTTCGTCGCGGCGTTCGGGGAGGACGGGAGTGCGGTGGTGCGATTGCGGGAGTGGCGCCGGGAGTTGTAGGGCGGGCCCTGCCCGCCATTGCCTCCGCGGCTCGCGATGGCGGGCGGTGCCCGCCCTACCGTCCCGAGCGTTTGCACTCGATGACGTTGGGCAAGGTCGAAATCCGTGCGGTGAGGTGCGACAGCTGGTCGAAGTTGGCGACCCGCAGGATGAAGCTCATCTCGCACAGGCCGCGCTCGTTGTCGACCTTGGTGCTGGCCGCGAGCACCGGCACGTCGCACCCCGTGATCACCGCGGAGACGTCCTTCAGGAGGCCCTTGCGGTCGTACGCGCGGACCATGATGCCGACCTCGTAGGACTGCTCGTTCTTCCGGCCCCACTCGACCTGGATCATCCGCGCCGGGTCGCGCGCGACCAGGGTCGCGAGGCTCTTGCAGTTGGAGCGGTGGATGCTGACGCCGCGACCGCGGGTGAGGTATCCGATCACCGCATCGCCCGGAAGCGGCTGGCAGCACCGGGCCAGCGTGGTGAGAAGGTTGCCGACGCCCTCGATCGTCATGCCGCGGCCGCTGCCCTCGCGCGGGCGGATGGCGTCGGAACTCTGGGTCTCCTTCGGCGGTGCCTTCGGCTCGGTCAGCTCGTGCAGCGCGCGAGCGACCTGGCCGCCGGTGACTTCGCCGACGCCGACCGCGGCATAGAGATCGTCCAGGGTCTTCAGGTTGAAGCGCGCCGGCAATTCGGTCTGATCGAGGCCGGCGAGTCCGACGCGCTTCAGGTCGCGTTCGATCAGTTCGCGTCCCGCGGCGACGTTCTTGTCGTGTTCGGCGTGCTTGAACCAGGCACGCACCTTCTCGCGGGCCCGCTGGGTGTTGAGATAGCCGTGTTCGGCCACGATCCAGTCGCGCCGCGGCGCGTTGGTCTTGCCGGTGAGGATCTCGACCGAGTCGCCGCTGGCCGGCTGGTGCAGCAGCGGCACGATGCGGCCGTTGACCTTGGCGCCCTGGCAGCGGTGCCCGACTTCGGTGTGCACATGGTAGGCGAAGTCGAGGACGGTGGCGCCGCGCGGCAGGTCGAGCACCTTGCCCTGCGGCGTCAGCAGGTACACGCGGTCGTCGGTCAGTTCGGTGTTGATGCCGGCCAGCAGCGCGGCATCGTCGTCGGCGTCTCCCTTGGCATCCAGCAGCCGGCGCATCGCCGCGACCTTGCGCTCGAAGGCGGCGTCGCCGGCGCCGCCCTCCTTGTAGCGCCAGTGCGCGGCGACGCCGAGTTCGGCATGCGCGTGCATGTCGTGGGTGCGGATCTGCACCTCGAGCGTCTTGCCCTCGGGGCCGATCACCGCCGTATGCAGCGAGCGGTAGTCGTTGCCCTTCGGCCGCGCGATGTAGTCGTCGAACTCGCCCGGTACCGGCGGCCACAGCGTGTGGACGATGCCGAGCGCGGCGTAGCAGGTCGGCACGTCGTCGACCAGCACGCGTAACGCGCGGATGTCGTACAGGTGCTCGAAGTCGGACGACTTCTTCTGCATCTTCTTCCAGATCGAGAAGATGTGCTTCGGGCGACCAGCGATATCGGCGGTGAGGCCGGCGTCGCCTAGTACCTTCTGCAGTGCCTGGCGGGCGCCGTCGATGTAGCGCTCGCGGTCGCTGCGGCGCTCGTCGAGCAGCCGGGCGATGCGGCGGTAGGTGTCGGGCTGGAGATAGCGGAATGCCAGGTCCTCGAGCTCCCACTTCACCTGCCAGATGCCGAGGCGATTCGCCAGCGGCGCGTGGATGTCGACGGTCACCTCGGCCAGGGCCCGGCGGGTGGCCTCGGGCGCGGAGGCCGCCGCGCGCATCGCGACCAGTGCGCGCGCCAGCAGGATGAACACCACCCGGAGGTCGCGGATGATCGCGAGCAGCAGTCGGCGCAGCCCTTCCGCGCTGGCGCCGGCGTTGCGCGCCCGGTGCAGCTTCCACACCTTCTCGGCCTCGTGCTGGCCGTCGATCAGCGCGTGCACGGCGGCCCCGGGGGCGACCCGGGTGCCGTCGCGATCGAGGGTGTAGAGCAGCGTCGCGATCAGGGTGTCGGTGTCGACGCCGAGTTCGTCGAGCAGGCGCAGCGCATCGATCAGCTCAGCCGGCGCCTCGACCTCGGCCAACGCCTCCAGGATCGCGTTCAGGCGCGTCCTTGCCGAGGGCGTGCGGGGACGCGCCGCCAGCCAGTCGGCCAGCCCGGTCGGTGGGGCGGTCGTCGCGATCTTCACGGCCCGAGTGTAAGCGCGCCCGGGTGGAGTACACGCTCACGGCAGGGCATATCGGTAGTGCCCGGTGATCTCGAAGTCGAACAGCACCGTCTCCTCCCGGGCGCCGGCACCGATGTTGTGCACCACCCGCGGGGCTACCTGATCGGCCTCCACCACCATTCCGATGTGCGCCAGGCCGTTGGACAGCCGCCAGACGACCACATCGCCGGCGCGATAGTCGGCCGCACGGCGCGAGTTGGCGAGCGTCGTGCCGTGGCGACCGAAGAATGTCGCGAGGTTGGGGACGCGGCGGTGGTCGATGTTGGCGTCCGGCCTCGCGAGGCCCCAGTTCTTCGGGTAGCTCGCGAAATGGGCCGACATGTCCTCGTGCAGTTCCTTCTGCAGGTCGTGGCCGATACCGCGGAATGCGCGCACGACCACGTCGGCGCAGACGCCGCGTTCCAGGGGCACGTCGCCGTCGGGGTAGGAGAGGCGGCGGTAGGCGCTGTCGTAGAGCAGGGTGACGCCGACCTGGGCCCGGGTGGCGCTCACCAGCTTCCGCTCCAGGTCGACGCCTGCAGCGTCGACCCCGAGCGGGACGATGAAGAGCACGAACAGGACGAAGATGAATGATTGGAAATTGCGGCGTCGGGGGGAGCGTCGGACAGGGCGGGTGGCCCGTTCCGGGCTGGTACACTGCAAGGCTTCGCAGTTCTTGCAGTGTCCGAGGTGAGGCATGTCCGTGTCGTTCCGCATCGCGTTGCCCCTGTTGTTCTGTCTCGCCGGCGGCGTTTCCGCCGCGTCGACCACGATCGAAGAGCGGATGAGCGAGTCCGAGTTCCGCCAGTCCGGCCTGTCGAAATTGTCGCCCTCCGAGCTCGAGGCGCTCAACCAGTGGCTGGCCACCCACAGCAACGCGCTGGTCACCGGCAACCGTTCGGCGGCCGGCGCCGGCGGCCCGGTGTCGACCGCGCCGCCGGACGACCGCACCGGATTCCGGGCGCAGGACGCCGGCCGCGACGTCATCGTCAGCCGCATCGCCGGCACCTTCAGTGGCTGGGGCCCGAAGTCGGTCCTGAAACTGGAGAACGGCCAGCGCTGGCAGGTCACCGACGGCAGCAGCTTCGACTTCAATCCGATGGAACACCCGCAGGTACGGATCGAACCGAAGTCGCTGGGTTCGTGGATGTTCCACGTCGAGGGCTACAACACTGGCGCGCGAGTCACCCGCGTCGAGTGACCGACCATTGCGCCGCGCGCAAGGGTCCAAAGAAGAGCGATTTTCCGGGATGGCAGTTCGCAGTACATCGACACGGTTCAGTCTGTCGCCGGAGGACGGCGAGCGGCTGGCGAATCTGGCCGGCCCGCTGGACGAGCACCTGCGTCAGATCGAGCTGCGGCTCGGCGTCGAGATCGCGCAGCGCGGCGCCCAGTTCGAGATCTCCGGGGAGGCGCGCCGCGTTGCAGCGCGTCTCATCGAGGAGCTGTTCGAATTGACGGCGAGCGAGACGCTGGACGCGCAGCGGGTGAATCTCATGCTGCAGGACTCGGCGGCCTCGGCCGAGGCGGCGAACGAGCGCGACGGCGGCATCGCGATCAAGGTCAAACGCGGGCAGATCCGCGGGCGGGGGGCGAACCAGGCGCGCTACCTCGAGGCGATCGCGCGACATGATCTCAACTTCGGCATCGGGCCGGCCGGCACCGGAAAGACCTATCTTGCGGTGGCGAGCGCGGTCGCCGCGCTCGACGACAACCGGGTGCAGCGCCTGATCCTGGTGCGACCCGCGGTGGAGGCCGGCGAGAAGCTCGGATTCCTGCCGGGCGACCTGACCCAGAAGGTCGATCCCTACCTGCGGCCGCTGTACGACGCGCTCTACGAGATGCTCGGCTTCGACCGCGTGGCCAAGCTGATCGAGCGCAACGTGATCGAGGTCGCGCCGCTCGCGTTCATGCGCGGCCGCACGCTCAACGATGCCTTCATCATCCTCGACGAGGCGCAGAACACCACGGTCGAACAGATGAAGATGTTCCTGACCCGGATCGGCTTCGGCTCGATCGCGGTGGTCACCAGCGACCTCACCCAGATCGACCTGCCACGGCATGTGACCTCGGGACTGCGCCACGCGTTCGGCGTGCTGGCCGGCGTCGACGGCATCAGCGTCACCCACTTCACCGCGAAGGACGTGGTGCGCCATCCGCTGGTGCAGCGGATCGTGCAGGCCTACGAGCGCCACGATGCGGAGAAGGTGGCGACCAAGGCGGACGGCGAGTCGCGGGCGTGAGCGCGGTCGCGAACGTGGGCGTGTTCGTCGAATACCGCTGTGGCCGCAAGGGCGTGCCGGCAAGACGGTCGTTCGAGCGTTGGGTCGCGACGGCACTCTCGCATCGCCGCGGCGGACGTCGCGAGGTCAACATCGCGCTGTTCGACGAGACCGAGGCGCGCGCCTTGAATCGGCAGCATCGCGGTCGCGACTATGCGACGAACGTGCTGTCCTACCCCTACACGCCGATGCCGCAGGAACGTTCGCGACTGCTCGGCGATCTCGCCATCTGTCCTGCCGTCGTCGCCCGGGAGGCGGCGGAACAAGGGAAGGCGCTCAACCACCACTACGCCCACATGGTCATCCACGGCGTGCTGCACCTGATCGGTTACGACCACGAGGCCGATGCCGAGGCGGAGGTGATGGAGGCGTTGGAGGTGAAGCTGCTGGCGAGACTCGGGATCGGGGATCCGTACGCGTAGGGCGCGCACGGCGCGCCAAGGCGAGGCGTGGCATGGAGCGAACGAAGTGCCTCGCGATGGCGGCCGGTGGCCGCCCTACGCCGATGGCGAGGCTCGGGAGTGCTCATCGTACGCGCAGGGCGCGCACGGCGCGCCATGGCGAGGCGTGGCATGGAGCGAACGAAGCGCCTCGCGATGGCGGCCGGTAGCCGCCCTACGCCGATGGCGAGGCTCGGGAGTGCTCATCGTACGCGTAGGGCGCGCACGGCGCGCCATGGCGAGGCGTGGCATGGAGCGAACGAAGTGCCTCGCGATGGCGGCCGGTGGCCGCCCTACGCCGATGGCGAGGCTCGGGTGTGCTCATCGTACGCGCAGGGCGCGCACGGCGCGCCATGGCGAGGCGTGGCATGGAGCGAACGAAGTGCCTCGCGATGGCGGCCGGTGGCCGCCCTACACCGACTCGACCTGCTCCTCCAATTCCACCGGATCGATCGGCGTGGCCGGCGTCTCCGGCGTCAGGCGCACGTACCAGCGCCAGCATGCGAATCCGAGCAGGGTCATCGTCCCCGCGCCCAGCGCGAGATTGAGCGTGGAGGTCGCGATGTGCTGCGACAGCACGCCGGCGATCGCGCCGGTCATCAAGCCCCAGATGAAGCCTTGCACGGAACTCGCGGCCCCGCGGTGCTGCGGGTAACGGTCGAGCATCTTGATCGACAGCACCGGGAAGGCCAGCGACACGCCGACCGAATTGAGCGCGACCGGCAGCACCGCCCAGGGCACGGTCGGATGGGCGACGAGCAGGTTGTAGCCGAGATTCAGCGTCACCGCGACCGCCATCAGGGTGTAGCCGAGCCGGGTGGTCTGGCGCGGCGGCAATCGGCCGGCGAGGCGGTTCGACAGCGCGGCGCCGGTCATCATGCCGGCGATGCAGGGCACGAAGAACCACGGGAACCCGAGCGAGCCCAGCCCCAGCAGGGTCTCGACGAAGGCCGGCGCCGAGCTGATGTACAGGAAGAACGCGCCGAAGTTGAAGCCGGTACAGACCGCGAGCAGGAGGAAGCGCCCGTCGACGATGATGGTCGAGTAGGTGCGCCACAGTTCGATCGCGGAAAACGCGACCCGCGCCGCCGGCGGGTGAGTCTCCGGCAGCACCCGGACGCACAGCCAGGCCAGCCCGGCCCCGTACAGCGCGAGGAACCAGAACACCGCCGGCCAGCCGGCCGTGGTGAACACGATGCCGCCGATGATCGGCGCCATCGCCGGGGCGACGCTGAAGAACAGCGTGATCAGGCTCATCGTGCGCTGCGCATCCGCGCCCTGGTAGAGGTCGCGCACCATCGCGCGGCTGACGATCAGGCCGGCGCCGGTCGAGAAACCCTGCAGCATGCGGAAGAACAGCAGCATCTCGATCGAATGCGACAGCGCGCAGCCGATCGAGGCCAGCGTGAAGCAGACCACGCCGATCAGGATGATCCGCCGTCGACCGTAGCTGTCCGACAGCGGGCCGTGGAAGAGCGACATCAGCGCATAGGCGACCAGGTACACGCTGATGGTCTGCTGCATCTGGAACGCGCTGGCGTTCAGGTCGTGCTGGACCGCGTGGAAGGCCGGGAAGAACGCGTCGATGGTGAACGGCCCGAACATCGCCAGCAGGGCGAGGAGGGCAGCGAGGCGGACCGGGGAACGGGTGATCGCGGACGCCGGCGGTGGCGCGCCGGCGGGGGATGCATCGGGGGACATGGTCGCCGCAGTCTAGCGTGGGCGTCCGGCGCGAACCGTGTCCTACTAGTCACGACATGCCGCGCGGAAGCGTAGGAGCGGCGCAAGCCGCGACCCTCGACCCGCACTCGGGGCTCACGCCCCTCGGACTTCGCGGCTCACGCCGCTCCTACACCCTTCTGACGGCGCCCGCCGCCTTGCCGAACCAGCGCCGGCAGGCATGCTGGAACGCCGCCGGCTCGGAGAAGCCGAGCAGGTAGCTGACATGGGTCGCGGACAGGCCGCGGTCGAGGTGCTCGCGGGCGAGGCGGCGGCAGACCTCGTCGCACAGACGCCGGTAGGTCTGGCCCTCGGCGGTCAGGCGTGTACGCAGGGCGTCGGCGCCGAGGCCGAGCGACTTCGCGGTGGTGGCCAGGGCAGGCTTGCGGCCCCCCAGAAAGTCGCGGGCAAGCAGGTCGCCGACGCGCGCCGTCCATTCGGCGGCTGGCGCGACGGGCATCTGCTGCGCGGCGACCCGTTCGAGGATGTCGCGCAGGTAGGCGTCGTGGGTCGGCAGTGCCCAGGCCAGACATTGGGCCGGCATCTCGATGCGATCGTCATCGGCGGAGAAGCAGGGTGCGACGCCGAAGTGCGCGTGATAGGCCTCGGCGCTGGCCAGCGGCGCATGACGGAAGGCGACGGCGACGATCGGCAACGGGCTTCCGAGCGCGCGGCCGAGGAAGCCGACCGTCATCGCGAAATAGTGCTCGGTCAGCCACGGAATGGCCTCGCTCGGCGGCGCGAGCCGATAGCGCACCGCGACGTGTCCGCCGCTCGCGACGGTCGCCATCCGCTCTGCGGGACTGACCGAACCGAAATAGTCGCAGCCGGCGGCGAGCGCCGCGCCGACGGTCGCACTGCGCAGCACCAGATGGGTCAATACGTGCATCTGGCCGGCTGGGAAGCGCTCGTGCAGGTTGAGTCCGACCGCAGCGTCGACCCGCGCCGCGCGCTGCCACAGCGCGGCGAACACCGGCCAGGGCGTGCGCAGGTCGGCGCCGGCGAGCGCAGCACGGTCGGCCGGAATCGCGGCGATCAGGTCGTCGCACGGCGCCCCGGCCTGGTCGAGGACCTCGACCAGGAAGCGGGTGGCGATCGAGCTCGTTCGTTGCGCGTCGGCCATCTGTGATCACATCGGCGCCAGTTCGGATCATCGACAGCGGGGCGAGTCCGGTCAATCGTGCGCTACCTTCGCCGGAGTGCCGCCATGCTCGCATTCGTCGCCGCCCATCCCGCCCTCTGCGTGGCCGTGGTCATGCTCGGGTTCGCGCTGCTGGAATGGCGCAACGGCGCTCTTCGGCCGTCCACCGAAACCGCCGAGGACGCGCCGCTGGAGGCAGCGATCACCCTGCTGTTCGCGGCGGTGATCTATCCGATGGTGCTGCTGCTGGTCGGCCACCTCGGCCGGACCTGGGCGCCGGACGCCGCCGGCATCCTCGCCGGTCTGCCGGGCTGGCAGATGGTGCTGCTCTTCCTGCTGGCCGATGACCTGACCCAGTACTGGTGGCACCGGGCCTCGCACACGCCGCTGCTGTGGCCGCTGCACCGCGCCCACCACTCGGCGCCGTACATGAGCGTGCGCATCGTCTACCGCAACAATTTCTTCTACTACGCGATGATGCCGGGGATGTGGCTGTCGTCGATCCTGGTGTACCTGGGCCTAGGCGCCGTGTATCCCTTCTACCTGGTGGTCAAGCTTGCGGTGATCTGCGGGGCGCACAGTTCGGTGCGCTGGGACGCGCCGCTCTACCGCATCGCCTGGCTGCGCCCGCTGGCCTGGGTCCTGGAGCGGACGATCTCGACGCCGGCCACCCACTTCGCCCATCACGCGATGTTCGACGACGACGGTGTCGGCCACTACAAGGGCAACTTCGGGAATCTCCTGTTCGTCTGGGACCAGTTGTTCGGAACCGCGCATTTCAGCCGCCAGTACCCGTCGCAGGTGGGACTGGTCGATGATTTCATCCATGGGCCCGAGCCCTGGACCGTGCAGCTGTTCTATCCGCTGGTGAAGAGCTCGCGGGAGGCGTCGGCGTTGGCGGAGGCCCCCGTCATCGTGGAGCGGAGGGCGCCGGACGCAATGGCGCCTGAGGCGTAGGGCGCGCACCGCGCACTATTGCGAGGCGCCTCGACATCAGCCGCCTGGATGCGGCGCTTCGTCATCTCGGCTGAAGTTCCGGCAACCCGGCACAATGGGCGCATGCCCACGCCGCTCGAACCGATCGCCGTCCCCGGCGACATGCACGCCCTCCGCCAGGGAGCGGGTTCGCCGCTGGTTCTGGTCCACGGAGCTCTCGGCGATTGCAGGCAATGGCAAGCGATCGCCGAGCTGCTTTCGGAACGCCAAGAGGTCTGGTCGCTCAGCCGCCGCCACCACTGGCCGACCCCGCCGCCGCGGCACGACGCGCCCTACAGCGTCGACCGCCAGGCCGATGAGCTCGTCACTTTCCTCGCATCGCTCCCCGCGCCCGCCGACGTCGTCGGCCATTCCTACGGCACCGCGGTCGCGCTGGTCGCGGCGACGCGCTCTCCGGAGCGCTTCCGGCGCCTGGTGCTGATCGAGCCGGCGCACGTCTCGCTGCTGCCGGGAATCGATGCCGAGCTTGAGCGCGAGATCGACGACCGCGCCCGGATGCTCGCCGGGATGCACGCCGACATCGCCGCCGGCCATGACGACGATGCGGCACGGCGACTGATCGACTGGGTGCAGGGCGGGCCCGGCGGATTCGCCGCGCTGCCGGCAGCCACGCGATCGCAGCTGCTGGACAACGCCGCGACGCTGGCGCCGGCGTATTCGAATCCGGTCGCGCCATTGACGCCCGACGAGCTGGCGCGGGTGGCGATGCCGGTGCTGACGGTCGTCGGCTCGAAGACCCGGCACTACTACCGCGCCTGCGCCGAGGGGGTGGTCGCGAAACTGGCGGACGCGCGGATGGCGACGATTCACGGGGCCTCGCACATGCTGACCGTCGAGCGCCCATCCGAGGTCGCGCAGCAGATTCGTGATTTTTCCGTGGTCGACTTCCGGCGATGACCTGGCTTGCTTGATTCCGACGGGCGCCGGCCGCACTCCGGATGGCCGTCGCTCCCCTGGCATTCGCTCGGCGCGGCGGGACGCCGACCAAACGATCGCGCCGATCGACTTCGACCGGCTTGGTCCGTGGGAGCGGCGCAAGCCGCGATGCAAGAGGGCCGCGAGCCTCGACCGCGAGGCGACAGTCGATTTCGCGTGCATCGGGTCTCTCGCCGCTCCCATCGGAGCGTCGCGGCTTCCGCCACTTCCACTGCTGGACGTCGAGGCACAGGCGCGCAGTGCGCGCCCTACGGCAGGACTTCGACGCGATTGCTGGCGCCACCAAGATTCCGATTGAGCGTGATCCAAAGCTCCTGGCTCCCCGCCCGCACCGACGGGAAGTAGTCGACGTCCTGCTGCAGCACCGCGTTGTTGTAGCGCACCGTCGTCGGCAGTGCCGCGCTGGTCCAGCCGGATATCACCACGATGGGATGCGGCAGCGAACCGGTTGCGACGCTGAAGTTCACGTCGATCCGCCCCGCCGTCGCGGGCACGGTCGAAGCACTGATCGCCCAGACGCCGTAGACGTGGTTCCAGCCGGCCGGCGAGTAGCCGACGGTGTCGCTGCGGCCGGGGCCGCCGACGCCGCCCATGCGCACGGTGCCGATCGTTGCGCTGACGGCCGTCGCCTGCACCGTCTCCATCTCGGCGACGACGGACCCGACCGGGTCGAGCGTGTGCTGGCCGAGCACGACGTAGGTCGCGTAGCTTTCGCGCGGCCAGCCGCTGCGGTTCGCGCCGAAGCCATGCTCCGGATAGCTGGCCTGCCCGAGGAAGCCGAAGTTGGTTCCCCAGGCGAGCCGGGTGTTGTTGGTGACGTCGGCGTTGCTGCCGCCGATCGCCTGGCCGAACGAGTAGTTGATCGACTGGTAGGGCCAGTTGTAGCTGCACGGCATAGCATGCGCGGCGCTGCCTGGAAATTCGCCGCCCGCGGCGCAGGCGTTGCCGGCGGCGCTGGTCGTGTTCCAGCGACCGGTTCCGAAATAGCCGCCAGCGTCCTGCTGGACGATCGTGCGGGTCTGGACGGTGCCCATGGTGGCGTCGACCGCGGTGGTCCACAGCTTCACGTAGGGGATGGTGTTCGGCGTGTTCCAGGTCCAGGCGCTGTTGTAGCTGACCGGCGTGCTGGTGCTCGCGAACTTCCAGCGATCTCCCCAGCCGACGCCGGCGACGACGCTGTGCGCGCCCTCGGTGGCGGCGCCGTCGAACAGCAGTTCGCCGTAGGGTGCGCGGCTGTCGTCCTCGATCCGGTCCACCGGCACGATCGGGTTCATGCCGGAGCCGAACAGGTCCCAGGTCAGCGACCACAGCGGATGATCGCGGCCGGTCGCCACCAGCCAGTCGATCGTCACCGGAACGTTGAACTGCTGCGCCGGCGCGCCGGTGGTGCAGTAGCGCGGGTAGTTCTGGGTGAAGCGCAGGATCGCGTGGTGGCGGCCGCTGAACACCCGGCTCCAGGTGCCTGGCGTGAAGTGCCCGAGGCTGGAGCTGTCCCCGCCGCCGGTGCAGAAGTTCTCGCTGTTGGCGTGCGACACCACATAGCCGAAGCCGGACGCGAACGAGCCGGAGGCGCGCACGATCCGCGTGCCCGCCGCGGTCTCGTATTCGACGCGCCGGAGTTCGCCGCCGCGCGTGCCGCCCGGACCGTTCTGGTCGTTGTGCGCGAGCACCGCCTTGCGCGCCTTGCCCGCCGCGTCGCACCAGCTGTAGCGTTCCGACAGCATGCCGTCGTAGGTGATGTCGTTCTCGATCCCGAGCAGGCAGGACGGAAGTGCGTCGTCGTCGATGATGCTCAGTGTCGCCGCGGCCTGCGCACCCAGGGTTGCGCCGCCACTGGGGTTGGCAATCGCGAGCTGCACGGTCTCGGCGCCCTCCACCAGGGCGTCCTGCAGGATCGTCACGGCAAAGCTCTTGCTGGTGGCATCGCCGTCGGCCCAGTTCAGGGTGCCGCTCGCGGCCTGGTAGTCGAGGCCGGCCAGGGCCGTGCCGTTGCTGGTCGCGAAATCGACCGAGACGGCGCCACTGCTGCCACCGACCCGTTGCACGGCGATCGTCGCGCTGCCGCCCCCTTCGCCGACCGACACCGCGGCGCTCGCGAACTGCAACTGTCCGGGCGCTGGTGCAACCACATCCTCGAAGCTGTCGCGGAACAGCGGCGTTCCGGCGGCGACGAGGCTGACGTCGTCGATGTACAGCGTCGGCTGGACACCGCCGACGGCGCCGGTCTGGAGATCGATGCGGTCGAAGCTGCCGTCGTTGGTGAAGGCGAGGGCGGACAAGGGCACGTCGATCTGGCGCCACGCACCGGCCACGATCGCGTTGCCGGCGATGTAGGGCGTGAGGTCGACCGAGGCCGCCAGCACGGGCGTGGAGACCGCGTTCGAGTTCGTCTGCAACAGCAGCGCGAGCGTCTGTCCGCCGCTGGCGCCGCCGTGCACGAACAGCCGCAGGGCGGAGTAGCTGCTGCGCTGGAAGGTGCCGGAGGGATGGGCGAGCGACACCGCGTTGAAGCTGGCGTTTCCCGTGAATGCGATCGACGGCGCGCCGTCGTGGAAGGGAGTCGCGTTGGCGAGGTCGCTGCCGCCACCATAGGAGAAGTCGGCGAAGGCGTTGTCGAGGCCGTTGCCATAGATGCCGAGGTCCTGTGCCGAGGTATTCGCCGTGGCCAGCAGGAGGAGCGGCAGGAGAAGGCAGCGCATGCGCATGGTGCACCTGCCAGGGGCGGGACGGTCATGCTATCCCGCATCAGGGCCGATCGCGATGTCGGCGACGCACCCCCCGACATCCGCAACGCGCTGTCGTGACGGAGGTTGGCGGATCGGGCGCTGCGGGGAGGGCCCTGCGCAGCGCCTGAAGTCTCATTCGAAGTCGTCGATGAACAGCACCGCCGATGCCGAAACCGTGTAGTAGAAGTGGTACAGCTGGGGGTTGGCGACTCCCTGCTGGTTCACGGTGCACCGCACTTCGGCATCCTGCGCGTTGCCCTGGGTCTCGAAGGCGACGCCGATCGCCTTCGGCGTGTCGCCGGTCGCGACCACCTGCGACTTGTTGGCGGTGATCGTCACGGCACCGGCCGCCTCGAAGCAGTCGACCGCCGTGCTGGCGCCGACGTTGCCGCCCGACGCACTGAGATGGATGGTGTCGGTGAGGATCTCGCCGGTCATGGTGCCGAACAGCGCGGTCGTGCTGCCCTCCTGGGGCGCGTCGGCGATCACCGTCGGTCCCATCAGGGTGCCCGCCGGGGCCTGGAAGGCGTAGGTGAGCGTGCCCGGAAGGCCGCCGGTCGGTGTGGCCACGCACTGGACAGCGCCGGTCTGCGGCTGGCTCGAGAGGACGAAATAGACCTTCATCACCAACGGTGTTCCGCCGACCGCAACGGTCTGG
Organism: Ahniellaceae bacterium; assembly: GCA_044221335.1. Classification (GTDB taxonomy): domain Bacteria; phylum Pseudomonadota; class Gammaproteobacteria; order Xanthomonadales; family Ahniellaceae; genus JBGAPI01. The sequence continues at coordinate 30,510 of JBGAPI010000033.1, forward strand.
CTGCCGTTGGTGAAGATCTTCACCGTGCCATTCGTGACGGTGCAGACCAGTGACGTCGTTCCCTGGTTGGAGCCGCCGGCCGCGCCGAAACTGACGGTCGCGAAGGTCGCATCGGTGGCCTTGCCGCCGGGCAGGGTCGTGGTGCTGGCATTGGCCGGCGACAGCGCGCTGATCGTCGGGCCGACATTCGGGACCGGGTCCGCCTCCACGGCGCCACGATCGACGGTGCCGTTGCTGACGCGCGGGTTGCCGCGGAAGTCGATGCTCGCGAGGCCGCCGAGCGGGCTGTTGCTGCCGGAGTCGCGCAGCGGCGACTGGTTGTCCGGGATCCTCACGTTGCCGACGCCGCTCCACTTCGGGTCGCCCGTGGTGGTGCCGATCTCGGAGCTGGGGACGCCGGTCAGCTTCACCGTGCCGAAATGGTTGTAGCGCAGCGTGAGGCCGGTTGCCGCGGGCGAATAGAACTGGAAGGTGGTGGCCGCGGTCGAGGTGTTGTCGGCGATCGCGTTGTTCGCCAGCGTCACGACGCCGGTGGCGCTGAGCCCGGAGTCGGACGAGGTGCCGTGGTTGTTGTAGACCGTGGCGTTCGACAGGACCGCGTAGGCGGAGCCGGTGGCGCCGATCGACAGGCCGCCGGAGCTGTTCGCGCCGCCGCCATTGTTGTCGTGCACGATCAGGTTGCGCGCCTTGGCCACGCCGGAGACGTTCTGGGAGATCCGCACGGCGGAGTTCGATCCGGCGTTTGAGCTTCCGGCCACCACCAGCAGGTTTTCCACCAGCAGCGACGAGGTCGAGCCGCCGTTGACGATCCAGTCGAATCCGCTGATCTCGCCGATGTTGTTCGCGAAGCCGCGGGTCAGCGTGAGATTGCGGATCACCACGTCGCCGAGGAGCGGATCGGCGCCGTTGACGACGACGCTCAGCACCGGACCGATGTATCCCGCATCGAGCACGGTCGACTGCGGGTCGTTCGAGGTCTGGGCCGCGCAGCTGTTGCCGGCGCTCCAGCCGCCGCTCAGCGTCAGCCCGGCGGTGAGGTCGTTCGCGCCGGGCTGGTAGCTCCAGCGCGTGCTGCCGTTGGCCTTCGAGGAGCCGCTCAAGGTGCCCTGGACGACACGGATCTCGTCGTCGGCGCCGTTGCCGGCGGCACTGGTCAGCGCGGAGTCGAGCTGCGCGCCGGTGCTGACGCAGTAGATCGTCGCATGGGCGGGCGTGATGGCCGCGGCCAGCGACAGCAGGAGGGCGACACGCGGCAGCTGCCGCGGAATTCTGGTGACGGGACGGGGATGATTCATGGTGGCGGTCGCTCGGGAGTGGACCACAGCAGGGACGGGATTTCCGCGGATTTCGGACACCGCGGCGGTCCCGGGACCGGCGCCGCCGGAGGATCGGCGACTCGCGGTCCGCGAATTTTTCGACCGCACGCGCGATGGCAGGGCGTCCGGTACTCGACGCCTTCCCGCCGCTCGTGCCAATGTCGAGGGCTAGCTACGGAAAAAGACTCTCTGCCATGGTCGATCGTTGGAATCGCGGTGCGTTCTTGCTCCTGGCGGGGCTGCTGGCCGCCGGCCTCGCGGCCTGCTCGAAGTCCGAGTCGACCGCGCCGGCGCCGTCCGCTGCCCTCGCCGTGACCACGGTGAAAGCCGAGCGGCGTCCGCTGCGCCGCACGGTGGTCGCCACCGGTCCGATCGCTCCGTGGCAGGACATGCAGCTCGGCGTCGAGCTCAACGGTCTCAGGGTGATGGAACTCAACGTCGATGTCGGCCAGCGGGTGAAGAAGGGCGACGTGCTGCTGGTGCTCGACCATCGCACCTTCGACAACGACCTGCGCGAGGCCGAGGCGGCGGTCGTCGAGGCGCGCGCCGCGCTGGCGCTGGCCGACGCCAACCTGAAGCGCGCGCAGGCCATGGCCGACAAGCACTGGATGAGCGGCAGCGACATGGACCAGTTGAAGGCCCAGCGCGACCAGGCCGACGCGCGGGTCGGTACCCGCATCGCCGCGCGCGACAGTGCCGCGGTGCGACGGCAGATCTGCGATCTGCGCGCGCCCGACGACGGCGTCGTGTCGGCGCGGCTGGTGCAGCCGGGACAGGTGGTGATGGCAGGCTCGGAGCTTCTGCGCCTGACCCGCCGAGGGCTTCTGGAGTGGCGCGCGGAGCTCGCCGAGGCCGAGCTCGCGCGGGTCGTCGTCGGCGCGAGGGTCGAGCTCGCGGATCCGACCGGTGGCACCGTCGGCGGCATCGTGCGTGCGGTGTCGCCGGGCCTGTCGCCGACGACCCGCACCGCGACCGTCTATGTCGACCTGCCCGACCCGGGCCACCTCGCCGCCGGCGCCGTGGTCGAGGGGCGCGTGCTGCTCGGCGAGGCCGATGCGCTGACCGTGCCGGCCGCCACCGTGGTGAGACGCGACGGCTACCCCTACGTGTTCCGGGTCGACGCCGGCGGACGGGCGAACCGTGCGCGGATCCGCCTCGGCGCAAGCGACGGCGATCATGTCGAGGTGCTCGAGGGTCTCGCCGCGGGCGACGCGGTCGTCGCCAGTGGCGTAGGCTTCCTTGCCGACGGCGATCCCGTGCGGGTGGTGGCGGACGCCGCGAAATGAACTTCTCCGCCCTGTCGATCGAGCGCCCGCTGCCGGCGCTGCTGCTGTTCTTCGTCCTGTGCGTGGCCGGCCTCTACGGCTTCCACCAGCTGCCGATCGCGCGCTTCCCCGACGTCAGCTTCCCGATGGTGATGGTCACCGTCACGCTGCCGGGGGCGTCGCCGAGCCAGCTCGAGACCGAGGTCACCCGCCGCGTCGAGGACTCGGTGGCGACCGTCAACGGCGTCAAGCGCATCGTCTCGACGGTCAACGAGGGCGTGTCGACGACCGGCGTCGAGTTCTACCTCGAGACCGACGTCGCCACCGCGCTCAACGACACCCGCGACGCCGTGACGCGGGTCCGCAAGGACATGCCGCAGGACATCCAGGAACCGATCATCGCGAAGATGAACGTCGGCGGCTCGCTGCTGACCTACGCGGTGGAGTCGAAGGCCTGGCGCACCGACGAGCTGTCGTGGTTCGTCGACCGCGAGGTGAGTCGCGCGCTCTACGGCGTCTCCGGCGTCGCGCTGGTGACCCGCGAGGGCGGCATCGACCGCCAGGTCCGGGTGGACCTCGACCCGCAGAAGCTCGCGGCCTACGGCGTGACCGCCGGCGAAGTCTCCCAGCAGCTCGCCCGCATCCAGCTGGAGAGCCCGAGTGGCCAGACCCGCATCGGCGGCGAGCAGCAGGTCGTGCGCACCGTCGGCACGGTGGGCGATGTCGCCGCGCTGGCGGACTACTCGATCGCGCTGGCCGACGGCCGCGCGGTGCGGCTGTCGGCACTCGCGAAGGTCAGCGACGGCGCGGCCGATCCCACCCAGACCGCGCTGCTCGACGGCGCGCCGGTGGTCGGCTTCACGCTGTCGCGCACGCGCGGCAGCAGCGAGGTCGAGGTCGCGAAGAAGGTGGAAGCGGTGCTCGCGGACCTGGAACGCGCCAATCCCGGCGTGCACTTCCGCCTCGCCAACTCGATGGTGCAGGAGTCGGTGCGCTCGTTCGACTCGTCGATGACGATGCTGTGGGAAGGCTCGCTGCTGGCCGTGTTCGTGGTCTGGCTGTTCCTGCGCGACTGGCGCGCGACCTGGATCTCCGCGGTGGCGCTGCCGCTGTCGATCGTGCCGACCTTCGCGGTGATGTACTGGCTCGACTACAGCCTCAACATGATCACGCTGCTGGCGCTGTCGGTGGTGGTCGGCATCCTGGTGGACGACGCCATCGTCGAGGTCGAGAACATCGTCCGCCACCTGCGCATGGGCAAGTCGGCGAAGCAGGCGGCGCGCGAGGCCGCCGACGAGATCGGCGTCGCGGTGATCGCGACCTCGCTGACGCTGGCGGCCGTGTTCGTGCCGGTCGCGTTCATGCCCGGCATTCCCGGCAAGTTCTTCCGCCAGTTCGGCTGGACGGCGGCGACGGCGGTGCTGTTCTCGCTGATGGTCGCGCGGCTGCTGACGCCGATGATGAGCGCGTACCTGATGAAGCTGCATCCGGAGCCGACCGGCGAGAGCGCGCTGATGCGCCGCTATCTCGGCTGGGTCGACGCCGCGCTGCGCCACCGCACCCGCACGCTGTGGATCGCGTTCGCGGTGTTCGTCGCCTCGCTGGCGATCGTGCCGTTCATCCCGGCGACCTTCATCCCGAGCTCCGACCTCGGCCGCAGCAACCTCAGCATCGAGCTGCCGCCGGGCACGCCGCTGGAGGACACCGTGGCCGCGGCCGAGCGCGCGCGCGCGCTGCTGAAGCCGATCCAGGAACTGAAGCAGGTCTACACCACCGTCGGCAGCGCGCTCGACATCGGCGATCCCGGCAAGACCGGCGTCGGCGAGGTGCGCAAGGCCACGCTGATCCTGGACTGGGGCCCGGCGGGCGAGCGTCGCCGCGACCAGAAGGAACTCGAGCGCGACGCGCGGGCGCGGCTCGCCGACCTGCCCGGAGCGCGGGTCAGCTACATCTCGAGCGAGCCTGGCGAGCTGATGCAGCTGGTGCTGGCCGGCGACGACTCCCAGCGGCTGCTGGAGGCCGCACAGGCGCTGGATCGCGACCTGCGCACGCTGAAGGGACTCGGCAGCATCACCTCGACCGCGGCGCTGCTCCGGCCCGAGCGGGTGATCGTGCCGAATCCGGCGCGGGCGGCCGAGCTCGGTGTGTCGACCCAGGACATCGCCGACGCGGCGCGCATCGCCACCAGCGGCGACTACACCCAGCGTCTCGCCAAGCTCAACCTGCCGGAGCGGCAGGTGCCGATCCGGGTCGGCTTCGACCGCGCGACGCTCGCGAGCCCGAACCTGATCGGCGAACTGCGCGTCCGCGGCCGCAACGGACCGGTGCCGCTCGACGCAGTGGCCACGATCGTCGACGACAGCGGACCGAGCCAGATCGCGCGCTATCAGCGCCAGCGCAACATCAGCTTCAGCGCGGAGCTGAACGGCCGTCCGCTGGGCGAGGTGATGAAGGAGGTCGAGGCCCTGCCGAGCATGGCCCACCTGCCAAGCGGCGTGATGTTCCTCAACACCGGCGATGCCGAGGTGTTCGTCGAGCTGTTCGTCGGGTTCCTGCTGGCGATGGCGGCCGGCATCGCCTGCATCTACATGGTCCTGCTGCTGCTGTTCAACAACGCGCTGCAGCCGCTCACCATCCTCACCGCGGTGCCATCGGCATCGCGGTGAAGAATTCGATCCTGCTGGTCGACTATGCGGTGATGGCCGAGGACGAGCAGGGCATGAGCCAGCACGACGCCCTGATCGACGCCTGCCGCAAGCGCGCGCGTCCGGTGGTGATGACGACGCTGGCCATGGGCGCCGGCATGCTGCCGATCATCGCCGGCTTCTCCGCCGACGCCAGCTTCCGCACGCCGATGGCGATCGCGGTGATCGGTGGGCTCATCACCTCGACCTTGCTGAGCCTGATCGTGATCCCGGCGGCCTACACGGTGCTGGACGACTTCGGCCAGTGGGTGAAGCGCTGGCGGCGGCGTCCGTCGGCGCTGGTGACCCGCAACGGCTGATACGGCTTCGTCGCGAGGCGTTCGCTGCGATCGGCCTCGTTCGGCCCGCGTTCGTGAACCGACCCGTATACCGCATGGGGTCGCCACGAAGGCCCGCAGTGCCGTGCCGGCATCGCGTCCCAGGCGACACGCGCGCTGATCGGCCCGGGAAGCCCGCGCTGACGGCCATCGCTGCCGCGCAGGCTCCCGGGATCCGGCGATCCCTCGCTCCTCCGCCAACGCGCCGGGGCGACCGCTGTCGCCGCCGACGTGGCCCCGCCGCGACGTTTCCTGCGTAGGTGTCGGCAAGGGAGGACCTTGCCATGACCGAGTACCGCGCTTCGAATCCATTCCGCCACCTGTGTGCCTGCGCCTGGACGCTGCTGCTGGCGGCCTTCGGTGGCCTTGCCGCCGAGACCGTCCAGGCCGCCTCGATGACGGTCAATCCGGCGCAGGCGGCGCCGGGCACCAGCGTCCGGATCACGGCCGAGGGCCTGGCAGCGTCGACCAGCTACAGCCTCGAATTCGCCGGCAGTGGCATCACGCCGCTCGCCACCGTGACCAGCGACGCACGCGGCCGGCTGGCGGTCGGGCAGGCCCTGCCGGCGCTCCCGGTCGGCACCGGCAAGCTGCGCCTGCGCTTCGGTACTCTGGGTCCGGTCACCGTCGCCTACACCTCGCTGAAGGTGCTGGGCTCGCTCGGCTTCACGCCCGGGCGCGCCACGGTCTACGCCGGCCAGTCCTTGCCGTTCAGTGTCGCCGGCCTCGAGGCCGGTAGCTTGCGGATCGACTACGACGGCCAGACCGTCGTCGGCCCGGTGACGGTCGCCGCGGGCAGCTTCAGCGGTCGCTTCGTGGTGCCGCGCGATCATCCGCGCGGGCTGCCGCGCAACGTGGCGCTGCACCTCGAGAATCGCATCGGCGGGCGGCCGGTCAACGCGCTGGATCTCGGGCTGCCGGTGCGGCCCGCCGCGGCGGCGCCGTTCGCGCTGCGGGTCACCACGCCGCCGCCGAACGAGGCGCGCCCGGGCGCGCGGTTCACGGCGGCCGGTCAGGTCGATCTGGCCGAGAACGAGGCGCCGCCGGACGATGTCTCATTGTGGTTCTTCGGCGACGATGGACACACCTATCCGCTCGGCAGCGCGGACCTGCAGGTCTCCGGGAACACGCTCGGATTCAGCACGACGGCGGGCGCCGGTGGCCTCGCGACCATGACCGCGGGTCCGCTCGGCGCCGGCTCGACGCAGTTCATCGGACGCGGCAGCAATTCCTTTGGCGCGGCGGCGGACACCCACGCCAACCCGAACAACCCGCGCCTGACGCCGCTTGGCGACGGGCGTTGGCGCCTGACCGTCCGGGTCGCGCGGACCGACGGCAGCGGCATCCCGGGTGCCCTCGTCTACTTCGACACGCCGACGCTGGAGGAAAGCGAGCCGGGCGCATCCGCCGCCGACGCCACCGCCGCCGGCTTGGGGCACTCGCTGCATGCCGTCACCGCCACGCTCACGACCGCGACCCAGAACCTGAGCGTCATCCAGCGCGACAGCGCCGGCTGCCCGCTGTCGCTGGAGCGCGTGCTGACCAACGCGGGCGGCTATGCCGCGTTCGAGTTCACCGACGAAGCGTTGCTGGTCGGCCAGGTCCAGGGATTCTTCGACGACCATGGCGACTTCCACAACACCGTGCGCTTCCGGCTCGGCATCGACGCCTCCGCACAGGGCTACGGCTACACGACGCCGGACGGCACCGATTTCAAGCCGCATCTCTACGACCTCAGCTTCGACCTCGCCAGCGAGTCGACCACGATCGTCGACTCCTACCAGTCGTCGATCGTGACGACGGGCGGGCGCGACACCCTGCTGTCGCTGGCGCTGCCGCCGATCGCGACGCGCATCGCCATCCTCGGGATCACGATGACGCCCTGGGCGCAGGGCCACTACATGAAGAACGTCAACGGCAGCTTCGTCGATGCCATCGCCTTCGGTCCGGTGTTCAACCGCGGCGCCGTGAATCCGGCCTGGATCCACGAGGGCGGCGTGCCCGGAGATCCCGGCTATCCGACCTCGGTGCAGGTGCAGATGGACGGGGCGGTGAGTGCCGGCGTGCAGGGCGGAACGCTCTATCTCGACCTCGATCGCAATGGCACCCCGGAGCCGGTCGGCAGCTTCGCGCGCGGCACTGACGGGGCGAACTGCAGTGGTGTCGAGGGACTGGACCAGCCGGCGTACTGGCGCGCGACCCTGCCGAGCCTGCGCAGCCAGGCGCCCGGCACGATCAATGGCTATGTGCAGTTCAGTGGCGCCGGCGGCGTCGGTGGCCGCGCCTACTTCAAGGTGGTGATCGCGGCGCTGCCGGACTGGTACGCCGGCGGCGACTTCAGCAGTCAGAGCGTCAACTTCGGGCAGGGCTGGCAGTTCGCCTCGATCCAGGCGATCGAGAACACGCCCGACAGCTCGGTGGAACTCGCCGACGACCCCGGCTACCAGATCGGAACGCTGCGCAACTCCACCCAGAACTCGCGTCCGATCGACCTGTTCGTGCAGACCAACGGCTATTCCGACGTGTCCGCGCCCCTGGTCGGAGCCCATCGCGAGGCCGGTCATCTCGGCGACGGCACGATGCTGTCGGCGTCGCCGGGTGAGAGCTTCAGCCGGCACTACACGATGCTCGACCAGTCGTTTCCGCTCTTCTACTACGTCTGGGGAGCGCCGGTACTCCTGGGCGTCGAACTCGGCGCGGACTTCAACGTGAAGGCGAAGATGGACATCGAGGGCAGCTACATCCTGAAGCCCTCGACCCAGCAGCCGGTGCTCAGCGTGACGACGACCCCGACGCTGGGACTCGGCCTCGAGTTCTACATCGACCTCGACGTGCTGTTCGATCTCGTCGACGGCGAGGTCGCGCTCGACGCCGATTTCACGCTGGCGATGCCGGTCAAGGTGACGGCGGGCCAGAACCAGACCCCCGATCCATGCTTCGGCACCAAGCTCACCTTTTCCTGGGACTTCGAATTCTTCTGCCTGCCCTTCGATGTGGTCTGCGACGCGATCAACGACATCGAGGACAGCGAGACCCTGCTCAACCGCCGCACCGGCAACGGCTGCAGTGCTCGCCCCGAACCGGTGGCGGCGTCCGCGGCCCAGCCGCGCCTGCGGCCGCAGACCGCGCTCGCCTTCGACGGCCACGGCAACGGCTGGTTCGCCTTCAGCGCCGACACCAGCGGCGGCCAGCAACCGCGCAGCCTGGTGCTGCGTCCGGCCAACGGCGGCATGTTCGAGCGCAGCGGCGAGGACGTGGTGCTGTCCGACGCGCCCGGCATCCGCAACGTCGAGCTCGCCTACTACGACCAGAATCGCGCGGTCGCGGTCTGGGTCGAGAGCGCCGACAGCTACGCTATCCTGAAGAACCGCAGCCCGCGCGAACGGGTCGCGCGCCAGCACCTGATGTACGCGACCTGGGATGGCAGCGCCTGGAGCGCGAAGGCGTCGCTGACGCCGGCGAGCACCGGCGAGGGCGGCCTCACGCTGGCGAGCTGCATGGCGGGCGAGGGTGGCTGTCCGGCCGAGGGTGAGCTGCTGGCGGCGTGGACCCGCGCGTCCAGCAACGACTTTGTCGCGCAGCGCAGCCAGGTATTCCGCGCGCGCTTCATCCCGGGACGCGGCTGGACCACGTCGCAATCGGTCGACCCGACAGCGCTGCTCGACAGCGCGCCGAGTGCGACCTATCTCGGCGGCGTGCCGGTGGTCGCCTTCGTCCGCAACGCCGGCGGCGTGTTCGGCGCCACCGCCGAGCGCCAGTTCGCCTATCGGATCTTGAGCGGCGCCAACACCGTGCAACTGCCCACGACCCTGCCGCGTGGCATCGCCTGGCCGTCCATCCGTGGCCTGCAGAACGGCGAGCTGGCGCTGGCCTTTACCCGCGCCACTCCCGGGCGGGCCTTCGTCGGAAATACCCAGCGCCTGGAGCTGGCACGCGGCAGCGGCTGCGGCGCCGGCGCCTGCAGCTTCACGCGGCGCGAGGTGGTCGACGCCGCCGGCCGTCCGATCTACGCCGAGCGACCGCGTCTGCTGCTCGACGCCGCCGATCACCTGACGGTGGTCTATCGCGGCTGGGGCTCCGGCGCCGGCACGGCCGGCAGCGACCGCGATCCGTCCGACCCGCCCGGCGTCGCCCTGCATACCGGAGACGTGATGCGGATCGGCGCCGACTGGAACAGCAGCGTCGTCGTGCCGGTCGCGCTGTCGGCCGATGGGGCGGAGCACCTCGCCCCGGTGGCAGCCTACGACGCCGACATGGAACAGGTCGTCGTTGCTAGTTCGTTCAACGCGCCACTGTCCGCGCGCGTCGCCGCACAACTGGGCGAGACCAAGAACGTGCGCGCGCCCGCCGCGCTCCGGATCGGCAACGACGTGAGCCTGCAGACGATGGCGCATGGCGTCGACTTCGGGATCGATGCGATCCGCAGCAGCGCCAGCACCCTCGCCGCTGGACAGGTCGTGCAGGTGCAGGTCGACTTCAGCAACCGCGGCATTCCCTACACGGCGGTCGCGCCGCACTGGACGCTGCAGTTCCACTGGGACGGACCGGCCGCCACCGGCCAGCCCGCGGCCGCGGCGCGCTTCCTGCCCTCGCTCGGCAGCGGCGAACACGCGACGACCACGGTCTCGCTGACCGTACCCGCGGGCTTCGCGGCCGACCAGACCCATCGCCTTTACGTGAACCTGGTGCGCGGCGCGTCGGTGGTGGACGACATCGCCGGCGACGACGACGAGCGCTTCGTCGAGATCGGCGGCCTGCCGGCACCCCAGGGTGTGCAGGCGCGTGCGATGCCGGGCGGGGAGTTCGTGGTAGTGAACTGGGCGGGGAGCGCCGATGCGCGCGTCCACGGCTATCGCGTCTGGTGCCAGGACGAGGACGGCCGCTGGAAGCATCTCGGCAGCAGTTTCAGCGCGGGCTTCATCGATCTCGCCGCGCCGCGCGGAACGGTTCGGCGCTATGCGGTCAGCAGCTACTCCGTGAATGCCGTCGAGTCGCCGCGCAGCGACGCGGCCGCCGCCCTGCTCCCGCGCGCGACCACGGTGTTCGCCGACGGCTTCGAGTAGAGGCGCTGTTCCGGCAGTGGAGCGCGACGATGACGGGAGGGCGGCAATCCGGACGCGAGGCGGTCGTGCCGCGCCTCGTTGCGGGGGCGGGGAGGGTGTGGCAGTTTCGGGGGCCGCGACCATGGAGCGCGATCGATGGCCGAGCTCACCGAGCTGATCTGTCGCGCCCGCGGCGGCGACAAGGCCGCCAGCGACCAGTTGTTCGAGGCGGTCTATGCCGACCTCCGGCGGCTCGCCGCGCCCCACGTGCGCGGCGCGGACGGTGCGACCTCGCTCGTGCACGAGGCCTATTTCCGGCTGGCGCGGCCGCAGGCGCTCGCGCTCGACGATCGCCAGCACTTCTTCGCGGTGGCCGCGAGTGCGATGCGGCAGCTGAGCATCGATCACTCGCGTCGCCGAACCGCCGGAAAGCGCGGCGGGGGTGCCGCGGAGCTGACCCTGGAGCAGGTCGGCGACGAGGAACCGGCGTCGACGCGCGATGCCGAACTGCTGGCGCTGGACCAGGCGCTGACGCGGCTCGCCGCCGTCGATCCGGCGCTCGTCGAGCTGGTCGAACTGCGCTTCTTCGGCGGGCTCGAGCTGGCCGAGATCGCGGAACTGTCCGGACGCTCGGAGCGCACCCTGAAGCGCGATTGGCGCAAGGCACGGGCCTTCCTGCATCACCAGCTCGGCGACGACGGAGGCAGCGATGACCTGGTCGGCTGAACGCTGGGCGCAGCTGTCGCCGCATCTCGACGAGCTGCTCGAGCTCGAGGCGCCGGCACGCGACGCGCGCCTGGCAGAGCTCGAGGAGGTCGACCCCGGGCTCGCCGCCGATCTGCGCCGCCTGCTCGCCGAGGACGCGCGGGAGGCCGGCGTGCTCGACCGCGGCGTGGCACGGATCGCGCCGACCGTGCTCGAGGGGCTGTCCGCGGCTGCCGCTGTACCGGCCCTGCCGGAGGGCACGCGGATCGGCGACTACCAGCTGCTGCGCCCGCTCGGCCGCGGCGGCATGGGCGAGGTCTACCTGGCCCGGCGCAGCACCGCCGGCGTCGAGCAGCAGGTCGCGCTGAAGCTGTTGAAGCGTGGCATGGACTCCGACGAGCTGCTGCGCCGTTTCGTGCAGGAGCGCCGCATCCTCGCGCAGCTCAACCACCCGCACATCGCAGGCTTTCTCGACGGCGGCGTCGAGCCCGACGGGCGGCCCTATTTCGCGATGGAGTTCGTCGACGGCGTGGCGCTGACCGAGTTCGCCCGGAGTCGCGCGCTCGACCTGCGCGCGCGGGTCGGCCTGCTGGCCACCGTCTGCGACGCGGTCGCCTACGCGCACACGCAACTGGTCGTGCATCGCGACCTCAAGCCGTCGAACATCCTGGTCGACGGCAACGGGCAGCCGCGGGTGCTCGATTTCGGCATCGCCAAGCTGCTGGGCGATGGCGCGCCGAGCGACACCGCCACCGCCGCGCGCGCGATGTCGCCGGCCTATGCCGCACCGGAGCAGATACTCGGCGAGCCGATCGGCACGGCGACCGACGTCTACGCGCTCGGCGTGGTGCTGTTCGAGCTGCTGACCGGGGCCCTGCCGCATGATCGCAGCGCGGCCTCGTCGGCGGCGCTGGCCCTCGCGCTGGTGCAGGAGACGACGACCCGGCCGAGCCAGGTGCTGCGGCAAGCGCCGGATCGGCTGGCGGCGGTTCTCGGCATCAGCACCGCGCATGCGGCGCGCGCCGCGCGCGAGCTCAGCGGCGATCTCGACACCATCGTTCTTGCCGCGCTGCAGCGCGAACCGCAGCGCCGCTACGGCACGGCCGCGGCGCTGGCGGAAGACCTTCGGCGCTGGCTCGCCGGCCGCCCGATCGCGAAGCGCGCGCCGACTCCGCCGGCTACCGAATGGCGAGCTTCGTGCGCCGCCATCGCGGCGCCGTGGTGTCGGCTGCCGTGGCAGCGCTCGCGCTGGCCGCGGCGACCGGCGTGTCGCTGTGGCAGGCCCACCTCGCGCAGCAGCAGGCGGCCCGCGCCGATGCCGAGGCGCGTCGCGCCGAGACCGAGGCGGCCGCGGCCAAGCAGCAGACCGAGCGTATTCGTCGGGTCAAGGACTTCCTGGTGTCGGTGTTCGTGCAGGAGGACCCGCTGCGGCACACCCCCGGCGGGGCCGTGACCCTGGCCCAGGCCTTCGACGACACCCTGAAGCGCGTCGACGCGGAACTCGGCGCGGATCCCGGGCTGCAGGCCGATCTGCTCGACGACTTCGGCGAGATCACCGCCGCCAAGGGCAAGTTCGACGAGGCGCGACTCCTGTTCGAGCGCGCGCTGGCGCTGGCGGAGAAGGCCCACGGGCCGGACGATCCGGCGGTCGCGGAGACCCTGGTCAACCTCGGGGTGCTCGCGAGCTATCGTGGCGAGGTACTGGCCGGCAAGCCCTTCCTCGTACGGGCGGTCGCGATCCTCGCACCTCATGAGCAGGAGCGGCCTGGCGAGTACGCCACGGCACTGTCGGCGCTGGCCGGCGTCGCCAGCCACGAGGGCAACGCCCACGAGAGTTCACGGATGTTGCAGGAGGTGCTGGCGATCCAGCGCCGAGTCCACGCGAGCCCCGACGTACTGGTCTCGGCGCTGAGCAACGTGGCCGCATCGCTGGTCAACGAAGGAAAGTACGGCGAGTCCGAGACGCTGGCGCGCGAGGCGCTCGCGCTAGCCGAGCAACATTTCGGAACCGAGTCGCCGCAGGTGATCCCGCCGATCTGGACGCTGGAGGACGTCGCCTACTGGCGGGGCGATCTGGCCGAGCAGCAGCGCATGGTCGAGCGGCGCCTCGCGGTCGCTCGCGCGGCGTTTCCGCCGGGGCATCCCTGGGTGGTGACGGCGCTCGGCGAGGCCGGCTTCCTGCAGGTGCGCCGGGGGGAGGTCGCCGCCGGAGAGGCACGCATGCGCGAGGCGATCGCTCAGTTCGAACGCGACGGCAATCGTGGCGAGGAGTGGCAGTCGGTGCAGCGGCGACTGTGGATCAGCCTGCAGCGACGCGGCGAACCTGCGGCGGCGCTGGTGGAGATCGACAAGGCCTGGCAGAGCTGCATCGAACAGGGCTCCGCGATAGACCACAAGATGTGCCGGACGATACGCGCGAATCGCGCGCAGTCGCTGGCCGAGACCGGCCAGGGGCAACAGGCGCTCGTCGAGGCCGAAGCCGCCGTCGCGGCGCTGTCCACCCAGTCCGGCGGCCGCAGCGACGAACTCGGCCAGGCCCTGGAAGCCCGCGCCGCCGCGCTGTCGGCACTGCAGCGCAGCGCGGAGGCGATCGCCGCGCAGAGGGAGGCGCTGGCGATGTACGAGGCGGTCTACGGCGCCGAGCACAGCGCCACGCGGCAGGCGCGCGAGGTGCTGGCGCGCCTCGAGCGCGGGTGAGCGGCGCTCGCGTCCGGCGCGGCCGTCGCCATGCCGGTTGGCCGACGCTCCGACCTCCCGCCAAGCGGAACGGCCCTGACGCGCAGCGACCGGCTCGCGCTCCGAAAGATCTTCGCGTGGCCAAGGCCCCCGTCCATCATGAGCCCATCTGAAAGCTCAGGACAGCGACGCCGTCCGCCACCGTCAGCTCGCGAATGCCCTCCAGGAACACATGATGGCGGTTGCGGGTCCGCTGGATCATCTCGTTCGCGAGCCTGGCGACGTCGAGCCACGTCGGGCTGTCGACGACGGGGCTTTCATAGTCGTCGCCATCGCCGAAAAATCGATCGGCCTTCGCCGCGAATCGGCACGCTCCGGGCCAGGCGACTTCGTCCAGATTGTCCGTCGGCAGGCCATGTTCGTCGGAGGAGTACGCGGAATACTTGACCAGACACTCGGATGCCATTGCCTGCTCGACGCGGGCGCGGATCAGGTTCTCGTAGTCGTTCCAGGCATCCAGCGAAACGTCCCATTGTTCAAAGAATCCACCGTGAGAGGTGGCAAGGGCGGACAGTTCTGTTCGCATGGTCGCAACCGTGCTCTCGCGGACCAGCAGTCTCCTGGCGGCCGTGACGAGGTGGGCGTTCCAGCGACCCGTGCGCGTGATTGTCCTGAACTTCTTCGAGCCCAGTGCGTTGGCGGCTCGCCGCGCGTCATCGGCGCTGAAGAAGATCAAGTCGAACTCGGCGATCTGACTCTCGCTGAGATCGATGCCCTCGGCCTTCAGTCGCGAAAGGCATTGCTGATCGGATTCGGGGCGAAAGCCGGGGAGTGCTCCCAGGATCCGGTAGATGAACGGCATGAATTTCATTGGGCGATACTCCAGCAATTCCCGGACTTCTGACCGGCGGGGGGCTGCGTTCGGGGTGCCCGGGCACAGCTGGGACATACCTGCTGCCCCAGGCGACGCCGCCGAGTAGTGGAAATCGGCAACAGAGACGAAGAAGTGACATCGGCCATGGAAGGAGCCCTCAACGACACCTGTTGTTCCCGCAAGCGGCGCCGGCCGCGGCCCCCGCGCCCAGGCGCGGATCGCTGACTGATCGAGGTCCCCATGAGCAAGGATTCGTCGCGCCTGCAGGACTTGTTCGCCAAGGCGCTGGACCGGTCACCCGAGGAGCGGGGAAGCTTCCTCGATCAGGCCTGCCGCGGCCCCCGCGCCCAGGCGCGGATCGCTGACTGATCGAGGTCCCCATGAGCAAGGATTCGTCGCGCCTGCAGGACTTGTTCGCCAAGGCGCTGGACCGGTCACCCGAGGAGCGGGGAAGCTTCCTCGATCAGGCCTGCGGCGGGGACGCCGCGCTGCGGGCGCAGCTGATGGCCTTGCTGGAGGCGGACGCGCAGGTGGCGGAGACGACCGCCCGGCCGATCATCACCGACCTCGCCGGGATCCTGGATCCGGAATCCCGGGTTCCGTCGCTGCAGGGCAGTCGCGTCGGACCCTACGAGCTGCGCGAGTCCCTGGGGCAGGGCGGCATGGGGCAGGTCTGGCGGGCCGAGCGAATCGACGGCACGGTGGCGCAGACGGTCGCCATCAAGTTCGTCCACCGTGCCCTGCTCGATGCGGAGACGCAGCGCCGCTTCGAGCTGGAGCGCCGGTTGCTGGCGAGCTTCGATCACCCCAACATCGCCCGCCTGATCGATGCGGCGGAACTGCCCGACGGCACGCCCTACTACGTGATGGAGTTCATCGACGGCGTTCCGATCACCCGCTACTGCGACGATCTCGGTCTCGGCGTACGTGCCCGGGTCGAACTGCTGAAGGCCGTGTGCGGCGCGGTGTCCGAGGCTCACCACAAGCTGGTGGTGCACCGGGACATCAAGCCCAACAACGTGCTGGTGACCCGTGACGGGGTACCGAAGCTGCTCGACTTCGGCATCGCCAAGCGGATCAGCGACGACGTCACCGAGCGGACGGTGACGGCGCAACGGTACTTCTCCCCGAAATACGCCGCGCCGGAACAACTCGCCAACGAGCCGATCGGCGTCGCCACCGATATCTATACCCTGGGCCTTCTGGGCTACGAGCTGCTGGCGCGGCGACCGCCGTTCGACTATGCCGAACTGACCGCGGGGCAGGTTGAACGGCTGATCCGCCTGGTGCCGCCGGAGGCTCCGAGCCGCAAGCTGGCGGAAACGGGTTCGTCGGCAGCGCTGCGCCGACTCGCACGCCAGTTGCGGGGCGACCTCGATGACATCCTGCTGCGCTGCCTGCGCAAGTCGCCGATCGAACGCTACGCCTCGGTCGAGAAGCTCGAAGCCGACCTCGAGAACTTCCTCACCGGAAGGCCCGTCAGCGCGCGCGGAGGGCACGGCTGGTATCGACTCGGGAAATTCCTGCGCCGCAACCTCGTCGCGACGGTCGCCGGCGGGCTGGCGGCGGTCGGCCTCGTCGGCGGCGCGGCGGTCGCTCTGTGGGCTGCGCGACAGGAACGGCTGCGCGCCGAACAGCTGGAGCAGCTGGTCGCGTTCCAAGCCGCGATGTTCGAACAGATCGACCCGTCCCGGGCCGGAACGCTGTTGAACGACGGCATCATCGCGGGCTTCGAGCACGCGCTCGCCAGTCGCGGCGTGGGCGAACAGGACCGCGCAAGTCGGGTTGCGTCCCTGCGGGCGGACCTCCGTGATTCAAGCCCGGCCTCGGTGGCGACCGACCTGCTGGCCGAGTCTGTCCTGCGGCCCGCGATCGACGACGTCGACCGCAAGTTCAAGCGGCAGCCGGCGGTCGCGGCTATCGAATTGACCACCCTGGCGGCGCAGCTCGCTCGTCTCGGCAAGGCGCTGCAGGCGGCCGACGTGCAGCGGCGCGTCGTAGCGCTGTGCAGCTCGGCCGCGGCCTGCGCTCCCGTCCAGAAGATCAAGGCCGAAGAGTCGCTGGGCAGCTACCTGACCGAGGCCGGAAAGTTCGACGAGGCGGAGACGATCCTGCGCGCGCTCGTGGCCGAGAGCACGGCAACGCTCGGCCCGGACGACGTAGTCACGCTCGGTGCGACCACGACGCTGGCGAACCTGCTGCAGGAAGTGGACGGCTTCGACGAGGCGATCCGCCTGTATCGCGAGGCGCTGGCCCGTCAGCAGGTCATTCTGGGCGATGCGGATCCGCAGACCATCAGCACGATGCACAACCTGTCGTTCGCGCTGCGCACCGTCGACCACCAGCACGAAGCCGAACGGCTGGCGCGCCGTGCCGTGCAGCTGGCGGACCCGCATCCCGACCTTTCCGAGTCGTCCAAGCTGTTGTACCGCAGCAACCTTGGGCTGATCCTGATCGAGCTGAACAACCTGGACGAGGCGGAGCCGTTGATGCGCGACGTGCTCGAGCGGCGCCGGAAGCTGCTCGGGGACGACCACGAGGCCACCGAGATCAGCATGGTCAACGTGGCCGACATCCTGCAAGCACGGCACCGCCTCGCCGAGGCGCTGGCGCTGCTCGACGAGGCGACGTCGCGGGCACGGCGGGTGCTCGGCGACGATCATCCGCGGACCCGCCGGTTTCAGCGCAGGCTGGGCCTGCTCCATCTCGAACTCGGCCACTACGACGAAGCCGAGGTGGCCTTGCGGGAGTGCTTGCCATGGGTCGTCAAGACCTACGGTGACGACGGCACTGCGACATTGGTGGCCCGCATGGCGCTGGCCGAGATCGCGAGCCGTCGCGGCCATCCCGAAGCGGCCCTGGTGGCGCTGGCGGCGGATGAGGCGGCGGCGCGTTCACGCTTCACCTCGGCGAGCGCTCACCTGCTGGCGGTGTTCCTGCGGCGTCGGGGCGATGCCCAGGTCGCGCTCGGCGACTTCGGCGCGGCCGAGCGGACCTACGCCGAGGCGGAGCAGGTGCTCGACAAGATCCCCTCGGTGAATCCGTTCGAGCGACGCGATCTGCTGAACGCTCAGCTGGCGATGTACCACGATTGGGATGAGAGCCGGCACCGAGCCGCCCACGCGGCCGAATCCGAGAAGATCCGAAAGGCACTGGACGGGTTGCCGTCGCCGCCCTAGCCCGGGTCGGTCGGAGCGACCCGGAATGGAACGACCTGTGCCGGGACGCACCCCTTGATCGATTCCTCCGGACGTTTCCGCGTAGGGGAGTGCGCAGTCATCGCGCATCCGCTTCGGACTCCGAAGGTGTTCCATGAACCCGGGAATTGACATGCAGACCTCTCTCCTGCGACGCGCGTGGGCGCCGTTGCTCCTTGCCGTCTCCGCACTCTCCGCCGCGCCGACCGACGCGCGGGCGGACGTCGTCGCGCCGCCGACGTCGACCTGTCCCGCGACCACGGTTCCGCCGGTACAGCCCGGAAGCACGGCGGGCATTCCCGGCGCCTGGTACAACCCGCAGCGCTACGGCACCGCCTGGAATTTCCTGTTCACGGCGAACAACCAGTACATGGTGCTGTTCTGGTACACCTTCGATGCGCAGGGCAAGCCGACCTGGCTGATCAGCGACTCCATGCCGACCGCTCGCCAGGCCAACGGCGATACGAAGTGGGTGTCGAAGCTGTGGCGCGTCACCTACGACTTCACCCAACTGAAGGGCGTCCGGGACGCCACGCCGAGCGGCAGTGTCGGCGTGACCTTCCCGAACGGGACCGCGACGCGCGCCGCATTGTCGTGGCAATGGAATCCGGCGGGTACGGGCGCGCATCCCGAGTGCGTCTACAACACCTTCCGCGATATCGCGCCGTCGGACACCAGCAACGCCGCGAAGGTCGCCGGTGCCGCGCGGAGCGGCAGCGCCGCGACGCTCGCGGCGGCCGCGGCCGTCGCCAATACCGTCAACGAGAGCTTCACCGGTCACTGGTATGCCCCGACGCAGGATGGCTGGGGCATCGACATGACGGTCGGCATCGACGTCTTCAACAACTACACCGAATCCTTCAATCTCTCGCTGTTCGATACCGCCGGTCGGCCGGCATGGATCTACGGCCAGTCCGACGGGTCTGCCGCGTCGCCATCGATGGCCTGGGGCCCCGTGCGGACCGCCTATGTGCATTCGAACTACGGAATTCCGACGACGGACTGCGCGACAGAGTCCTGCGTCGTCAAGACGCTGCTGTCGAACACCAGCTACCAGCGCTCGTTCTCGGACGCGACGCATGGCTCGGTCGCGCTGTCGTTCAACGTTCCGACCGGCGTCACTGGCGGCGCGGCCATCCAGTGGCCGCCGGCGGGCGTGACCTATCCGGTCGCAACCGTGAAGGGCACCGATATCAACGACGTCATCGTCTCGACGACGCAATGCGTCACCCCGGCAGGCCAGTCGACCTGCAGCTACCACGTGGGCTGGAGCTCGACCGATGCCGGCGCGAACGTCGTGCGCAGGGATCTGGTCACCAACCAGGTCGTCGCGACCATCGGCAGCGGCGCGATTCGCGACGTCGTCGAGTCGCTTCCGGCCGGTTCCTACGTCGCCTACGAACTTCGCTCCGCAGGTGGCAGCGTCCTCGCGACGTCCGCCTCGGTGCGCGTGCTCGGTGGCGACGTTCCCGACGCTCCGGTGGTCTCGAACGCCGCGGACCTTCCCGTGCACGACGCCTCGGTCGGTGCGATCGCCGGTGAAGCCGGTGTCGACGGCGGCGCGGCGTCCTACCGCATCCCGATCGTCGTTCCGCCGGGCCGCGCCGGCATGCAGCCGGACCTTGCGCTCAGCTACAGCAGCCGCGGCGGAAACGGTTCCGCCGGCCTCGGCTGGTCGCTCTCCGGATCGGGCTCGATCCATCGCTGCCCGCAGACCATCGAGCAGGACGCGCGCTCGCTGGCGGTGGCCTACAAGCAGAGCGATCGCCTCTGTATCGACGGCAAGCGGCTGGTTCCGCTCGACGGCAACAACGGCAACTACGGCGCCGTCGGCAAGACCTACCGCACCGAGATCAACGACTTCTCACGCATCACCCAGGTCGCGGCCGACCTCGAGCACGGCGGCAGCTGCTTCAAGGTCGAGCTGAAGTCCGGCCGCATCCTGCATTTCGGCGGCATCGTCAACGGCTCGACCTGCACGGTGACGGCGGCCTCGGTGACGCCGAACGGCGCGCCGGCCCCGCTGGCGTGGCAGCTCGCGAAGGTCGAGGACCGCGTGGGCAACAACCAGCTCTATTCCTACACCGTGTTCGCCAGTGGTGAAGCGCCGCTGACGGCGATCGACTACACCGGCTTCGGCGCGCAGGCCGGCAATCGCCGCGTGGTGCTGAGCTACGGCGACCGCCCGTCTTCGTCCACCGGCGGCGCCGACTGGGCGTCGAGCTACCTCGCGGGTGGGCTGACGATGCAGACCAAGCGCCTGACCCAGGTCGACACCTACGTCGGGAGCGAGCACGTGCGCGCGTACAAGCTCGACTACAGCAATGCGACCAGCGGGCAGCAGTACAGCATGCACAGCGGACGCAGCCTGCTCGGCGGCGTCACCGAATGCGCCTACGATCCGGCGGAGGTCTGCCGGCCGCGCACCACCTTCGGGTGGACGGATTTCCCGGTCGATCATCTGTTCCATCCCGCCGCGTTCGACGGCGCGCTTCCGGCCGCCGGATCGGCGACCGCGGGCGGTGGCCGCAACGTGAGCGTCGTCGGCGACTTCGACGGCGACGGTAGCCGCGAGATGCTCGTCGATCAGATCGAGAGCGACTCGCTGCGCCACTTCTATCTCGCCAAGGTCAATGCCGACCGCCAGATCCTCGGCACCGTGGAAGTCACCAGCCTGTTTGGCGTCAACGGCAACGGCATTCCGCTCGGCGACCCGGACACGACGGCCGACATCGACAGCGACGGGCGCGCCGATCTGATCGGCCCGAACGGCGGCTCGCTGTCGCTGTACGTGTCGACGCAGGTCCGTGGCGCCGCCTTCTCGGGAAGCGCCGCCAGCCTGTTCCGCACGGTTGGCACGAACATTCCGTGGAGCCAGCAGAGCGGGCGGCTTACCGGCGACTATCTGGTCGGCGCGTTCGACGCCGACGGCGACGGTTATCTCGACATCGTCGCGGTCAAGTCAGGCGGCTCGTGCCAGGCGTCGACCGCCGGCAGCAGCTCCACGCTGTGCATCTATCGCAACGTCAGCAAGGCACCGATCGGCGCCGCCACGACGAGCTACTCCTTCAGTGCCGGCGAGGCGATCACCTCGTGGGCGAGCCAGGCGGACATGCTGGGTCAACGCTTCGACGTCAACGGTGACGGCATTCCCGACATTCTGGTGAACGCGGCGCCGGGCAACGTCTCGACCCGGCTGGTGCCCGACAAGGTCCTGCTCTCGACGTCGACTGGTGCATCGGGCATCTCGGCCTGTCCGGCCCAGGCCGGGCAGTTGTATGCGCTGTGCGACCTCGCCAATCTCAATGTGCCGAAAGCGGATCTCTGGCGCATCACGACGCGCTTCATGTGGCTCGACGTCAACGGCGACGGCCTCACCGATCTCGTTTTCGCCGACGGCGGTGTGGCTGGATTCCAGTGGACGATCCACCTGAATACCGCGAAGGGCTTTTCCGCCGGCATCGGCGTGCAGGGCGCGCAGCAGGCGCTCGTGCGCGACGGCAGCGGAATCAACTTCCGCTATTTCGGCCGGACGCCGGTCGCGGACGTCGATGGCGATGGCCGCGCCGAGATCCTCTATCCGGCCGCCCTGGCGGCTCGCATGTGCACGTTCGTGTCCTACCAGTATGACGCCACGCAGGAAGGCCAGTGTCCGGAGGGCGGGCTGAAAGCGAGCACCGAGGCGAGTGCGATCGAGCCGACGTCGTCGACGACCTGCCGCGTGTTCGCCTGCTCGGAAGATCCCTCGGGTCGCTTCCCGTTGCCCACGGATGTCGAAGGATACGGCGTGGTCGGCACCTACTCGGGCCACTATCACGCCGCTCAGTTCAATTTCAGTGGCACCGACACCAGCTCCTACGAGATGGCTGCGGTCCGCTTCGTGCAGACCGGTCCGGCGAGCTTCGAGGCGGTCAGCGTGTCGCTCGACGCTACCCAGAACATCGCCAAGCGCGCCGCCCACAGAGTCATCGCGAACCTCGACCAGGTCCGTGCCAGCGTCGACGACCTGTACGGCGACGGCCTGTCCGACCTGCCGACGCAGATCGGCTGCCGCTGGAGCCCGGTCCCGCGCGGCACCATCGACAACCACTGCGTCGCGCTCGCCGACGACGTGTACGGCCCGCATTACCTGCCGGACGGCACCGACGTCGCGACGCTTGCCGGCGCCGCGAGCCCGTTCGCGTTCGGCCTGAAGCTCTATGTCAACGAGAACGTCGGCGCCTGGGAGCGTGCCGGCGCTGCGCCCGCCGTCCCGGAACTCGTCCGCACGGTCGCCGACGGTCTCGGCCGCCAGACGCTGTGGGACTACTACCCGCTCGGCAGCAACGCGTACCGTGCCGGCAGCCTGTATCCGCTGCTGTACAGCCTCGGCGACGCGTCGTATGCCGCCGACAGCCACCACTACTACTTCACGTCGTCGATGCCGGTGGTCAGCAGCATGGTGCAGTCGGCCGGGCAGGGCGGCGCGATCACCATGGGCTTCCGTTCCTGGTCCTACGGCTACGAGGGCGCGATCTACAACCACCTCGGCCGCGGCTTCCAGGGCTTCCGCAAGATCCTCCAGAACACCGCGACGCTCGGCAACGCCGCCGATCTCGCGCGCCGCGTGCGCGTCGAGACCACCTACCACCAGAAGTTCCCGCTCGCCGGGCAGCTGGACAACGTCCGCTACACGGTGCCGCCGACGACGCCGAACCCGAGCGGCGTGCCGCTGCTCGGACAGCCGAACCAGCAGGGCGCCCTGTTCAAGCAGGAGACCTACAAGTGGGGCTGTGATGTCAGCAACCGCTACTCGCCCTGCGCGACCGACGGTGCGACGCCGCCGCTGAATTTCCCCTACCTGATCGCGCAGCAGACCTGGAACTACGACCTCGCGAAGGCGGAGCAGAACCAGAGTTCCATGTCGACGGCGGTCAGCCTGGTCAGCACGCTCAACTACTACTCGCCGATCGCGGGCGACTACACCTCCGGCTGGGACGCGAACGGCAACCTCCAGCGCCAGCAGGTGGTCACGCAGGACCTCGGCTATCCGGCCGCGTTCGTCGATTCGCACAAGACCATCACGCAGAGCATCTATACGCCGGCGGACACCGCCGGCTGGTGGCTGGACCGGCTGCAGAGCCGCGCGGTCACGACCGCCATCGCCTACAACGCGGCGCATCCGCTGCCGGCCGGTGTCTCGGCGCCGGACCAGACGGTCACGACGGCATACCAGTGGAACAATGACCGCACGCTCGCGAGCGAGGACGTGCAGATCGGTGTGGCGGGCCAGCACTCGTCGAAAGTGATCGGCTATCCGACGCCGAGCTACGGGCTGCCGAGCAGCATGATCGTGAGTGGTGACGGCGTCACGGGATCGCGCAGCAGCGGCATCGCGTACTCGCCCGACGGCTATTTCGTGCAGACGACGACCAATGCGCTGAACCAGTCGTCGCAGGCGATCAGCCGCGCGCGCGACGGTCAGGTGACGTCGGCGACCGACCCCAATGGCGTGACGGCGATCAGCAGCTACGACGCCTTCGGCCTGGGCACGCGGGTCGACTACCGCGACGCGTTCGGAAACCCGAGCCAGCCGTCGGTGTTCACGGCGGTGAACGCCTGCAGCGGCGGCAGCTGCACCGGTGTCGGCGAGGGCAGCGGCGAGTCCTACGCGAAGTACCGCGTCACCACCGTGCGCGACGGCGCACCGACGGCGGTGGTCTGGTACGACCAGCTCGGCCGCGTGGTGAAGAAGGCCGCCCGCGGATTCGACGGCACCTTTACCCAGCAGCTGACCGAGTACGACTACTACGGCACGATGACCCGCCAGTCGCAGCCGCACTTCGCCGGCGACTCGGTCTACTGGACGACGATGAACGGCTACGACCGCAGCAACCGACTGTTGTCGAAGACGGCGCCGGCGGCGGAGATGGATCCGACCCACGGCGACCTCACGACGACCTACAGCTATGTCGGCAACCGGGTCGATATCGCGGTGAAGGGCAGCACCGGCGTGTGCAACGTGGCCAACGTCTGCGTGAACATGAGCCGCTCCAACAACGCGCTTGGCCAGGTCATGGACACGATCGACGCCAAGATGGGCCTGGTGAGCCACTGGTTCGATGCGGCCGGCCGTTCCATCGCGTTCAAGGACGCGAAGGGCCTGATCACCCGCTCGACCTACAACGAGCTCGGCCACCGCCTGACGGCGACCGATCCGGACATGGGCGCGAACGGCACGCCGGGCACCTGGACCTACACCTACAACGCGCTTGGCGAGATGGTGACGCAGGCCGATGCCCGTGGCGTCACCCTGACGGTGAACGCCCGCGACGCGCTGGGTCGCGTCACGACCCAGACCAGCAGCGGGTTCGACCCCGGCTTCGCGATCGGACCGGAGAGCTTCGAGGACAGCTGGAGCTACGACCAGGGCAGTTTCGCCATCGGCCAGCTGTCGAGCGTGGTCCGCAAGCGCAACGGCGCACAGGTGTGGAAGGAGGACTACGCGTTCGATGCCGCCGAGCGACCGGTGACGGTCACGACGACGATGGAGAACGAGCCGGTGGCGATGGTGACCCAGCGCGGCTATGACGGCTACTACGGTCGCGAAAAAGTGCGCAGCTATCCGAGCGGCCTGCGGGTGCAGACCCTGTATTCGCGCTACGGCGTGGCGCAGGAAGTCCGCAATCCCGACTCGGCGGTCTCGTACTCGACGCTCACCGCGATGGATGCGTGGGGCCATCCGACCGCCGAGACCTTCGGCAACGGCCTGACCGGCGCGTACGACTTCTACCGCAGCACCGGCCAGTCGAAGCAGCGCGCGTGGTCGCAGGGCGGTGTCGCGCAGGACAGCATCGCCTACA
This sequence comes from Ahniellaceae bacterium, assembly GCA_044221335.1. Classification (GTDB taxonomy): domain Bacteria; phylum Pseudomonadota; class Gammaproteobacteria; order Xanthomonadales; family Ahniellaceae; genus JBGAPI01. The sequence goes on from JBGAPI010000033.1 coordinate 55,449, forward strand.
CCTATGACACCTTCTCGAACCTGACTCGGCAGGCGCGCACGAGCGCCGGCACGACGTCGTGGGAAGACTACGGCTACGACGCCCTCCAGCGCCTGACCGCAGGGGCACGCAGCAGCGGCCAGGGCAGCATCTACAGCTACGACGCCAGCGGCAACTTCCTGTCGAAGTCCGACTACGCGAGCAGCTACAACTACCAGTTCGGCAACAACCAGGTGACCAGCATCTATCTGGCGGCCGGCGGATCGATGAGCTACGCGTACGACCGCAACGGCAACCTGGTGTCGTCGAACGGAACGGAGAGCGCGTTCGGCGCCGGCTACGACGCGGCGAACCTGATGCGCTGGGCGCAGCGCGGCAGTGGCTACACGAAGTTCTCCTACTCGCCGGCCGGCGAGCGCTACCAGGAGCTGACGTCCACCGGGCTGCGCACCAGCTTCGGTCCGGCGGGCGTCGAGAAGATGAGCAACGGCAGCTGGCGCCATGAGCTCGGGTCGGCGGTCGTCCTGCGCAACAGCGCGGGCAACGACACGGTCACCTACATCGAGCGTGATCGCCTGGGCTCCACACTGGCGATGGTTGAACCGAGTTTCACCGACCGCCGCACCTACGATCCGTTCGGCAAGTCCCGCAACGGCGACCAGAGCGACCGCCTGTACGGCCTGCTCAACTGGAATCCGATCGCCGGCGTCGCCCCCTCACGGCGCGGCTTCACCGAGCACGAGCACCTCGACGAGGTGCAGCTGATCCACATGAACGGGCGGGCGTACGACTACAACCTCGGGCGCTTTCTCAGCGTGGATCCGGTAATTCAGTTCCCGACCCATAGCCAGAGCCTGAACCCGTACAGTTACATCACGAACAATCCACTCTCCGGCACAGATCCGACTGGATATCAGGCCTGCACAGGGTCGCACATCGATCGCGGACCAGGTACCGATTGTGCCGAACAGGGCGTCGATACGACGGAGGTCAATTCGCCTCAGGCAGCGCCGGGCGCGCGATTGCAGCGCAGCGGCACCGACCGTCAAACGGCACACGGCGCGACGTCCACACCGACTGGCAATAGCGCGTCAGACATCGGGACGAACAGCAAGGCTCCCGCGCAGCACGATCCAAGCCGGGCCAGCGGTCGGAGCGACGATGCCACGGGGCTGGATCAGATTGTGGTGACCCCCCGTGGCGCTCACCTGCGCGAGTACCGCGTCGCCTACGAACTGGACCTGTATCCCGCCTGGCTCGTCGCGATCAATGCCTGGCGAGACCGCGCGGCCACGGCCATCGTCAATCACGACGCGGCACAGATCGGGAAGATGCTGGGCAAGGGGGCGGCCAGTGCAGGGTTCTGCGCGGCTACGGCCGGCGGCTGTGTGTTGATGGGCGCGTACAACACAGCCGGCGACATCGAGCAGGGCAACTACGTGATGGCGGTTGTCGATGGCGGAATGACCGTCGCCGGCGCGAGCGGCGTAGCAACATCGGTTCGAGGAGCAGGGGGCACCACGACGCTTTACAGGGCAGTGGGCCCGGCGGAACTAGCCGACATCAATTCGACTGGCTCGCTGCGAAACCTTGGCTCCGCAGAAGGCAAGTACTTCACTACGTCCGCGGCCGACGCCTCAGCCTACGCTAAGCAAGCGGTGAAAGCTTTCGGAGATGCACCATACACTACGATCCGGACTGAAGTTCCGAACACCATTTTCAGAGGCCTTTCTCCCGCGACCGTGGACGGTGGAATTCCGGCTTGGGTGATTCCAGACAGTCGCCTTCCCGGACTCAGGCCACAGGTTCTGGACCATATGGCATTGCCGTCAGGCGGACATTGATCTATGAAGCCAGATGCAACTGTTCGCCTGAAGTTCCTTGATACTTCCGAAGGTGGGCGTCACACCGCAGTCAGAGGGGCGTTTTACGGCTGTCCATTGATCGTCGACGATGAAGCGTTTGACTGTCGTCTGCTTCTTGGTGGCCAGTGCCTGGAATTGGGCACCACCTACGAGGTCGCGATCAAGTTCCTTTCGCCGGAACTTGCGCTTCCGAAGCTCAAGGTCGGCAAGGAGGTGCAATTGTGGGAAGGAAAAACGGTCGCGCGAGGTACCGTAATTGAGATCATTGGCTAGCTTCGTCGACTCCATTGCGGAACCGCTCTGGAGTCAATCGTTGACCAGTGCGCGACACTTCGTGATTTGGGCGATCGGCTTGCGTTGGAAAGCAGGCAATCGCACCTAGAACGGAATGTCGTCATCGAGCATCGGGTCGTTGACCGACGAAGGGGCGGGCGGCGCGCCGCGACCGGACGGGGCGCCGCGGCTGCCACCGGACGAGCGACCGCCGCCCTCGAAGTCGCGACCGCCGCCGGAGCTGCGACCGCCGCCCTCGAAATCGCGGCCGCCACCAGACTCGCGGCTGCCGCCCATGCCTTCGCCGCGTTCGCCCTGTCCGCCCAGCATCTGCATCTCGTTGGCGATGATGTCGGTGCTGTAGCGCTCGACGCCTTCCTTGTCGGTGTACTTGTCGGTGCGCAGCGAACCCTCGACGTAGACCTGGCGGCCCTTCTTCAGGTATTCGCCGGCGATCTCGGC